>DXXM01000021.1 GCA_019416285.1 Bacteroidales bacterium
TCAATTATAACGCAGTGGCTTAAATACATAAAATATTTTTGAATAGTTACTTAAATTTGAAATAATTACAAAATGTGGAATCTCTCCGTCTCATGGCTCTGTAAACCGACATACCAATGACAAATGGCCCCGGATTCTCACGAACCCGGGGCCGATGTCTATGATAAATTATGTAGGAGTTTTAATTCCGACATGGTCGGATTTCTTTATTTAGGATTCTGAACAGTGATTTCAGGGTTGTTCTGAATCTCTGCGTCAGGAATCATATAAATCATCTTTTTCTCCTGGCCGGTATACTTCACAGCGTTCACATACTGGAGTCCTGCAACGGGAGTGTTCACGCTGAGAGCGCGGTCGATGGACTCGTTGCGTCGCTTGATGTCGAAGAAACGGCTGCCTTCCTCAAACATATCGATTCGCTTGTTGATGCAGATCTCCTTGTAGAGTTCCTCGCCTGTCGAAGTGCAGGTATAGCCGGGAATACGGGTCGACATGATTGCTGTGAGAGTTTCCTGAGCCTTTCCGGGCTGGTTTGCGAGGTAATATGCCTCGGCTGCCACATAATACATCTCTGCCACGCGCATATAGATGACATCGGAGGTGAAGGGGCCTTCAGCACCCATCGAGGTCAGGTATTTGTCGCGGAACTTGTTTGAGAGATAGGGGAGCCAGCCGTTGCCTTCCTCGTAAGAGAAGTCAACGCCGAGAAGGTTGTAGTCATCGACATAGCCGAACCACTGCTTGCGGACGTCGTTGTCAGCGATATGGTCATAGAGTTCGGAAGCGACGAGCTTGCGGTAACCCACCTGACCGCCGTAGCCGGGCATATAGGTATCGATGTGAGAGAAGAATGAAGCGTAGTAGCATGTATTCTCGGTGTCAACCTTGTATCCCCAAAGCACTTCGGGCATATCAAGAGAGTTGAAACCGCTGATCATGTCAGCTTCAGAGTTGAGGGTTGCACCCTGCATTGCTATCTCGGCCCACTGTGCGGCACCGGTATAGTCGCCGGTGAACATGAGGACGTTGGCATAGATGAACGCTGCAGCATATTCGGAGATGCTGCCCTTGTCGGCCGTCTTCTCGCCCTTGAGATAGTTGTAGCCTGTCTCGACGTCAGAAATAATCTGGTCGTAAACCTCTTTTACGGGTACACGCTCGGGACGGTACTCGCTTTCAGTCTTGACAGGCACACCGGGAGCATCGGGATTTACGCTGTAAGGCTGCTGCCAGAGATTGATGAGGTAATAGTATTGCAATGCGCGTAAAGCGTAAGCCTGACCGAGCATCTTCTTGGCGTCGCCTTCCGGCACGGCACCTTCCTCGGGCTTGAGGAATTCGATTACGGTGTTGCAGTCGTTGATTACCTGATAGAGCTCACGCCAGGTGGCGGTGGTACGGCGGTAGTTGCCCATACGGTTGTCGAGCTGATAGTCAAACGAGAACCACTGTGCGTTACGCGGGAGTGTGACGTCGTCGGTCATCATATCCATAGCGATGCGGAGACCCTGGATGCCATAGACGTCATGGCTGGTACGCCATTCGCCGCCGTTGTAGTAGTTCATGTAGGCACCGGTGAGATACGATTGTACCTGTGAGGGGTCCTTCTGCATTGTGGCAAGCACATCCGCTGCGTCAATCAGGCCCTCGGGCTTGGTGTCAAGGAAATCCTCAGAGCAGGATGAAGCCACGGCAAGGACTCCAAGCGCGATTCCTTTTAATGCGATATTATGAAATTTCATGTGATGTTAATCTTTAGAAAGTTAATGAAAGACCTACTGATACAGTGCGGATTGTCGAGTAGTTGGCTGCTGACTCACCTGAGATGTACTGGCGGGGATCCATACCTTTGCGCTTTGACCAGAGGGCCACGTTGTCGGCGTTGAGATAGATGCGTGCGCGTTCAATCTGTGCCTTGCTGAGCCATTTTGCGGGGAAGGAGTAGCCGAGAGTGATGTTGCGGAGGTTGAAGAAGTCAGCTCCGATGAGGTATTTGTCAGAGAAAGTGGTTGCGTTTTGGTCGCCGTCGAGTACCGGGACATTTGTATTGGTGTTCTCGGGAGTCCATGAGTTGAGGATGTCCTTGTGCCAGTTGTGGCCTGCGTTGCTCTGACCCATGAGACCTGCATACATACCGTCGTAGATGTCGCCGCCAAGCTGATAGTTCATGGCTACCGAGAAGTCGAGGCCTTTCCAGGTGAAGTTGGTGGTAATGCCACCCATGAAGTCGGGGATTGCGGTGCCGATATAGTATTTGGTGGCGGCGGTATAGTCGTTGACTGCCTCACGGCCGGTGATGTTGCCGTTCTCGTCCTTTACGTCAGCCCACCATGTGGAGTGACCGGTCTCGTCAAGACCTGCGAACTTGTAGTAGTAGAAATCCCATACGCTACGGCCCTCGCGGATATTGTAGTAACCGCCGTGAGTAATACCGTCTACACGCTTGTCGGCAGGAATGTCTGTAACTTTGTTGACATAGTGGGTACCGGTGAATGTCCAGTTCCAGGTGAAATCCTTAGGCATGGGAATATTGACACCGAGAGTGAACTCAACGCCCTTGTTGGTCATGGTGAGGGCATTTTCCGAGATGTAGCTTACGCCGGAAGAGGGCGACTGCGGTACGTTGTAGAGCATATCTTTCGTACGCTTGTTGAAGTATTCGAAGTCGATGTTGAGGAGGTTATTGAGGAGCTGTGCGGTGAAGCCTACGTTGAAGTTATAGGATGTTTCCCAGGTTATGTCGGGGTTTCCCTGATAGTAGCGGGCGAGCGAGTAGCTGCCGCCGGCGTTTGTGAGCTGATACTGGGTGAGTGCGGGGTAGTAGTTGCTTGACGAAGAGTTGGGATAGTAGATATCGTCGTTACCTACGCTACCATAGCTGGCACGGATTGACATGTTGTCCATCCAGGTGAGGTCCTGCATGAAGTTTTCCTTGCTGATGCGCCATGATGCACCGAGTGACCAGAATGTACCCCAGCGGTTGCCCTTGGCAAAACGCGATGAACCGTCGCCGCGGATAGAACCGGAGATGTAATACTTGTCGTCGAAATCGTAGTTCACACGGCCGAGCCATGACTCGATTGTGTATTCGTCGGAAGATGACGAGAGGTCATCCATTGTGATGGCGTTGTCAAATTCGGGGATTGACGACTCGAAGAAGTGCGATTTTGCACCGTAGAGGTAGTTGAGCTTCATCTTGTAGCTCTCGTGACCGGCGAGGACATCGAAATGATGCTTTTCACCGAAATTCTTCTCGTAGGAGAGGAGTTGGTTGAGAGTATAGGTCTCGTTGCGCTGACGTGTCTTGTAGGCGCGTCCGTCAACCTGCTGTGCATCACCGAAATCAGGTGTCATGAACTGGTCGCGGGAAGTGTTGGTCACGTCATAGCCGAGATTGGCGCGGAACTGGAGACCTTCGATGAGCTTGAGAGTGATACCGAAACGGCTGCTGATGTTGTCGCGGAGGTAGCGGTTCTGATTCTTGTCGTCGGATGCCACTACGTTCTGATTTGCTGAGTAAGGGCGTACGCCGTATTTACCGTCGCCGAAGTCGTAGATGGGTGAGCCGTTCTCATTATAGAGGCGGTTGCCCTGGCGGTCGTAGGCATAGACGGGATAGATAGGACCGAGATTCTGAATGAACGCGAAGGTGTTTGAGTAGTTGCTGAGCGATGAAATCTGAAGTGCGTTCTGCTCGCCGCGTGAATAGGCGATGTTGCCGCTAACGTTGATCCAGCGGTTCACGTCGTAGTCACCGCTTGCGCGGAACGAGAGACGGCTGTAGTCAGAGTTCTTGATGATACCTTCGTCCTCAAGGTAGCCGAATGAGAGGAAGTGGTTGCTCTTCTCATTGCCGCCTGACACGGTCACATTGTATTCCTGACGGAGACCGGTGCGGATGGCTTCGTCAGTCCAGTCGTCATTCCAGAGAAGGCGAGCGTTGGTGAGGTTGCCGTTTGCGTCCACGATAGCGTCGTTGGCGCAGTCGTATGGATTGTAGCCCACACGGTCGATGAGTTTAGCGGATGCAGTAGCGCCGTCCGACTGGTTTTTGAGAAGTGTCCAGTTGGCGAGCATGAACATGCCGGGGTCAGTCATGATATCGTAGTTGCTGATACCGCGGGAGTTGGAACCGAGGCGGGCATCGACAGTCACGCGTGATCTCTGCTCTTTGCCTTTCTTGGTGGTGATGACAATCACACCGTTAGCGGCACGTGAGCCGTAGAGAGCGGTTGAGGCTGCGTCCTTGAGGACAGACATAGACTCGATGTCGTTGGGGTTGATTGATGCGAGGTCGCCGTCAAAAGGCATGCCGTCAACAACATAGAGAGGTGCGGAGCTTGAGTTGATAGAACCGATACCGCGGATGCGGACAGTAGCGCTTGTGCCGGGCTGACCGGACTGGAGTGCGACCTGAACGCCGGGAGCGGCACCTTCAAGAGCCTTAGATACGTTGGAAACCTGAAGTTTCTCGATGGTAGCGCCTGAAATCGTAGAAGCGGCACCGGTGAAAGAAGATTTCTTTGCAGTACCGTAGGCGACTGTGATGACTTCGTCAAGGACATTTGTACCGTCGAGGACAATGTGCATCTTTCCGAGAGTGATTTCGACTTCACGGTTGTTCATTCCGACGTAGGAAACGTGGAGTTTTTTGACTTTAGCCGGCAGTGACAGAGTGAAGTTACCGTCGACGTCGGTAGCGGTACCGATTGTGGTACCGACTCCCATTACGGTCGCGCCCGCAAGAGGCTCGCCGTCGGCGCTTGTCACCGTACCGCTAACGGTCTGGTTCTGAGCCATTACCGTGATGGTGGTGATGAGGGCCGCAAGTAGTAGAAACAGCTTTTTCATACCTAATAGTTATGTAAAGCAGCTGTTTACGGTCGATGGATCTGCCTAAATTTTTGTTAGATAAATCGTTGGTAGTCATTGAAATAACTGTGTTATGGAGAAGGCTCGCTTTTTGCCGTGGAGCGGCCGGATATGGGGATAAACAGTGGAAAAGATGGGGAAAAGCGGGGATTTTTTATGTCAGGATTTTGCGAAAACTGCGTTTTTGAGCTGAAAAATTTGAATTTTTACTGTAACTTTATGTCGGCGGCCGCGTCAATTAAATGTAGGTGGATTTTTTTACAGTCACATTATAATACATCACAATATTCACAATTCTAATCAACCCAATATCTATGATGTTCATGATATATGCAGGGCATAGGAAAAACAGTATGGGTAAAATTGAAATATCGCTCCGTTTCCGATGCGGCAGAGTTGACCAGCAGGCGTGCTGCAATATATGGGTGCGTCGGGAAATGCTCTGCGAGGAGCGATATGTGTCGGCCAAGGGCAAGGTGGCCCATCGCCTTGTGTGGCGTGAGCCGGGTCCGCAGGCGAGCGGCGAACTTTCATTGGATTATGCCGCGGCCAAGGATTCGCTCCAGCGGCTGATGGCATATATCGAAGAGTGTTTTTGCATGGTCAGGCGCCATGAGGTCGAGGCCGGATGGCTCGCGGAGACAATAGAGCATTTCCATGCCGACGAAAAACCGCGAATCGAGGAGGAGCGCACCGAAGTGCTCGCGCTCATCGACGCTTTCATGGCTGCGAGCGGCATGGAGGAGTCGTCGACGAGCCGTATAGAGGCCTATTCGCTCGTGCGCCGTTCCGTGGCCCGCTTCGAGGCTTTCCGCAAAATCAAATATCCGCGTTTCAGGCTGATGGCCGGGCGACTGGACGACGCGGCGCTCAAGGCTTTCGAGCGTTTTATGCGCAAGGAGCATGTGTGGGTGAGGAAATATCCGCAGATTGCCACGGGGCGGGGGCTTGAGGGACGCACTCGGGCAAAGAGTCAGAACACGGTCAACGACCGCATGAAGCTCCTCAAGGCCATACTCTCGTGGGCGGTGAGGACGCGGAGGATTCCGCGCAATCCCTTCGACACCTTTGTCCGCGGGCAGAATGTCTACGGCAGTCCGGTCTATCTCACCCTTGAGGAACGGCGCAAAATCGAGCTGTGTGACCTTTCGGCCAATGAACGCCTCGCCGTGCAGAGGGATATTTTCATTTTCCAGTGCTGCGTGGGGTGCCGGGTGTCGGATCTCATGAATCTGACGCGGAGCAATATCGTGGACGGCGAACTGAACTATGTGGCACGCAAGACCCGCGAAGGACGTCCGGTCACAATCAAGGTGCCGCTCAACCGGACTGCCATGAGGATTATAGGCCGCTACGCCGACCCGGAGCGTGAGTCACTTTTTCCGGTGGTTTACTCACGCGTGGGTTACAACAGTGTCATCAAGGAAATCCTGCGCCTCGCCAGGGTGACACGCAAGGTGATGGTAATCAATCCGCTCACCCGCGAGGCCGTGTGCAGGAGGCTGTGTGACGTTGCAAGTTCCCACATGGCCCGACGCACCTTCATCGGAAACATTTTCAAAAAGTTCAAAGACCAGGGGCTGGTGAGCGAACTCAGCGGACATGCTCCGGGAAGCCTCGCCTTCGCCCGCTACCGTGAAATCGACGTGGAGATGAAGCGTGAGATGGTCGATGCCCTCGAATAGAAAGATGCGGGGGAGAGAAAGAAAAAGCAGTCACGTCGAAATGACGTAACTGCTTTTGAGTGACTCATACAGGATTCAAACCTGTAACCTTCTGATCCGTAGTCAGATGCTCTATTCAGTTGAGCTAATGAGCCGTTGACTTGTCTTGTTTGACACTGCAAAATTAGAAATAATTATTCAATTGTGCAAAAAAATTGACTATTTTTCTTTATTTCTCTTCATCAATTTGCTTTTCACGGGCAATTCATGTAATTTTGGTTTCAGATTAGATAAACTACTATTTATCCGATAAACCAATATTCATTATGAAAAGACAAGCACTGACAATATCCATTCTTGCACTTCTGTTCCTTATGCCTCTCACCTCCAGGGGGCAACTGATTGACTATGGCAAGCCTGCGAAATTCCTTGACATCGAAGCCCATCTGCTTCTCGGCGGCAGCTATGTGACCAACAACTACATGGATTGCTACAAGGAGATTTCAGACCTCAACAGCTCGATGGGGACCGCCTGGGGTATCGGCGCCGGAGTGAAATTCAACCTTTCGTCGTTCATCGGCCTCGGCACGGAGTTCAACTATCTGCGCAATTCCGGAAAGATGGATATGGCGGTGACAGCCGACGGCAAGCCGAATGTGTCGAATGTGTTTATCAAAAATACCTACCGCACCATCGACATTCCGATTTTCATATCGTTCAACTTCAATCTCGCAAGCAATATCCGCTGGAATGTCGACGGCGGTTTCTATCTTGACTTCGGAACAAGCGGCAAGCAGAAAGCCACCATATATAATGCGGCCGTCAACGAACTCGGTCAGCTGACCACGAGTGTCACCCATCAGAAAACCGACTACTACAACAATGACCGCGCCTTCCTCAACTCTTTCAGGACTTTCGACTCCGGTCTGCATCTCGCTACGGGACTCACCTTTATCGACAGGATTTCAATAGGTGTCCGCGGTCAGTTTGGATTCCGCAACGTGGCCCACAGCAACGGTCTGATAAAGCCAAGCTCACACAACATAAAGTTATTTGCAACTGTAGGCTATCATTTCTGATAGCCTACGCTGTTTTAGTAATATAATGTATGTGGGGGAAATGAAATCCGGACTCTGGCCGGGTCATTCCATCATGTCGCGGAATATGTCGAGGGCAGCGAGAATTTCCTTTTCCGCGGCTGTATGATCGATGAGGGGTACGCCGGGCGAGGAAAGGAGCGTGAAATTGATGGTCTCGGGGATGTCGTTTTTCTTGTCGTGGTGCATGTAGGCCACGAGTGCGGGGTAATCGTCACATGAAAATTCAGGTTTTCCGTAGCCGTGTTCCTTGAGATAGGCGGCGTAGCGGTAGAGTTCGCCCGAAGGATAGCCCTCAAGCATGTTGGAGAGTATCATTTCGACGAGCATACCGTAGGCCACGGCATGACCGTGGGGGATCGGATGGCCTTTGTGGATTGCGAGCGACTCGAAGGCGTGTCCGGCTGTGTGGCCGAGATTGAGAGTGCGACGGATGCCGCGCTCGTGGGGATCCTCAGTGACGATGCGCTGCTTGACTTTCACACTTTTTTCCAGCAGGGGGAGCAGACGCTCCAGGTCAGCGTCGAGAATATCGAATTTCAGAAGGTCGGTATAGTCCTCGGCCGACGAGAGCAGCCCGTGTTTGAGCATTTCGGCGTAGCCCGAGAGGAGCTCCACGGGAGGAAGGGTGGAGAAGAGTTTTGTGGAGATGACCACGGCGTCGGCCTCGGCAAAAGCACCTACCTCATTCTTGAAGCCTTCGAAATTTATACCGGTCTTTCCTCCGACGGCGGCGTCGACAGCCGAAAGCAGCGTGGTCGGGACGTTGATGAAGCGTATGCCGCGTTTGAAAGTCGCGGCGGCAAAACCGCCCATGTCCGTGACAACTCCGCCACCTATATTAATAGCGAGAGATTTGCGTGTGGCTCCCTGGCTGATGAGTCCGTCCCAGATTTTGGAAAGGGAGGTGATGTTTTTGTTTTCGTCGCCCGGCTCCACGGCTATGACGGGATAATCAAGCGACAGGCGCGGCATGACGTCGCGCATCACGTTGGTGTCGGTGATGATGTGTACGCTCGCCGGGGCCATTTCACTGACAAAGCGGGCGATGGCTGCGCTGACGTCGTTGGTATAGAGGATTTTCTGCATGGTTATGACTATGTGGTTGGGGATTGGTTATTGTTGGGCGTTGACTGTGAGAAGCGACAGGAGCAACGAGGGGAGGAGGCGCGCGAATTCAGGCATGGACGGAAACACTACGGCAGCTCCGGCTTCCTCAAGCGCCTCGCGCGGAACAGGTCCGGTGGTCACACCGATGGTGAAGGCTCCGGCGCGGTCGCCTGCCTCGACTCCGAGCGGCGCGTTTTCGATAACAATAGACTGCGAGGGGCTTACTCGGGCAAGCTGCATGGCCTTGATGAACGGCTCCGGGTGGGGTTTGCCGTTCTTCACATCGCGTCCGGTGATTATGAGGTCCTCACGGAAAATTCCGGGGAAATCGGCTGAGATGCGGTCGATGAGCGAGCGCTGGCCCGAACCGGTCACGAGCACACGCTGTATGCCGGTCTCTTTCAGTGTGGTGAGCATATCGAGCGCCCCAGGCATCGGACCAACCTTGGGGAGCTCGCGGAAATATTCCGTCTTTCTTCTGTAAAGCTCCTCGCACTCTTCAGGAGTGGCTTCGCGCCCGAATGAGCGGATAAAAAGTTGGTTTATGGTTGAGGTGCCGGTACGCCCCTCATACAGATAGAATTCTTCCGGAGTACATTCGACACCTAATTCCGACATCATCCGGTGCCATGCTCTGGCGTGGTTGGGCATGGAGTCGTAGATGGTGCCGTCCATGTCGATGAGAGCGGCGCGCGGAGTGACGCGCTCGAAATGGTGACGTTCAAGAAATCGGAGTATTTCGACTGAAAACGGTATCGGTGGTATCATTTTTTCTTTTTCTTTACTTTACTGGTTGTGGAGGCGTAGCGGCGGCGGGAACCGTGTCGGGCATCGGGATAAGGCCCTCCTTCATGAAATAGAGGGAGTCGGCATGAGAAATCGTGTCGGCATTGACATTGGCGTCGGCCGCCTGCGCGTCGGTCAGATTCGAGAAGTCGAGACTGGTGATTTTCGAGCCCCGGACACCGCGCCGGAATATATTGCCGATTTCCCTCACGAGGTTGATGCGGGTGGTGTCGGCGATGGCGATTGTGCGCGGCATCTTTTTCTCGTTGAATTTCGCTCCGCCGAGACGGATTTTCATATTGTCGACATTTCCTGATATGTTTATGCCGAATTTGAATGGTATAGGAGATTTCAGCACGGCGATATGATAGTGGAGATTCATGGCCATGTCATTCGTGCCCATCACGCCGAACTTGTAGCGGTCCATGTCGAAGATGAAGGGGAAGAGTTCGAGCTGCGAGTTGTTGACAATCAGCTCTACGTTCATGTGGTCGATGATATTGCGGTCCTTGTGCTTGAAAAGCAGCCATTTGCCTATCTTGCGGAAAGTCTCTTTGTCGATGAGCACAAGACTGTCGCCCGAGAGTTTGACGGCGGCCTTGAGCGAGGTGATGTTGATGTTCATGCCGTCGTCGATGTCGGTCGAGGCTGCTATGTCGGCGTTTATTATGCCGTCGATGTCGGAGAGCAGCGGCATCACGGTGTCAAGCGCCGGCACGAGGTTTAGGAATTGCCCGATATGGAAATCATTGACCTTCATGCCGAAAACAAACGACGCCTCCTCCTTGTTCGGAGCACTGTAGAGCGCGTTGAGGTTGACACTTCCGATGGCTGTGTGGGCGCTCATGCGTTCAAGATTGATGGCGCCTTTGTAGACGTTCAGACGGCCGTTGAAGTCAGAGAACGTGATGTCGGAATACATTATCTTCCCGGCCTTTATCTCCATATTGGCCTCTATGTTCGACGGCACGATTAGAGTAGCCATTGTGTCGGCCTGAGCCTGGACGGAGGCCTGTATCTCATGTTCGTTTTCTGTATCCTTGGCAATGAACACTCCTGCCGAATCCCTCTCGGCAAAGGCTGCCCCGGCAAAGGCCGCGCTTGCAATCTCGTTGACATCGATGGTGTCGCCCGTGAGAGAGAAGTCCATGCGCAGAGGTTCCTGACTGGTCAGCGAGGTCAGAGCCTTGGTGATGTTGCTGACATTGCCGTTCATCACAAGCGAGCTGTGGCCGGAACGGAGGCGTGTGTCGGAGATTATGAGGGAATCCGACGTGAATCTTGCGTCAAGGTTTGAGAGCACATTGCGCAGGGGGAAATAGGGGGTGAACACTCCCATGCGCTCTGCTTTCAGGACGCCGCGAGCCTCCCACCGGCGCAGCAGGCGGCGCATCGAGTTGTCGACGCTTATGTCGATGGCCTCACCCTCGGCCACCGCTATGCTGTCGGCCTGCGCTATGCTGTTGAGGCGTGCCCGGCGTATTGCCCGGGCGAGTGTGCGGATGGAATCCTGCGGCAGTTCGGGATGTAGGCGGGTGAGCGAATCGACCAGCCGGTTATTGCGCGGTCGGAAAGAGGCGGGATGGGCGGTGACAAATAGCAGGGCTTTGCGCAGGATGGCGCGGTTGACGCGGTCGCCGTAGAAAGCGCCGTCGGCGGCTATGTCGAGATGCAGCTGCGGCTTCTTGCTGTCACCCTTGAAGCGGCGCAGAGTGGCGCCGACCGTGGGTTTGCGCAGACGGACGCGCATCGAATCCTCCTGTGACTTGAAGAGAATCCTTTCGGCCACGATGCGACCGCCTATAGGATTGATGAGGGTGGTGTCGGCGGACGACGATGTGTTCTGGCATCCGACTCCCATTTTCAGCCCCGCGGCCTGTAGATCCATTCCGGTTACGGAGGCCGAGATGGTGTCTATGCGGAGTGATGCGGTGAGGAGTGAGTCGACACTGGTCTCGCCGCGGGTAAATGAAGAGGTGGTGCCGAATTTCAGCTCCATGACCCGGGTGTAGAGTTCGGCGGGAAGTTCGGGCATCGAGGCGCGGAAATTTTTCAGTGTCGCGTCGCCTGAGAGCCTTACGCGGTGGAAATTGTATTTGTCGAGATAACTTCTGCGCAGGGAGAAGCGGCTGTCGGCACGGAGACTGCCGTCGATAGTACCCGGGAATTTCTCAAGGAGTTTCTTGGGGAGACGGTCGATTTCTATGCCACCCTTGAAAGTGCCGTCGGCCGTGGGGTCGGTCAGCAGATTGGAGAAGTGGCCGTTGAGTTCGAAGCCTACGCCGTCGCCTATGGCAACGAGTTTCTTTAGGTCGACAGTGGATTTGTCGAGGTCGGTGCCGTCCACATCGGCGGCGAGGTCAACAGTCATCCGGTTCAGCCGCAGTCGGTCGTATGCCATGCTCCCCTCAGGGATATTGAGGCGGAGGGTAAACGAGGGTATGGAATCCGAGGCGGGGAGGAAAGGTTTTGAGAGCCTCATGTCGAGTGCAATGTCAAAATCGGCTTTTATTTTGGCGAGCTCACCCTTCATCTCTTCCGGGATGAGTGCTATAATCTCCTTGGCAGGTGTCTCGGGGAGGCTGAAAGCCAGTGCATTCACACTCAGCTCCTTCTCGAAATCGACATCAGCCGTCAGCGCGGTCTTTACCTCTCCGAGCTGTAGTCCGAAGTCATCCACGGCGATATGATACGGCTTTTTGTGGTTCCAGACGATTTTGCCACCCATGCCTATCCCGAGGTTTTTGATGGAGAACGAGGGAAACGAGGCCGAGGTGGTGCTGTGGACATCCATCGAATAGTCGGGTGCGTTTTTGCCGCTGAGTTCGGTGGTGAGCAGAGTGATATTTATATCGGTCGAGTCCGGGAGTGAGACATAGCGTATCGGCATACCTCCGGTGATGGCGAATGTGCCTATCGATATGTTTGGGACAGGGCCGGAAATCTCATTCTTCTCCTCTTCTTCGTCGCTTTTCGGGAAGATGTCGAGATTCGAGAGTTCGGGAGTGGCCTGGACTATGTTGATGCGCGGTTTCTCGAAGTTGATATCGTAGAGGGCTATGCGGGCGGCAAACAGTTCGGGAATGTTGATTGCGCCATTGAAATGTTCGATATAAAGGAGCGAATCGGCGCCTGCGGGCAGTTTTTCGCGCAGTCCGGCGGGTATGGAATCCAAAGCCTTGCTTCTGACCGAGAGTTGTCTGACATCCAGCTCGAACTTCGGGAAGGTGTGCCAGAAGGAAATCTCCGTGCGCCCGATGCTGACGTCGGCATTGAGATACTCGTTGGCATATTTCTCCACAATCGGCGTGAGGCGCTCCGGCTGCAGGTAGGTGACGGCAACGGTGATGAGGGCGAGGACGAGCACGACAATCCCGACCGCAGTCCAGCCGAGGGCAAGGAGAATTTTCACCCACACCGGGCGCCGGCGTTTCTTCGGCTTTTCCGGTGAGCTCTGAGTATCACTTCCACTCGCTGCGGGCGGATTGATATTTTTGTCTGTCGTCAGTTCGCTCATACTTTCAGTTTAAAGTTATAAACAAATCTGTGAAGATTTGTTCAATTTTTCTGACCGGAGATTTTACTCCCATTAGTCTCACTCTCATGCACTTTGCGTGCTGTGATATGGAAACATGGCTGGCCGCGCTCGTATTTGACCCATATCTTGCCCTCCTCGCGCATTGCTTTCAGCACTTCGGCGAGGATGCCTTTGAGATCATCGACGCTGCGGGGATTGTCGGCATTGTCGGCTATGAAAGAGGCGTAGGATATGTCGAATGTCGTGCCGAACTGGTGTACCGACGAGTCGATGGCGTTGCGGTTGCGGCGACGCAGCAGTTTGACAGTGCGCGGGGTGCGGAGGAGGCTCGTGACCTTGATGCGGTAGTCGCCTCCGCCACGCGCGTCAATTGTGTCGCGGAAGCGACGTCCTATCTCATGGAGGCGTCCGGCCGCCGAGGGAACGAGGTAGGGGCGTGAGTATATCAGGGTGTCGAGATAGAAATCGCGGCAGGTCGTCACCTTGACTATCGGGGAGCGGAGTTTCCAGTGAGAGCGGGTGTCGGTGAGAGGCTCGATGCCGTAGAGTTCGGCCTCCTGCCAGTGGATATAGTTGCTGTCGTTGAAATACTGCCGCAGATTGCCGAAGTAGTTCACCTTTATGTCTCTGGTGGGCTCGGGCATTTCGGGTAGCCGGGCGAGATGGTGGCTGACGGTGTCTGTCTCGAGGTCATGGACGGTGGTCGATTTCGTGACCCGGACTACGGGCACCATTTTCGAGCCGTCGCTCTCGGCATTTTTTGTCGGAACACACATGACTACGCACAGGCCGATGAAAAGCACTACCGGCAGAAATAGCCTCAGTGTCTTTTTAGGGCTGAAACGGCGGCGCTGTCTGCGTCTTGGTTCTGTGGTCTGCATCCCTCTGACGTGGCTCAATCGTTTTCAAGTGTTATTCCGGCGAACTCCAATGCCTCTCTGCGCTCGACACATGTCCCGCACTTGCCGCAGTGGTGTTCGCCACCCTTGTAGCATGAATATGTATGGGAATAGTCGACGCCGAGAGTCTTTCCGCGCAGCGCTATCTCCCCCTTTGAGAGATTCGTGTAGGGAGCCACGAGTTCAAGACGCTCGTAAGTGCCCTCGGTTATCGCCGAGCCCATCGCCGAGATGAAATCCGGACGGCAGTCGGGGTATATGGCATGGTCGCCCGAATGGTTGGCTATCATCACCTTCTTCAGCCCGAGACTTTCGGCGAGACCGGCGGCCACCGAGAGCATGATGCCGTTGCGGAAAGGCACCACGGTCGAGCGCATGTTGTCGTCGGCATAATGTCCCTCCGGAATCGCGTCGGCGCCGCTCAGGAGCGAGCTTTCAAAGTATTTGCCCATGAAGGCGAGGTCGATTTCATACCATTTCACACCGAGTTTCTCGCAGTTCCAGCGCGCGCATGCGGCTTCACGGAGATTATGGTTGGAGCCGTATTGGAAAGTGACGGCTGCTGCTATCGTGTCTACATACTCCCAGAGCATTGTCACCGAGTCCATGCCTCCGGAGAGCACGAGTAATGTGTCTTTAGTCATTCTGTCGGAAATCATTGGTTAGAAACTGTCGGGGAAAGAGGCAAGCAGGCGCTCGCGGACCATCTGCTGGTGTTCGCTGTCGCCGTAGTTGGCGAAGGGATGGATGGCGATGCCCCCTCGCGGGGTGAAGATGCCTTTGACCTCGATGTAGCGCGGATCCATGAGGCGCACGAGGTCCTTCATGATGATGTTGACGCAGTCCTCGTGAAAGTCGCCGTGGTTTCTGAAACTGAAAAGATAGAGTTTCAGGCTCTTGCTTTCGACCATGCGCTCGCGCGGGATGTAGGATATGAGGATTTTTGCGAAGTCGGGCTGTCCGGTCTTGGGACAGAGCGATGTGAACTCCGGGCAGGTGAAAGTGACAAGATATTCGTTGTCGGGATGCTTGTTGATGAATGTCTCAAGCACTTCGGGAGCATATTCGGTGGGATATTTCACTCCGGTATTTCCGAGAAGCGAAACTCCGTTAAGTTCTGATTCGTTGCGCATTTACTGTATGATAGTTGCTTTGTGACAATTGAAATGCAAAAGTAGCAAATTTTTCCAAGCCTGACAACTGACAGTTTTGACGCTTCACCGATGATTAACATTTGTTATTAAACGGCCGCCGGTAAACGCTAAGTTACAGATGTGTATCAGATAGTGAAACTGAGTGAAATGAAGGCTCCGTGCATGAGTTTCCTGTCGGGATAAAAATCGCCGAACCTAACGCCGTCGTAATGCAGGTTACGGCTGATGCCGAATATATCGAGGTTCGAGAAGAGATAGCCGAGTGTGATGCTCCCGTACATGAAATTGGCCTCGATACCGGCCTTACACTCAAACGCGCACCACTGGCCGCGCGAGGTGCTGGCATGTTTGTAGTCGACAGTGTGATAGCCTTCAAGAATGTCGATGGTCACTCGTTGATAGGGTATGTTCATCATCACACCCGGTTCGGCCATGAGCGCGAAATTCCATAGCCCGAGGCTGAACAGTCGCGGCGAGACGAGAATTATGGATGGACGTAGAAATAAATTGCTGATTTTTTCGTCATCACTGTCTATCTGCCAGTTATTACCCGATGGGTACCCGTCGATGAAGTATTGCTGCCACATGCCGATTGCACCGCCTATGCCGATGTTGCGCGTCAGCATGAAGTGATATGACGTTTCGGCCTGCCATGTGTCGCTCGATGTTAGCGCACCGCTGAACCCGAGGCGGTGACGGTAGAAATCATCTTCTTTTCCCTCTCCCGACGCAAGGAGGGGAGAGAGAAGAAGAATTATGATTATAGCACGCAGTAATTTCATAATGAATCGGTTTATGGCGCAAATTTAATGAAAAAATACTAAAACCGTATTTTTTCGTCAGACATTGCATCCTAACTTCCGGCCGATGGTGGTGAGCAGCCTCTCGACAGCCTCTTCGGGAGTCGCTGTAGCCGCAAGACATTTGATAAAGAGTGAACCGATGATGGCGCCGGAGGCGTTGGCACACGCTTCGGCGAGGGTCGAAGGGTTGGAAATGCCGAAGCCGATAAGACGGTTGTGCTGAAGCTCAAGATTGCCGATGCGTCTGAAATAGTCGAGCTGCGCGGGTCCGAATGAGTCGCGCGTACCGGTTGTGGCGGCGGCCGAGACCATGTAGATGAAACCGTCGCAGTTCTCGTCAATCGGACGGATGCGTTCATCGCTTGTTTCGGGAGTGATGAGCATAATCATCGGAAGATCATATCTGCGGCAGAGCTCACGGAAATCGCGCATGTATTCGTTGAAAGGGAGGTCGGGGATGATGAGCGCGTCTATTCCCACCTCCTTGCAGCGGGCAAAGAGCTTCTCGATGCCGTATTGCATCATCGGATTCAGGTAGCCCATAAGCACCATCGGCACATCAGGCACTTCCTTGCGCGCTTCGGCCACCTGGTCGAGCAGGAGATGGAGATTCATGCCGTTGCGCAGCGCCGCGGTCGAACTTTCCTGAATCACAGGACCGTCGGCCATCGGGTCGGAAAACGGTACTCCGACCTCAATCATGTCGACTCCTCCGGCTGCGAGAGCCTTGATGATGCCGGTGGTTGAATCAAGCTGCGGATAGCCGGCGGTAAAATATATCGAGAGTATATTGTTTGTCTTTGTGGCGAAGAGCTTGTCTATTCTGTTCATAATAATCTGATTTTCTTTAAAAAGTCGTTTAATAACTCAATATTCTTGATTCCGGGCGATGTTTCGAAGCGGCTGTTGAGGTCTATTCCGGCCAGGTGCGGATGACTGAGAGTGTGGATAAGTTCCGCATCTTCCGGCCCGATGCCTCCGCCGAGCAGGAAGGGCACCGGCAGTGTGTAGTATTTCAGCAGCTTCCAGTCGAATTTCTCACCCGTGCCTCCTCTCGACGCGCTTTTGCGGTCGAAAATGAAGCGGTCCACGCAGTCTGCGTAGCGGCCGAGGGCTGTCATGTCCTCCTCTTTACTGATTCCGACGGCTTTCCACACCTCGAAACCCCTGTCGCACAGCTCATGGCAATATTCCGGGCTTTCGTCGCCGTGGAGCTGCACGGCCGCCAGTCCGTAGCGCTCAGCCGTGTCAAGCACCTCGACGGCAGGACGGTTCACGAACACTCCGGCAAATTTCACCTTCCCGGAAAAGCGCGCGAGCTCTTCGGGTGCGAGCCCGAGGGCGTTACGCGGAGAGGGCCGGTGGAAAATCAGTCCCAGCCAGTCGGGGGAGAGTGTGAGCGCGCGGGCAATATTGTCGGCCGACGTCATTCCGCAGATTTTCACGAGTGGTGTCATGGCCGTCAGAGTGTGGCTTCAAGGAATTTACGCAGGGCTTCGCCCGGATTGTCGTGCTTCATGAAAGTCTCGCCGATAAGGAAGCCGCTGAATCCGGCTTCGCGCAGACGCTCCACTTCCGAGATGGAAGTCAGGCCGCTTTCTGCCACCTTCACCACGTCCGCGGGCAACTCATGCGCCACAAACTCGGAAAGCATCGGGTCTGTGACGAAGGTCGTGAGGTCACGGTTGTTGACTCCCACCATATCCACCTCCGGAGTGTATTTATCAAGTTCCCGGGCATTGTGGATTTCGAAAAGCACCTCAAGGTCAAGCGAATGGGCGTAGCGGGTAAATTCTTCCACCTCTCCGGCGCTAAGGGCGGCGGCTATCAGCAGCACGGCGTCGGCTCCGCAGGCTCTCGCCTCGGCTATCTGACGGCGGGAGATTACGAAATCCTTGCGCAGCAGCGGAAGGTTGCTTACCGAGCGCGCGTTGACAAGGTCGGGGAGCGCACCCCCGAAATATACCGTATCGGTCAGCACCGAGCAGGCTGCGGCTCCCGCTTCCTCGTAAGCCGGGACTATCTCGTTGACAAGCGCAAGTGGATGAATCTCGCCCTTCGACGGAGAGCGGCGCTTGAACTCGGCTATGATGCCCGTGGGACTGTCGAGCAGGGCGCGGCTCAGGGAGATGGTGTCACGCTCAGTCGTGACCTCTACTTCTTCGCCGAAGAGCCGACAGATGGCATCGACCTCACGGCGCTTGTTGGCTATTATTTTATCGAGTATGTTTGGCATGACTGATAGTTTAGCTGTTGATTTCGACGAATTTACGGAACGCTTCCGCAGCTTTGCCCGAGCGGATGCTCTCACGTGACTGGGTGAGCGCGTCGGCAAGCGCGGTCTCGGGTTCGAGCGTGCGGATAGCAAAGGCGGCGTTGGCAACCACGCAGTTTTCCTGCGGCGCCGAGGCTTTTCCGGCGAGTACGGCATCAAAAATCTTTGCAGCATCCTCCACCGTGTCACCGCCCCATAGGTCTGCTTCGGTGGCGACGGGGAGACCGAGGTCGCGCGGGGTGTAGACCCGCTCCTCGCCGGCGCCGACTACCTTGAAAGGTGACGTGAGCGAAATCTCGTCGTAACCGTCGAGCGAGTGGACTATAGTGCAGTTTATGCCCTCTTTCTGAGCTATATAGTTATAGAGGCGGGCGAGCTTGAGGTTATAGACGCCGAGCAACTGGTGTTTCGGCAGGGTGGGATTTACCAGCGGCCCGAGCATATTGAAAAAGTTTCTCACAGCGAGCGCTTTTCTCACTGGAGCCACGCTTTTGAGCGCCGGGCTGAAAAACGGAGCGTGGAGATAGCTTACCCCGCACTTGTCGAGCGAGCGGCGCAACTTGTCGATATCGTCGGTGAAACGGACTCCGTGCTGCTCGAGCACATTGCTGGCGCCCGAAACCGAACTTGCACCATAGTTGCCGTGTTTGACGACCTTTCTGCCTGTACCGGCCACCACGAAGCAAGTAGCGGTTGAGATGTTGAAGGTATTCTTGCCGTCGCCGCCGGTTCCGACTATATCAATCGCCTTCACTCCGTCCATGTCCACGGGACGGCGGCGTTCAAGGAGCGCATCGCGGAAGCCGGTGAGCTCGTCGAGAGTTATACTGCGCATGAGAAACACCGTCATGAACGCTGCAAGCTGCGCGTCGTTATACTTTCCGTCAGCAATATTCAGAAGCACATCCCTCGCCTCACTCCGACTCAGATTCTTGTGCTCAAACATCTTATATAATAAATTTTTCATCGCAACATATATTTAATGCACAATTCATAATGCATAATAACCATCCGGAGAGGAGGCTATCTGCGTTTCTGAAATTCAGCGTTTACCACCGCGCGAAGCTTATTATGAATTATGCATTATGAATTAATTAATGTTTAATCCAGTTCTCGATTATCGCCATTCCGTAGGGTGTCAGGATGGATTCCGGATGGAACTGCACTCCGCGGACGTCGTAGACCTTATGGCGCATCGCCATTATCTCCCCGTCGGGGCTGAGGGCTGTGATTTCAAGCTCATCCGGCAGCGAATCGCGGTCCACTACCCACGAATGGTAACGCCCGACGTCAAAAGTGGCGGGTACTCCGGCAAAGATATAGTCATCTTTTGTCAGGCGGATTTCCGACGAGACACCGTGAAACACCGTCGGGAGATTCCTCAGACGCGCCCCGAAACGCTCGCCGATGGCCTGATGCCCGAGACACACCCCGAGGATAGGCTTTTCGGTGGCGTAGCGCTCGAGAAGCTGCGGGAGTATTCCGGCCTCCGAAGGTATTCCGGGTCCCGGCGAGATTATGATTTTATCATATACGCCGATTTCATCAATATCTATTTTGTCGTTTCTTATCACATCAGGCTCTATACCGAGACTCCTTACAGCGTGAGCTATATTGTATGTGAATGAATCGTAATTGTCGAATATAAGTAGTTTCATGACAGTGATGTATCTTTAGGATGATTATTTGCCGAATTCCTCTGCATAAGTGATGGCCTTGCTAAGCGCGCCGAGCTTATTGCGGGTTTCCTGAAGCTCGTTTTCAGCCACTGAACGGGCAACTATTCCCGCTCCGGCCTGCGAGTAGAGCCGTTTGCCGTAGCTGAGGAAACTGCGGATGGTGATTGCCTGATTGATGTCGCCGTTGAAGCCGAGATAGCCAATACATCCGCCGTAGAGCAGACGGCTGTGTGGCTCCACCTCGTCGATAATCTGCAGGGCCCTCACCTTCGGCGCCCCGCTGAGGGTTCCGGCGGGGAAAGTGTCGGCAAAGAGGCGGTAGTTGTTGACACCCTCCGGCAGTTCGGCCTTCACGCGCGAAACCATGTGGATGACGTGGGAATAATACTGTATCTCCTTGAGAAATTCAATCTCCACGCGTCCACCGCTGCGGCTCAGGTCATTGCGGGCAAGGTCTACGAGCATGATATGTTCGGCGTTTTCCTTCTCGTCCTCGAGGAGCGCGTGGGCGAGTTCGCGGTCACGGTCGTCGTCGCCCGTGCGACGGAATGTTCCGGCTATCGGGTCGATATATGCCGTGCGGCCGCTGATGCGCAGGTGTGTCTCTGGCGACGAGCCGAACACCTTGAAGCTACCGAAGTCGAAATAAAACAGATAGGGCGATGGATTGATGCAGCGCAACGCGCGATACACGTTGAACTCGTCACCGGTGAATCCGCGCGAGAATCTGCGCGAGGGCACAATCTGAAACACATCGCCGCGCAGCGCATGCTTCACACACATCTCGACGGCATGGATGAAATCGTCGTCGCTCATGGTCGATTCCAGGTCGTCGGCCGGAGTGAAAGGGTATTGCGCCATATTATTATTGTGGAGCACCGAAATCAGCTCATCGGTGCGGCTCTCGTCCTCCGCCGGACAATTTTCGACAATTGTCATCTCATTTTTGTAATGGTTGACTTCGATTAGGAAGCGGTAGAGAACATAATACATGTCGGGCACGCCCTTGAACTTCTCCTCGCGAGGCTGAATCCTTACATCCTCGAAATATCTCACCGCGTCGTAGGCCGTGTAGCCGAGCAGACCGTCGGGCAAGGCCGCGTCAGCATCCTCGATGTCGAAGCTGCGGATATAGTCGCGCAGCTCCTCCACCACATCCACTCCCTCGCCGATGGCCTTCCGAATCTCCGGCTCGCCCGGATAGGAGAGCACCACGCACTCATCCTCAACCTTAAACGAACCGACAGGCTCCACGCCGATAAACGAAGTGGCATTGTGCTGTGCATGATAGTCGGAACTCTCCAGCAGCGCCGACTGCGGATAAAGGTCACGGATTTTCAGATAAATACCGACCGGCGTCTCCAAATCTGCCGGAATAGTGCGTCTATATTGTTTAATCCTTTTCATCGCTGATTATAATTGAATGTCAAAATTTCTATACTTTATACTCGGTACTCAAACACTAAGCCTTAAATTCTAAATAGGTATGCAAATCCTTATCCCCACGGCCGGAGACATTGACCACCACCACATCGTCGCGGTTGAAACGCTTGCGGTCGAGCACCGCCAGAGCATGTGCGCTTTCCAGCGCCGGGATAATACCTTCCATCCTTGTGAGAGTCATCGCAGCGTCCAACGCCTCCGAGTCCGTAATGGCAAGCACCTCCGCGCGGCCCGAAGTTGCGAGATAAGCGTGGAGCGGCCCGATGCCCGGATAGTCAAGACCTGCCGAGATGGAGTAAGGCTCGATAATCTGCCCGTCGGCCGTCTGCATCACCAGAGTGCGGGCTCCGTGGATGATGCCCTCACGTCCGGCATGGATTGTGGCCGCTGTCTCCTCGGTGTCGACCCCCTTTCCCGCAGCCTCCGCCGCAATCAGCTTCACCTCCGGATGATTGATGAAATGATAGAAAGCGCCCGCGGCATTGCTTCCGCCGCCCACGCAGGCAATCACATAGTCAGGATTCTCGCGCCCCACATGGCTCTTCAGCTGTTCCTTGATTTCCTTGCTGATGACCGACTGGAAATGTGCCACCATCTCGGGATAGGGGTGCGGTCCTACGGTGCTGCCGATGATATAGAAGCTGTCCGGATTGCAGCACCAGTCGCGTATAGCCTCGTTGGTGGCGTCTTTCAGCGTCCGGTTGCCCGAATAGACCGGCTCCACTCTTGCGCCAAGCATCTTCATGCGCTCCACGTTAGGCTGCTGACGGGCCACATCCGTCGCTCCCATGTAGACCACACACTCCAGCCCCATCAGAGCGCAGACAGTGGCCGTGGCAACTCCGTGCTGACCGGCTCCCGTCTCCGCGATGATGCGTTTCTTGCCCATGCGCTTCGCAAGCAGGGCCGATCCGATGGCATTGTTGATTTTGTGGGCTCCGGTGTGGTTGAGGTCCTCGCGCTTGAGATAGATGTTGGTGCCGTAGCGCTCGCTGAGCCTCTCGGCGCGATAGAGAGGCGACGGGCGTCCCACATAATCGCGCATCAGCGCGTCAAACTCCCGGATGAAATCCTCGTCGTCGACATAGCGGTAGAAAGTCTCGCGGAGATTTCTGATGTTGCTGTGGAGGATTTCAGGAATGTATGCGCCTCCGAATCTGCCGTAATACCCCTCTTCATCAATCGGAAGGAGTGATTTGTAGTGATTCATAATCTTCGAAAAAATAGTTTTTGACGTATTTATGTTGTAAGCCTTTTCGATAAATTCAGTACCGGCAGCAGCGGGAGAGGCAAAAAAATCAGGCCGCCGATAAACTCATTTATCGACGGCCTGAATTATTTATAGCTAAATCGTTCTGTTCTTAATTCCTGTCACGAATCAATGCCACCGATAAATTCTACCGGTGCGCCACCAATAATTATTATTGATTGATGAGTTATACATGTCTCGAATCATTTGTGACGGTGCAAAATTATAACTTAATTTCTGTTTAAACAAATAATTTGTAGATTTTATTTTGCTATTAGTGATTTTTTATCGGTTTGGGGGTTTATAAATTCATATATAATAAAACTACATGTAGGGCCATCGCATGCGGTGGCTGTTTTCAGCATCCGAAATTTTCAGCGTCCCGAATTTTCGGTGACCGTAATTTTCTGCGCCCGGAATTTTAATCTGAAATCGGGTTTTATCAGGGATTACCGGTGGTATATTTCGCTTATGGCGGCCACCGCATGCGATGGCCCTACAACCGGGTGAATCATCCAAATCTTAACCCAACACCACCAAACCCAAAAATCGAAACCAAACACGCGCATTTGCTTTCATTTTGCCAAACTTTTGAGCATCTAAATACCAATCTGATGCTATTAACATTGTTGTTTAACATCTTTTCACACAACTCTAATTAACATATTCCTCAAAAAATATTACTTTTGCCGTCGAATAGTTCAGAAATTGTGAAAAAATCTGCATTAATTCATTCGTTTTTTCATAATATATCCGGCCATTCAACTGATGTTAAACCCAAAAGCAGACATGTTAACCGACTAAGCCTGCGAAAGCAGCCTGACATCGGCATTTAGGTACAATTCTGAGTAACAAAGAAACGAACCGCCCCCCACAAGACTCTATCCTCCCTGGAGACGTTCAGTGCTAAACTGAAACTGCAGCCAATCAACTCGTTACAATCATTATTATTTCAATATTTATTTAATTTTCGTATTACTTAACTATTAGGTATGAAAAAGCTGTTTCTACTACTTGCGGCCCTCATCACCACCATCACGGTAATGGCTCAGAACCAGACCGTTAGCGGTACGGTGACAAGCGCCGACGGCGAGCCTCTTGCGGGCGCGACCGTAATGGGAGTCGGTACCACAATCGGTACCGCTACCGACGTCGACGGTAACTTCACTCTGTCACTGCCGGCTAAAGTCAAAAAACTCCACGTTTCCTACGTCGGAATGAACTCCCGCGACGTCGACATCACTCCCGGCAAAATGACAATCGTTCTCGACGGCACAAACATGCTCGACGAGGTCATTTCTGTTGCCTACGGTACTGCAAAGCGCTCCGCGTTCACCGGTTCGGCTTCTGTGCTTGATGCTTCTGAAATCGAGCAGGTACAGGTGACAAACCCTGTCGACGCTCTCAAGGGCAAGGTTTCCGGTGTCCAGATCAACTCTGCATCAGGTGCTCCCGGCAACTCGTCGCCCACAGTGTTAATCCGCGGTATTTCATCAATCAACGCCGGAAACTCACCTCTCATCGTGCTTGACGGCACTCCCTACGACGGTGGCCTCGACAACATCTCCACTCAGGACATCGAGTCAATGACCGTACTCAAGGATGCCGCTTCCAACGCCCTTTACGGTGCCCGCGGTGCCAACGGTGTCATTCTCATCACTACCAAGAAAGGTAAGCAGGGCAACGCCCGCGTGACCCTCGACGCCAAGTGGGGCCAGAACTCACGCGCCATCAGCGATTACGATGTAATCTCTTCACCCGCACAGTATTATGAGGTCTTTGGCCGTGCTTTAGGTAACTATGCCGCCAGAGTCGGTGGATATGATGATGCACGTGCTCTCTCATTTGCTAATGCAAACCTCATTGGTCTCCTCGGCTATAATGTCTATTCTATTCCCCAGGGTGAGAATATGCTTGTAGACGGTTACAAACTCAATCCCAATGCTGTTCTCGGCAACACTTACACTGCAGCCGACGGTTCAGAATACCTTCTTCTTCCGGATGACTGGAGTGATGCTATCTATAAGAACTCACTCCGTCAGGAGTATAACCTAAGCGTTTCGCAGGGTACCGACAAGGGCTCCTTCTACGCTTCTGCAAGCTACCTCAACAACGAAGGTATCACCATTAATTCCGGCTACGAGCGCTTCACCGGCCGTCTCGCAGCAGACCTGCAGGCTAAAAAATGGCTCAAAGTAGGCGCCAATATGTCATACACCCACTATGAATCAAAGTTCAACGGTGATGACGGTAGCTCATCTTCTTCGGGCAATATCTTTGCGGTGAACAACGTGCTTGCTCCTATCTATCCTCTCTATGTACGCGATGCTCAGGGCAATATCATGAAGGATTCAAACGGCAACACCATGTATGACTACGGTGACGGCATGAATCTCGGTCTCCCCTCACGTCCTGTATTCTCACAGGCCAACCCCCTTTCACAGAATATCCTCGACGTGAGCAAATATAACGGTAACGCCATGACTGCAAGCGGTTATGCTGAAATCCGTTTTCTCCGCGACTTCAAGTTCACTACCAACAACAGCGTGAACCTCTATGAGCAGCGTCAGACCGCTGTCACCAATCCTTTCTATGGTCAGTATGCGGAATCAAACGGTATCGTCTCGAAATATTCTACACGCCGCATCGACTATACTTACCAGCAGCTCCTCAACTGGGCGCGTCAGTTCGGCGACCACAATATCAATGTCCTTCTCGGTCATGAAAACTACTGGAACAAATATTCTTACCTCTATGCTTCACGCTCCAACATGCTTCTCCCGGGTAATGAGGAACTCGACGGCGCTATCATTGACGGCAGCAGTTCTTCATACGAGACTGATTATAACAATGAAGGCTGGTTCGGACGTGTGAACTACGATTACGATTCCAAATACTTCGGCAGCGTGTCACTCCGCCGCGACGCTTCATCGCGTTTCGACCCCGACCACCGCTGGGGTACATTCTGGTCAGCTTCCGCAGCATGGATTATCAGCAAGGAAACTTTCTTCCAGGCTCCCTGGGTCGACATGCTCAAGCTCAAGGTTTCTTACGGTGAGCAGGGTAACGACAATATCGGTAACTTCCGTTATATCAACACCTACACTATCGTCAATGCAGGCGGTCATCCTGCTGCAATCCCCAACACCCTCGGTAATAAGAATATCACTTGGGAAAAGGGCGGCAACCTCAACTACGGCGTTGACTTCTCACTCTTCAACGAGCGCCTCACCGGTACTATCGAAGGTTTCTACCGCAAGACATCCGACATGCTCTTCTCATTCCCGCTTCCCCCGAGCTACGGCTATACTTCTTACTACGACAACGTGGGCGACATGGTCAACAAGGGCTTCGAGATTGACCTCCACGGCGATATCATCCGCACACGCGACATCACCTGGAGCGCCAACCTCAACCTCACCTGGTACAAGAACAAGATTACCCGTCTCCCCGAGGAGCGTAAGACCATGACTGTTGACGGTGTTGACGGCTACAGCTCAGGCAGCTATTTCTATGGTGAAGGTGAACCCCTCTATACTTACCGCATCAAGAAATTCGCCGGTGTCAATAAAGAAAACGGTAATTCTATGTGGTACTATAAAGATAAAAATACCGGCGAGCTCAAGACTACTGAGACTTACAGCCAGGGTGACTTCTTCCTTTGCGGTACTGCTCTTCCCGAAGTCTATGGCGGTTTCGGAACTTCAGTGAACGCCTTCGGATTCGATTTCTCAATCGATTTCAACTATCAGCTCGGCGGCCAGGTTTATGACGGTACTTATGCTGGCCTCATGTCAAGTCCTTATCAGCAGTCACGCGGTCGTTCCTTCCATAAGGACCTCCTCAACGCTTGGACTCCCGAAAACAACAACTCCAACATCCCCTACATGATGTATAGCGACCAGTATGTGACTTCTACTTCTGACCGCTTCCTCACCAGCGCCTCATATCTCGCACTCCAGAACATCAACTTTGGATATACAATTCCTTCCAAGCTCACAAAGAAAATGGAAGTGGAGCGTATCCGCCTCTATCTGAGCTGCGACAATGTGGCACTCTGGTCAAAGCGTAAGGGTCTTGATCCCCGCCAGTCAATCACAGGTTCTGTGACAAACGCATACTACGCGCCTATCCGTACAATCTCAGGCGGTATCAATGTTACATTTTAATTAAGCAGATAAAACACAATGAAAACTATATTAAAATCAACACTTTCCCTCGCGCTTGCGGCTGGAGTGGGTCTCACATCCTGCGTGGATGAGGTCTATCCAACAAGCAGTGTCTCTCAGGATCAGCTTGAATCTTCCGAGAAGGCTGGCGAGGCCATGATTTTCGCAATGCCCGGTTTCATGGTCAACTGGAATACGACCGGTGCTGAGTGGCACGGCGATTTCGGTTATTCATCAATGATGCACATCCGCGACTGCATGACCGGCGATATGTCTATTCTCGGCATCGGCCTCAACTACAATCAGTGGAGCAACTACACTCAGATTGTTTATCTCGGTCAGAACTATGCTTCGGTTCAGCGCCTCTGGAACTACTATACCCAGCAGGTCCTTGCCTGCAATAAGGCTCTCGGCACATATCATGCCGGTGTCGAGGATGAAAACGGCAAGGGTGCTCGCGCCACAGCTCTCGCTTTCCGTGCAATGACTTATCTTGACATGGCCCGCTGGTATGAATTCCTTCCAAACAACAATACCTCAGCCATCAATGCCGACGGTAACGATGTGACACATCTCACCGTTCCCATCGTGACCGAGAATACCACCGAGGAAGAGGCCCGCAATAATCCGCGAGCAACACGTGAGGAGATGTTTAACTTCATCCTCTCCGACCTTAAATATGCTGAGGAGAATATAGGAAATGCTCACTACGGCACAATCCTTCTTCCTGACCTCGGCTGCGTCTACGGTCTTTATAGCCGTCTCTACATGTGGGTTGAGGATTATGCAAAAGCTGCAGAGTATGCTCAGAAAGCAATTTCTGCAAGCGGTTGCACTCCCCTTGACAAAGAAACCTGGACCAATATTAATTCCGGCTTCAATACTCTTGACAATCCTTCGTGGATGTGGGGTTTGAAATTTGAGAAAGAAAATGAAGCTGTCCAGACCGGTATATGCAACTGGACTTCGATGATGAGCCCCGAGGCAAGCTATGGCTATGCGGCTGTAGGTGCCTGCCCGATAGTAGATGCCGCTATGTATGCCCGCATTTCTGACACAGACTTCCGTAAGCTCTCATGGATTGTTCCGAGTCCGTCAAGTCCTCTCTTATATGACTTCCCTCTTCTTGTTGAGGAGGACCGCGCGTTCTATGTCTACAATTTCCCCTACGCATCCATTAAGTTCCGTCCCGGCATGGGTAATACCTCCGACTTCAACGTAGGTTCTGCTACGGCCGTTCCTGTGATGCGCGTTGAGGAAATGTGGTTCAACTACATCGAATCAGTGGCTCACACCAATCCCGCCCAGGGCAAGCAGCTTCTTGAGCAGTTCATGACCACTTACCGCGATCCGAACTATACATGTGAAGTGACAGATCAGGACGCAGTAATCGAGGAAATCGTGTTCCAGAAACGAGTTGAGCTGTGGGGAGAGGGCCACACTCTCTTTGACATCAAGCGTCTCAACTACTCTGTCACACGTAAATATGAAGGCTCTAACTTCTATGAGGAATCACAGAAGAATACTGTCGGCCGTCCTGCATGGATGAATATGGTAATGGTCCAGACCGAGGGCAACAATAATAAGGCTGTTGCCGAATGGAACAACCCTGATATTCCCGATAACTATGAATAATATCTGAATTATTCTATACACTACATAAATTTTGAACATCAGACTGAGGCCCCGGGTTCGTGAGAATCCGGGGCCTTTTTGTGTTGTCTAAACTTTTTATATTTATGGAATTTACACGTCCTGCTGCCTGACGATGCGGAATGACTTGCCGTCGTAATGGAAATCGAGTAGCCGCATGGAGTGGAGGCGGACCACGGTATCCTCGGCCGTCGCACGCGAGATGCGGGCAGATTTCATATAGTCCTCCACAGCCACCGGGCCCTCATCGAGCATGTCGATAAGACACTGTTCAGCCGACGAAAGCGAGAGGAGCATCCCCTCGCCGCTGTCGGCCGAAGCTATCCATGCGCGCACCATCAGTTCCGGAGCGAGTATATTCTCGTCGCGCACGCGATAGTATGCCCGGCGGGAACCGTCGGACTCAAGCACCACCACCGGGCGGCGTGAGGCGCGGTCTATTTCGATTCGCAACACAATTTTGTCGCCGTCCGTGCGGAAGGCGGTCACATGCACATCCTGAGCCGGGCGGCAATACATCTGCGCCGCCTGCTCGATAACATAGATATCCTCCTCGTTGCGCACTCCGGCTATCACGCCGTTGTCCTTGACGCCGACGAGCAGACGGCCCCCGTCGTTGTTGGCGAAGGCTGAGATGCTGCGCGCTATCTTGCGGGCGTCGGAAATGGCGAACTTGAAGTCCTGATGCTCGTGCTCACCCTCCTCGATGAGCGAGGCTATGTAGTATTTTCCTTTTATTCCTCTGAGGTCTTTCATCACTGCGGATAGACAAGGTTTTCGGGCCTGATATCTGCAAGAACTTCCGTGAGATAGCGTCGGGCCGCACGGCGCGCAGCCTCAAGATCCATGAACGACCAGTTGCCGCAGTCGCGCGGACTCGCTCCGGGAACCTCGCCCTCAAAACCGGCTATGAAATCCATGGTATCACGCATGAGGTCGACCACATCGGCCGAATCAAGCTCGCCCTGCACTATCAGATAGTTGCCGGTGCAGCATCCCATCGGGCCCCAGTAGACAATCCGCTCTTTCCACCGGGGATTGTTGCGGAGGTAAGTGGCGGCAAGATGCTCCATGGCGTGGAGCGCCTCGGGAGTGAGAGCCGGCTCGCGGTTTGGCTCGGTCATGCGTATGTCGAAAGTGGTAAGTACGTCGCCCGACGGTGTCACGTCACGACGCGAAACATATATCCCGCGCAAGAGGCGGTTATGGTCAATGGTAAAACTCGGAATCTTTTGCATTTTATCTAATTCATAATTCACAATTCATAATTCATAATAAAGCTACGCGTTTTACGCGGCAAGACTTATCTGACATTGCATTATTAAATGCAAATTATTGTGCATTATGAATTATGAATTGTGCATTAAATTAATTGTTTCTTTCACGATTGCGAAGGATTTTTGCGGGGCTTCTTCCCAGAAATCCTCATACTGGCGGGAGTTGTCGTGTGAGCACCAGGGGGTGTCGCTGATGACGCGCAGACACATGAAGGGCACTTTGCGTTGGCAGCACACCTGGGCTATGGCGGCCGATTCCATGTCGACGGCCATCACATCTGGGAAATGTCCGCGGATGGTGTCGATTTCGTCCTTAGAGCTGATAAAGAGCTCTCCGGAAGCTATCAGGCCATGTTTCACACCCTCCTGCGCGCCGATTTCGGGCAGGCGTGCGGGGAAGAAGCGCGGAGAGCCGGGGACACGGCCCCACTCCTCGCCGATACACCAGAAATCGTGGTGGACGAGGCGGTCGGCGATGACAACGTCCATCACGGCTACTTCATCGCCTGCTCCGGCGGCCACGCCGGTGTTTATGACGAGTTCCGGGCCGAAAGAGTCGATGAGGCTGACGGCGCCCACGGCGGCGTTGACTTTGCCGATGCCACACTGCATCACGGCAACCTCATTGTCGCCGATGCGTCCTACGTGGTAAGTGACGGACCCCTTGCTGACGGTCGACGCGTCGGCAAGCAGGGGAAGTATGAGGGCCAGCTCCTTCTGCATGGCCACTATTATGCCTATTTTCATGATGATTATAGTTTTTACTTGATTACAGTATCAGGATTGTGGAACGGCATTGGAAGCCGTTTTCTTAGCCGGCACAGCGAAAGCCGAGAGTTCCCATAGCAGATAGAGCGGTAGGAACACGACGAGGAGAGTGAAGGGGTCGCCCGTCGGGGTGATGACGGCGGCCAGTATGAGGAGCACCACTATGGCGTGGCGCCGGTAGGCCGAGAAGAGTTCCCGCGTCAGGAAGCCGGTCTTACCCACCATCCATGCCACGAGAGGGAGCTCGAACACTATCCCCATCACCAGTATGAGCATGAGGAAATTATCCATATATGAGTCGAGCGAAATCTGATTGGGTATCATGGCGCTCAACTGATAGTCGGCGAGAAAGCGTAGGGTGAGGGGAAAGACGAGGAAGTAGCCGGTGGCGACTCCGAGAAAAAACATCAGGTTGCCGAAAAGGAAGGCCGTGCGGACGCCACGCTTCTCCTCCTCATAGAGTCCCGGGGCCACGAAGCCCCACAGGAGATAGACACACATCGGGAAGCCTATCACCACGGCGAGCCAGAAGGAGGTGGACATGTGGATGAAAAACTGCGAGGCGAGGCGGATGTTGATTAGCTGCACGTCGAATGTCCCGGTGGCAGACTCCGGAAGGAGCCCCGAGCCGGAGAGGTTGCCGAGCCAGCGGTAGAGAATGAAGTCGGAATGGCAGGGGGCAAGAATCACGGAGTCGAAGATATAGGGCATGGCCGCGAATATCACGCATGTGAGCACGGCAAGCAGCGCCGCCACACGGATGAGCACTCCGCGCAGGGCCTCTGCGTGGTCCCAGAAATTCATCTCCGGACTCACTTCTCGTCGGCGGCTGTTGAGGATGTCGATTCAGTATTGGCCGCGCCGGGAGCCTGCTTTTTCCCCGGCTCCGGAGTGGTGTTGATTTCGTTGACGGCCTCGTTCATGCCCTGCTTGAACATGCTGATTCCCTTGCCCATGCTGCGGGCAAGTTCCGGGATGCGTTTAGCTCCGAAAAGCAGTATGATGACAACGAATATTATAATCATCTCGCCTGTGCCGAGATTGAGGAAACAAGGAGTCATTGCGTTAGTTCAGAGGTTAAAGTTGAAAGTTTAAAATTGAAAGTTTAAAGTTCAGAATTCGAAGCTGAGAGTCGGATGCTCGAAATTTCAGATTTTCAAGTTCGGAATCTGAACTTTAAGGGCTTATCCGGATGCAAAGTTAGTGATTTTTTTGCGGATGCGGTGTGAAAAGCTGTGAGCGGGCGGCGGAGTCATTGTTAAAAATGGTTTTTGAACCTTAAAATCTTGGCGGAAAAGCGTAACTTTGCACCTCAAATGGATTTATAGCATGTTTTTATGAATTTCAGGCAATATCATAGCCGAACACGCTTCTAATCTGATGACTGAAATCTATATGAATATCAAGTAACTGAAAATACATTTAGAAAGAATCAATGAAAGCTTACGTTTTTCCCGGCCAGGGAGCCCAGTTCGTAGGAATGGGCAAGGACCTCTACGACAACAATGAGGTCGCAAAAGAGATGTTTGAGAAAGCCAATGAAATCCTCGGTTTCCGAATCACCGATCTCATGTTTGAAGGCACAGACGAAGATCTCCGTCAGACCAAGGTGACTCAGCCCGCTATTTTCCTCCACTCTGTAATCCTCGCCAAGACCATGGGCGACGAGTTCGACCCCTCTATGGTGGCAGGTCACTCGCTCGGCGAGTTCTCCGCTCTCGTTGCAGCCGGTGCACTCAGCTTCGAGGACGGCGTGCGCCTCGTTTCAGCCCGCGCCCAGGCCATGCAGAAGGCTTGCGAGCTCAAGCCCTCCACAATGGCTGCCGTAATCGCCCTCCCCGACGAGAAGGTTGAGGAAATCTGTGCCTCAATCCCCGGTATCGTGGTATGCGCTAACTACAACTGCCCCGGCCAGATAGTGATTTCCGGTGAGGAAGAGGCCATCGACGCCGCATGCGAGCAGCTCAAGGCCGCAGGTGCCAAACGCGCAATGCGTCTTAAAGTAGGCGGCGCTTTCCACTCGCCCTGCATGGAACCTGCCCGCGCTGAACTTGCCGAGGCTATCGAAAAGACTGAGTTCCACACTCCTTCAGTGCCCGTCTACCAGAATGTTGACGCCAAGCCTCACACCGATCCCGCTGAAATCAAGGCCAACCTCGTGGCTCAACTCACCGCTCCCGTCCGCTGGACTCAGAGCGTGCAGAACATGATTGCCGACGGTGCAGACGAGTTCATCGAACTCGGCCCGGGCAAGGTGCTCCAGGGACTCGTCGGTAAAATCAACCGCGAAGTCGCCACATCAGGCCGTCAGTAATCCCCGGAAGTGAACCCGAAAGGAACCAAAGACGTTTATCATAGTGAAAAAACGCATAAACTATTTTAATATGATCACGCCTCGACAATCCGGAGGGTACACGACTACCGTCATTACAGCGCGTCCGCGCAAGGAGAGTGTGCTGAAGTTCAGACCACTCACACTCGCCGACATTGAGACCCTGCGCCCGATGTTCGAACAGACCTGCTGCCGCACCTGCGATTTTACAGTCGGCGGCACATTCATGTGGACCGACTATTTCGACTATACTTTTTGCATCCTCAATGACACCCTTTTCATCAAGGGTGTCACCGAGGACGACGTCACCCGACCGGCTTTCTCAATCCCCGTTGGCAAGATGGGGCTTGAGGAGTCGGTCAATATTTTACGCGAACACTGCCGCCGCGAGGGGTGCGAGCTCATATTCTCGGCCGTGCCCGAGATGTATGTGGCTCCGCTCAAGGCCCTTGGCGCGACAAAGGTCGACAAGCTGGAGGACTGGAGCGACTATCTCTACGACGCCCGGGCCCTCGCCACTCTCAGCGGCAAGAAGCTCAACAAGAAGCGCAACCACGTGAACCGCTTCGAAGCTGACAACCCCGGCTATACATTCGAGCCGATGACCGCCGCGATGATTCCCGACGTCAGGAAATTTTTCGAGGCCACACACCTCCCGCTCTCCAAACCGGCACTTGCCATATTCGAGCGCGAGCAGGTGATGCGTGTGCTCGACAATTTCGAAGCCTTCGGGTTTGAGGGTGCCGTGCTCTCAACTCCGGCCGACGGAATCGTGGCCTTCACACTCGGCGAGGTCAAGGGCGACACGCTCTATACCCACATCGAGAAGATGAACCACCAGGTCAACGGCGCGGGCGAGACCGTCAACAAGCGTTTCGCCATGATGATGACCGAGCGTCACCCCGAAGTTCGCTATATCAACCGCGAGGATGATTCGGGCGACCCGGGACTGCGCTACGCCAAGGAATCGTATCACCCGCTCGAAATGCTCGACAAATACAACGTGGTGTTCTGAAAAATTCGTTTCGGGGCCTGATTTATTGCCGCCTGGAGGAAAATGAGTAACTTTGCGGGCAGCAATAGTGTCACTCACGGAAAAATGATCAATTATTATCACCACAACAAGCCATTTGCCCTTGAACTCGGGGGACAGCTCGACCGGCTCCGGATAGCCTACCACACTTACGGTACACTTAACGAGGATAAAAGCAACGTCATCTGGGTATGCCACGCGCTGACAGCCAACAGCGACGTGCAGGACTGGTGGCCCCATACCGTCGAGGAGGGAAAATTTCTCGACCCTACGGACAATTTCATAGTCTGCGCCAACATTCTCGGCTCGCCCTACGGCACCACGGCGCCACTCCACGAGAATCCCGCCACCGGCAAGCCATATTATAAGGATTTCCCGGCCTACACCATACGCGATATAGTCAACGCCCACCGCGTCCTGGCCGACGCCCTCGGCATCAGCCACATCTCGACCCTCGTCGGCTGTTCCGTAGGCGGATTCCAGGCTATCGAGTGGGCCGTCATGGAGCCCGAGCGCTTCGACCGCCTCGTCCTCATGGCCACCGACGCCGTGGCCACTCCCTGGACCATAGCCATCGACGAGACCATGCGTATGTGCATCGAGGCCGATCCGACATTCGGCACTCCCGACCCGCAGGGCGGACGCAAGGGGCTCGCAGCCGCCCGCGCAATCGGTCTGCTCAGCTACCGCGGCTATTACGGTTACAATCTCACGCAGCGCGACACCGAGGAGCTCCCGGAAGTCCACCGTGCTTGCAGCTATCAGCGGTATCAGGGCGAGAAACTCTGCCGCCGCTTCGACGCCTATTCCTACTATGCCATCCTGAACGCCTTCGATACCCACGACGTAGGGCGCGGCCGCGGCGGACTCGACGCAGCCCTCAGACGCATCAAGGCCCGCACACTCGTCATCGGACTGGAGACCGACATCGTATTCCCTCCGCGCGAGATGCAGGAGCTATGTTCGAAAATACCAGGCGCCGTCTACGGCGAAATCCATTCGCCATTCGGCCACGACGGATTCCTTGTCGAATACAATCAGCTCAACAATCTCCTCTATCCCTTCATGAAGCAGTAATCCCCACATACGATATTCCGACGTCAGGGGCACGATTTATCGCGCCCCTGACGTCATGTCAAATCACAATCCGACACATTAATCAGAAAAAACAATGACCAAGACGACCAAAGGATATATTCTCGGCGCAATCGCCGCCGTGAGCTACGGCACGAATCCGCTCTTCGCTGTCCCGCTCTACGAACTCGGGCTTGATGTATCGTCTGTTTTATTCTACCGCTATCTCTTCGCCACCATCATCCTCGGCACCATCATGCTCCTCCGCGGCGAGAGCTTCCGCCTCGCGCCGAAAGACCTCGGGCTTATGGTGATACTCGGCATATTCTTCGCGCTCTCCTCCGTGCTGCTCTTCGAGGCCTATCAATACATGGACGTGGGGCTCGCCTCGACACTCCTCTTCATCGAACCGGTGTTCATAGCCCTGATTCTGTGGATATTCTACCGCGAGCGCATATCGCTGTGGACCATTGTCTCCATAGCCATCTGCCTGGCGGGAGTCTGCTTCCTGTGCAATCCCGGTCCAGGAGCGCATGTGACGGCCATAGGCGCCACACTTGTAATCATGTCATCGCTCGCCTATGCGCTCTACATGGTCATCATCAACAAGAGCCGTATCGGGAAGCTCCACGGCTCCACCATCACATTCTATTCGCTCCTTTTCGGCATGATAGTCTTTGCGGCGCGCACCAACTTCTTCACCGAGGTGCAGCCCGTGCCCTCCGGAGCCCTCTCATGGGCCTGCGTCATCGGTCTGTCGGTCATACCCACCATCGTCTCGCTGATGACAGTGGCCGTGTCAATCAAATGTATAGGCTCCGTTCCCGTCTCTATTCTCGGCGCCCTTGAACCCATCACCGGAGTGCTTTTCGGAGTACTGCTTTTTGGAGAAATCCTCACCGTCCGTGCCTCAATAGGCATAGTTCTCATCATCTGCGCCGTCCTCACCCTCATCCTGACACGAGACAAGTAACAAGTAAGAGGAAACAAGAAACAAGCAACAGACGAGTTGTGGCATAACACCCAACCATACTTAAGCACAAGACATATCCATACACAAAAAGGCCTCGGATTCTCACGAACCCGGGGCCTCAGTCTGATGTTCAAAATTTATGTAGTTATGTAGTGTATATGATCTTATTCAGGGAGAACGACCATAATCTGATCCTCTTCAAGAGTTCTGTCGAAGAGGCCACCGTTCTGGTAATCAGCCATCGCGCAAAGGATAGCCGGGATGTGGATACATCCGTCCTTGAGTGTGCCGTAGTATTCAGCGGCAGAAGCTGCATCGCCCTTTTTGAGGTAGTAGGTGGACATGGTAGTCATGATGAACTGACCGTAGCCCCAGTTCATACCTGAGAAGAAGTGGGCTGGATTACCGTCTCTGTCAGCGAAATAAACGGCGTTGGGATTGGTGGCGTTAATGTAGAGATAGTAGTCCTTCGAAGCATCGTAGTCACCGGGCTCATTGTAGGGGAAAGCCTCACCGTAAGGATTAACGAGACGATAGAGACCCTTGATGGTCGGGTGTTCGAGAATCTGGACGGGATAAGTGACATTCTGCACACCGAAGAAAGTGCCTACAAAGTAGTCGGTGTACTGGCACTTGCCAAGGTCGGTCCAGGGCACATACATCACAGTGTAATTGACGGAATTAAGTGTATAAGGGGTTTCCTCGCCGTCAGCAACGGTGATTGTGAGCTCATAGGGAGTGATAGGCTCCAACTCGTTCACGTCAAACGAAACTACAATCGAAGCTGTGGTTTCGCCCTCAGCAAAAGTGGCAGTGGGCGACACTTTGAAAGCGGTTGCCGCATTGGAAGCGGTCGAAGTGGCACTGCTTGTGATGTTGGCGGTGTAGACTCCGTCAGGGTTGCTGCGGTTGACAGTCACTGTAAATTCGGTATCGGTCTCACCGAGCACGACCTCGTGGTCATACTGCGGTTCGAAATATGCGCCGGGGACAGTGAAAGGCGCGCCGACAACGTTTACATCATCATCATCGTCACATGACGTAAAAGCCATGAATGATGTCACTGCCACAAGCGACAGTATGGATGATTTGAAAATATTCATATTGTTTATTCTGTTTTTTACGTTTGAGACAATGATTAGATAATCGGATCGGGCTTGTTGCCTGATTTGTTGTTGTCGTCCTCTGAAATCAGCTTGTTGGCTGTGATTTCACCCTCGGGGATACAGTAGAGCATCACATCGGAACCGTAGGGGATATGGTAAGTGAAGGCATCGGGGAACTTGCAGCCGCGACGGTCGATATCCTTCTTGAGACGCATCACGTCAAAGTATGCGAGACCTTCGCCCCAGAACTCGGCACGGCGCTGCATCCACACTTCATTCTGGAATTCCTCGGCAGAGGCGGCTTTTGAAGTAAAGACGGGGTCACGGTAGGTTTTCACGAAATCCTCGAGGAAAGTCTTTGCGCCTCCGAGATTGCCGCTCATTGCAGTTGCCTCGGCATAAATGTAGTACATTTCCTCAACGCGCATCAGAGGTATGTCGCAGGCATTTGTAGTACCCCCGACCACATTATTGTAGGGAGCGAACTTGACCTGAGTGTAAGGCATGATGTAGTTCGAGTTGTCGGCACCGTAGGTGAGCTTATCGTTGTTGACATACTTGTTGATGTAAGCCTGCATCTGGGCGTCGAGGTTGGGGCTTGTGTACTCTTCGTTGATGAACCATCCCTTGCGGACGTCGGTCGAGGGGATAGCGTCATAGAGGACCTTGCCACACCACTTCCATGCGCCATAGTTGCTGTAGCCGTTTCCGGTGAAAGTACCCATGAACGAGGGGAAGTTACAGATACCGGTGGTGACAACGCGGTCAGTCTCGGCTACCGCGATACCCCACATCCAGGAGTTGTCCTCGATATTGCTGAAAGCGGGCACCGAAACAGCCGCACGGCTGTAGGGGGCGCCGGCGAAGAGCTGGATAGCTTTCTGCGCGTCGTTGGCCGCATCGGTCCACTTGTTCATGACGAGGTTGACGCGGGCACGGAGACCGTAGGCCACAGCGATGTCAATCATACGTTTGGGCTTGGAGTCGATTACCTGTGCGGGGGTAAGGTTTGTGCCTTCGAAAAGAGTGATGGCAGTGTTGAGGTCGAGCATGATCTGGTCATACACTTCCTGCACAGTTGCGCGAGCGCAGCCATTGGCACCCGCTTCTGCGGCATTGACATCGGTGATGATAGGCACGCAGGGCTTGGACTCGTTGCCTACATAGGTGAACTGGTAGGTCTGTGCGAGATTGAAATAGTCAAACGCGCGCATTGCGAGACCCTGTGCGAGATAGAATTTCAACTGTGCGTTTTCTGTCTCGGGGTCGATGGTGGCGATTACGTCGTTGGCAACCTTGAGGTTCTCGTAGATGTGATACCACATCATGCTCGTGGGACGACCCTGCGGATTACACTGGTTGAATGACTCCCAGTTCTGAAACCAGTTGTAGCCTGAGTTCTTGCAGGCGAAATCAGCGGTCTGGATGTCCATACCCATCATCAGCGCGGGGTATCCGAAGTCAAAGTGATTGTCGTAGACAAGACCGAAGAGGTTATAGTTGGAGTAGATTGCAGTGACACCTGCAAGAGCCATGTCGGGATTCTTTTCAAGCACTTCACTTTTCTGGTCGGTGGTCACGTAGTCACCGAGGTACTCGGTGTCGAGGTCCTGACAGGACACCACGGACAGAGCGCAGAAGGTACCCGCTAAGATTTTATTTATATTTTTCATATTTTTGCTGGTTTAATTAAGTAAGATAATCAGTTATACATTAGATAATTGATTAGAACGACATGCGCAGACCGCCCGAGAGTGTGCGAATGGGTGCATAAGTATAGTTCTCCGAACTTACATAGCTCTGACGCGGATCGAGACCCTTGCGCTTGCTCCAGAGGGCGAGGTTCTCACCTGCGAAGTAGACGCGGAGTGATGAGATGCCGATGCGGTTGAGGAGCTTTTCGGGGATGGTGTAACCCACGGTCACGTTGTTGAGCGAAAGATAGTTGCTTGAAGTAAGGAAACGGGTGCTTGTAGAATAAGCGTAGGTGTAGTAAGTACCTGCGGTAGCGAGACGGGGCACATTAGTGTTGGTGTTTTCGGGAGTCCAGGCGTTGAGGATATCCTTGTGCCATGCGTTGCCGAGGTTGTTGCCGCCTTGCATGAGATTGGCATAACCGTAGTCGAGAATCTTGCCGCCGAGCTGGTAAGCGAAAGAAGCTGAGATGTCGAAACCGTAGATGTTGAGTGTGGTTCCGAAACCGCCGTATGCCTTGGGCATGATATTGCCGGTCGACTGACGGTTGGTGTTGTAGGCTTCGGTGCGGTTGGGAGTGAGATACTCATTGCCGTCTTTGTCCTTAGCCCAGAACTGTCCCCAGCCGGTTTCGGGATCTACACCGCCCCACTTCACGAGATAGAGCTGATACATTGACTCGCCTTCACGGAAGATACGGCTGCCGTTGAGCCACTTGCCTTCATCGTCGAGGATTGACGGGTCGAGCTTGAGGATTTTGTTCTTCTGGAAAGTGATGTTGGCGTTGATGTCCCAGGTGATGTTCTTGGTGTTGACGGGACGGTAGTTGAGGTCGATTTCAAAACCGCTGTTGCGCATCGAACCCACGTTCATAGGCATTGATGAGTAGCCGTTTGACGGAGCCACGGGGATGTTGAAGAGCATGTCGGAGGTCTGACGCTGGAAGTATTCGGCGCTACCTGAGAGTTTGCCCTGCCAGAAGCTGAAGTCGAAGCCGGTGTCGAATGAATTGGAGGTCTCCCAGGTGATGTTGGGATTGCCTTTGTAGACGAGAGTACCGTCGGAGAACACGCCGTCGGCACCGGTCACCTGATACTGGTCGGCGTATGCGAGATAGCGTGTGCCGATACCGTCGTTACCGTTCTGACCGAAAGAGATACGGTATTTCAGCATGTCAAGCCAGGTTGACTGTTCCTGCATGAAGTTTTCCTTTGCGATATCCCATGCACCTGACACTGACCAGAAGTTACCCCAGCGGTGATCGGGATGGAAACGCGATGAGGCGTCGCGGCGGAATGAAGCCATGAAGAAGTAACGGCCGTCGTAGTTGTATTTGGCACGGGCGAAGATACCGCGGTGAACGAGGTTGCTCTGTGCGCCGTAGCCGCGCTTGTCGTCGATGGTGTTGTTGATGGTCCAGTTACCGGGATTGTAGAGATTCTGACCGAGGGCTTCGGTGTATTCATACTGGTAGCCCTGTGATTCGTAACCTACCATGAGGTCCATGTTGTGGACGTCGGCAAAAGTTTTCTGGTAGCTTGCGATACCCTGATACTGGAGTGAGCGGGTGCGCGATGCAATCTGCATGTTCTGACCGCCGTAGCTTGCGCTCTGACCGTAGAGGCTGTTGGCAAGATAGTGGGTACGGGTGTTGTCGACATGGTAGCCGATGGTTCCGGTGAGGGTAAGACCATCGAAGGGAGTCACGATAGCATACCATTTGCCGTCGAACACGTCGGCGAGATAATCTTCCTTGTCATACTGGAGGATACCGGCGGGGTTACCGGTCGGAGTACGGGTCGAACCGATGAGACCGTTGCCGTAATCGGCACCGTCACCGAAGTCGTAGATGGGACGGCCGTAAGTTTCATTGTATTTGATGGATCCGTCAGGATTGCGGACATACATGGGGTAAACCGGGCCGAGGGTGTTTATAAAGTAGAAGGCGTTGCCGCTTGAAGTGGAGGCATCGAGGGTCTGGTCGCCGGGATAACCTGAGTTGGTGTAGGTGTAAGTCATGTTCGCACCGACCTTGAGCCACTTTTTGGCCTGATAGTCGACGTTGAGACGGGTGGAGACACGGTCGAAGTGAGAACCCTCGATCAGACCTTCGTCACCGAGGTATGAACCTGACAGATAGTAGTTGAACTTGTTGTTACCGCCTGAGATTGAAGCGTTGTACTCCTGACGGAGACCGTGTACGAGTGATTCCTTTTCCCAGTCGTCGCCCTTGAAGTAGTAGCGGCCGTTGCTGTAGCCGGGAGTTGCGAGGGGATTGAAGGTTCCGTCCTGACCGATGAGTGCCTGACCCTCGGGAACAGTCCATGTCTGATAGCCGAGTGCGTTCCAGATTTCCTTGTTGGCATAAACCCAGGGATTTGCCTTGGCCTCGGAACCGAGGTCGCCGTTCTGAGCCGACATATTGATGGCATTGTAGGCGGTGGTCAGAAAGACGCGCTGATCCTTGATTACGTCATACTGGGGAACGGCACGGGAGTTGCTGCCCCAGCGCACGTCGATGTTGATTTTGGCGTTGCCTTCACGACCGGCCTTGGTGGTGACGAGGATGACACCGTTAGCGCCGCGGGCACCGTAGAGGGCTGTGGAAGCAGCATCCTTGAGCACTGTCATAGCCTCGATATCGGTAGCGGGGATGGTGGCGATGTCGCCGTCAAAAGGCATGCCGTCAACCACATAGAGAGGATCGGCGGTAGCGTTGATAGAACCGACACCACGGATGCGGATTGTGGCGCTTGTACCGGGCTGGCCGTTTGAGCTGATGGCCTGTACACCGGCAACTTTACCGGAAATAGCATTGGTCACGTTTGAAACAAGAGCAGTCTCAAGCTGACCGGCGTTGATGACGCTCGCCGCACCGGTATATTCGGATTTTTTGGTTGTGCCGTAAGCAACAGCGATGACCTCGTCGAGCATGTTGGTGCCGTCGAGTACGATTGTCATTTTGCCGGGAGTGATGTCGACGTCGCGGGAGTTCATTCCGACGTAGGAAACGTGGAGTTTTTTGACTTTAGCCGGCAGTGACAGAGTGAAGTTACCGTCGACGTCGGTAGCGGTACCGATTGTGGTACCGACTCCCATTACGGTCGCGCCCGCAAGAGGCTCGCCGTCGGCGCTTGTCACCGTACCGCTAACGGTCTGGTTCTGAGCCATTACCGTGATGGTGGTGATGAGGGCCGCAAGTAGTAGAAACAGCTTTTTCATACCTAATAGTTATGTAAAGCAGCTGTTTACAGCTGATGGGTCTGCCTAAATTTCTGTGAGATAAATCGTTGGGAATTATTGAAATAGCTGTGTTATGGAGAAGGCTTGCTTTTTGCCGTGGAGCGGCCGGATATGGGGATAAACAGTGGAAAAGACGTGGAAAATATGGGGATAAACAATGTTTTTGGGCCTGTTTTCTGAAGTTTTGATATGAGGTAAGACTGATGAGGAATGGAGTGAGGGTTGCGTTGATATTCTTTAGGGTGTGTTAAAATGGATTGAGAAGGCCGCAAAGATGTAGGAGGTGAATAGTGGGTATAAAAAAGCACCCCGCCGAGTGAGTGGCGGGGTGCGGGGTATGCTTGTCTTATATCCTACCGATATGTTCGGAGCGGTTATTCAGGGATTATTGAAGACGGGCTTTGATAGCTTCGGTCTCTTTCTCGTAGCCGGGTTTTGCGAGAAGTGCAAACATGTTGCGCTTGTAGGCTTCCACGCCGGGCTGGTTGAAGGGATTGACACCGAGGATGTAGCCGCTGATGCCGCAGGCTTTCTCGAAGAAGTAGATGAGCTGGCCAAGATATTTCTCCTCGATAGCGGGAATGGTCACGAGGATGTTGGGCACGCCGCCGTCAACGTGGGCGATACGTGTGCCGAGTTCAGCCATTTTGTTTACTTCGTCAACGTGTTTGCCGGCGATGTAGTTGAGGCCGTCGAGGTTTGCCTCGTCGCTGGGGATGAGTTTCTCGTGAGCGCTCTCCTGGACTGAGATTACAGTCTCGAAGATTGTGCGCTCGCCTTCCTGAATCCACTGGCCCATCGAGTGGAGGTCGGTGGAGTTGTCGACGGCTGCGGGGAAGATACCGCGGTTGTCCTTTCCTTCGCTTTCGCCGTAGAGCTGCTTCCACCATTCGCCGAAGAAGTGGAGTTTGGGGTTGTAGTTCACGAGGATTTCAGTCTTTTTGCCTGCGAGATAGAGAGCGTTGCGGGTCTCGGCGTAGAGGAACGAGGGGTTGGCTGCGTCGGCTGTGTTGGTCATTTTCTCCATTTCGGCTGCGCCGTCGATGAGCGCGCGGATGTCGAATCCGGCTACAGCGATGGGGAGCAGACCTACGGGGGTGAGCACTGAGAAGCGGCCGCCTACGTTGTCGGCGATGACAAATGTCTTGTAGCCTTCCTCGGTTGCGAGACGGCGGAGGGCGCCGCGCTGTGCGTCGGTGATTGCCACGATGCGCTTGCGGGCTTCTTCGAGACCGAGCTGACGCTCAAGCTGCTCCTTGAGGAGACGGAAAGCGATGGCAGGCTCGGTGGTGGTACCGCTCTTGGAGATAACGATGATACCGAAGCGTTTGTCTTTGAGATAGTCCTGAAGTTCGTAGAGATAATCCTCTCCGATGTTCTGACCGGCGAAAAGCACCTTGGGGTTGCCGGCTACGGCAGGACGGTATGCGGCGAAGCTGTCGCTGAGGGCCTCGATTACGGCCTTGGCGCCGAGATAGGAACCTCCGATGCCGATTGCAACCACAACGTCGCAGTTCTGGCGGAGTGAATCGGCGGTAGCGATGATGTCGTCAAGGAGAGCGTCGGTTGTTTCTGTCGGGAGGTTTACCCAACCGAGGAAGTCACTTCCGGCTCCGGTTCCGTTGAGGACTTTGTCAAGACCTTCGGCTGCCTTTGAGTCGAGTTTGTTGATTTCTTCGCGGCTTACGGTGCCGAGAACATCTTTGATGTCAACAGATAAAGTTTTCATGCTATCTATGATTTTAAATTGTTGATTTTCTTGTTGTCAGTATGTTGTGTTAGTATCGGGTATGTGTCAGAGTGTCAGATTAATCAGATGAACCATTTTCCGAGTGCGCGGATGGCACGCTCGGCATTGGCGTGGCGATAGAGGATGTCGTAGACTGCGTCGAGAATCGGCATCTCCACACCGTATTGTTTGTTGATTTCCTTTATACACTTTGTTCCGTAGTAACCCTCGGCGGTCTGCTCCATCTCCATGCGGGCGGTGGAGACCGAATAGCCTTTTCCTATGATTGACCCGAAGTTGTGGTTGCGGGAGAAGCGGGAGTAGGCGGTGACCAGAAGGTCGCCGAGATAGACGGAGTCACAGATGCAGCGCGGACGGGGGCAGACTTCGTCGATGAAGCGCTCCATCTCGCGGATTGCATTGCTGACGAGCATCGCCAGGAGATTGTCGCCCCCCTTCATGCCGTGGACTATTCCGGCGGCGATGGAGTAGACGTTTTTCAAGACCGCTGCATATTCTATGCCCTCGACATCGCTCGACGGGATGGTCCTGGTGTTGGGCGATGCGAGTTTCTGACCGAATTCCACGGCGTTCTCGACATTGTGGCATCCTACAGTGAGGAAGCTCGGACGGTCGAGTGCCACTTCTTCGGCATGGCAGGGACCGGCTATGACGAGCACCTGGCCCGATTTGGCTCCAAAGTGGTGCATGACGTAGTCGGAGATGATTTCATTGTCGCCGGGGACTATGCCCTTGACGGCCGAGACAATGAATTTGTCGGATATGTCGACTGTAATTTTATTGACGTGGGTCTTGAAGTAGGGGGAGGGCATCACCATCAGGAGAGTGTCGGCACGCGAGCAGACATAGTTGATGTCGCTTGAAAATTCGATGCGTGAGACGTCGAACTGCACATCAGTCAGGTAGGCCGGATTGTGTCCGAGCCTCTTGAAATCCTCGATACGGTCGTCGCGGCGCATATACCAGAGGATTGAGTCGCAGTTTCGCAGGAGGAGTTTGGCGAGAGCTGTTGCCCAGCTTCCGCCTCCCATCACTGCTATTTTGTTGAATGACATGATATTTTTTGAGCGAACTGATGATGAGTTTTCGTTAGCTTATTCGGCGGGAGCTTCGGGAGCGGCTGCCGCAATCCATTGGCCGACTTCGTCGATGAGGGGAGCCTTGAAGCCGAGTTTGAATTTCTTGTTTATGCCGCAGAGTTCCTGATGGAGTTTGCCTGCGGTCTGTGTGGCGAGCTGTTCGAGTGTGTTGACACCTGCCTTGTAGAGAGGTGCCACCCACTCGGCGGGGACGCCTATCGCGGTGAAGGCTTCCTCTTTGTCGCGGCGCTGGGTCTTTTCGGGACGCATCTGCGGGAAGAAGAGCACTTCCTGGATGGTGGTCTGACCTGTCATGAGCATCACGAGGCGGTCGATACCCATGCCCATGCCTGATGTGGGGGGCATGCCGTATTCGAGCGAGCGCACGAAGTCCTGGTCGATAATCATGGCCTCGTCGTCGCCCTTGTCGGCGAGCTTCATCTGCTCTACGAAGCGCTCATACTGGTCAATCGGGTCGTTGAGCTCGGAGTAAGCGTTGGCGAGCTCCTTGCCGTTGACCATGAGTTCGAAGCGCTCGGTGAGGTTGGGGTCGTTGCGGTGTTTCTTGGTGAGGGGCGACATCTCGATGGGGTAGTCGATGATGAATGTGGGCTGGATGTAGGTGCCTTCACACTTCTCGCCGAATATCTCGTCGATGAGCTTGCCTTTGCCCATAGTCTCGTCCACTTCGATTCCGAGCGAGCGGGCGGCGTCGCGAAGCTGCTCTTCGGTCATGCCGGTGATGTCGATACCGGTGTGTTCCTTGATGGCGTCGGTCATGGTGACGCGGCGGTAGGGAGCCTTGAAGTCCACGATGTTGTCGCCGATTTTGACCTGTGTGGTGCCGTTGACGTCGAGACAGATTTTTTCAACCAGTTTCTCGGTAAATTCCATCATCCAGTTGTAGTCCTTGTAGGCTACATAGATTTCCATGCAGGTGAACTCGGGGTTGTGGGTGCGGTCCATACCCTCGTTGCGGAAGTTTTTGCCGATTTCATATACGCCGTCGAAACCGCCCACAATCAGACGCTTGAGATAGAGCTCGGTTGCGATACGCATGTAGAGCTCAATGTTGAGCGAGTTGTGGTGGGTGATGAAGGGACGGGCGCTCGCACCCCCGGCGATTGACTGGAGGATGGGGGTCTCGACTTCCATGTAGCCGTGGTCGTTGAAATACTGGCGCATGGAGTTGAGCACCTTGGTGCGTTTCACGAAAATATCCTTGACGCCATCGTTGACAATCAGGTCGACGTAGCGGCGGCGGTAGCGGAGTTCGGGGTCGTCGAAGGCATCGTAGGTCACGCCGTCTTTAACTTTGACAACGGGGAGGGGACGGAGTGACTTGCCGAGGACGATGAGTTCCTGGGCGTGGACGGAAATCTCGCCGGTCTGAGTGCGGAACACGTAGCCGCGGATGCCGACGAAGTCGCCTATGTCAAGGAGCTTCTTGAACACGACGTTGTAGAGGTCCTTGTCCTCTCCGGGACAGATTTCGTCGCGGTTGACATAGGCCTGTATGCGGCCGTGAGAGTCCTGAATCTCGAGGAAAGAGGCTTTGCCCATGATGCGGCGTCCCATGATTCGGCCTGCGACTGCCACTTCACGTCTGGGAGCGTCGTCGGCAAATGTCTCCTTGATTTCGTCGGAGTAACCGGTCACGGTAAATTCTGCTGCGGGGAAGGGGTCGATTCCGCGGCGACGCATCTCGTCGAGACTGCCTCGACGTACTATCTCTTGTTCACTGAGTTCAAGAACGTTCATATATATTATAGATTAATACTATATTAAGGTGGTGAAACATGTATTCTTCCTCCCGAAAGGGGTGGAAATAATTGCAAAATTAAGTATTTTTTCGGCTATGCCCAACAAAATAGGCTCCAAAACTTGGAGCCTAATGTTAAAAACGCCAAAAATAAAATTAATATGATACTGTTACATCATAAATGTCAAATTGTAACCGTATCATCGGACTTACTGTCTTAGCTTCGTGTCACCGTGAGGCCGGAGCGGGAGAGGGTGAGGTCGACGAGGCGGGCGTTGGGGCGCAGAGGCTCGGTGTGGAGCAGCTGGCGGATGCGGGCGGCCGCCTCGGGGTCTTTCGCTATCATGTAGAGGTAGCCACCGCCACCGGCGCCGGGGAGCTTGTAGCCGAGACAGAGGTCGTCGATGCGGCGGGTGATGGCCTCGACCTCCGGCGGATTGGTGCCGCGGTCGATGGCGATTTTCTGCTGCCACGTCTTACGGACAAGGGCTCCCAGGCGGTCGAAACGACAGCGCTGTATGGCGTCGTACATCTCCATTGTGTGGGCTTTCATGCTGCGGAGGAGGCGGAGTTGCGAGCCTTCGTTGAGGAACATGTTGCGGACGATTTCCGCGAGTATATCTTTGGCCGTGCGGGTGATACCGGTGTAGTAGAGGAGATGGCAGGACGCGTATTCCGGGTCGGTGAAGAGTGTGTCGGGGAGCCAGTTGACCATCGGGTTCTGGTCGAAACCCTTGGCCGTCTGCAGGAGCTTGACACCGCCGATTACTCCTCCGAACTGGTCCTGCCAGCCGCCTCCGGTGGTCAGGAGCTGTTCGAGCACGAGGGTGCGGCGGCAGATTTCGTTCTTGTCCCATGCGAGTGAGCAGAAATCGCTGATGGCGCCGAGCACTGTGGCGGCGAGGATGCTGCTTGTGCCGAGACCGCTGCCTGCGGGGATGGCCGAGAAGAGGGTGATTTCAAGGCCGGAACCGAAATCCTCGAGCTGCGCGCGGAGCGAGGGATAGGCCATTTTGCAGAAACGCGGGTGGAATCCGGCGAGGGCGAGAGCGGCTTTGGGAATGGAGAATGGACTACCGACGCGGTGGAAATCGAGGATGGCGTCGAAGCTGTCGATACATTCCTCCGCACCGAGGTCGATGCTGCGGCAGATGATGTGGGGTTCCTTGCAGGGACGCACATAGGCCTGCAAGGGGGGCTGTCCGTTGAGCTCAATGGCGAAATTAATCACGGTACCACCTTCCATGAGGCAGTAGGGAGCAGTGTCGGTCCATCCACCTGCAATATCGATGCGTACCGGAGAGCGGCTCCACACAATCTGGTCGGCGCAGACGGCCCGGCGGGGCAACTGGCGGTTTTCGAGCACGGTGCGTGTCAGCCCTTCGCGGAGCAGGGAGAAGGAGAGGTCCTTGTCGGCCTGGAAGTCCTCACCCCGGCGGCGCTTCACTTCGGCGCGAAACATTGAGTCGCTCACGCGTTTCATCAGCGGTTCGCTCTCGTCGAGCGGGGAGGGTAGGGGGATATTGTCGTCAGCGAAAGCCTTGGCTGCTTCAAGGAGGTCGCTCTGGTAGAATACGCTGTGGAGATGATTGTCGGCGAGCGCCTGGCGATTGAGCTTGCGGAACTCGCGGCGCTGCGCCACGAGGCGGTCAAGCCTTGCGATGTCCGAAATCTTTTCCGCACTCAGGAGCTCATAGCCTGTGAGGTCAGCGTTGCCGGCAAGCATATCCTTTACAATCCGGCCCATTTCCGCGATGTCGGTTACCACAGGGAACTGCGGGCGCTTCTGGTCGTCGCCGGCAAAGCGGTCGTCGATGCCGTAGACGCGCACTGCGTATGCCTCGTCGCCTATCGGCACGATGTCCACACACTGCCCTTTGGCAAGAGTGATGTTCCAGTCATTGCGGGGTACACCGGTGATGATATGGTCGCCTGAGAGGTGCCACCCTGCGGGGAGGTGTGAATTTTCAATCCATATATTGGTGTTGGTGCTGTCGAATTTTATGTCGGCTACGGAGTTCTGCACGAAAATCGAGGGATGGGGCTTGCGGTCGCGGTGCATGATTTCGCGTTGGTCGTTGACGCGGTTCTGCACGGCGAGGGTCGAACTTATCATCTCACGTCCGGTCCCGAAGTGGTAGAACTCTCCGCCGGGCAGGGGCGCGATGACCACCGAAAGCTCGCGCAGTTCCGGGTCGGTGATTTCGGGGTCTGTTCCGAGAGAGCGTCCGAAGTCGGAGTAGAGGTCATACTCGCGCAGGGAGCCGTCGGCGTTGCGTGAGCGGCGGCGCAGGAGCTCCACGGCGCGGTCGCTGAGAATCCATATTCCTATGTCAGTCAGGTAATAGCCTGTCTGCAGGAGCGAATGAAGCTGCTCTACTGATGGCTTCTGCAACATGCGGTTGAGGGTCGAGGGGGCGTCGTGGGTGCTGTAGAATACACCGTGGTTTTTGGCTATCGAGGCGTCGAGCCACAGACCGTAGCACACCACATCGGCCTCCGGCACAGGCGGAAGCTGCTCGGCGGCGCGGATGTAGACGTCGCCGCTGACAATCATGGTGTTGGCCGTAGCGGGTGCCGAGGTCATGATGCGCTCGTAGAGCGGAAGCTGGAGGTCGAGGAGGGTCTGCGACAGCGACTGGCCGCGTTCCCAGCGGAATATGGGTACCGGAGTGAGCACCTTGCCCGAAGGAGCGTAGGCCGGAAGGCGTCGGCTCTGTCCGCCGGCGTGGATGATTATTTTCTTCTCTTTTGCGGCCCATGTCTCAAAGCTCTCCGAAGCGTCGGCCGACTCGCGGTGACACTCCTCGAGAATCCATGTCGTACCGCCGCCACTGCCGAGCCGGTGGCCTACAGGGTCAGAGGTACAGTAATATTCCGTTTCAGGTAATCCGGTTATATCGTGGAAGCAGCCGACAAGGTTAGGCGGCAGCGAAAGAAGTTTTTTAGTCATTGCAACGAATTGTTATCTGATGAGGAAGGTAAAGGGGTATATAGATTTCTCTCGCAAAGATACGACATCCCCCCAACAGACGCAAATTTTACGAAGTGTTATGTGTACGGGAACGGCGCATTGGTCCTCCGGATGCGATTTCCCTGAAGTTTTGCCTTGATTTTTCATTCAAAAGAGGGTGAAAAACGCGCTTTTTTGTGTACTTTTGCGATGTTATGGCAAAATTTCAGATTGACATACTCGGATGCGGCTCGGCCACGCCGACGGCGCGCCACCAGCCTTCGTGTCAGGTGGTGAATTTCCGCGACAAACTTTTTATGGTCGACTGCGGAGAGGGCGCGCAGCTTCAGTTCCGCCGTATGGGGCTGAAATTTTCACGCCTGAACCACGTTTTCATCTCCCATCTCCACGGCGACCACCTGTTCGGACTCCCGGGGCTGCTCTCGACCATGGCTCTCCATGAGGTCAGCGGGTCAGTGACGGTGCATATCTTCCGTGAGGGGGCCCGGCTGATGAAGGAGTGGATGGATTTCTTCAACCGCAATTCACCCTTCGAGATTATCTACGATATAATCGAGGAGGGGGAGCGCCGGATTGTCTACGAGGACTCTGGGCTCACAGTCGAGACCTTCCCGCTCTATCACCGCACTCCCTGCAACGGCTACATCTTCCGCGAGAAGCCAAAGCTGCGCCATCTGCGCGGCGACGCCGTGAAATTTCACAACGTCCCCGTGGCCATGCTCAAAAGTATCAAGGAGGGAGCAGATTTTGTCAGGGAGGACGGCCGAGTGATTCCCAACGCCATGCTCACTACCGACCCCGACCCCTCGATGAGCTATGCCTATTGCAGCGACACGATGATGGACATGCGTGTGGCCGCGGATGTCAGAGGCGTCGACACGATATATCACGAGGCCACCTACGATGACTCTCTCGAATCCCAGGCCCGCGAGCGCGGCCACTCCACCGCTCGCCAGGCCGGAAAAATTGCTGCGGCGGCTGGGGCGAAGAGGCTCATAATAGGCCACTTCTCCAAGCGCTACAACTCCGAGGAGATACTTCTCAAGGAAGCCACCGAGGAGTTTCCGGACGTGACACTTGCCAACGAGGGACTGAAAATAGACCTTGAATGACTTACCACATGAATCAACACAACAACTATAAATAAACATAGAGAATTATGCAGAATCAGATTATCGAGCGCATTGTCGCTCTGCGCAAGGAAATGAGCGCGGCAGGCGTGAAGGCTGTGATACTTCCCCGCACCGACGCTCACCTTAGTGAATATATCTCCTCACACTGGCACATTGTCCGCTATCTCAGCGGCTTCACCGGCTCGGCCGGAACAATGGTGGTGACCGACAAGGAGGCTCTTCTGTGGGTCGACAGCCGCTACTTTCTCCAGGGCGCGCAGCAGATCGAGGGCACAGGCATCATACTGATGAAAGACGGTCTGCCCGACACTCCCTCCATCACCGAATATCTCTGCGAGCATCTCTCGAAAGGCGACAAGGTGGGCATCAACGGCCTGCTCATGTCAATCGACGAGACCGCAGTGCTCCGCAGCCGCCTCAACGCCTGCGGTATTGATCTCGACGTCGATTTCGACCCCATCGACCGCATCTGGGCCGACCGTCCCGCTCTTCCTTCCGACAAAATCTTTATCCACGACGAGAAATATGCCGGCGAATCGGCCAAATCGAAGATTGCACGCGTGCTCGCCGACGCTAATTCGCAGGGCGCGCAGGCCTATTTCACCTCCGCTCTCGACGAAATAGCCTGGGTGCTCAACATCCGCTCCAACGATGTGCCCTGCAATCCCGTGGCAACCTCTTTCCTCTATCTCGCACCCGAGGGAAGCACCCTCTTTGTCGACTCTGCAAAGATGACTCCCGAGGTCGAGGCATATCTCAAGGAGGCAGGCGTGGGCGTGGCTCCCTATGCCGAAGTGCTCAAGGCTCTCGCCGAACTGCCCACAGACGTGACTGTGCTTCTCAGCGGTGCCCGTGCTTCCGGCGCCATCGCTCATGTGCTCGAAGGCCACTATGTCAAGGGCGAGTCCCCCGTGGCTATGCCCAAGGCCATAAAGAACGACGTGCAGATTGCAGGCATCCGCAACGCTCATCTGCGCGACGGTGTGGCTATGGTGCGCTCGCTCATGGAGATTGAAAAGACTGTCGACGAGGGCAAGACCCTCACTGAAATGGGTGTGGCCGACATCCTGCTCAAACACCGCAGCAAGGGCGACCTCTATTTCGACCTCAGTTTTGAAAGCATCTGTGGTTTCGGCCCCAACGGTGCCATCGTTCACTACACCGCCACTCCTGAAAGCGACTCGACAATCAGCAAGGGTAATCTCCTGCTCATCGACTCGGGTGCAAACTATCTCGACGGCACCACCGACATCACCCGCACCATCGCCATCGGTGAGCCTTCGGCCGACATGCGCCATGATTTCACACTCGTGATGAAGGGCCACATCGCCATCGCCACCTCAATCTATCCCGAAGGAACACGCGGCGCACAGCTCGATGCCCTTGCCCGTATGCCGCTCTGGAAGGAAGGCAAGAGCTACCTCCACGGCACAGGCCACGGCGTAGGTCACTTCCTCAATGTGCATGAAGGTCCGCAGAGCATCCGTCTCAACGACACCCTCGCGCCTCTCACCCCCGGTATGCTCACCTCAAACGAGCCCGGCGTATATCTCACAGACCGCTACGGCATCCGCTGCGAGAACCTCGTGCTGACCATCCCCTACGAGGAGACTGAGTTCGGCAAGTTCTATGCTTTCGAGACCATCACGCTCTGTCCTTTCGACCGCAAGCTCTTCGACCTTTCCATCATGTCGGCCGACGAAATCGAGTGGGTCAACAACTATCACCGCACCGTCTACGACCGTCTCGCACCCCTCATGACTGAGGAAGAGCGCACATGGCTCGCCGCAGCAACAGCCCCGCTCGTTTAATATACTTTAGAGGCTGTTTAAAAACAAAAGTTAAATGAGGGGCAGCGAATTTTTTAGATAAAATGCTTTTAAATCGAAGGAGCTTACGTCAGTAAGTGACTGAGACGCGAAAGCATTTTAGCAAAAAAGTCGCTGAGCCGATGGTAATATCCCCTTCAGACTATAACAGAATGTTAAATTAAAGAATCAATCAATATGGCTGATGAAAACAGAAGT
>DXXM01000022.1 GCA_019416285.1 Bacteroidales bacterium
AAAAAGTCGCTGAGCCGATGGTAATATCCCCTTCAGAATATAATAGAATGTTAAAATAAAGAATCAATTAATATGGCTGATGAAAACAGAAGTTACCGGCGGCCTCACAATGTTGAGCGTCTATGTCCTTTTGCCTCAGGATGTAGCACAGCTACAACCTTTAGCTCACAGTGGGCTCGACCCACTGTAATCCTTCGACTGCAAGGACATATCCATCTCAACCTTGTGCCCCCTCATTTTCACTTTTGTTTTTAAACAGCCTCTAAATACAAGAGGATATGAAAATCTTTAAATTTGGTCTCGCGGCGGCCGCGTGCCTGATGGTTGTGGCATGTGACAGGAATCCTGGCGTGACCCTGGAGACAGTTGAAGTTCAGAAAGGAGAATTGTCGGAGACAGTGACAGCCACCGGCACAGTCGAATCCGTCACACAGGTCGATGTCGGTACTCAGGTCACGGGTATCATCGACAAGCTTTATGCAGATTTCAATTCCATAGTCAAAAAAGGGGAGCTGATAGCCGAACTTGAAAAGACAGTCCTTCAGAGTGATCTGCGCAGCGCGGAGGCGAGCGTGGAATCAGCGAAATATACCTATGAATATAATCTCGCGAACTATAACCGAGACAAGGCCCTCCACGATAAGCAGCTTATAAGTGACTACGAATTTCAGACCTCGCAGAAGGATTATGAAGTGTCCAAGGCGGCCTATGACAAGGCTGTGGCTGACCGTGTCCGTGCTGCTAAAAACCTGAACTACGCCGAAATCTATTCGCCGATTGACGGTATAGTGATTTCGCGCGAGGTCGAGGTTGGACAGACCGTCGTGTCAAGCATGAATGTGGCCAATCTCTATACCATCGCCGACCTTGACAACATGCAGGTGATCGGCAATGTCGATGAAGCCGACATAGGTCAGGTTAAAATGGGCCAGGAAGTGACATTCTCCGTTGATGCCTTCCCTGACGACCTTTTCAAAGGTCAGGTGACACAGGTGCGCCTCAGCCCGACGACCGAAAGCAACGTGGTGACATACGAAGTCGTGGTCTCAGCCTCGAATCCTGACCACAAGCTCATTCCCGGCCTGACCGCCAATCTCACGATATATGTGATGAGCGAGCAGGATGTGTTGCTGCTTCCCAATTCAGCCTTCACTTTCGAACCTCAGACCTTCAAGGATTCCGACAAACTTCCCGCGGTTGGTGAGGCCTTGCCTAAATCAAATCTTGCCGACGACGAGAAAACGGTTTGGGTGCTCGACGGAAACACTCTCGTCAACAAGGTTGTCAAAGTCGGAGTGTCAAACGGCTTCAAGACGAGCATCATAGGTGGCGTGACTCCCGGAGCGAAGGTTGGTGTGGGCTACGACGAATCGGCAGTCGTGCCTGCCCAGCCCGAGACAGAAAAAAGCCCATTCGCGCCGCAACGTCCCGGAGGGAACAAGAAAAAATAGGCTTAAGACACTGTTTTTAAGAGTTACTTATGGCAGATAAGAAAGAAATCATACGGGTTGAAAGCCTCCGGCGTGAGTTTATTGTCGGAGGCGAGAAAGTGAAAGCCCTGCGCGGAGTCTCGTTCACGATTCTCGAAGGTGAGTTCGTCACCATCATGGGAACATCCGGTTCGGGAAAATCGACGCTGCTGAACCTTCTCGGCTGCCTCGACACACCGACCTCCGGCGAGTATATCCTTGACGGAGTGTCGGTGCAGTCGATGAGCAAGAATCAGCGTGCGGTCACACGAAACCGTAAAATCGGATTTGTGTTTCAGAACTATAACCTTCTTCCCAAGACCACAGCCATCGAGAACGTGGAGCTGCCTCTGCTCTACAATTCCGCGGTTTCGGCGCGTGAACGTCGAGAGAGGGCCATCGCAGCCCTCAACGCCGTAGGGCTGAGCGAGCGCCTTTACCACAAGAGCAATCAGATGTCGGGCGGACAGCAGCAGCGTGTGGCCATAGCCCGCGCGCTTGTCAATGACCCGGTGATAATTCTTGCTGACGAGGCGACCGGCAATCTCGACACGCGCACATCGTTCAGCATACTTATGCTCTTTCAGGAGCTCTATGAGAGAGGGCGCACGATAATCTTCGTGACACACAATCCGGAGCTTGCCGACTATTCTTCGAGAAACATAGTGTTGCGCGACGGAAAAATTCTATCCGACACACTGAACCTTGAGCCGAAATCCGCCCGCGCAGCTTTTAAGGCTCTTCCTAAAGACAACGACTGATATGAAATTCGGCAATCTACTGAAAATAGCGCTGAAAGCGCTCAACAACAACAAGCTGAGATGTTTTCTCACGATGCTTGGCATCATCATAGGTGTCGCTTCGGTCATAACCATGCTCGCCATCGGACAGGGCTCTAAAAATAGCATAAAGGCCCAGATTTCCGAAATGGGATCGAATATGATTATGATTCATCCGGGCAATATGCAGCGCGGCGGCGTCAGACAGAGCGCCGACGATATGCAGACCCTGCAGGTGGCCGACTATGAGGCCCTCGCAGAGCTTCCGGGTGTGGCCGCTATCTCTCCATCGGTCAATTCCGGCGGACAGCTTGTGTATGGCAACAACAACTATCCCTCGTCGGTCTACGGTATCACGCCCGACTACCTCGACATCCGTAAACTTAAAGTGAAGGACGGCACGATGTTTGACGAGCATGACATCAAGTCGGCGGCCAAAGTCTGCGTGCTCGGAAAGACCGTGGTCGACAATCTCTTTCCAAACGGAGAGGACCCTGTCGGAAGGGTAATACGATTCGGCAGCATACCCATGACAGTGGTAGGCGTGCTTGAGTCAAAGGGCACAAACTCGATGGGACAGGACCAGGACGATGTGGTGCTCGCCCCTTACACTACCGTCATGAAGCGAATCCTCGCCATTGACTATATACAGGGCATATTCGCAAGTGCCGTCGACGAAAACAAGACTGAGGAGACCATTGACGCGATAACCGAGACTCTCCGCACCCAGCATAAACTCAAGGATGGAGCCGACGACGATTTCAATATCCGTTCACAGCAGGAACTGAGCGAGATGATGAACTCCACGAGTGACATGATGACAGTGCTGCTTGCGTGCATCGCCGGTATTTCGCTCCTTGTCGGCGGTATCGGAATCATGAATATCATGTATGTGTCGGTCACGGAGCGTACACGCGAGATTGGTCTGCGCATGTCCATCGGAGCACGTGGCATCGACATCCTCTCGCAGTTTCTGATAGAGGCCGTTATAATCAGTGTGACCGGCGGAGTCATCGGTATCCTTATCGGATTCCTTGCCTCATGGCTTGTCAACCTGATTGCGCATTGGCCGGTGTATATACAGATGTATTCTGTGGTGCTGTCGTTTGTGGTTTGTACCGTCACCGGAGTCTTTTTCGGCTGGTATCCCGCACAGAAGGCATCCAACCTCGACCCGATAGAAGCCCTGCGCTACGAATAATTCAATACGGGCTTTACTTGTTTTGTCATAAATAGAATAGAGGAGATATGGCAGGTGTGAATCCTGCATATCACCTCTATTTCATATCGTATATTTTCGGAAATTCAGAATGAAGGAGTGATGGAGTTGAGCCGAGCCTGGATAGTGCGGGCTATGCGGTAGTGGCCGTTGTCGTTGGGATGCAGACGGTCGGTCTCGTTGTGATGAAAATAGCGGTCATGACGCTCTTCCATCGGATAGAGGCCGCTTTCGCGGTAGAGGTCAATCACGGGTACCGCCCACAAGTCGGCGGCTTCCCGCAGAGTGTTGATGTAACTTCCGATATACAGACTCTCGCCGTTGGCATAATTCTCGTCGGGCTGCACATTCTTGCTGCTGAACGTGGCAAATGCACGGTGTATCGGAGTCATGATTATAATCTGTTTGTCGGGGTAGTTGTGTTTGAGATATGACATCACGCGGTTGATGTTTCCGGTGAATGTCGAGTCGTTGAACTGCATCCTGCGATGTTTGCGCAGCTCCATCCGGCCGTTGAAATTTACGCTGTCAGTCTCCTCGGTGAAAAATTCGCCGAGCGGAATCCCGTGGTTATAGTCATTCGTACCTGCCCAGATGATAATGGCGTCGACTGAATCGCCAAGAGCCGCGTTCATCTCCTCAGCTTTCTTGTAGATTCCGTCCCACTTGTATCCGCTGCGGGCAAAGACGTGAGGCTCGATGCCCATGAGGGTTTCGAGATAGCTCCAGTAATGTTTTTGGGTGGATTTGTTTTTGGGGTCGGTCATCGAGTCGCCGAGAAAAGCAACGCGCTTGCCCTTCCAGGGTGTGTTGAGGTTGATGTCTGACCGGGGGACGTTTACTGCCGGAGCGTGAGTGTGGCCGTCGTGGGCGTAAATGGAGCCGGCGGGTAACATCAATAGGGACGAGAGGACAAACGAGGCGATGGAAACGAGTTTCATGGATAGGATGATTGGTTGAGAGCGTGAAAATTAAAAAAGGTAGCAGGACTATAAGCCGGGTTATGTCACCGTGGGACTTCTGTCAGGGCGCAGCCCTGAAGGTTGCCGCGGCGCCCGTGTCATTTATCTAAGCGGTGCCTCGCTTTGCTTCGGCACTCGAGCAGCCTACCCCTCGGCTATGGACGAGCAGCCCATTGTGACCTCCCGCTATGGGGATTAAAGAATCGGTCACGCGCCGATATACATGGCCTTGCAACCCATAAGACGTGCGGCGTGCCGTGTCGCCACGACACCCGGTGGGCTCTTACCCCACCTTTTCACCATTGCCGGAGTGACTGAAAGCTAAGTGAATAGCTTGTCGGCCTGCTCAGGCTGTTGTTTTCTGTCACGTTACTCTGCCGTCACCGACAGCTCACTGTTAGAGAGTATGGTGCTCTGTGTTGCCCGGACTTTCCTCTTGCCGCTCCGGAGATCAACCTCCATCGGCAAGCGACACAAGCGTCCTGCTACCGCAAGCAAAGATACAAATAAATTCGTCAGGATGGCTCAAAATTAACAATAATTTTAAAAGTCCCGATTCAATCCTTTGCTGAAAAGGAGGATTTATTGTATTTTTACAGAATCATTCCACATTTCAGACTATGACATTTGCCGATGTTCTCCTTCCGGTACCCATTACCGGAAGTTTCACCTACAGTGTACCGCAGGAGCTGGCCGCCTCGCTCAGAGTCGGCCACAGGGTGATAGTCCCCTTCGGGCGTAAGAAATTTTATACCGGAATTGTCACAGGTCTGAGCAACATGGCTCCGACCGGCTATGAAGTGAAAGAAATCGCGGGTGTTCTCGATGAAATGCCGATAGTGCGCCATCCGCAACTGAAATTCTGGAACTGGGTGGCCGACTATTATCTCTGTACGCCGGGTGAGGTGATGAGGGCGGCGATGCCCGCAGGCCTCAAGGTGGAGAGCGAGACTTTCATCCAGCCTGACCCGGACTACGAAGAGCGAGAGGACGCGCGCCTGTCGCAGCGTGAGTTGTGTGTGATGGAGCTGCTTCTGTCGTCCGACAAGAAAATGCCGCTTGATGCGATAGCAAAAAAGACAGGTTTCTCCAACATTGCCGGAGTGATAAACTCGCTGCTGGAGAAGGGTGCGGTAATGATTTCGGAGAATCTCGTGGAGAGATACCGCTCACGCAAGGAGACATACGTCCGGCTTGTGGCCGACCGCGGCGATTCAACGGCGCTACACCGGCTGTTTGATAGCGTGAAGAGTGGCGGCAAGCAGGAAAAGGCTTTGCTGGCACTTATCGAGCTCTCGGGCTTCATGCGTCAGGGTGCCGATATAAATGAAGTGACGCGCACAGAACTGATAGAGCGTGCTGCGGTTACGACCACAGTCATTGCTGCGATGGCTAAGAAAGGAATCGTCGAGATATACCACAGGGAGGTGAACCGCTTCAGCTATTCTGGACTTGTCAACGGCGCGTTGCCGAAGCTGACCGTCCCGCAGGCAACCGCGCTCGACGCCATACATAAATCATGGCTTGAAAAAGATATAACCCTGCTCCACGGGGTCACTTCAAGCGGCAAGACTGAACTGTATATCCATCTGATTGACTATGTGATCCACAACGGCCGTCAGGTGCTGTATCTTGTGCCTGAAATCGCGCTCACCACGCAGCTGACTGCGCGTCTGCAAAAGGTTTTCGGCGACAAGGTGGTGATTTATCACTCCAAATTCTCGGACAACGAGCGCGTGGATATATGGAAAAAACTCCTGGCGTCATCGGAGCCGTGTGTTGTTATCGGAGCGCGCTCCTCCGTGTTCCTGCCATTCGCCTCGCTGGGCCTCGTCATAGTCGATGAGGAGCATGAGAGCGCATACAAGCAGCAGGACCCGGCTCCGCGCTACAATGCGCGCGATGCGGCCATAGTGCTCGCGTCGATGCACGGAGCCAAGACGCTTCTCGGAAGCGCCACTCCGTCGATAGAGACATATTACAAGGCCGTTAACGGACGTTTCGGCCTCGTCGAACTCGCTGAGCGCTACGAAGGAATGAAGTTGCCTGAAATGCGCCTCATCGACATGTCGGCGGCACGGAAGAAGGGGCTTGTGTCCGGGACTTTCGCTTTTGAGACCGAGAAACTTGTCAATGAATCCCTTAAGCGGGGAGAGCAGGCCATCCTGTTTATCAACCGCCGAGGCTACGCTCCGATTGCGCGCTGCAAACTGTGTGGTTATGTGCCGAAATGCAACAACTGCGACGTGTCGCTGACGTATCACCGCCATCTTGACAAGCTCGTATGTCACTACTGCGCTACCCCGTATTCCGTTCCCGATGTGTGTCCGGCATGCAAGGAGCCGGGAATCGAGGTATTGGGTTATGGAACTGAGCGTGTGGAGGAAGAGGTGGAATCGCTCTTTTCGCAGGCGAGCATAGCGCGCATGGACCTTGACACAACCCGCAGCAAAGATGGCTACGAGAACATAATTGACAGTTTCTCAAAAGGGAAGTCGCAGATACTTGTGGGGACGCAAATGGTCACGAAAGGTCTCGACTTTGACCGCGTGAGCACTGTGGGTGTGATAAATGCCGACAGCGTGATAAATTTCCCCGATTTCCGCGCGTCGGAGAGAGCCTTCAACATGATAGAGCAGGTGGCAGGACGCGCCGGACGGCGTAATGAAAACGGAGTGGTGGCCATTCAGACCTATAATCCGGCTCATCCGATATTCTCATATCTCACGGCTCATGACTACAAAGGTTTCTATGCCCGCGAACTGGAGGAACGGCGCACATATAACTATCCGCCCTTTGTCAGAGTAATCTATATCTATCTGAAACATAAGGACCAGGCGGCTGTGTCGGCAATTTCATTCGAATATGCTTCCCGCCTGCGCAAACTTCTCGGCAACAGAGTCACCGGGCCCGATGAGCCGTGTGTGGCCCGCATACAGTCGCTATACATCAGGCGTATAATGCTGAAAATCGAGACTAATGCCTCGATTACAAAGGTAAAGCAATTGCTCAACAATGTGAGAATTGAAATGACGAATCTGAAAATGCTTTCAGGGGCGGTACTTTACTACGACGTCGATCCAATGTAGCGCATAGCAGAGCGGAACTGCGGCAAAAGCTCCCGCTATGTCTGCAAGACCGTCGTAGATGTCGCCGCTGCGTCCCATCTGCATTGCGTCCTGAACAAACTCCACCGCGATACCGAAAATCGACACGACGACCGATGCGAGAAATGCATGCCGCAAAGTGAGCGGTCGGCCGATATGCTTCCGCTCGAATATGAATGTCAGCGCCAGACCGCCGAACATACAGCAGTGAGCCACCTTGTCGGCTCCCGGGAATAAAGGAATTTCCTCCTCCCCAAAAGGTTTGGGGAGGAGGGTAAGATAGAGTATGACGAGGGCCACCGACAACGTCAGTTGATAGGGTGGAATCCATCGCAGTCTTTTCATTTCAATCTTTTTCCGGTTATTTTGCTGCCATAAGGCGCTGGTTGGTTACCATTTCCTTATAAGCCATGAGTCCGTTGTCCGAAAGTTCCACTATGCTTCGGCTTCCGTCTATACCGGGTACCGCTACGTGGGTTTCATCAATGAAAGTCATGAACTCATAGTTTTCTCCTGTGGGAAGCACTACGCTCCAGCTCTGACTGTCGCTATCGAAATCGAGGCGCACCACTGACTTGTCGTTCTCGGAAGTGATGGTGTAGCCTTTACCGTCGCACTCTACGATGTAACGGCCATCTTTTCCGTCAATGACTTTAGTGCCGCTTGCAACAGGGTTGTCGCCGCTCCAGAACTCGATAGAGTTGAGCACAAGGATATCGGCAAGAGCTGACACTTCATACACCGGGATAACCCAGAAGGCGAAAAACACGAGCTCGTTGACAAACTTGTTGCCAACCTGCTGGTTCCAGCCGAGGAGTTTATTGGTCAGTGCGAAGCTGCCGATACATGAGGTTGACATTATCGAACCACAGAGGGTAAGCACGATTGCTACCGGGAAAAAGCGTTTTTTCATCAGAATGTAATGTTAAGTTATAAGTAAATGTTGAAACGATGGCTTGATTTAGTTATGTATGCCGGGCAGTCTTTTCCTCTATGCCTTGGTCCGTGCCTTGTTGTAGAAGGCATAGACTCGGTTGACATAGTCGTAGGTCTCTCTGCCGCGGGAATAGCCGTATTTGACCACAGGGTCTTTATAGTATTTCGGATTTGATTTCCACAGGATTGCCTTGGCAACATTGTTGTCCCACACCTGAGGATTAAGGCCGTACTTTTTTGCCAAGTTGATGGCATCCAAAATATGGGCGAGACCGGAGTTATAGGCCGCGATTACAAACTTCTTGCGCTCTTTCTCATCAGGCACTTTGGATGCAAGCTGCTTGTCGAGGTCGCGGAGCAGTTTGAGTGCCGTCTCGATGGCCACATCATTTTTCATGATGCTTTTGGCCGACTGTCCATAGCCTTTGGCCGTCCTCGGCATAATCTGCATCAGCCCGCGGGCTCCTGCCCACGACACGGCGGTTGAATCGAATTTGCTCTCGACATAGGCCTGCGAAGCAAGCAGTTTCCAGTCCCAGTCATAGTCCTCGGCATACTGTTTGAACAGGTGGTCGAAAGGCGATACTCCGGGGCCGTTGAGCCGGTAATACTTGTTGTTGGGGTCGTTCTTGCTCAGTTCGAAATATCGTTTCAGCAACTGAGCCTGCTCCTCGCGCGGCGTATCGCTGTTGAGCCATGCGTTGATGCTGTCGCCGAGCCACGCCTTTGACGGCGCCACAGCCCAGCTTGAGCGCTGTTCAAAGCTGAGGGGGAGGGTGATGTCGAGGTCGTTGTAGTAGGTCTTGTTGATTCGTGCGATATCGCTGTCAACCACCGTGAGTGGGATTTTGCCCTCGCTGACCATTGCAATCAGGTCCTCGGTAATCATCGTGTCGCGGTCTACGGTATGGATTCTGATACCGCCCCCCACCTCCTGGTTGAGATTACGGATTCGAGCCTCATACTTTGACTCGGATTCGACGTAGACATCTTTACCGACGAGGTCTGTCACATCCGTTATCAGCTCCGTCTCACCTTTTTTCGGCTGAACCAGCACCTGAGTGGTTACGTTTTCAGGCCCGCAGGGGACAACCCGGTCTTTATATTCAGCCGTGATCGGTACTTCGTAGGCTATGAGGTCCACGAGCCCCGAATCGAGCATCTCGACCGCGCGCGACAGCGAGGGCGCTATTTCCAGCTTCAGGGACAGGTCTTTGTCGGCCGCAAACGATGTCAGAAGTTCATAGTCATAGCCCATCTCCTGGCCGCGGTAGATGAAATAAGCCTCAGGACTATATAGCGTGGCGACCCGGAGTGTGTCGGGGAGCCGGTGACTTGTACTGTCAGCGCTTCCCGACAGCCGTTGCCGGTTTCCCGAACCGCAGGACACTGCAAGCGTGCAGATTATTGCGGTGACGATAATTCCAAAGAGAATCCCTCTTCTCATAGTAAATAGTGTTATGTCAGTTATATGTTTTTAATCACACTAATCGCTTTGGAGCAAGAGAACAAGGATCCTTCTTTGGGAAATCGGAAGAATCAATATTCAAAGACTCCGGCGGCGGATTTGATTGTCAGTCGGTTGGATGGAGCATTCTCGACACGTCCGATGATTCTTGATTCGATGCCGAAGGAGGAGGCGATTTCCATTACCTTTTCGGCATACTCGGGACGGACGTAGATTTCCATGCGGTGACCCATGTTGAAAACCTTATACATCTCGCTCCAGGGTGTGCCGCTCTCTTTCTGAATGAGTTCGAACAGCGGCGGGACGGGGAAGAGATTGTCTTTGATGACATGTTTGTTCTCGACGAAGTGGAGTACTTTGGTCTGTGCACCGCCGGTGCAGTGTACCATACCGTCGATTTTGCCGCGCATGTCGCTCAGGAGTTTCTTGATTACGGGAGCGTATGTGCGGGTGGGGGAGAGCACGAGCTGGCCGGCAGTGAGACCGGTGCCTTCGATTTCGTCGGTAAGCTTCTTCGAGCCGGAATAGACGAGCTCGTCAGGTACGGCCGCATCGAAGGTCTCGGGATATTTTTCAGCAAGATATTTTGCAAAAACGTCGTGGCGTGCGGAGGTGAGACCGTTGCTGCCCATACCACCGTTGTAGCGGTCCTCATATTTTGCCTGTCCGAATGATGCGAGGCCCACAATCACGTCGCCGGTCTTGATGTTGGCGTTGTCGATGACGTCGGCACGGCGCATGCGGCAGGTTACGGTCGAGTCCACGATTATAGTGCGGACAAGGTCGCCTACATCGGCGGTCTCGCCGCCTGTGGAGTAGATGCCGACACCCATTTCACGGAGGGTGGCGAGCAGCTCTTCAGTGCCGTTGATGATAGCGGAGATGACTTCGCCAGGAATAAGGTTTTTGTTGCGTCCGATTGTTGACGAGACAAGGATATTGTCAGTAGCTCCCACACAGAGGAGGTCGTCGATGTTCATGACAAGAGCGTCCTGCGCGATGCCCTTCCATACGGAAAGGTCGCCGGTCTCACGCCAGTAAGCATACGCGAGCGATGATTTTGTTCCTGCACCGTCGGCGTGCATGATGTTGCACCATTCCGGATCACCGCCGAGGATATCGGGGATGATTTTACAGAAGGCATGGGGGAAGATCCCCTTGTCAACATTTTTTATTGCGTTATGGACATCCTCTTTTGAGGCTGAAACACCGCGGAGATTATAGCGCTGGTCACTCATAATGTCTCGTAATTGAAAGTTCAACAAATGTGAGTCGTGGTTGGTTTAAATGAAATTTTTGCAAAATTACAAAAAAATGCCGAATCAGACCCTCTCCGGACTGATTTTTAAGAGATGGTGACGGCAGATGCGGCCGCTCTCTTCCGCAACCCTTCCGGACAATGCTAAACGGGTATGGAAAGCATGGGAATGTCGGAGTGGAAAAGCAGCTTGTGGGCGAGTGTGGGGCTGAAAAGACGGATGAAGATGTTTTTTCTTGGCGTCGGGACGACTATCAGGTCGAGTTTGTGCTCGCTGTCAAGTCCGTTGAAATCTTCAATCTCGTGAGAGAGCGAGAGGCTGACGGATTTGAAGGTGTAAGCCGGATAGTTTTTCCGGCAGTAATCGAGAAGATTGGCTATGGCCTCAGTGTCGCCATCCGGTTTCTTTTTCGTGGGGAGCGAGGCTAATGTCACCGTAAGCGATGATTCGGGCAAAAGACGGTAGAGCGCGTCGAGGGCAAGAATGTCCTGCTGCTTCGAGGATGCGAGAAAGACTATCTGGTTTATATCCTCGGCCCGCTTGAATCTGAGCGTGTCGGGAATGGTGAGCACTGATGAGCGGCAGGTGTCGAGCACCTCAGCGGTGACGCTTCCGAGCATGTCGCGGTTCTGCTTGTCGGCGCCCCGTGTGCCCATGACAATCAGCAGGGGATGATGAGTGGTGGAATAGTCGTTGATTACCTCTTCCGGAAGTCCTTCGATGATTTCAGAGGTAAAGACAACTGGGGGGATTATTCCGTCTTTTATTTTCTCACGGAGTTTCGATTCGAAATCCTTCATCTGCTTCTTGCTGATGGAACTGAGCTCGCGGTCCTCCTCTATCTGCTCGATACCGTCGTTGACGTTGTCGAATGTCATCGAGTCTGTCAGCTGGAGCGATGCGCTGTTGGTGATAATGGGATCGAAAAACGAATGGAGCAGTTTGATGCGTGCCTTATGCAGAGCCGCTATATGGAAGGCTATCTGACAGGCGAGCATCGAAGTGTCGGAAAAATCGATCGGCACGAGTATCTCCGGACCCTCGGGCGGACATGCCTTGAGCGCTCCGGGGGCAAAAATCTCGATGTTCTCGATGAGTCTGAGCGCCATCGGCAGGTCGGACTCATGAATCCTGACGCGTATGCCGGAGGAGATGACCGGATTGGTCAGGTTGACATTCTGCAATGTCACCTTTATTCCTTCACATTCGAGTATATTTTTCAACTGGTGTGCCTTGTCGTAGGTGTGGATGGCGAGTGTGATCAGACGGTCTGGCTGCATAGTGGTTTAGTTTATGGAAAGGACCGAATCCTTTTGATTGATGATTTTGTCTACGGTTAAAACGAGCGAAAGAACAAAAAGTCGTTTCATTTCGCGCCCTTTTGCTCTTTCGCCGTTAATTTTTTATGTTCTGTTAGTTTATTCCTCTTTATTCTGACCCTGTATTATGTCTATCGCCATATCATAGATGGTGGTATCATCAAGGACTACAATACCCCCGTTGGGACCCGGTTCGATGTGAACGCCACAGTTTTTGCCAAATTCATAGTTTGTGCCACCGAAGTAATTTCTGACTGTCTGGGGGGTGACGTTGAGCTTGTCTGCTATCTGACGGATTGAACCATCGGGGAGACTGTCTTTGATGCGGCGCAGGTCGTTGAATGAGATAGTTTTAGTCATGATACATATAGGTGTTTGAGGGGTTAATACTAATAGTTTTTTGTATGGTTTGTGTGAAATTTTTATTTCCACGTCACTAAATTAGGGTTTAATTTCTATTCAGGCAAATATTCGTAAAAAAAAATTTCTATGTTATACAACACGTTTTTCGCGTGAACTATTTTTGTATTTACTAACGTTCTGATCCGTAATCGCTAAAGGGAGTAGCCGAGGGGTCGACTGTCAGATTTTTTCGACTGCGGCGGCATTGATCCATGCGCGGTGGGTATTGTCGACCTGCACGTCATACCACAGGGATTTGACTGAATCTGTGGTGGAATGTACCGAATCGAGAATCTCCACGCGGGTACCTTCGTGAAGCAGCATGGCTTCCTGGGTACGATCCTTGGGTACTCTCGGGCTCGTACTGAGAATCGTGGAGGGGGAGGTTATTATCGCCACATTGTCGGCGGTGGCTATAGCGGCTGAACGGAAAGAGAGATATATGAAGCATCCGCTTGCTATCAGAGTCACGAATCCGCCGAAAAATCCTATCTTCCTTACGATGACCGTGCCGGAAAAGGCATACGCGAGACCTCCGGCAATCGTGAGGACGAAGCAGGCGAAACCGAGCCATGCCCAGGTGTTGGATTTAGCTGAGTTGGCCATTGCGTCCGTGGCATTTCCGAGGAAGGTGCCGCGCTCGCCGGGGCGGTCAGCGATGCGTGCGTTTACAAATTCGAGATTGGTCTTTGCGTCGCCGAAGGTCGGGTCGAGCCGAAGCGCGCGCTCGTAGGCGAGAATCGCTTTGCCCATTTCGCCGAGTCTGTAGTAGCAGTTTCCGAGATTATACTGGAGCGCGGCGGAATTGCCCTCGGTGGCGATGACATGGAGATAGGTATCCGCTGCTTCCTTGAAATTGTCGGCGGTGTAAGCCGAATCCGCCTGCTGTATCAGCGGCGATTCAGCCTTCAGACCAAAGAATATCGCTGTTGTGAGCAGCAGTGAGAGAATGTATTTCATTTTCTGTTACTTTCGATTTGGTTAATAGCGTTGACACCTCTTTCAAACACTTCGTCCATGCGGCTGGAGCTGTCGGGAGTATAACGTGCCATCTCGCAGTCATCGAGAACCGACACGATGGCTCCGGCGCTTTCCTCGGAGTAGCCTTTGGAAGCGAGTGTGGCGGATATATTGTCGCGTGAGAGCTGCGAAACCGGCATTGCGAGCTTGTCGGAGAGATAGCCCCACAGAGCGCGGAGCATTTCTTCATAGAATTTCTCGCTGTCACCCGATTTCATGAATCCTTCGGCTGATTTCAGTCTGCGGCGGGCTACTTTGCTTGCCTTGGCGGTCTTTTGGCCGAGCACATCGGCATTGAGACGCGCCTTGCGGCGGTTGGCGAAGATAAGTATGATTGTCACAGCTATGAGGAGAAGATAGAGTACCCAGTACCATGACTGGAGAACCACCATACGGTGCTCTTTCACCGGATTCTTTTCCCCGAGATAGATGTGGCGGATGTCGGAATTCTTGTTTTCAACCTCTTTTTGGTCGGTGGTGACGGGAGCCGATACGCCTTTAGCCACTTTCACGGGATATGAAGGTGTGGTCAGAGTGACGTACTGCCGGGTCTGAGGATTGAAATATACGAATTTGTCGCTGCCGATTGTGAAGTCGCCCACGCTCTGTGGCACGAAGGTGTATTCGACGGTCATGGAACCGGTGACGTCGTTGCCCTGCACACTGGCCTGGATGTCGCTCTTGGGGGTGTACTGTTCGAACTCCGTCGGGAAGTCTATAACCGGTTCCTTGACATATTTGATATTGCCGGTACCGGAAATGGTGTAGATGAGAGTGGCGGGGTCGTTTGTGCGGAATGAGTTGCCGACAAGACGGCTGTCAATCTCAAACTTGCCCACCGCGCCGGTGAACCCTTCGGGCTGGGGTTGGGGGAGGGGTGTGATGTCGATTGAAGCGGAATTGGAATTGACCTTGATTTTGGCCTCACGCGGCTGGCGCACCTGGAACATGCCCATATTGACATTCTCGTACTGGACAACTGAAATATCGTAGTTTCCCGAGTTGATGGTGAGTTTGCCGCTCTTCTGCGGGAAGATGATACATTTTTTCAGCACGGCAGTCATGTAGTTCTGACCGTTGTAGGTCTCGGTCTGGTTGAGGGCGGGCTGTAGGTCCACTTCCTGAATCAGAAAACCGTCAAACGAAGGCTGTTTCGTAGGCATGAACGACGAGATGCTGTACTTGGTATAGAGCTTGATTGTGCAGCCGATGGCCTCCTGCTCGTAGGCCGATGATTTTGAAAGAATGATACGCACGAACACGTCGTCGCTGTTGACGCGACGTCCTGCGGCCTGAGTATCCACATCGTCCACGTCGACCGGGCGCTGTGAAGCGGGGGTGTTAGCATCGGCGATGTCGTGAATCGTGAATGACACGGCCTTGGTCGTGTAACGTTTGCCGTCGGCAAGCACCGAGGCGGCCGGAATGGTGAATGAACCGGCTTTGTCCGCCTTATAATAATAGGTATATTCTGTTGCGGAGGTTGACGATGCCCTGCCGTTAACCACCTGATAGCTCTGCGATGTGGAGACGGAGGGGCCGTAGAGCAGCGTGCAGCCGTTGATCTGCGACACTTTCAGGTCAGAACCCTCCGCGTTGGTCAGACGGAATGTCACCGGAAAGCGCTGTCCCTCGTAGACCCGGCTCGGAGGCTTGACGGTAAAGCTGACCTGTGCGTGCAGGGAAACTGCGGCGGTCAGCGCGATGAGCAATATGGATAAGATGAAACGTTTCATTCGGAAATCTGTTTGAGCGATATGGAAACTTCGGTTTACCAGGGATTGGTGACAGGACGCCGCGAGGGAGCGCCGTTCTTTTTCTTTTCAGCGTTGATGCGGGCGCGGGTGGCGTTTTCCTCATTCTCCATGGCCTTGAGAATCTTTTCTGCATTCTGCTTGCTTATGCCGCCCTGCTGCTGGTTCTGAGGCTGCTGCTTCTGGTCCTGGTTCTGAGGTTGCTGTTGCTGATCCTTCTTGTCCTCGTTTTTATCCTGATTCTGATTTTGGTCCTGATTCTGGTTCTGGTCCTGTTTGTTCTGGTCTTTTTTGTCCTGATCCTTATTCTGGTCCTTGTTCTGATCCTGATTTTTGTCCTGGTTCTGCTGGTCCTGCAGACGCTTCTGCGCGAGGCGCAGGTTTTCGCGGGCCTGGTCATTGTCGGGGTTACGGCGCAGGGCGTTTTTATAGAGCTCGATGCTGTTGGCATAATCCTGAGCATTGAACGCTATATTGCCGAGGTTGTAAAATGCCTTTTCAGCAATGGATATATTCTCGGCGTCGCGGGTGAGATTCTGGAGGATGGCCGAGGCCTCCTTCTGAGTCTCGCCTGATGCCGACCCCTGCCGCAGAAGAGCGGCCGCGAGATTGAACTGTGCTATTTCGTTCATGGCGTTCTCCTCGAGAGCCTTGCGGTAGGCGACCTCAGCTTCGGAGTAACGCTCTTCCTTGTAAAGTTTGTTGCCTTCAACGATGTAGTTGCGCTCGTGGCGGGTGGTTTTGGTTTCCGACATCGCCGGCATCACGGTCATGGCCGCTATGAGTGAAAGCAGTATCTTTTTCATTTATTTCCTCCTTCCTCTTTGGTAAAGAAACGATATTTCTTAAGCCATGAAATCTTGCGAGTGACAGTCACGGAGTAAATCACAAGGAGTATCAGCGCTATGACGCCGAACACCGGGAACTGCTCGCTCTGCGGCGAGAAGGATTTACGCTCGAAATCACCCTGAGCGAGTTCTTCCATCTTTTCGTCCACAGCGTTTATGGCGGAGTTCGAGGCTCCGTTGACATAGATGCCGTCACCGGCCTGCGCTATCTGTGCGGCCATCGCCTCATCGTGGCGGGTGACGACTTCCTCACCCGTCATCGGGTTAATCATATAGTGGCCGTTGCCCACAGGTATTTTAGCGCCTCTGCTGGTTCCGAGACCTATGACATCCACCTGTATGTCGGCGCTTGCGGCTCGTTTGGCAACCTCAACGGCATTGTCCTCGAAGTTCTCGCCGTCGGTAATCACCACGATGGCCTTGCCCATATCGTCGTTAGGCGTAAACGAGTTCATTGCCATCTCAAGTGCTGTGCCTATGGCTGTGCCCTGAGTCGGAACCATATCTGTGGTGATTCCGTTGAGAAACATTTTAGCCGAGATATAGTCGGAAGTGATGGGCAACTGCGTGTAGGCGTCACCGGCAAACACGATGAGACCGACCTTGTCATTCGTCATCTTGTCGATAAGCTTTTCGAGGATATGTTTGGCACGCTGCAGACGGCTGATACTGCCGTTGTCATCGGTGCTTGAGGCGAGCATAGAGTTCGACACGTCGAGGCAGACCATAACTTCTATACCGCGCGAGGTGGTGGTTTCGGAAGCGTCGGCTTCGAGACCTCCGGTGGCACGCGGACGGGCTATCATTATCACAAGCGTTGCGATTACGAGCAGCGATAACACCATCTTGACCCAAGGCATGTATTTCGATACCTCGGGCATCAGTGATTCCACCACCTCCGGACGGCCGTAACGGGCAAGCTTCTTCTTGCGGGTGTACCGTGCCCACAGGTAGAGCACCGCCACTGCCGGAAGCAGCAGCAACAGATATAACAGATGTGGATATGCAAACGAAATCATAGGAATACGTGTTTAGGGGATTGTCCTGAATACCGTGTAGCGGAGCACAACGGCAAGACCGAAGAGGCTGAGAGCGGCGATTGCCCAGGGGAGGTAATCGTCCTCGGTGCTTGTGAAGTTCCTGAGATCCATTTTGGTCTTTTCAAGACGGTCGATTTCCGCAAAGATATCTTTGAGTACGTTATTGCCTGTGGCACGGAAATATTTGCCTCCGGTAGTCTCTGCGATGGTTTTAAGAGTGGCTTCGTCGATTACCACGGGGAGGTTGACATATTCGATGCGTCCGAACATGTTTTCCTGCGGGTAGGGTGCGGTGCCGTTGGTGCCGATGCCGATTGTGTAGACCTTGATGCCGAGCTGCTTGGCAATCTCGGCCGCGGTGACGGGCGCCACGTTGCCGGTATTGTTGGAACCGTCGGTGAGAAGGATGATGCTCTTCGATTTGGCCTTTCCCTCTTTGATACGGTTGATTGAAGTCGCAAGACCGTCGCCGATTGCCGTACCGTCCTGAAGCATGCCCATTTTTATGTCGCCTATATAGTTGGCTATCATCGAGCGGTCCGTCGTCATGGGAATTGCCGTAAAGCTCTCGGCGGCGAAGATTACGACGCCGATATTGTCGCCTTCGCGTCCCGCCACAAATTTCGATGCCACTTCCTTGGCAGCCTCGAAACGGTCGGGCTTGAAGTCGCGGGCCAGCATACTGGTCGAGATATCCATCGCGAGCACGATGTCTGTTCCTTCGACGCTTGACGTGTTCCAGGAGTCACGGGTCTGAGGGCGTGCGAGGACTATTATCACACATCCGATAGCCCCGAGCTGGAGAATGAAAAGTATATGGCGCAGTGATGCGAGGAGTGAGCGGGGCGCACGGGCAAAGGATGAAACCGTCGACACCTCCATAGAGGCATAGAGGGAGCGCTGTTTATAGACATACCATGCAATCAGCGGTATGAAAAGCAGAAACAGCCAAAGATATCCGGGATTTGCCAGTAACATTGTCGCTTATTGTTGTTTGGGGGTTGTTGTAGTCTTTTTATCGTTATCGCCGCTTTCTTCACCTTCTGGCTTTTCCTCGACGACAGGTTTGGGTTTTGTGTCCTCGACAAACTGCATGGCGGAGGTGAAGGCCTTGACATTGTCGTCGGGAAGGGGACGCACTTTCGCGAATTTGACGAAATCCGCTGTTTCGAGCACACGCTCCATATTCTCTTTTGAAAGTCTGGCCTCCTCGTTTGAGTTGAGCATCTGACGTATCTGTGTCGAAGTCATCTCCATTGCATTGATGCCGAAACGTCCGTGGAGATACACACGGAGAATATCGGTGAGCCTGGTGTAGAATTCCTTTTCGCGTCCGGTCTCGCAGAGCTTCTCCGACCGCAGGCGGTTGAGCTCGCCGACAGCCTTTTCGTAAGGCGGAACAGGTTTTGCCGCCGGGCCTGCGAATGGATTCTTCTTTCGTTTCAGCAGATAGTAGGCATAGAAACCGCCGCCGAGTACGATGATGATTGCGAGAATCCACAATCCGTAGTCAACCACGAAATCGGGAAGATAGTCGATGAAACTGCGGTCGATATCGGCTACGTCGGCATAGTCATGGATGGTCTCGAGAGAGTCTACAACAGCCGGATAAACTTTGAGCACAAGTCTGTTGGAGCTGAAAGTGTCATTGCCGAGCACATAGCGGATAGGATTGAAGCGGTAGACACCGGAGTCGAATGACTGGAGCACGATGTCCTGCTTGACTTCAATCCTGTCGTTGCCGAGGGTCGTGGTGTCGGCCTTGAGCAGTTCAAGAATCTCGACATTTCCGCATATCGAATCCTTGGGAATGAGCAGACGTCCTTCCGGTGAGGCCGGCGCTATGAGCTCAAGGTGCAGCGGAGTGGTGCGTCCCATCAGCAGATAGGCCGAGTCAAGGCTGACTTTCAGTGTCGGGGCCGCTGCCGCGGCTGAAAGCCCGACAAGAGCCGTAAGACTTAACAGAAATATTCGTAGATGTCGAATCATAGACGGATTTTGATTTGAATATACTGGAGAACCGGGTAATAACGGGGAGTGAAGGGCACGGCCGCACCTGTACCCGCTACCGGACTCCGCGGTTTTTGAAGAGAGCCATGAGAGAGCGGGCAAAATCCTCGTCGGTGGCGATTGACGCATAGTCCACACGGCATTTGCTGAGGGTGGCCGTCATCGACTGCTGACGCTCATACCACCACTTACTGTAGGCCTGACGGGTGCGCTTCGACGAAGTGTTGACCCAGCGCGATGCTCCTGTCTCGAGGTCCATGACACGCATGAGGCCCACATCGGGGATCGATGTATCTCGCTTGTCATAGACCTGGATGGCTATGATGTCGTGTTTGTTGCAGGCGACCTGCAGCTGACGGGTGAAATCGTGGCTGTCGATGAAGTCGGAGATTACAAAAGTGGTGCAGCGCTTTTTCAGTGCGTCAGTGAAATAGCGTAGTGCCACGCCTATGTCTGTTCCCTGACTCTCGGGGGTGAAGTCGAGAAGCTCGTGGATGATGAGAAGGATATGCTTTTTGCCTTTCTTCGGCGGGATGAACTTCTCGATTTTGTCGGAGAAGAAAATGACGCCGATTTTATCATTGTTGGTAATGGCTGAGTAGGCGAGCGTGGCCGCTATTTCGGCAATCATCTCACGCTTCTCTTCACCCACGGCTCCGAAGAGGCGGCTGCGCGACACGTCAATGAGCAACATCACAGTCAGCTCACGCTCCTCTTCATAGACTTTGACATAGGGATGGTTATGGCGGGCGGTAACGTTCCAGTCGATGTCACGCACGTCGTCGCCATACTGATATTCCCTGACTTCGGAAAAGGTCATACCTCTTCCCTTGAAAGCCGTGTGATACTCTCCTGCGAAAATATTCTGGGAGAGACCGCGGGTCTTTATGTCAATTTTTCTTACTTTTTTGAGCAGTTCGTTAGCTTCCATTCTGATGGTGCTATGTTGGAGTGTCTGTTAGGGTACTTCGACTTTGTCGAGGATTTCAGAGATAACCTGGTCGGTGGTTATGTTGTTGGCTTCGGCCTCGTAGGTGAGTCCGATACGGTGACGGAGCACATCGTGGCAAACGGCGCGGACATCCTCCGGAATCACGTAACCGCGGCCGCGGAGGAAAGCGTAGGCTCTCGCAGCCTTGGCAAGACCGATTGAGGCACGGGGCGATGCTCCGAAACTGATCATTCCGGAGAGGTCCTTGAGGTTGTAGTCGGCAGGAGTACGGGTTGCGAATACGATGTCTACGATATAGCGCTCGATTTTCTCGTCAAGATAGATTTTCTCGACAATCTTCTGCACCTCGATAATTTCTTCGGGACGGAGGAGCGGCTTGACTTCGATTTTCTCGCCAGAGATATTCTGACGGATAATCTGCTTCTCCTCATCCTTGGAGGGATAGCCGATGATGACTTTGAGAAGGAAACGGTCAACCTGCGCTTCGGGAAGCGGATAGGTGCCTTCCTGCTCGATGGGGTTCTGGGTAGCCATCACGAGGAACGGTTCGTCGAGTTTGAATGTCTTTTCGCCGATTGTCACCTGGCGTTCCTGCATGGCCTCGAGAAGCGCGCTCTGCACCTTGGCGGGAGCACGGTTGATTTCATCGGCAAGAACGAAGTTTGCGAAAATGGGGCCGCGTTTAATCTGGAACTGTTCTTTCTGAACACTGTAAATCATGGTTCCGATTACGTCGGCAGGGAGCAGGTCAGGGGTAAACTGGATTCGGCTGTACTTCGCGTCGATAATCTGTGCGAGAGTCTTGATGGCAAGAGTCTTTGCAAGACCGGGGACACCTTCGAGAAGAACATGACCGTTTGAAAGCAGTGCAATCAACAGGGAGTCGACAAGATGTTTCTGACCGACAATTGTCTGATCCATCCCTCGTGTGACAAGATTTATGAAATCTTTCTTTCCGGCAACGAGATCGTTGAGTTCGCGGATATTTATTGACTCGCTCATAGTCTCAGTAGTGAAGTTTCGTATATAATTGTTAATTAAAATTCCGTTATGTCGTTGATGAAATGGAATACAAAATTATATATAACAACAATTAGTATGTGAAAAAAGTGTGTTAATTTTAGCTATTTTTCGTTTAACAATCCCAAATACAGAGCCTCTAAACAACAAAATTTCAGCCTTGCACACCGCGGCGGCAAACCTGGCCGACGCCTCTGTGCAAGGCTGAATGTATCTATGCTTTCCACCGGGATTACGGTGCGGATCAGCGGGGATATTTCTTCAGAATTTCAGTCGCTTTCCGTTTGGCTTTGCTGACGCTTTCAGGATTGTTGGCATCGATACCGTATTTTTCGGCCGGCGGGATAACGAGTTCGACACCGGGCTGAAGTCTGTTGGGATTTCCGATTTTAGCCTTGTTTTCTTCGTAGATGTAGACCCAGAAATCCTTGCTTCCGTAATACTTTTTCGCCATATTGATGATGAGATAGCCGCTGCGGACGGTATCTTTCACAATCTTGGGCTCCGGTTTGGCAGTTTCGACTACGGACTGTGTTTTTGCGGGTTCCGCAGGCGTGAGCTCGGAAGTCGCAACAGGTGCGGGAGCCGTAACCGTGTCAGGTGTGGCTTCGGCGGCAAGAGTGTCGGCCGGAGCTACGGGAGCTTCTTCCACAAGTTCGATTTCGGCTTCTTCGATGGCCGATTGGCGCGAAGTGGGGAAAAGGTGGTCGATTGCGAGATAAACGCCGCATGCGCCTAAGGCGAGACCGACAATCAGTCCGATTATAAGGCCGGTCCAGAAATTTCCGCCTCCGGATTTGTCGTTATTTCTGCTCACATACTCTTCCGGCTCATCTTCAAGCGGACGGATGGATGGCGGATTGAGGCTCTGATTCTGTATCGGAGCTGCCGGCTGTGGTGCCGGGGTCGGAACGACCGGTGCTACGGGGGGAACCGGAGGCACAGGGGGTACAGGCGCGACAGTAGCCGGAGCTACAGATTCTTCAGCTGCCACGTCATTCTTTACCGTTGCGGGTGTCTCATCCTTTATAGGCGCCGGTGCTTCATCCTTTGGCCGGGCAGGAGTCTCCTCGTTTGCCGGTGCGGGCGTTTCTTCTACAGCAGGAACCGCTGTCTTTTCAGGTTCGATTGCAGGCGCAGGTTCTGCGGCCGGTACATGGCTTTTCTCAGCTGTTTCGGCTGCATTGTCGGGCTCAGACGGTATCGTAGGCTCTGAAACACTGTTTTCTTCCTCATTTTCGGAAGAGGGGGAGGGTGATTCCGTTTCGGTGCCTATAATCGGCGCCTCGCTTTCGTCCATGGCTGTCTCGAAAGCGGCTGCCGACTGCTCGTCGCGCTCGATTTCCGAAAGCATCCGGTCTGTGACCGCGCTGTCGAGCTTCACGGGCTCAAACATGGCAAAGGGGGCATTGATGGTGTCGGCCATTTCTTTATCGGGCACAAACTCAATGTTTTTGCCGTCAGGAGCCTCGACAACTGTAAATGAACCCAGGCCCTTGACTCTTACGCTTTCGCCTTTGACAAGTGACTCCGAAAGCACTTCGAAGAAATTTTTGACGAATTGCTCGGCGCTCTCGTTGCTAATACCTGTGGCTACGGCTATGCGCGCCGACAGGTCATGAAATGGTATCTTCTGATTCATTTTGTCAGCTTTTTCCTCAGGACAATACTCGGTTGAAATTCCAATGCTATGGCAGGTGGAAGCAAGGTGCGTTCACCCGACGCTTCATCGGTTACAACACGTTCCTCTGTCTTGGATGACTTGAATGTTCCGAAGCCGGGGACGGCTATGGAATCAAGGTCGGCGCCGGCTTCACGGATTACGACGCAGAGACCTTCCACAAGCGTTGACACTTCCGCCGGTTCGCGGTTGAGCCGCTTGGATAGTCGCGTGATAAAAGTTTTATTGTCCAATTTTATGTCAGATAAGATGTGGCGGATTTCTATTAGACAGCCGCACGTGAGTTGTAAGAAAAACAGATTAGCAAAGCTGCAAAAACAACAGAGTCTATGCAGCGGGAGAGTGCCGTAGCGCGTCAGTGAGAGAGCTGATTTCCGCTGATTGGAAATCAGATATAAGAATGGAGACAGGAGAATGAGTGATTATATGCTGATTTATCAATAGTTGCGAGCGAAAATCACGCGGCGTGCCGAGGGTTTGCCAGTGACCATGCAGACACCGGGAGTGTCATCGCCGTCAAGAGGAATACAACGGATGGTGGCTTTGGTTTCCTCCTTGATTTTTTCTTCAGTCTCGGTCGTGCCGTCCCAGTGGGCTAAAATGAAGCCTCCCTTTTCAATCTCTTCCTTGAATTCATCATAGGTGTCGACAGTTTTCATGAGCGAATCACGGTGTTGGAGTGCCTTCTGGAAGATGTTGGCCTGAATATCTTCCAGAAGGTCCTTGACATATCCTGCAATATTTTCGAGAGGTGCCACGTGCTTTTCAAGAGTGTCGCGGCGCATAACCTCGACGGTTCCGTTTTCGATGTCGCGGGCACCGATTGCGAGGCGCACGGGTACACCTTTGAGCTCGTAGTCGGCAAACTTGAAGCCGGGACGCTTGTTTTCGGAATCATCATACTTTACGCTGATGCCGAGGGCGCGGAGTTCGCTGACGATGGGGGCTACCTTGGCAGAAATCTCGGCGAGCTGCTCGCTGTTCTTGTAGATAGGCACGATGACTACCTGGATAGGAGCGAGGTGGGGAGGAAGCACGAGTCCGTTGTCGTCGGAATGGGTCATGATGAGTGCTCCCATCAGACGGGTCGACACTCCCCATGAGTTGGCCCATACATATTCGGGCTTGTTTTCCTTGTTGACGAATGTTACGTCAAAAGCCTTGGCGAAGTTCTGTCCGAGGTTGTGGCTGGTGCCTGCCTGAAGAGCCTTACCGTCCTGCATCATGGCCTCGATGGTGTAGGTGTTGAGCGCGCCGGCGAAACGCTCGTTTGCGGTCTTGACACCGATAATCACGGGCATCGCCATATAGTCGCGGGCAAACTGTGCGTAGAGATTGATCATCTGCACTGTGCGCTGCTCCGATTCTTCGGCAGTAGCGTGTGCGCAGTGGCCTTCCTGCCAGAGAAATTCCGCAGTACGGAGGAACATGCGGGTGCGCATTTCCCAGCGCATCACGTTGGCCCACTGGTTGCAGAGCACGGGGAGGTCGCGGTAGCTATGGATCCAGTTCTTATATGTGCCCCAGATGATGGTCTCGGATGTCGGGCGGACGATGAGTTCCTCTTCGAGACGAGCCTCTGGGTCCACAATAACGCCGTTGCCGTTGGGGTCGTTTTTGAGACGATAGTGTGTGACAACCGCACATTCCTTGGCAAAGCCCTCTACATGCTCGGCTTCGCGGCAAAGAAATGACTTGGGTATAAGGAGCGGGAAATACGCGTTCTGAACACCTGTTTCCTTGAACATGCGGTCGAGTTCACGCTGCATTTTTTCCCAGATTGCGTAGCCGTAAGGTTTGATGACCATGCAACCGCGCACTGCTGACTGCTCGGCGAGGTCTGCTTTTACGACCAATTCATTATACCATTGCGAGTAGTTTTCGCTGCGCTTGGTAAGATCCTTAAGTTCCTTTGCCATTGTATCGAAATTAATTTCTTCGGTTTATGTGAGTATTCAAATATATATAGGGTGCAAATTTACTAATTTTATATCTGCCGGACTTCATTTCAGCAGCCCTTTTTGTGCGAGACTTATCATTTTGGGGCCCGGAATCAGGAATATCTCAAGGCGCCTGTTCTCGCTGCGTCCCTGACGCGTATCGTTGGACGCGATTGGGTCGGTGTCGCCGAACTCGTAGGGAATCACAATCTGGTCCTCGCTGATGTTTTCGAGAAGCCAGTCGTATATTGAGTTGTTGCGTTCATGCGAAAGCTGCATGTTATATGAAGGAGAGCCGGTGTTGTCAGTGTGAACTGCATAGACCATTTTCATCATCATCGGGTCTGAAAATAGGGCGAGCACCGGGGCGAGCTTGGCAGGAGCCATCGGCGACATCAGAGTGTCGTTGGGCAGAAACAGGTCGTCGGAAGGGATGGTGACCACGAGGACTTCGTCGTCTCTCATCTGGTCCACTATATAGTTGCGTTTCGCAAGGTCCCGGCCGATTTTCGTCATATACGACTTTATGGCGCCGTGTTCGGCCTTCCCGACGGCAGGAGTCCTAAGATTCTCGTCAAGCTCCATGTCCATATAGGTGGTCTCGTCGTAACCCTGGTAGGGGTCATTGTGGTTGTCCTTCGCACTGGCGTCGGTAGTCGAGCCGAGCAGCAGTGCGATGCCAAGAGAAGCTAAAAGAATCTTTTTCATCGGTTATGGTTTTATGTCGCCGCATCGCCGTGCGGCGGGAGAGTGGAGGATATATTGCTGAATCAGAAATCGTCAAGCGACTGTTCGTATCTCAGTTCTGCCATGACAAGAGGCTCGATGTCCTCCCGCTTCACTGGAGAGTCGCTGTCCTTGGCAATCATCTTGCCGACATGCTTGATGAGCGCGTCTGTGTTGACTTCCTCGTCATCGGCCTCGGCGTCTATGTCAAGAAGCCCCTGGTCATCATACCAGTCCCAGATTATGTCGATGACATTGAGCAGCTCGTCATCGTCATATAGCGCGGAGCTTTCGGCGGAAAGAGCGGCGCGCATGGCTTTTATGGCTTCCTTTTCTTCAAATTCTTTCATTGTGCGTATCGGATGGCTGAAGTATAGTTTATGTGTCTATGCGTTAAGGTCTATCAGGCCTTCGGGCAGGTCTGTCACCACAGTCTCGCTGTCACTGTCGATTTTCTCGATAAATTCGTCGGCCACGGGTATGAAAACCTCGGAGCCGTCGGCGGTCTCGACAATGAAAAGCACATTCTCGGTCGAGTCGTTGATTCCCGAAATCACGCCTACATCTCCGAGCGTTCTGTCAGTGATTCTGAATCCAATAAGGTCGGACGCGTATAAGCCGTCGTCGTCATCATCATCGCCGTCATCCTCCGGGATGTCGGAGCGCAGGATGTAGAACGGGCGGTTGTTGAATTGCTGTGCCTTGGCTTCGGAGTCTATTCCGTCAATCATCAGCAGGCAGGTGTCGGCGGTTTTCGGACGGCATGAGCTGACAAAAAAAGGCACAAAAATACCTTCGACCGGCACCACGAGGCATTTGACTTCGTTAAGGTCGATGTCAATATCGAGTGTGGCCGAGATTTCGCCCTTGATACCATGAGCCTTGTTGAAATGGCCCGCTTCTGCTATTTCTGTCAGTCTGATCACGTTGCTCTGTCGTTTTTGTGTGGAGGGTGGCGGTTGGATTCCGGAACTATTTTTTCTTCTTTTTCTTGTTGGATGGCGGGGCGATAATCTTGAATTCATGGAGCCGTGTTGTCTGCGGGTCCAGACGGATGGCTCCGTGGGAATATTCGGCGAGATCCTTGAAAATCTTCGCGTCGTCGACACCGTCGGCGTTGACGCCAAGCAGGAGTTTCTTCATGTGGTTGGCTATGAGTATGACGAGCTCGTCACGCTCCGGGCCCTCCTCCATGCTGACAGCCTTGTCAATCATCAGCTCCACATCCTTGCCGTAATGACGGTATCTGATATGTTCGGCCGTATAGGGTACCTTTTCGGGACGTGTGTGCAGGTTCTCGGGCCTGACAGTCTCGACCGGATAGTCAATATCGAGTCTGAAATCGCTCATGATTGCGAGGTGATCCCAGAGTTTCTGCTGATAATTCTCCTCTTCCTTGATTTTCGGGAAGAGTTTCGCCATGCTGTTGATTATGGAATAGGCACAACGCGTGCGCTCCTCCCGATCTTCAATCGACAGGCAATGGCCTACCATCTGATGGATGTTACGACCGTATTCAGGCAGGATTAACCGTTTGAGCTGTGTGTTATATGTCAGCATTTATTACTTGGATTATATATTAGAAAATTTCTAAACATAAGGGAAGAGGCTCGGTGAGCCGTCCCCCTTATGTCTGAAACGTTATTGGCTGATTACATGTTCATGCCGCCGTCGACCTGGATAACCTGGCCCGATACATAGCTTGACATGTCAGAAGCAAGGAAGGTTGCGACATTTGCGATGTCCTCGACCTGGCCGGCGCGACGGAGGGGTATCTTGAGAGCCCATTCCTTACGCACGTCTTCGGGAAGAGCCGCAGTCATGGCAGTCTCGATGAAGCCGGGAGCGATAGCGTTGGCGCGGATGCCGCGTGAGCCCACTTCCTGTGCGATACTCTTGGCGAGTGCTATAAGACCTGCCTTTGATGCTGCGTAGTTCGACTGTCCGGCATTGCCGTGAACACCGACAACAGAGGCCATGTTGATGATGGAGCCCTGACGCTGACGCATCATGATGGGAAGAACTGCATGGATGAAGTTGAACGCGCTCTTGAGGTTGACGGCGATGACCGTATCCCACTGAGCCTCCGACATACGCATCATGAGGCCGTCCTTTGTAATGCCTGCGTTGTTGACGAGAATGTCGATATGGCCGAAATCTTCCTTGATTTTGCCTACGACCTCTTCAGTCTGGGCGAAATCAGCTGCGTTTGAAGCATAACCTTTGGCCTTTACGCCGAGAGCCTCAAGCTCTTTCTCGGTTGCTTCCATGTTTTCGTCACGGTTGAGATCTGTGAACGCTATATCTGCGCCCTCCTGGGCGAACTTAATGGCAATGCTTTTGCCGATACCACGGGCAGCGCCTGTGATGAGCGCTACTTTTCCTTCAAGTAATTTCATTGTTTCTTGATAGTCGTTGTTAGTGATTGGGTTTATCCTTTATAATGATTGTATTGATCAGGAAGTTGATGACTGAATGGCGTATCTCCTTGGCGGTCATGTGGAACTGCGGGAATATTCCGCGGAGGTGGCTGAAGTCATACCCCTGGAATATCATCTGATAGACACCCGGCAGCAGCTCGCACTGTTTCGGGTCGAAGGCGCCTTTGCGGATTCCCTCGTCAATCATGGTGTTTATCAGCTCCTGCTCTTTCGCCACCGCGAGTTCCCTTATGCGCTCAAGGCGCTTATAGTCAAGGGTGATATATGAAATAAGCTGGCTTGTGGCCGAGGCTTTGATGGTCTCGTCGACAATATCGAAACGCGCGTTGAGAAAGCGGCGCAGTTTTTCTTCCGGCTCGAAGTCGGAAGTGACCACGTCTCTGAGTTTCATGATGATAGCCTCGCTCTCACGCTCTATGACAGCCTCATAAATCTCCTTCTTATTTTTAAAATAGGTGTAGATAGTGCGCCGCCCTTTGTCAGAGGCGGTGGCAATATCGTTCATCGTAATACGCTCCACGCCATTGCTTGCAAAGAGCTGACGCGCAACGTCCAGGAGTCTTTCGCGTGTCTTTGACGCCATTGTCATTGATTATATCATTTCTCCTGCAAAGTTAACAAAAAAATCCTAAACTTCTTAATATTTCTCTTTCCTTAGTGTAATCCGGCGCCCGTTTAACTCTTATTATCAGATGCACTTCAGGCTAAGAATGTGTTCAACTCTTGTTATTAAATGCCCTCTTAGCGAGTTTATTGTAAATGCAAAAAAAGAAGAGAGTGTTTCAAACACTCTCTTCTTTTTCCGACGGCTGGCTTGCCGGGGTTGTGGGGGAGCCGGCGGTTCCGCCTGTCGAACCTACGAATATCTTCGTGAGGTATTTCTCGCGGAATCTTTCGAGAAGCTCCCATGTTCCCGGGACGAACAGCGTGCCGACAATCGCATTGACCGCCATACCGAACACCACCGCAGTTCCTAATGCGATTCGTGACTGGGCGCCAGCACCCGTTGCGAAGAGCATGGGCAATACGCCGAACACGAAGGCGAAAGCGGTCATCATGATGGGGCGGAAGCGGATAGTGCCCGCGTCGGCTGCCGCCTGACGTATATCCTGGCCCGATTTGCGGAAGTCACGCGCATATTCCACAATAAGAATCGCGTTTTTGGCCGAGAGACCGAGCAGAAGGATGATACCTATTTGAGTGTAGATTGATATGGACTGCGACATGAACAGACAACCTATCACTGTGCCGAGAATCGCTGTCGGCATTGAAATCACGACGGCAATTGGGTCGGTCCAGCTTTCGTATTGGGCTGCGAGGACGAGAATCGTGATGATTACGGCGAAGAGGAGCACGAAGGAGATTGTGGTGCCTGACTGGGTCTCCTGATAAGCCTCACCGGTCCATGCGTAGGAGAAGCGGTCGCCGACGGCATTTTTCAGAATCTCCTCCATAGCCTCGATTGCCTCGGCGCTCGACACATGCTCGGCCGGTGTGCCAGTGATTGAAGCGGAGGTATACATATTGTAGCGGCTCACTGTCGACTGGCCCATCACCGGTTCTATGGTGGAGAAGGCTGCGAAGGGCACCATCTCTCCCTCGGAGTTTCTTACGGAAAGATTCGGAATTTTCTCTACAGTGCTGCGGGTATTGCTGTCGCCGCTGATATTGACCTGATATGTGCGGCCGAATTTCACGAAGTCATTCACATAGCTTCCGCCCATGAATTGTGCGAGTGTCCCGTAGATGTTTTCGAGCGTCAGACCCATCAGTTTGGCTTTGTCGCGGTCGACGTTGATACGGTACTGCGGCACTCCTGCTTGGAACTGTGTGGTCAGCTGCGCGAGTCTGTCGTCCTTCTTTACTGCTTCCTGCATGTCGGCGAGAGTTTGCTGAAGAGCGCTCGCTCCGAGGTTGTTTATGTCGAGAACCTGCATCTCCATACCCGAAGTCATGCCGAGGCCGGGGATAGAGGGAGGATTAACGGAGAAGACAATCGGCTCCTGGTATGAAGCTGCAATCTCATTGACTTTCGCAATCACGGCATTGACATCATGCGATTTGCCGCGACGCTCGTTCCACGGCTTGAGCACAACGAAAAGAGAGCCCATGTTGCCTCCGGAGCCACCGCCCATCATCGAGCGGCCCGAGATTGAAATCACATCCTTCACCTCTTCGATTTTCTGAATCTTTGCCGACAGGTCGGTGACGATTTTGTCGGTGCGGTCAAGCGATGCTCCGTTGGGAAGCTGAACAGATGTCATGAAGTAGCCCATATCCTCTTCCGGAATATAGCTGGTCGGTATTTTGAGGAAGCCCCAGAAGGCTACGGCGCATAGCGCGAAATATATGCCGATAGCTACGACCGGATGTTTCAGAAGGCGTCCTATTGCCGAGGTGTATTCCTTCACCACGGCCCCATAGCCTTTGTTGAACCAGCGATAGAGGAAAAAATGCGGGTTCGGATCCTCTTTCTTTCTCAGGAAGAGGGCACACATGGCCGGAGTAAATGTCAGAGCATTGAATCCTGAGAAGGCCACGGACGTCGCTATGGTGAGTGCGAATTGTTTGTAGAGTTCGCCCGTTATACCGCTGATGAAGGCGGTGGGGATGAACACCGAGAGCAACACGAGGACTTCGCCGATGACCGGGCCCTGCAGCTCGACCATCGCTTTTTCGGCGCTCTGCCGTGGCGTCAGTTTCCCTTCCTGCACAAGTCGGGCACAGTCCTCCACCACGACTATCGCATCGTCCACTACAATCGCAATCGCCAGCACGAGGCCGAAAAGCGTCAGGGTGTTGAGCGAGAAGCCGAGAAGTTTCATCACGGCGAATGTGGCGATGAGCGATACCGGGATGGCAATCATCGGGATGATTACCGCGCGCCAGCTCTGGAGGAATATGAGGATGACGAGCATCACAATCAGTGTGGTTTCGACGAATGTCACAAGCACTTCGTCGATTGATGCGGTCACAAACGATGTCGTGTCGAGAATTATATTGTAGTGGACGCCAGAGGGGAAATATTCCGACAGTTCTTCCATTTTTGCTTTGACCTTGTCGGCAACCTCAAGGGCGTTTGCACCCGGGAGCTGCTGCACGCCGATAAGACCGGCCTGCTTTCCGGACACATGCGAGATGCCTGAATAGTCCTGGCTGCCGAGTTCGACTCTGGCTATATCCTTGAGGCGGAGCAGGCCTCCGTTTTCGGCTGTGCGGATAATGATGTTTGAAAATTCCTCGGCTGTCTTGAGCTGGCCCTGAGAGGTCAGGGTAAATTCAAACTCGACACCGTTGTTGACCGGGGGAGTGCCGACACTGCCGGCCGACACCTCGAGATTCTGCGATTCAATCATCGCGCTGACATCCGAGGGCGTCAGGTTGTAGATTCTCATTTTATCCGGGTCGAGCCATACGCGCATACTGTATTTACCTGCGCCGAAGGCCCCGGCACCGCCTACACCTTCGATACGTGAAAGTTCGTCGATAATGTTGAGCTGCGCATAGTTTGTGAGATACAGAGCATCATATCGACCGCTGTTGTCACCCTCGATTGCAATGAATAGGATGATGTTCGATGACTCTGACATGACGGATACACCCTGCTCCTTTACTGCCGTAGGCAGAGTCGCCTCGGCAAGCGAGATTCGGTTCTGCACCTTCACTGCGGCGTCGTCGAGATTAGTTCCGTTCTCGAAAGTGACAGTGAGGTTATAGGACCCGTCACTTGAATTGGAGCTCATATACATCATACCCTCGACACCGTTGATCTGTTCCTCGATAGGGACACCGACTACTTCAGCCACCGTCGCGGCATCGGCGCCGGGATAGGAGGCTGACACCATGACTGTCGGCGGAGTGATATCTGGATATTGTGAAATAGGCAGGCTTTTGACCGTCATGATGCCGACGAGCACCATTATTATCGCCAGCACTGTGGCGAATATCGGACGGTCTATGAAAAATCTTGAAAACATGGCTCTTCTCTCTTCTTAATTGAAATTCTGTGGCGGGGACGGTTATTTTACCAGATGCGGCTTGACTGTCATACCGTCCTTGACTTTAAGAAGTGCCCTGGTGACATATTTTGACTTCGGAGTGATGCCCGATGTCACCACACGGAGCGAGTCATGATAGAGCGGACCAACTTTGATAGGTGTGTAGACCACACGGTCCGAATCATTGACCACATACAGATATTTGCCGAGCTGGTCGGTGCTGATTGCCGCATCCTTGACAAGAATCGCATCGGACACCTCTTTATATGGCAGATTGACCTTGACAAACATGCCCGGCTTCAATTCATTGTAGACGTTCTTAATATGGCAGCGGAGATCGAGCGTTCCGGTCGACTCTTCAAGCGCGGGAGCCACATAGGACAGGTCGCCATAATACTTGTGTGCCACACTGTCGGAAAATGACAGAGGGATGTTTTTGAAAAGTGCCTCGCTGTTCTTAGGATTTGTAATCATTCCCTCGTTTTCGTCAATGGCGAAATGGGCCGTCAGTACGGAGGTGTCGTAGAGGGTGGTCATTGTGACTGCCGAAACTTCACCGTTGACATAGTTGCCCACATCCATCTGCCCTGCAGAGGCCATTCCGGAGATTGGCGCCGTGATGGTGCAGTAGCTGAGATTGGTGTTGGCAGTTTCGAGCTCGGCCTGTGCGTTTTTTATGCTTGCCTCGGCCTGTTGCAGATTGCTTTCGGCCTGGTTGACTTCCATTTTGGAGACAGCGTCGCTTTCGAGTGCCTTTTTGACAGCCTCATAGTGGCTTTTGGCATAATCGCGCGTGCTGATGGCCGTGGTCAGCGCGGCTTTAGCCTGCTGCACGGCATCGCGGTATTTGCTGTCCTCTATTCTGAAAAGCACATCTCCCTTATGGACATATTGTCCGTCCTTGAACAGTTGTGCCGTGAGCAGACCGCTCACCCTCGCCACGACCTCGACCTGTGAGATGGCCGTGAGCTGTCCGGGATAGGTGTTGCTGAGAGTCACTGAATCGATTTCCGGGAGAGCTACATCTATGCTTGCTTCCTGCATATCTTCTCCACTTTTCTTATGTCCGCCACAGGATGTGACGATGACGGCGGCTGCCAGAATCGCGCCGGATAATTTCCTGTTCATGATGTCTGATTTTTACAATTGTGTTCTTATTGTCCGACGGGTGACCCGCCGAGGGCTTTGTAGAGACTGACGAGATTGACGAGGGCTTGTCCTCGCGCCGAAATGAGCGATGTTGCGTATGTGAGGCTATTAATCTGGGCGTCGACCACGTTGGAGAAGGGCGTGAGACCCTCTTTGTAGAGATTTACGGAGAGATTGAACGATTCGTCACACTCCTCGATGACTTTTGTATAGCAGTCGATGGTCTTGAGCGACGAATTGTAGGAAATCATGGCGTCGTTCACATCCTGAACCGCAGTCATTACGGTCTGGTTATAGCTCTCGATGCCTGCCTGCATCTGTTCGCGTGCTTCGGCTACCGCATGCTTGCGTGCGAAACCGTTGAACAGGGTCCATGTGAGGGTGGGGGCCACGCTGTATTCGAAACTGTTTCTCTTGAACAGATCGTCTGCGTTGTGCGAGGCCACACCGACCGAGCCCTCGATGGCGAGAGTGGGGAGGAAATCCTTCTTGGCGATTCCGAGAGAGGCAGCGTATGCCGCCACTTCATATTCGGCCGCCATGATGTCTGGACGCCTTCTGAGCAGATTGGCCGGTACGCCTGCAGGAATCAGATGTCTGTATTCCGGAACCGGACGCTCGCTCCGGAGCCGGTTCTCTATTTCCGACGGATAGACCCCCACGAGTGTGGCTATGGCGTTTATTGCCTGCTCGATTGAGGCTTCAAGCGAGGGGAGGGACGCTTCCGTGGAATAATAGACAGTGAGGGCCTGGGCGACGTCGAGCTTGGAGACGAGTCCCGCCTCGAAACGCGCTTTGGCTATTGTGACTACCCTATCCTGCGAGGCAAGATGCTCGCGCGTCACATAGAGCTGACGCTGGAATGTGCGAAGATTAAAATAACAGGTGGCTATATCTCCTGTCAGACTTACCATCGTGGCGATGTAGTCTGCCCGGCTTGCCTGGTACAGAGCCTTGCGGTTTTTGACATTCTCGCGTATTCTCCCGAACACGTCAATCTCCCAGCTCATATTGGCTCCGAGTGAGAAATAGCTCGAATTGGTCGAGTGGAGATGAACGCCTCCAATGGCTCCGGCAGTGCGCCCCTTTGTGTAACCGGCACTCAGTCCGATTGTGGGGTAATAACCGGCCTGGGCCTGTCCGATCTGCTCCTTGGCCATATTCATGCGACTTATCGCAGTGAGCACATTGAAATTATTGTCAATCCCGAGGCTAATCAGAGAATCAAGTTCCGGGTCGTTGAAGTTTTTCCACCATTGGTCGTCGGTGGGGAGAGTCTGCTCCATATCGGTGGCGTAGGTCCATCGGTCGGGCAGAGTCTCCCGCAACATCGCTCTCTGCGAGTCCTGAGCGACGACGGCCTGGGCAGTTCCCATCATCAGCCCCAAAATAACAGTTGAAACGTTAATGAATTTGATCATAGAAGTAATGATAATTGCTTTTGAAACGCCTGAAATCAAAAGCAGGTTCAGTAACGTGGGAGGGAAAAATCACAGGAAAATATTGGCTCGCAGCTTGATTTAACTCTATTTGGCTTTAGTGTGCATCGTTTGTGCCCATGTGACGCTGTAAATTTGCATCATAATCAGAAAGATAGCCGATTCTGAATTAATTTTTTAAAAATTTGATTATGATAACAGCGATTAATCATACCGATCTTCTTTACGTCACCGCCCTCAGCGGCGGTGTGGCTCTCCTTTCGACAAGTATTAGCGGTGTCTCCTCAATCGGTGATGTGTTTCGTCAGATACGCAGGATGGCATCTGCATTTAAGGGTGTGATAACATTGAAAATACGCAACAGCACCCAGGGATGGGCGCAGCAGCACACAATAGTAATGAAACCCGCGGCGACTGCGGCTGCGGTGAGAAATGCGGGCACCGGTCACATGGCAGCCTATCCTTCGCTCTTTCCTGAAATCTGAAAGGGTCGCGGTGGCTTTATTTATAGCCGAGCAGTTCGAAATTATCGACGTATATTTCGGTTACGTTGCGCTTGATAGCGTTGCGGTCCTCCCAGATGCGGTAGCGGATTTTACCCTCGACATACAGCCGTGAGCCGCTGCGGATATACTTTTCAGCAAATTCGGCGGCTGAATCCCACATGACAATCGTGTGCCATTCTGTCCGCTCAGGAATCTTTGTCCCGTCGGGACGGGTGCGTTCATGTTCGTTTGTAGCCATGCGGAATGTTGCGATAGGCCGGGTTTCGACATATCGTATCTCGGGGTTGGTCCCTACGTTGCCTATCAGGATTACTTTGTTGACACTCACCGTTTATATATTCTATAGCTGAAAAATCGGGAAATATATCTCAGAACAAAATTACATATTTTTTTTGTCTCGTGAAACAAATTTTAACCCCGGCGCGTTTATTTAGGAGTAAGTTAACTGTTTATTTTAATCATGAAAGGATTTATTACATCTTTATGCCTCTTTGCCGTGCTCGGTCTTGTTTCGTGTGATGAGACGGCACGTCTTGCCAAAGAACTTCCAGGCTCATGGGCCGGCACTCCCGAGAACATTTCCGACAATACAGCGGTGACAGCCACGATACTGGAAACTATCGACATCACTGCCGATGACAGCGCGGTAGCCAAAGGGAGCCACGGCGGTGTTGTCACTATAGCCGGTATGCTTTCGGCCACAACTCAGTTTGTCAGTGACCAGACAGAGCCTGTGAGCCTAACCGCAAGCGCCAAGTCCCTCGTCAGCGGAACCTGGACCGCTATCGACGACGATGAAGTGGCCGTCATTCTCGACATTTCGACTCTGACAGTCAATGTAGACCCCGACGCCGTAACAATCAACAACAGCATCCTCAACGGCGAGACCGCGCCTCAGATTGACTCTATGAAACCGGCGGTCATCTCCACGATTGCCGAAAGCATGAAGCGCGCGCTTGCCACCCGCTATACTTCTTTGCGCCGTCTTGACGATGTGAAGGTCAAAGGTCCCCTGCTTAAATTCGAAATCGGAAAGACCGATTATGTCTTTACCCGCCAAGGCGACCGCCAATAAGAAAATTTTTTCTACCTTTGCCTGTGAATAAACATTCGTCACAACATTTACTACAAGGATGAACAGGAAAGGTAAACTGTATTTCAGATATGGCACCATGGGCTCGGCCAAGACAGCACTCCTGCTGACAACAGCCTATAATTTCGAGGAAAGACGCATGAAATATGTCTGCCTCAAACCGGTTATCGACACCCGTGACAAGACCAACGTCATAAAATCGCGCATCGGCATAGAGCGTGAATGTCAGTGGATTTACCATGACACTGACCTCTATGAGATGGCACAGCAACTTTTTGAGGAATCACTCGCGGTAATCGATTGGTTCCTTGTCGACGAGGCCCAGTTCCTTACGGCCGATCAGGTCGATCAGTTATCACGGGTGGTCGATGATTTCGGTAGCAATGTAATATGCTACGGTCTCCGTACGGATTTTCAGAGCAAACTTTTCGAGGGCTCGCGCCGCCTCTTCGAGATTGCCGATACCATTGATGAAATAAAATCCACATGTACCTGCGGACGCAAGACAATAATAAATGCCCGCATTGACCGCAACGGCGATTTTGTCGAGGAAGGGGAGCAGGTGGAAATCGGTGGCGATGACCGTTACATAGCCGTATGCCGCAAATGCTGGCGCAACAAGCGTATCGAGCAGGCCTACCGTTCCATACTCCCGTTCCGTGAGCTGTCAAAAGATTGATATACTTACACTCATCCTTATGAAATTCAAATTTCTCACTACCGTTGTCAGCGCTCTCGCCCTGTCGGTGTCCGCATCGTCTGCCTCCACACCGGTGTCGCTGGTTGATGAGACCCTTACCTACGATGTGATGTATAAATGGGGCTTCATTAACAAAGTCGCAGGCTATGCGACAATGACGCTGAAAAATGACGGAGACCTCTACAAAGCCTCGGTCTTTGCTGAAAATGCTCCATGGGCAAACAGCATCTATATGTTGCGAGATACTCTTTACACAACAATGACAAAAATTGGTCTCTATCCCGTGACATATACCTATATAGCACACGAAAACGGCAAGTATAAAAAAGATGTGCTCCACTTCCAGCGTCAGGGCAACACGTTTACCGCCGAGGCTGTCAGATACAAGCGTAAGGCTGCCGGAGAGCCTATGACGAGCTCCACGCTCCACCTTGAGGCCCAGGGTATGACTGTCGACATGCTCAGTTCCTTCTTCTATCTGCGCACTCTCGATTTCGACAATATGAAGAAAGGCCAAAGCATAACACTGAACATATTCTCCGGTTCAAAGAAGGAGAAACTTAAAATTACCTACATGGGACGCCAGAATGTGAACATCAACGGCTCGTCTCTGCCTGCCTACTATATCAATTTCACTTTCACGCGCAATGGGGTGGTAAGTTCCGACCCTATTTCCGGCTGGATTTCAACCGACAGTCAGCGAATACCTCTGAAAGTCGAGGGCTCGTTGCCTGTGGGTAAAGTAAGAGCCTTATATACCGGCCCGAATCCCTGAGCCTTTTGTGCGCAGGACCTTAATTCACCTCATACCATAAATCACAACACATTTTATAGAATTGAAAAAGTATTGTATCGCAATGGCAATTGCATCTGTCCTCCTCGCTGCGGCTCCCTCCGCGGCTGAGGAGGTTACTATTAAAATAGCGTCGACCACCGACGTCCACGGCAACTATTTTCCCTACAATTTCATCACCATGTCGCCCGGCGAAGGTTCGCTTTCACGCGTGGCTACCCGTGTCAGACAGTTGCGTGACTCCCTGGGGACCGACAGGGTGATTCTTCTTGACAACGGGGATATACTTCAGGGTCAGCCAACAGCTTATTATTATAATTTTATAAAACCTGACACCACACATCTCACGTCACGCATGCTCCGATACCTCGGATATGATGCGGAGACTATCGGTAACCACGACGTAGAAACCGGCCATGCCGTCTACGACCGCTACCGCGGTGATTTGGGCCACCTCCCTCTGCTTGGCGCAAACGTGGTGGAGCGCTCTACCGGCAAGCCCTATCTTCAACCTTACACGGTGATTGAGCGCAACGGAATCAGAGTGGCCGTGCTCGGATTGCTTACTCCGGCCATCCCTGCATGGCTTCCGGAAAATCTTTGGGAAGGCCTTGAATTCGAGGATATGGTAGAGTCGGCTAAAAAATGGGTGCCCTACATCATGGAAAATGAGAAACCTGACCTGCTTGTGGGATTGTTTCATTCGGGCCATGATTCGGAGAAGATGACCGGAGAGTGGCGCGAGAACGCTTCGCTCCTCGTTGCCGACCAGGTGCCCGGTTTCGACATCATTTTTATGGGACATGACCACCGTCTGTTCAACTCCGCCGCAGGCGACAAGGTTAATTCCAGCGCGCTCGTCCTGAATCCCTCCAACAATGCCGTCTATCTCGCAGAGGCTGATGTGACATTCACACTTGACAAAGGTAAGGTGACAGGCAAAAAAATTACCGGGAATCTGACGCCCTTACACTCACTCGAACCGGATTCTGCTTTTATGGCTGCCTTCAGCAGTGAGCAGCAGGAAATCAAGGACTTCGTAAGCCGAAAGATAGGCACATCCACCGGCGATTTCTCTGTGCGCGACGCATATTTCGGCCCTTCGGCTTTCATGGAACTTCTCCACGACCTCCAGCTTGAGATTTCGGGGGCCGAGATTTCATTTGCGGCTCCGCTCTCTTTCGATGCTGTCATAAAAGAGGGAGACCTTCACATGAGCGATATGTTCACTTTATATAAATACGAGAATATGCTCTATACCATGGCTATGACCGGTCGTGAAATCAAGAATTATCTTGAAATGAGCTATTCGCTGTGGACTGAAGTGATGAAATCTGCCGACGATAATCTGCTCTTGTTTGCCGACGCGCAGAAGGGGGGGGCGAAAGGTGATTATGCCAAGTTGCTGAATCCGTCATACAATTTCGATTCTGCCGCCGGTATAAAATACACTGTTGACGTCACAAAGCCGCAAGGTTCGAAAATCAATATAATCTCGATGTCGGACGGCACTCCTTTTGATTTGGACAAGACATATAAAGTGGCTGTTAATTCCTATCGCGGCAACGGAGGAGGCGATTTGCTGACCAAGGGCGCCGGAATACCTCACGGTGAGCTGAAATCCCGCATACTGAAAGCGACAGACAAGGATTTGCGCTTCTATCTCATCCGTGAGATTGAAAAGCGTGGTGTCATTTCACCGACAGTCACCCCGGACTGGAAATTTATTCCGGAATCCATTGTCAAAAAAGCCGCGGAGCGTGACCGCAGGACACTGTTCGGAGACTGATATTGAAAAATAGAAAATAAACCAGCGGGAGACACATTCTCAAGTGCGCCTCCCGCTGGTTTATTTTCTCCTGATACATTCAAATCTCTTACGAATCGATTATCTCGAAAGCGGCTTTGCGCCCTGTGGTGATTCTTTCGGGATAATGAACATCGCTGTTGATAGCCAACGGCAGTCCGGCGTCGCGTAGACGGCGGATTGTAGCGGCTGACGGAAACAGGCGCGGGGTATAGCAGACCTTGGCTTCGTCGGAACTTCCCATCGGAGCGTCCCAAGCTTTGGTATTGATTTCGACCACGATGCCTGTGCCGGTCAATGCGTCAATCACATTGTCGATATGCTTCCTGTACCAGCTTTCTTCCTCGATTCCTTTTTGGAAATGAGAGGCGTTGAACCCGATTTTGTCAAAGTGACCTATCATGTCGAATCCCCCGGCCTCAATCATGGCGAGGGTATGGGTGTAGAATGTATCGACCACATAGCGGATGTCATCGTCAAAATACTTGTGCATTTTTTCAATGAATCCGGCCGGACTGCCGTCCACGTCAATCAGTTCCTTGCCGTCGGGCGTAGGGATGAAGTGAATCGAACTGAGCCTGTAGTCGAGCGGAACCTCCGAGAAAAACGGTGATGCGGCTCCCCACAGACTTCCGAGGTAGTCGATTTCCATGGACATGTATAGGTTGATAGTCCCGGCATATTCCTCTTTCAGCCGGCGGAATTCAGCGATGTAATCGCCCACCTTCTCCATTTGCATGTTGCATGGCGAGGAGATGGGAATGGGAGAGTGTGGTGTGAATCCGAGATGCTTCATCCCGGCACTGACGGCTACTGCGACGAAGCGCGCCATATCAGCGCGCCCGTCACAGAATTGAGTATGTGAATGTAGGTTATAATCTCTTGTCGAACCTATTATTTCTCTTATGTCCACTATGGATTTATTTTGATGTTGGAGGGTTGGCAATGTTCTGCCTCATGTTCGTGTCGGATTCGATATTCTTCATGCGGTAATAATCCATGATTCCGAGATTTCCCGAAAGGAAGGCCTGAGCCATGGCACGCGGCAGTTCGGCCTCGGCCTCGATTACTTTCGCGCGGGCTTCCTGCGCCTTGGCGCGCATCTCCTGTTCAAGCGCGATGGCCATTGCGCGGCGTTCCTCCGCTTTGGCCTGGGCAATATTCTTGTCTGCCTGTGCCTGGTCAATCTGAAGTGCGGCTCCGATGTTCTTGCCTATGTCGATGTCGGCGATGTCGATTGACAGAATCTCGAAGGCTGTTCCTGAATCGAGACCCTTGCGGAGCACGAGTTTCGAGATGTTGTCGGGATTCTCCAGCACCTGCTTGTGGCTTTCGGAAGAACCGATTGATGAGACGATACCTTCGCCTACACGGGCGAGCACGGTGTCCTCGCCCGCACCGCCCACAAGCTGACGGATATTGGCGCGCACAGTCACGCGGGCGATGGCTATTAGCTGGATGCCGTCTTTAGCCACGGCTGTGACATGGGGAGTCTCGATGACCTTGGGGTTCACGGACATCTGCACGGCCTGAAACACATCGCGACCGGCAAGGTCGATGGCGGTTGCCATCTTGAAGCCGAGGTCAATGTTGGCTTTGGATGCCGAAACAAGTGCGTGGACCACTTTCTCCACGTTGCCGCCTGCAAGATAGTGGGCTTCGAGGTCGTCACGGGTCACGTCGTTGAGACCGGCTTTGTGGGCCTCGATAAGCGCGCGGACAATTACTGAGGCGGGGACTTTTCGGATGCGCATCAGAAAGAGCTGCATCAGCGAAATGCGCACACCGCTCACCCGTGCCGAAATCCACAGGAAGAAGGGCACGTAGTAGAAGAAGATACAGATAATGATTACCAATGCAATCAATATCAGAATGAGGGTTATTTCCATATTACTCTGATTTAGGGTTAAGGAATTATAGTATTTACTAAATGATGTAGCCGGAGGGACTGAGCAGAAACTTTTTTCAGCGTGATTCGAGTTTCACGACATAGTTTTTGAGTCTCAGCAGTTCAGCTTTTTTCGTCTGGAGCTCTTTTTCGGTTGCGAGAATCCGCGCGGAGAGTGATTTTGCGCCCTGGCCGTATGATTTTCTCATGTCGGCAAGCTGCGCTTTGAGGCGGTCGTAGCTTTCTGTGCCTTCCACATAGGCTTTCATCGCCTCCACCGAGTTGGGCGACGAGAGCTGCGAGTAGGAGGTCAGAATCTTTCCGCCGGGCATCGCAAAGAGGAAACCGTCTTTCTTCGACTTTTTCTCCGTGGTGTTTATCGAGGCTATGCGCTGACGTCTGGCCTCGTAGTCGGTGTCGGGATTCTGCGTCATGGCTATGGATTTGATTCTCGCATAGTCGGTGAGGTTCGGAGTCTCCACCGGATAGTTGATTCGGAGATCCTGCGGGATAAAGGTGTAGATTGTCACCGAGTCCTGAATCTGATTACGGTCGGTGGCCCACCATCCGAGCCCGTTCTCCTCGTCTATCGCATAGAGATAGTCGTTGTAAGGCGAGTTGTAGGGCATACCGACATTCGAGGGCTGAAGGAAACCGTCGTCGTCACGTCGCGAGATGAAGATGTCGAGTTCTCCGAGCGAATTGTCGCCGTCGGCTGCGAAATAGAGCGTGACGCCATCCGACATCAGGAAGGGATATGACCCCCACGAGCCGTTATTGTCACCGAAAATGGAATTGTAGTCAAACAGTTCGACCGGCTGGTCCCATGAGCCGTCGGTGAGGCGCACGGATTCATACATCCGTGTGTCGCCGTTTTCAGTCGAGCCATACCAGATCATGTCATCGCCTGATTCGCTGACAAAGGCGGGCGCCCACAGGCCCGAGACTCCCATCTGTATCAGCTTCTCGCTCGGGACGGCGCTCTCAATTTCCATTTCGTCGCTCAGCCGTCCTGCACTCTTTGCGAGACGGAAGAATTTGAAAAACTCTTCGGCAGGCACATTAATGCTGTCGACAATCTGGATTTTCTCCACACGGTCCAGCATTGAACGGCCGAGCTCGATGCGGGAGCGGAGCATATCGGTCCAGTCGACAGGCTCGCCGCCGTCCGACGACGCCTCCCTGTCGGCGGCCTCTTCAGCCTTGGTCCTTTTTTCAAGATATTTGTCAAGATACTCGTCGGCCTTGTCATATTCATAAAGGTAGAAAGAACTTTCGGCCGCGCCGAGATTGCCGGCGTTGCCACCTTTCAGATAATATGATATAGCCTCCCGGTAGCGTCTGGCATCTTTCAGCGCATCACCGGCCTTACGGTTTAAATTCTGATTTTTCGGAGTTTCACGGGCGGCTGCTACGGCTCTGTTGACCTCTTCGGGAGTAATTGCTCCCGAAGAGAGGGCCGAGGCGAGCGCCACGAGTGACAATAGTGTGTGTCGGAATGGGATATTCATTATATTATGGTTTCTATTTACCTTTCTCTTGCTTCATGAGCTCTGCGTCCATGGCTGCGGCCGCGCGGCGTCCGTCGCCCATCGCAAGGATGACGGTGGCTCCGCCTCTGACAATATCGCCGCCGGCATAAATGTCGCTGAGCGATGACTGCATAGTGCTCTCGTTAACGACTATCGTGCCTCTGCGCGAGATTTCAAGCTCCGGAATTGAATTGGGAATAAGCGGGTTGGGGGAGACGCCTACGCTTACAATCACGAGGTCGACCTCGATTTCCTCTATCGCGCCCTCGATAGGCACGGGCGAGCGGCGTCCCGAGGCGTCAGGCTCGCCGAGTTCCATGCGCTGTACTCTCATGGCTCTCACGCGTCCTTTCTCGTCGGCGAGATATTCCACGGGGTTGCACAGCGTCATGAATTCCACACCCTCTTCCTGCGCGTGATGCACTTCCTCAACGCGCGCGGGCATTTCGTCGAGGCTGCGGCGGTAGATAATCATCGCCTTCTCGGAGCCCTGGCGGAGAGCGGTGCGCACCGAGTCCATCGCGGTGTTGCCGCCGCCGATGACTGCGACCCTGTGGCCTTTCAGCACGGGGGTATCCTCTCCGGGACGACCGGCGCCCATGAGATTGATGCGGGTCAGATATTCATTAGACGACATTATACCGACGAAGTTCTCGCCGGGGATACCCATGAAACGCGGAAGTCCTGCGCCGGAGGCTACGAAAATGCCGCTGTAGCCGAGTTGGTGAAGCTGTTCGTATGATATGGTCTTGCCGATGACGCAGTCCTTGACAAAGTTGACGCCTTCGGCGCGTAGACCGTCGATTTCAGCCTCGACCACGGCGTTGGGCAGACGGAACTCGGGTATGCCGTATTTCAGCACTCCGCCGATTTCATGAAGGGCTTCGTAGACGGTTACATTGTAGCCTTTCTTAATCATGTCGCCCGCGAATGAGAGTCCTGCGGGACCTGAGCCGACAACTGCTATATTGAAGCCGTTTTTCTCCACGGCCGAAGGCTTTGGCTGAATGTTGTTGGCCCTGTTGTTCTCCCGCTCGAAATCGGCTGCGAAGCGCTCGAGATAGCCTATCGCCACGGGCTGCTTCTTCATCTTGTTGTATATGCAGCGCGATTCACACTGCTTTTCCTGCGGGCAGACGCGGCCACACACGGCGGGGAGGGCGCTTGTCTGCTTGAGCACCTTCGCGGCCTCGAGGATTTCGCCGCGCTCGATATTCTTGATGAAGCCCGGGATGTTGATTGAGACCGGACACCCGGTGATACACTGCGGGTCGGGGCAGTCGAGACATCTCGTAGCCTCAAGTACGGCCTGGGCCTGCGATAGACCCTGGTTTACCTCGTGATTCGAGTGTATGCGGAATTTCGCGTCGAGCTGCGGGATGACGGCGCGAGGGATTGACGTGCGTTGTTTTGCGCTGAGCGCTGACCGGAGTTCCTCACGCCAGGAAGCATCGCGGTTTGTATCGTTATTCATTGCTTGAATGATTGTCTTGATTAAGGATGTGACTTTTGAAACTGATGCGAATGAGGAGAACGGAGCATTAGGAGGGCGCGTGTCTTAGTTATATGCCTTGAGGCGCATTATCATTTCATCGAAATCGACTTTATGGGCGTCGAATTCGGGACCGTCGATGCAGACGAATTTTGTCTTGCCGTCGACCGTCACACGGCAGGCGCCACACATGCCGGTGCCGTCGACCATGATGGTGTTGAGCGAGACCATTGTGGGTGTGTCGTATTTTCTTGTCGTGAGTTCCACGAATTTCATCATCACGGCAGGACCGATTGCAACTACGAGATCCACCTGCTCGCGCTTGATGACTTCCTCTACTCCGGCGGTCACGAGACCTTTGCGTCCCTTGGAGCCGTCGTCGGTCATGAGGATGACCTCGTCGCTGAACTCTGCTACCTCTTTCTCGAGGATGATAAGCTCCGAGGTGCGCGCGGCGAGAATGGAAATCACCCTGTTGCCGGCCTGCTTCATGGCCTTGATGATGGGCAGAAGAGGAGCCACACCTACGCCGCCACCGCAGCACACCACGGTACCGACTTTCTCGATGTGGGTGGCCTGTCCGAGCGGCCCTACGATATCCGTGAGGCAGTCGCCCGGTTCGAGGGCGCAGATTTTGCGCGTACTGTCGCCGATGGCCTGAATGACGAGGGTTATAGTGCCTTTGGCGGTGTCGGCATCAGCGATGGTCAGAGGGATTCGCTCTCCTCCTTCACCGGTGCGGACTATCACGAAATGTCCCGGACGGCGTGACTGGGCTATCATCGGAGCCTCTACCACGAGTTTCACGACATTTTCTGAGAAATGTTCTTTCTGAACAATCTTAAACATTGACATGGTGAATTGTGTATGATTGGAGTATATTTTGTGTTGTATTGTCTGACGGCAATGTCATTTGCGGTATGTGATGTGACGTATCTGACGGATAGTCTGATCCATGGAGCCGAGTTTCTCAAGCCTTTCGGTCCAGTTGCCGTGTTCGTCGAATTTCAGATATGTATATGTCCATACCTCGTCCTCGCCCGAATAGTCATAGCTGCGCTCTTTCAGCAGTCCTTTGGCATCGTAGCGGTAGAGCTGTGTCCATGTCTCGTCTACCGACGATGAAGTCACTTTCTCCACGCGGCCGGTGGCGGGATCATAGGTAAGTTTCATTTCGATAGTGGTGAAGGTGTCCTCGTCGTCTTCGACCGCTTCTTCGAGCACGATTGACTGCATGCGTCCGTCGGCACCGCGCTCGCAGATAAATTCCTCGCCGTCAACTTCTATGAGATTACCTTTTTCGTCGAATACAAATTCATTCTGCCATTCGAGACCTGCATCATTCATGATTACGCACAATGAATCGACCGGGCCTTTCAGACAGAACATGTCGAGGTCGTTTGCCCGGGCGAAAAGTCCACAAAGAGAGATGATTAAACAGTAGATAACTTTCATTTTGTCTTGTGTCTGAACATTATTCGCTTATTAACTACAAAATTACTACTTATCTATTAAACAAACGCTAAAATTTGCTAAAAAATCGGGTGATGGGTAAGTTTTTAGTAATTTTGTGGATATGGAATCATCCCTGACAGAATCAAAAAATCTCAAAGAACTGAGCGAGGCTCCGGTGGGCAGACTTCTGTGGCGCTATAGCCTGCCTGCGGTGGTCGGTATGCTCGTAATGTCGCTCTACAATATCATAGACCGTATCTTCATAGGCCAGTGGGTCGGTCCGGAAGCAATCGCGGGACTTGCCATCACATTTCCCGTGATGAATCTCTCTGCGGCGCTCGGTGTGCTTGTGGGCGCCGGCGGTTCGGCGCGTATTTCCATTCTCCTCGGCGCACGTGACTATAAAGGGGCGCAGGCCGTGCTCGGCAACTCCCTGACCCTGCTCTCGATAATCATCTGCTGCTATCTGAGCTGTTTCGCCATATTTATCGATGATATTCTTCTCTCATTCGGCGCAAGCGAGGTCACACTTCCATACGCACGTGATTTCATGCTTTACATACTCCCCGGCATGTTCATGACCAATTTCGCTTTCACGTTCAACAATTTCATGAGAGCGTCGGGCTATCCTCTGAGAGCTATGGTGACGATGTTCATAGGTGCCGGACTTAATCTGATTCTCGCTCCAATCTTCATATACTATTTTGAAATGGGCATCAAGGGTGCGGCCATTGCCACGGACATATCGATGATGGTTTCGGCGTTTTTCGTCCTGTCGCATTTCTTTTCCGGTAAAAGCACCATTCATTTTGAGCGTGCATCATGGATGTATCGCCTGAATCCGCGTGTAATTTTCCCGATGCTCTCAATCGGTGCGGCGCCCTCTGTGGTAAACGCCGCCGCCTGTTTTATCAACGTGATAATCAACAAGACTCTTTATGCCCACGGAGGCGATACGGCCGTGGCAGCCGCCGGTATCTTTACGACCTACACTTCGCTTATGACAATGGTCGTGGTGGGTATCTGTCAGGGTATGCAGCCGATTATTGGCTATAATTACGGCGCGGGGCTCATCCACCGCCTGCGTCGCACATACTGGATGGCTGTGGGGGTGTCGACTGTCATAGTGACCACGGGGCAGCTTGTCGGCCTTACATTCCCGCATCTTATAGGACGCGCCTTCACAATCGACAGCGGTCTGATAGCGGAGACAACGAGATGTCTCCATATCTCGCTCCTGGCCTTTACAGTGGTCGGATTCCAGATAGTATCGACCACGCTGTTCCAGTCGATAGGCAAGGCGTCGGCCTCGATATTCCTCTCGCTGACGCGCCAGGTGCTCTTCCTGATACCGCTCCTGCTGATTTTGCCTCCCAAATTCGGACTTGACGGCGTATGGGCCGCTTTCCCCACATCCGACATCATTGCCACTGTGGTGACGGCTGTGATGATAGGCTGGCAGCTCTCGCGCTTCCGCAAGGCTGAAAAGGTCAGGCTGGCATAGCTTTTTGAGTCCTGCGGGAATATGGAACAAAAGCAGAGCCTGAAGCGTTAAAATTGCATAAGGTCTGTCAAATTATTTCCATTATGCAAGCTCCCGTTTCAACAGGAAAAAAACATCTGCACATCATGAGGGTGATGCACCTCGGCGTCATACTGCTTTCGCTGTGGCTCATCACCCTTATCACCCTTGACACGCTCCGCAATATATCTTTTCTTGCCGACGACAACTATCTGCGTGTCCAGTTCTGGTGCTGCCTCTTCTTCATAGCCGATGTGCTCGTTGAAATCGGTTTCGCTCCGCGCCACTGGCGCTATCTATGGAAACATATCCTCTTTCTGCTCATATCAATTCCGTATCTCAACATAATCCATCATTTCGACATCCATGCGGGCGAGCATTTCCAGTATATACTCCGCTTTATACCTATGATACGTGCGGCATACGTGTTTACAATAGTCACCGGAGCCACCACCTCGTCAAGATGGGTGAAAAACATGCTCATGACTTATATGATAGTGCTGATTGTGTCGGTCTACTTCTGTTCGCTCACCTTTTTCGTGTCGGAACACTATGTCAATCCTCTTGTCACTGACTACTGGAAATCACTCGTCTGGTCGATTATGAGCCTCACCACGGCCGGAAGCTCTATTCATGCCGTCACGGTCACCGGGAAAGTGCTCGGAGTGCTCCTTTCGGCGATGGGACTTATATTTTTCCCTATATTCACGGTGTTTCTGACCAATGGTTATTCCGACCAGAATCCTGAGCCGCAGGGAGGTCCCAAGGCATCTGCCCCGACATCCGCACAGCCGGAAAAAGAACCGGCGGATACAGGAAAGTGAAAAATTTTGTGACATAGGCTAAAATTCGTAACTTTGCGAGCGTCAAATGTACACTTAAATTAATATCAACATTAAATCATGCTTAAAACCATTCTATCAATATCAGGTCGTCCCGGCCTTTTCCGCCTTGTAAACCGCGGAAAGAACATGCTCATAGTCGAATCACTCTCCAATGGCAAGCGTGTGCCCGCCTATGCTCACGACAAGGTGATTTCGCTCGGTGACATCTCAATCTATACCGAAGAAGAGGATGTGCCCCTGGGCACCGTGCTCGAAAGCGTGAAGGCCAAGAGCGAGGGTAAGCCCGTCGACATCAAGGCGCTCGGCAACGACACTGAAGTGCGTGAATATTTCGCAGAGATACTCCCGGATTTCGACCGCGAGAAGGTCTACACCTCCGATATCAAGAAGCTCCTCACATGGTACAACCAGCTTCTCGAAGCCGGAATCAGTGACTTCGCTCCCTCGCAGGATGAGGCGCAGGAACCGGCTGCAGAAACCGAGTCCGAACCGGAAACCGAAAAGAAGTGAGAATCAGCAGACTTTTTACAGCCAGGGACAGTGTAGTAGACCTTATAGACTATGACTATAATGTCCTCACTGTCCTGAGCCGTTTTTCTCTGCCTCTCGGCCTCGGCGACAAGTCGATAGGGGAGCTGTGTGAGGAGACGGGTATCAACCCCGACTCGTTTCTCCTGATTATCAATTTTCTGCTTTCGGGCGATATTGACAAGGAGACGATGGGGCGCGTGAAACCGGCTGATGTGGCCGCTTTCCTCCACAACTCACATGATTATTATCTGTCATATAAGCTCCCGCATATCCGTGCCAATCTTATCGCCGCGCTCGACGACAGGCACAACGACATCAATCCGATAATCATAAACTTTTTCGATGATTATGTAGCGCTCGTGAAGAGCCATTTCAACTATGAGGAATCGGTCGTATTTCCCTATGTCCGTGATCTCAGCGAAGGACGCCGCAGCGACTACAGCATCTCGATTTTCCGCCGCGTCCACGATGACGAGATCGGCGAAAAGCTCTCGGATCTTAAAAACATCATCTTGCGCTACTATCTCACCTCCACACCGTTCAAGATGTATGATGCACTGGCCGACATCTATAATTGCGAGGAGGATCTGAAGTCACACACATGGATTGAAAATGACATTCTCGTGCCATTGATAGCGCAGATCGAGAGAAAGAAATAAGGAGAACTAAAAATGCGACACCTGAATATTGCACTGATGCTTCCATCCGCCATGATGACTGCGGGACTCTCGTTGCTCATACGGCGTGTGCCGGAAGTGTCATGTTCGGTTGTTGAAATCTCCGGTATCAACTATCTCGAAGAGCTGGCGAAAGCGCGGCCTGCCATACTTATAGTCGATCCGGTCAATTCGGCTGTGGATTTCAGCTCCATCAAGAGCGCCTCGTCCTCGCCGGTCAAGCTCATAGCCCTTCTGGTCCAGCAGATGCCGAAGTGCGCTATGCGCTGGTTTGACGACAGTTTCTCCGTCTACGACAGTGCTGAGACCATAATCGAGACTATCAGAAGAAACACGGCCTTGAACGAGGATGATGACAAAGGCAAGGATCTCAGTCCGCGAGAGAAGGAAGTGATTGTGGGAATAGTCAAGGGGTTTTCCAACAAGGAAATAGCCTCGGAGATGAATGTGTCGGTCAATACCGTAATGACTCACCGTCGCAATATCGCGTCGAAACTTCACATCCACACTCCCGCAGGCCTTACCATCTATGCCATAGTGTCGAATCTGGTCAAGCTTGAGGATATTAAATCGGATATGAGCCGTCTGTGATATCGCCGTGTACCGGGCAATACGAAAAAAATTAACGTCAGCCGAATCGTTTCGACTGACGTTTTTCTTTCGTATCGCGTATCATGTCGGTAATGGTGACGACCGACAAGTGCGGTTTAATGCTTGAGGGCTTTGAAAAATTCGTCGCAGAGGGCGGGGGAGTCGTTGAACACTCCGGCGGTCTCGATTGTGGTGGTGGCGGAGTTCTGCTTCTCGACGCCTCTCATCTTCATGCAGAGGTGTTCGCCGGTACAGGCCACAATCACTCCTTTGGCGCCGAGCTTCTCCATCACAATCTTGCAGATCTGCGATGTCATGCGCTCCTGAATCTGCAGGCGGCGCGCATAGAAATCAACCAGGCGGGCGAGCTTGCTGAGGCCGATTGTCTTTCCGTCAGGGATATATCCCACGGATACTTTGCCGAAAAACGGCAGGATGTGGTGTTCGCACAGGGAATAGAACTCTATGTCCTTGACAATGACCATGCGCGAGCCTTCGTAAGTGAAAATAGCGTCGTTAATCAATTCGTCGGGATTCTGCCTGTAGCCGCGTGTGGCGTAAGCTATGGCCTTGGCCGCGCGCATGGGGGTCTTTACGAGGCCCTCGCGTCCGACATCTTCTCCGAGCAGGCGTATGATGGCCTCATAGTGCCCGGCGATTTCCTTGATTGTTTCGTCACTTAGCTCTGTCACTGTGAATAGAATTTAGAGGCTGTTTAAAAACAAAAGTGAAAATGAGGGGTCACAAGGTTGAGATG
>DXXM01000023.1 GCA_019416285.1 Bacteroidales bacterium
CTCAATTCTATCACTATATCTTTCCGCATTTCACTTTTTTGTAGTAACTTTGCAGCATAAAACAGAAGGAGACGCCGAGAATTTTGATGAAAACGGCCTGACGAGCGGAGTGTTGACGCAAGGATTATGCCGCACGGAGGGTCGGGACGGGAAATGACCGATTATAAATTGCTTGCAGCCCTCGAAACCGTAATAATCAAATCATGAACGGTCTGAACGAGCCGCTCATGGCCTGAATTAATCAATCATGAACTGGATAATTCTTATTGTCGCGGGACTGATGGAGGTTGCATTTACTTTCTGTCTCGGCAAGACAAAGACCACCGCGGGAGCGGAACAGTATTGGTGGTGGGGCGGATTTCTCATCGCCCTCACCCTGAGTATGTATCTCATGGCCAGAGCCGCCAGGACAATACCGATAGGCACGGTCTATCCCGTGTGGACCGGCATTGGAGCTGTCGGCGCGGTGCTCGTCGGGATATTCTTTTTCAACGAACCGACGAATTTCTGGCGGATATTCTTTATCACCACACTGATTATCTCGATAGTAGGGCTGAAAATGGTATAATTATGTTAAGTAACTCTTAAAAATTAAACGCAATATGTTTTTTACAAAAGCAACTCCGAAATGCTTTTATACTTTCTGCGGTTTTATTCCGGTAAAAATCAAACTGTTCATCGGTCGTTTATAACTATAAACTCCCTCTTCACACTTCGATTTTTCCTCGAAATAAATCCCGCATCAAGTATAAATTAATTTTTAAGAGTTACTTATGAAAAGAGAAATGCGACGTTTCAGACAACTTCTTCCTCAGGAAGATGCCAAGCGGATATTACATGACCAGACCAACGGAGTGCTTTCACTCGTCGACAGTGACGGGAAGCCCTATGGCGTACCACTGAGTTTCGCTTACGACGGCAAAAATGCAATCTATTTACACAGCGCGACAAAAGGCCGGAAGGTTGATTGTATCGGTGACGGATGTTATTGCTCTTTCTGTGTGGTTGGGCGTGATGAAATCATCGCTGAAAAATTCACAAGTTTCTTTCAGAGCGTGATAGTCGGCGGTCATATCAGAATTGTCACGGACACAGATGAAATAATGAAGGGCTTGCTTCTGCTGTGCGAAAAGTATTCTCCCGGCATTGACAGCAGGGGTGAAATCGCGCGCTGTCTGAGCCATGTACTCATCCTGCGTCTCGATATTGAAGAAATGACAGGTAAGGAAGCTATTGAACTGGTCAGGAAGCGGGACAGCGAGAAGGCTTAGAGATTGTCTTTGAGGGGTTTAATAACATTACATTAGTTAAACGCCCTCTTAAACAGGAAGCGGTGGCGGCGGACAGTGTGCCACAGGGCCAGGGCTATGAAAAGAAAGCCGAATTTGCCGTGGACGGCGCCGATTTTCGAATGTTCGGGCGAGGCAATCCACCCGGCGGTGGCGATGATGGCGGTGAGGAGCGTCAGCAGACCGATGGCAATAAGCCATTTGGTATTGGCTGACCTCTGCCGCCACAATAGCCGCAGCCATTTACGCCAATGATAATGGAGCTGAAGGTGCCAGCCGATTAGCACGAAAAATACCGCGCCGACAACGATGTGAAATATGACCCAGGCGGGAATTGCGCCCGAGATGATTTCGAGCTGTATGCTCGAAGCAAGCATAACGAGTGTGAGGGCTACAAGCGTCCATGCGCAGAGGCGGAGTTTCAGCGATTTCCTCATACGGCCCTCCGGTTAAGCACAAACAACTCCTGAGGACAAGCCTCGACGCATTTCACGCAGCCCACGCAGGCATCCGGATTCACGACTTTGACATGACGGTGCCATAGAAACTGAACTTTGCCGAACACGTTTTTCGGACAGGCGTCTACGCATTTCCAGCAGGCGATACATCCGCGACGGCCTGATGGCAGAATGAATTTAGGTAATTTGTTTTTTCTTCCCATTGCTTTTTTTATGCAAAATTACAGCCTGTCAAAGCAATGCGAAATAGCAGCAACGAGGGGAAGATAGGACTAAACGAGGTTTTTGCGGAAATCGGAGGGCGTCATGCCGGTTTCCTTTCGGAAAAGACGGGCGAAATAGGAATAGTCATCATAGCCGAGCGTGGCGGCAATCTCCTGAACGGACCGGGAGGTGTGGGCAAGCAGACGCTTGGCGCCGAGGACAATCCTCGACCTGATGAAAGCACTCACGCTCATGCCGGTGACAGCCTTGACAGCCTCGTTGAGATACACGCCGGAGATGTTGAGCATCGAGGCATAGGCAGCCGGGCGCTTCTCGGCGGCGAGGTTCGTTTCGAGGAGCGATTTGAAGCGCAGGGTCAAGGCAGTGTATCTGTCGCCCGCGCTGCTCTCCACCGGACTGACCGCTCCGCAGAAGAGACTGACGATTGCCGCGACGACCGACCGCGAGAATAGCGCATCGGCACTGCGGCGGCGCAGCATCTCAAAAAGCGCCGAGAGGTCGGCGAGAGTATCGCCGTCGAATTTCAGCGGCGTGTTGGCAAGCGAATACCTCTCAAGCAGCTGCCGGGAACTTTCCGGAACATGTTCGGACGACAGGAAGAGGCTCCACGCCTCGGGAATAGTCCCGCCGAGCTTCGGGAAATGGACCTGACCGGGCACGAGCACAATTCCCTCCCCGCCGCGGAGTGTCAGGTCACGGAAATCCACAGCGGCACGCGCCTCCCCGTCCGTGAGAAGGGTAAACATATAATAGTCGTCGCGGTGAGGGATAATTGCCTCACCACCACGTTCCCAGTCGGAAGTATGCTTGAGAAATATGCCGCTTGAGCTGCGGTTCGAGAGCCGGTTGAGCGGCAGGGCCTTTGATTTACGTGACATCTCCGGAGATGTTTAAGAGGGGATGTAATACCGTCGGTAAATTACGAAAATAGGCTGCGCCCGAGGGGGTGCAGCCTATCCTTATGTTTGAAGTGTTGGATTCGGGGATTAGCCGTTCACTTTCTTCATGTGGGCGATGAGGTCGAGAACCTTGTTAGAGTAGCCGATCTCATTGTCGTACCAGCTGATAACCTTAACGAAGGTCGGAGTGAGCTGGATACCAGCCTTAGCGTCGAAGATAGAAGTGAGGGGGCAGCCGAGGAAGTCGCTTGAAACGACTGCGTCCTCAGTGTAGCCGAGAATACCCTTGAGTTCGCCTTCAGAAGCTTCCTTCATTGCAGCGCAGATTTCCTCGTAGGTAGTGGGCTTGGCGAGGTTAACGGTGAGGTCAACAACAGATACGTCGAGAGTGGGGACACGCATTGACATACCGGTGAGTTTGCCGTTGAGCTCGGGGATAACTTTACCTACAGCCTTAGCAGCACCAGTAGAAGAGGGGATGATGTTGCCGGAAGCGGCACGGCCACCACGCCAGTCCTTCATAGAGGGACCGTCGACAGTCTTCTGAGTAGCGGTAGTAGAGTGAACAGTAGTCATGAGGCCTTCAACAACGCCGAACTTGTCGTTGAGCACCTTGGTGATAGGAGCAAGACAGTTGGTGGTGCAGGAAGCGTTGGAAACGAACTGAGTACCCTTAACGTAGCTGTCCTGGTTAACGCCGCAAACGAACATGGGGGTGTCGTCCTTAGAGGGAGCAGACATAACCACGTACTTAGCGCCGGCGTCGATATGGGCCTGAGCCTTCTCTTTGGTAAGGAAGAGACCGGTAGACTCAACAACGTATTCAGCACCTACAGCACCCCAGCCGATTTCAGCGGGATTCTTGCATGCGGTAACGCGGATGGGCTTGCCATTGACGATAAGGAGGCTCTTCTCAACGTCGCAGTCTACAGTACCGTCGAAACGGCCGTGCATTGTGTCGTACTTGAGCATGTAAGCCATGTAGTCAACGGGGAGAAGGTCGTTGATAGCAACTACCTCGATGTCATCGCGCTTGGTTGAAGCACGGAATACGAACCGACCGATACGGCCAAATCCATTAATACCTATTTTTGTCATAATTCTTATAAAAAAATTGGGTTGTTAAATCTAAAATTCCTATTGAAAATATTTGAAACTGTGAGGGAGGGGTCCGCGGCCTCAGCCGCGACTCACGCGCCACTGCTGACGCCCTCTCCAAAACCGCTACAAAGTTAGCAATTTTTTTTGGATTCCAAGGGCTATGCCGGCAAATAAAATTAGCGTTTTTAGCTTGATTTAGTATAAAAAAGATAAATAAAGCGGGAAAAGGATGGTAATAAGCTATTTTTTACCTATTTTTGCGACATATAAACAAATTTCCCGGCTCGATGGTTTAAAGAGAGTATTTGAATTTAACTTTACGAAATCTTTCGAGACCTTTCCGGACTGTTTCGAGCTTTCACTCAGTCATTATGGCGCCCCATAATTCCTTCATTCAATCTCAAAACATTCTCGGAAATCCTCTCTAAATCTTAACATAAGCCAAATTCAAACACTCTCTAAGTAAAACGGAATAAAATTCCGTGTGCGCAACTACCTCACGTCAAACTAACAAATCAAAAAATATCATTATGTCATTTATCAAGGAATTCAAGGAATTCGCCATGCGCGGCAATGTCATCGACATGGCCGTCGGCGTAGTCATCGGCGCCGCTTTCGGCAAAATCATCTCATCGCTTGTCGACGACATCATCATGCCGCTCGTGGGAGTGGCCACCGGAGGCATGAATTTCACCGACTACAAGTGGGTGATACAGCAGGCTGTGGTGGACGGCGCCACCAAGGAAGTGCTCAAACCGGAAGTGACCCTCAACTGGGGCACATGGATTCAGACGGTGGTTGACTTCATCATTGTGGCCTTCTGTATATTCGTGGCAATCAAGGCCATCAATCAGCTCAAGCGCAAGAAAGAGGAAGAGCCCGCACCTGCCGCCGCACCCGAGCCTACCAAGGAGGAAGTGCTCCTCACCGAAATCCGCGACATTCTCAAGCAGGACGCCGCTAAAAAATAAGCCATCATTCCCCCTACCCCATCACACCCCGGCCCGTTTCCGGACCGGGGTTTCATATCTGATACCAAATATATAGCAACTATTCCCATGAAAACTATCCGCTTACTTTTAGGCGCAGGTCTGATAGGTACCGCACTCGGCGCCGGTGCGGAATCAAAAGTGACAACCGTCATCGACGGGACCGAAATCAACAAGGAACTTACACGACTCACATTCGAGGGCGACGCTGTCACGCTGACGTTCAGCGACAACAGCACCCGGCAAGCCGACATGAAATTCGTGGCAGTCAGAATAGAGCACCCCACATCGGCCATCTCCACTGTCATGTCCGACCCGGCCAAACCCTCCGGTATCTATAATCTCAAAGGGCAGTATCTCGGCGCGAGCCCCGAAGGGCTCCGGGCAGGTTTCTATATTGTCAACGGTCAGAAAGTCTACGTCAAATGAGAGGAAGAAAGCACATCGCCACGGCGCGCGCGCTCGCAGGAGCAGCCGTTGCTATAGTCCTGACGCTCAACGCGCAGGCACAGACGGACCATTCCGCCAAAATGAATCCCGCAGCCAATCAGATGCTCCTCCGGACCACCGGAGGCGAGGTGAAATACTATAACACAGCCGACCTTTCGGAAGTGAACATAGACAAGGAGAGCGGCACGGTCAGCGTCAGCCCAAAGACCGCCGACTGGAACGACCGGTTCACTCAGAACGTCACCGCCATCAGTTTCACAAAGGGCCCCGAGACCGGCGAGGATGCGGAGATAGTCAACCGGGGTGTCAGAATTACAGAGGCAAAAGGCTGGTTTGAAGCCGCCTACGTCAAATGGGAACCGCTGGCGGAAGCATCAGGCTACAGAGTATATATAAAAGGTGGAAAATACGCCGCCTATACCCGACTTGACCGCGAGCTCGTCCGCAACTACGGCTCTTACGGGCGCGCCGACATGGTGGGTCTTGCCGCGGGCGACTATTCGATGAAGGTAGTGCCGGTAATCAACGGCGCGGAGGACGAAAATCTGGCGAGCGAGGCCATGAAAATGAGTGTCAGACCGCATGAGCGCAGCGGTTTCGCACATCACAATTTCAGCGGCATCGGCGCCTATACCGACGGCGGCGAGCTCAAGGATGACGCCCGCGTAATCTATGTGACGGCTGAGACAGCCAAAACAGTGCAGTGTGAGGTGTTGCAGAGCGCCAAAGAGGAAATCGGCAAAGGAACGGTGAAAACCGGCTTGCAGGATATAATCTACGGCTATCAGAAAGGAATTGAAAAGCGTCCGCTCGCCATCAGAATCATCGGCACCGTCAAAGCAGATGACATGGACAGCTTCCTGAGCAGCTCCGAGGGTCTGCAAATCAAAGGGAAGAATGCCTACTCTCCAATGAACATCACCATCGAGGGTATCGGCGAAGACGCGGCCATCCACGGCTTCGGTATGCTCGTGCGCAACTGCTCGAGCATAGAGATGAGAAATTTCGGTATCTACTGGTTCATGGACGACGGCATCTCGCTCGACACGGACAACAGCCATATATGGATTCATCACCTCGACATATTCTACGGACAGCCCGGCAAGGACAAGGATCAGGTCAAGGGTGACGGCTCGGTGGACGTGAAAGGTGACTCGCAGTATATCACCTTCGCTAACCTGCACTTCTTCGACAGCGGAAAAATGTCGCTCTGCGGCATGAAGAGCGAGACGGGGCCGAACTACATCGACTATCACGGAAACTGGTTTGACCACACCGACTCGCGCCACCCGCGCATCCGCACGATGAGCGTACATGTGTGGAACAACTACTACGACGGCGTGGCGAAATACGGTGTGGGCGCCACAACTGGAGCGAGCGCCTTCGTGGAGCGCAATTTCTTCCGTGCAACCAAGAATCCGATGCTTATCTCGCGCCAGGGAACCGACGCTGTCGGCTCCGGAACCTTCTCGAATGAACCGGGAGGCATGATAAAGAGCTTCGGGAATCTATATGCCGAAAAAGGGAGCGGAAAGAACTACACGCCCGTGACCCACAGCGTCAGCGCCACGGATTTCGACTGTTATGAGGCGTCGGCACGCAACGAAGCCGTCCCCGACAGCTATACCGCAAAAGCAGGAGGTTCGAAATATGACAACTTCGATACCAACCCGGCCCTCATGTATGACTACCGCCCTCTTGATGCCGCCGATGTTCCGGCATACGTCATGGGCTTCTACGGTGCGGGCCGTCTGAACAAAGGTGATTTCAAGTGGAATTTCGACAGCACGACGGCCGACACCGACTATGAGCTCGACACAGCTCTTCAGGCCGCCGTGAGGAACTATACTTCAAGCCTCATAGGGATATTCGAGTGAAGCATCCCTGAGTTTAAAGTTCAGACAGACAATCTTTTAAGATACATCTATACAGAAGATACAATTCCTATGTCTGCTTTTTCATTGCAAACATAGGAATTGTATCTTCTGTCTATATATGCCTTAAATTCAAGCTAATTCGAGTCGGAAATAGCTTAAATCGGGTCTCTGGACTGACGGGAAATCAGTATGCGAACATGGGATAGGGTTGCATGGTGGCGTTGACCTTGGCGCGCACTGCGTCGATGTTTTCAACGCTCTCCGGATTGCGGAGCACAGTGTCGATCATCTCGGCGATTTCGAGCATGAGTGGCTCCTTGGCGCCGCGGGTGGTGATGGCGGGAGTGCCGAGACGGATACCCGAAGTCTGGAAGGGGCTGCGGGAGTCGAAGGGCACCATGTTCTTGTTGGCGGTGATGTCGGCCTGCACGAGAGCCTTCTCAGCCACCTTGCCGGTGAGGTCGGGGAACTTGGAGCGGAGGTCAACGAGGATGCAGTGGTTGTCGGTACCGCCGGACACGATATTGTAGCCCATGTCGATGAGAGCCTGAGCGAGCACTGCGGCATTTTTCTGAACCTGAATCTGATATTCGCGGAATTCGGGCTGAAGAGCCTCGCCGAAAGCCACGGCCTTGGCAGCGATGACATGTTCGAGCGGGCCGCCCTGCACACCGGGGAACACAGCCGAGTCAAGAAGCTGCGACATCATCTTCACGACGCCCTTGGGAGTTGTCTTGCCCCAGGGATTCTCGAAGTCCTCACCCATCATGATGACGCCGCCGCGGGGACCGCGGAGAGTCTTGTGGGTGGTGGTGGTGACGATGTGGGCATACTTCACGGGGTTGTCAAGAAGGCCGGCGGCGATGAGGCCTGCGGGGTGAGCCATGTCGACCATGAAGATAGCACCGATTTCGTCGGCGAGACGGCGCATGCGTGCGTAGTCCCACTCGCGGCTGTAGGCGCTGGCGCCGCCGATAATGAGACGGGGACGCTCGCGGCGTGCCACTTCCTCCATCTGCTCGTAGTCAACGCGGCCTGTCTCGCGGTCGACGTTGTATTCAAGCGCCTGGAACATGAGACCCGAGAAGTTCACTGGGCTACCGTGTGAGAGGTGTCCGCCGTGGCTGAGGTTGAGACCGAGGAATTTGTCGCCGGGGTTGAGGCAGGCCATGAACACGGCCATGTTAGCCTGTGCGCCCGAATGGGGCTGCACGTTGGCCCACTTAGCACCGAAGAGTTCCTTGAGACGCTCGATTGCGATGCTCTCGGACTCGTCGACCACCTCGCAGCCTCCGTAGTAACGGTGGCCGGGATAGCCTTCGGCATATTTGTTGGTGAGACACGAGCCCATGGCGCGCATCACCTGGTCACTGACGAAGTTTTCGGAAGCGATAAGCTCAATTCCTTTTTTCTGGCGCTGATGCTCGCGCTCGATAATGTCGAAGATAATCTTGTCCTCTTTCATTCTTATAAATAAATATGTGTGATGAAAATTTCGTTACTTCTTTCTGACGCTCCAGCCGAAGTGACCTATCTCGGGACCCTGCTCGAAATAGTGGCCGTGGGCATAGTTGAGGAGTCCGGCAGCGCCGAGGTCGAAGGCGCCGGTCTCCGGGTCGATGAGAGATTCCTCGGCCAACACATTGACCACATCGGCGATGAACATGTCATGGCTTCCGAGCTTGATTATTTCCTTGACGCGGCACTCGATGCAGACGGGCGACTCAGCGATGTAGGGCGACGAGACTTTCTCGCCTTTGACGGGAGTGAGGCCGGTCTCGCGCCACTTGTCGTAGTCACGCCCGGAACGCACGCCGGCCCAGTCTGTCGCGCGGGCCATTTCAGCTGTGGTGAGGTTGATGGTGAACTCCATCTGCTCCTTTATGAGCGGATAGGAAAAGCGCTCGGGGCGGACGGAGATGTAACACATAGGCGGGTTGGTGCAGAGGGTGCCGGTCCACGCCACGGTGAATATGTTGCTGTGGCGCTCGTTGCCACAGCTCACGAGAACGGCGGGGAGCGGATAAATCATCGTGCCCGGTTTCCAGGATACTTTCATTCTCAGATGATTTTAGCGTCGATGCTTCTGACAGCCTGCGAGCAGTAGTGGCAGGAGATGGTTACATTCTCGCGGTCGATGACGTGGAAACGTGTGCGCATCGGCTCGTTGTTGGTGATGCACTTGGGGTTGCCGCACTTGACGATGCCGACGATGGTGTCGGGGAGGGTGACGGGGAATTTCTCGACCACCTCGTAGTCGCGTATGATGTTGACCACAGCCGAGGGCGCTATGAGGGCGATGCGGTTGAGGGTAGCTTCGGGGAAAAAGACGTCGGCGACTTTGATGATGCCTTTCTTGCCGAGCTTTTTGCTGTCGAGATTGTTGCCGATTGTGACGGCGCCTCCGAGATTCTCAATCCCGAGGATTTTTACGGCCTTGAAGAGCGAGGCCGAGGGTATATGGTCGATTACTGTGCCGTTGCGGAGCGCGGCCACAGCGAGTTCTTGTTTTGAGACATTCATTGGTTCGAGTCGGTTTAGAGGTTTTGAGCTCTTTGGAGGAGGGAGGGTGACTTGATGAAATTAAAGGGTCCTTAAGGTCTTTAAGGTCCTTAGGGTCTTTAGGGAGAGCGGGAATTTTAGGGAATTTTAGGGACTTTAGAGTAGTTAAGGTCTTTAGGGTCGTTAGGGTCCTTAGGGTCGTTAAGGACTTTAAGGACCTTAAAGACTTTACCCGAATTGAATTGGGTCAGGCTTCGATGCCGAGGGCGCGGCAGATGATGGCCTGGCGCGCGTAGAGGCCGTTGCGGGCCTGGTCGAAGTAATAGGCGTGGGGATTGTCGTCGACGTCCTGCGATATTTCGTTGACGCGGGGGAGCGGGTGGAGGATGCGCATGTTCTCGCGGGCGCCGGTGAGCATGGAGCTGTTGAGATTATAGAGGTCCTTGACACGCTCATATTCCATGATGTCGGCAAAACGCTCGCGCTGCACGCGGGTCATATAGATGATGTCGCTGCTGTTGATGACCTCGGGCGAGAAATCGGTGTGCTCCGTATAGCGTATGCCGTTTTCGTCGCAGAATGTCTTGTATTCCGCGGGCATACCGAGTTCCTTGCAGGCCACGAAGCGGAAAGTAGGGTTGAAATAGCGCATCGCCATAATGAGGGAGTGGACGGTGCGGCCATATTTGAGATCACCAACAAGTGTGATGGTGAGATTTTCAAGTGTTCCCTGAGTCTTGTAGATTGAATAGAGGTCGAGCATGGTCTGCGACGGGTGCTGGTTGGCGCCGTCGCCGGCATTGATGATGGGGACGTCGGTCACTTCCGAGGCATAGCGCGCGGCTCCTTCGAGATAGTGGCGCATGACAATCAGATCGACATAGTTGCTGACCATCTTTATGGTGTCCTTGAGGGTCTCGCCTTTGGATGAGCTTGTGGTGTTGGCATCGGAGAAGCCGATGATTCGTCCGCCAAGGCGGTTGACAGCGGTCTCGAAGCTCAGGCGCGTGCGGGTGGAAGGCTCGAAAAACAGGGTAGCCACCACGCGGCCTTCGAGCAGACGGCGGTTGGGGTTTTCCTCAAAGCGGCGTGCCATGTCGAGGAGCGATAGAATCTCTTCACGGCCTATGTCGCTTATTGATACAAGACTATTGGTATTCATTGCAGTGAAATGTTGAAATGCTTCATGAGTTCACTGCAAATTTACTGACTTTTCGGGAAAATCCTCTTATTTCGGGCTGACTTTGTTGAGAGAGGCGCTCTATTTTTTTCACAATAATGACAAGGGTACCCTATTGTACGTCGGCGCTGAGCTGCGAGCGCATCTCTCGGATTATAGCCACGGCTCGGCGGTTGATGACAAATCCCAGAATCAGTCCGATGACTCCTCCGCTGATGCAGCCGTAGAGATAATACTCGCCGTAGACCGAGGTGAAAGTGAAAATCATATATACCACAAGCGGGAAAGCGAGCACCATGCCTATGGCACGCCGGCGCACGCGGTCGCGCTCGATGATGCCGACACGGTAGATGGACTCGCGTACGGTCATCTGCGAGAAGTTGAGCGAGCGCACGCGGCGGCAGGCTATGGCGTGCATCACTCCCATAAAAATAAAGAAACAGTCGGCAAGCACTGTCATGACGGGGAAATCATGCAGGAAGGGGACCATGAAGAATATGCTGACGAAACACAGACGCGAGAGCCTGCTGCTGATGGCGCTGAGCCGGTCGCGCAGGGTCGAGACGCCTCCGCGCTCCACGCGCGAGACGATGTCGCGTGTGGCCTGTCCGCCATATTCGGGCGGCATGTTCAGTGAGTTCCAGTTTGATTTGAGGTCATCTATGTTCATGAGTGGACTGTTTTTTCTGAGTATTCGTTAATCATTCATCCCGGTTGCCGCTCTCGACGAGACGCTGCTTGATGCGGCGCAGGCGGGTGGCGACATTGTTGCGTGTGAAGCCTGTGACTTCGGCGATTTCATCGTAGCTCCGCTCGTCAAGCCACATTAATATTATCGCCTTGTCAATCTTGGAGAGTTGCGAGATGAGGCGATACATCTCGCGCAGCTGCTCGGCACGGGCCCCGTCGTCGGCCACGAGTTCGGAGGCGACGTCGAGCGATGTCATTTCCGACGAGTGGCGGTTGTGGCGGCGGTAGAAGGTGACGCAGGTGTTGATGGCCGTACGGTAGAGCCAGGTCGACACCGCCGAGTCGCCGCGGAAGGATGCGAGCCCCTCCCAGATATTTGCAAGCACTTCCTGATAGAGATCCTGAAGGTGATCGCGGTCCGTGGCATACATGTAGCAGACCTTGTAGATCAGCTGGCGATTGCTTTCGACAATCGCCAGAAAACGTGATTCCTGTTCATTCGCTGCCATGTAGCCGTTGACTGGTGGTGGGGGGTAAGAGTTGTTTTTATCACGTTAGACGGCATTTTGCAGAAAAAGTTACATCCGGGTGAAACTTTTTTAATAAATTTGCGTCCAACGAAGAAAAAGGCCACTGAAACACAAAGGCTGAATACAAGTTGAAACAAACTCAGAATATAAACCAATAATTCATCACCGAACACAGAAAATCTTATGGATATACTTCAAGTCGAAAACGTCAGTAAATCCTACTCCTCACACCTTGCGCTCGACGATGTGTCGCTGAATGTCCCTGAGGGACAGGTCTACGGTCTGCTGGGTCCCAACGGTGCCGGAAAGACCACACTGATACGCATCATCAACCACATCACGGCGCCCGACAGCGGCCGTGTGTTCTTCCAGGGCCACCAGCTCACCCAGGCCGACGTGGAGCAGATAGGCTATCTGCCCGAGGAACGCGGCCTGTATAAGAAAATGAAGGTCGGCGAACAGGCGGTGTTCTTCGCGCGCCTGAAGGGGCTCTCCAAGCAGGATGCCACACGCGAGCTGCGCAAGTGGTTCGAGAAGTTCGACATCCTCTCCTGGTGGGACAAAAAGGTCGAGGAGCTGTCGAAAGGCATGGCACAGAAGGTGCAGTTCATAGTCACGGTGCTCCACCGCCCGAAGCTGCTCATATTCGACGAGCCTTTCTCGGGCTTCGACCCCATCAACGCCAATCTTCTCAAGGAGGAGATACTCAAGCTCAAGGATGAAGGCTCGACAGTGATTTTCTCGACCCACAACATGGCGTCGGTCGAAGAGATATGCGACAATATCACTCTCATCAACAAGAGCCACAACATCCTCAGCGGTAATGTCGAGGAAATCCGCCGCCAGTATTTCGGTAACCGCTACGACCTAACTTTCGCAGGCGATGCCCGCGCACTGATGGAGAAGCTCCAGCCGATGGCCGGAGAGTTTTCGCTGCTTGAGCCCGACGCTCAGGGCCGACAGCGCCTCAACTTCCATCTTAACGAGGACGCGACTCTGCGCGACGCCATCACCGCCGCCAACGAGAGCGTGGCAATAGCCGCCCTCAACGAGAGCATAGCCTCGATGAACGATATTTTCATCAAAGCAGTCAAAAATGACAGCCATAATAATGCATAATTCATATATGCTTAATAGAATTCCATAGAATAATCTGTTAATTCAAGTTATTTCTTAACATCCATCCTGCATGGCTATTATGAATTATGCATTGTGCATTAAGCATTAAAAAAATAAGTAAATATGTCTAAAATAGGTATAGTAATCGAGCGCGAGTATATGGAGCGCGTCAAGAAAAAAAGCTTCATCATCACAACTATCCTTATGCCGTTGCTGATGCTGGCGCTAATGGCGCTCCCCGCAATCATCATGAGTTCGGTCGACTCGTCGACCACCACAATTTCCGTCATCGACAACAGCAAGGTTATCCTGCCCGAGCTTAAGAGCTCGGAATCGACGGTGTTTCTTCCGGCTGTCGACGCCACCGTGGACTCCACCCTCACACGCGACGGTATAGACGCAGTGCTGGTAATCCCCGCAAATATAGTCGACAACAGCCGCGTGGGTCTCAAATATTATTCCAACGGCCCCTCGTCGATAGGAACTGAGTCGAGTATCACCGAACAGGTCAACAAAATCATCGAGTCACGCCGTCTGCACGCCTACAACATCACCAATATCGACGACATTCTCGACAAGGTGAAGAGCGACGTCAGCCTGACCACCGTCCGTGCCGACAAGGACAGCGAGGAGAGCGATTCGTCGGCTTTCAGCTACGACGTGGGTATCGGCATGACTTTCGTGCTTTACATGTTCCTGCTCATCTACGGCCAGATGGTTATGACATCCATCATCGAGGAGAAGGGCAACCGTGTGCTTGAGGTAGTTGTGTCGTCAGTCAAACCCACACAGCTCATGATGGGTAAAATCATAGGCGTGGCACTCGTGGCCGTCACTCAGATGATAATCTGGGGTGTGCTGCTCGCCGCAATGTCGGCCTATCTGCTTCCCGCTCTCATGCCTGCCGATGCGATGGCCGATGTAGCCGCCGTGCAGAGCGGACATTTCGACCAGGTGAGCGACCAGGCCTCAATCGAGATGATACAGGCTGTGGGCATGCTCGGCAATGTGGGCCACATCGTATCTCTCGTGGGACTGATGACGCTGTTCCTCGTGTTCGGCTTCCTGCTCTACTCGTCGATTTTCGCAGCCGTCGGCTCTTCGGTCGACAATATTCAGGACGCAAGCCAACTGACCTCGTTTGCAGTGTTCCCCATCATCTTCGGCCTCATCTTCGCAATGGTTGCGGCCACTGACCCGATGGGCTCCGTGGCCTTCTGGATGTCGATGTTCCCGCTTACGTCGCCAATGGTGATGGTCGCTCGCATACCATTCGGAATCCCTGCCTGGGAAATAGTGCTCTCGCTGGTTCTGCTCGTGGTCGGATTCGTGGCTATGGTATGGCTCGCAGGCAAAATCTACCGTGTGGGCATCTTCATGTACGGCAAAAAACCCACCATCAAGGAACTCGTCCGCTGGGTGAGCTACAAGTAAGCGCCGCCCCATACGCACGCTCATAAACAGAAAAGACCGGACCCGCATCGTGAAGCTCATGATGCGGGTCCGTTTTTTTCAGTGTGTGTATGTCCGATAGTCAGAAGTCAGTCATGCAGGCGGGGAAATCATTCAATCACCCACCAGTCGAAGTCGAAGAGCTCGCTGTCGCCTCCGCGGAAAAGGATGTAGAGGTCGTGGACGCCGCTCACACCCTCGGCAATCTCAGCCTCAAGCTCGCCCGGGCGCGACACGCTGACAGTGGCGAGGGGTTTGTTGCCGAGATAGTCGGCCGAAAACACAATCTCAGCATCCTTGTCGCGCACACCGGACACCGCGGCTTTCAGGCGCTTCTGCTGACGGTCGCCGAAATCTACGGCACGCAGACGGATCCAGTCGCCGTTGTGAATCGATGTGACATAATGGTCCGTACCGGCGCTGCGGTCGGTCTTCACGCCATAGCTCTCCGCCATAGTCTCGGCCTCGACACGCTTGTAGGGGTTGAGAGTGTCGGCAGGCTTGACAACTCCCTCTTTGGTGAAGGGGATGAAGGGGATTTTGCCGTCGGGAGTATATTCAAACTCCTCGATGGCTGTCGAGCGGCGGAATCCGCTTCCGTTGGGAGCCTTGCCGTTGTGATAGAATATGAAGTTACGACCCTTGAACTCGATGCTTCCGCCATGGATGGTGAAACTGTTTTCGGCCTCGTCCATGATGCGGCCCTGATATTTCCAGGGGCCGTCGATGCTCTTCGACGTTGAATAAGCCATGTGTTCGGGCACACCTCCGGCGGCGTAGACGAGATAGTAGACGCCGTTGCGCTTGGTCACCCAGGGGCCTTCCTCGTAGCCGGTTTTCATCTTGCGGCGATTTTCCTGATAGTCCATCTTCATGACGAGGGGGCCGAAGGCTTCGGGGTTCTCAAGACCCTTGACGGGCATGACCTCGCTTCCGAGCGAAATCATGTCATCGTTGAGCCGGGCATACCACAGACCGTTGTTGCCCCAGAAGAGGTAGGCCTGGCCGTTGTCGTCGATAAACACCGATGGGTCGATGAAACCCCACGAGCCGGGCACGAGCGGTTTGCCGAGAGCATCCCTATAAGGACCCTCCGGACGGTCGGCCACTGCCACGCCGATTCCGTGAAGATGGGCAGTGGTATCCTCGGCGCAGATATACCAGTACCATTTTCCGTTGCGCTCGATGGCCTGCGACGCCCAGGCATTGTCGCCCTGCTTCGCCCACTTGAATGTAGCGGTTGAAATCGGAGCCCCCCGGTAGGTCCAGTTGACCATATCGTCAGAGCTGTATAGGAGCCAGTCCTTCATCTTGAAATACTGGGCGTCGTCCTCGTCGTGGTCAGCGAAGAGATATACTGTGTCGCCGTGTACGTATGGTGCGGGGTCGGGGGTGAACATGGTGGTAATCACCGGATTCTGAGCCACAGAACCCAGCGGCGCGAGCGCCAGTGCGACCAGCGGAAAGAGAAGCGGATTTTTCATTACTTTTTCTTTATATTGTCAGGACAATGTTATGTGTCTGAATTATGGGTTAACGATTGATTTTGCTGTATGCAAAATTATAAATTTCCGCATGAGGCGGGATTTACGGATGTATTATTTGCTTCACATATCAGCCGCCGGAAATGTGGATTTGAAACAAAAACGTATCGGATTGAATCATTAGAGGGTGTTTAATAACAATAGTTAAACACCCTCTTACTATTGCGCCAATGGCGGAAAATTCATATTTTTGCATTATAATAGGTGTATCGGCGCACAAATGATTAAACTTTTGTGAATCTCGCGTGTCTAAACTATAAGATTGAAATCCGACGCGCGGACACCGGCGCCGGACACAAGCTGAAAAACTCTCACTTCTCATCATCATAGACCACACAATGAAACTCAAACGACTCACACTTCTCATGGCAAGCGCGCTGGCTGCGGTCGGCGTAGTGTCGGCTCAGTCCTATTTCGACGACGACATTTACTACAATCCAGCGAAAGCCACCAAGCAGCCTGCCAAGACTCAGAAAACCAATTCATCCAACCAAAGGAACACTGTGGTTGTCTATGACTATCCGTCGGCCGACAACTTCACAGTCAACGGCACACGCAAAATCAGTGTCGACGACTATAACCGCCGCGGTATCTTCGCCTCAGACTCACTGACGGCCGACACCACCGCGACAGATTTCGAATATACCCGCAGAATCGAGCAGTTCTACAATCCCGAGATTGTCAGCAACTCGGGCGACAAGGAACTCGCCAATATCTACTATATGGAGCCAGACCAGGTCAACATCTACGTCAACACTCCATCGTCTTACTGGGGCTACAACTACTTCTATCCCTACTCGGCATGGACTTTCGACCCCTTCTGGTCCAACAACTACTGGCGCTGGAATTCGGCGTGGTACTGGAACAGCTGGTATGATCCGTTCTGGGGACCCTCATGGACATGGGGACCCGGATGGGGATGGGGTCCTTCGTGGGCCTGGGGTCCGTCATGGGGCTGGGGTCCCGGATGGGGCTGGGGCTCAGGATGGGGACCTTCGTGGGGATGGGGCCCGGGCTGGAATCCCGGTCCGCGACGCGCTCCTGACCTGATGGCCGGACGTCAGCCCGGCGTGAATGTGGCCAACGGCGCACATCCCGGCTCGGTGAGCCGTCCCGTCTACGGCAACAACCGCCGTCCCGGTATCTCGACACGTCCCGGAAGCAACACGCGCCCGAGCCAGGACTACTATTTCAACAACACGCGTCCGACAATCAACAACGGCAACGGCGTGAACAGCAACCGCAGGCCCGGTGTGACCACCAACGGCTCAAGCCGTCCGTCGACAAACACCCGCCCGTCGACCAACTCACGCCCGACCTACGACTACAACAACGGCTACAACCATAACAACAACAACTCCTACACACGTCCCTCCAACAGCAACAGCGGCGGTCGCTTCGGCTACGGCAGCGGTATGGGTGGAGGAAGCCGCGGCACGGGCGGCGGTATGCGCGGCACAGGCGGCGGAAGCCGCGGCGGTCGCCGGTAAGCCGGACCGAGGGTTGCCTCCACAGACCCTCTGAGAAATAAACTTTGGATTTGTCTATAAAAAACTCACAAACTTCAGCTCTTATGAACAAGACATTACTAATAGGGGTGCTGATGGCCGTTCCTTCGACACTGATGGCCCAGTCTGCGCTTGATGCGTATTCCATCTCCCAGAACGACCTCCGCGGAAGCGCCCGCTTCATGTCGATGGGCGGCGCGTTCACCGCTCTCGGAGGCGATATCTCGACCCTCAACCAGAACCCGGGTGGTATAGGCGTGTACCGCAGCAGCGACCTCGCCGCCACGCTCGACATAACGATGAACTCCACCAAGTTTCTCGGAGGCAACGGCTCGCAGAAGGCCAACCACACCCGCGTGGCCTGCAACAATTTCGGCTATATCGGCACCGTGAACCTCGGTTCGAGCTCAGTGATGCCTTTCTTCAACTGGGGCGCAAGCTACTCGCGTGTGGCTTCGTTTGACCGCCGTTACCGCGGCGAGTACGGAAGCATAGCCTCCTCGCTGACCGAAATGGTGGCCAATATGACCAATACCGACAAGATAGCTCCGTCAGAGATGAGCACCGCCGACATGAACAAATACAATCCCTATCTCGACGGACCGGCGCAGTGGATGAGCACACTGATGTTTACCGGCGCGGCCATCAATCCGGTCTCGCCCAATTCCAACACCTACACCGGACTCTTCGACCCGCAGCGCTCAAGCGGTATAGCGAGCGCCGTGATGGATGAGAAGGGCTACGTCGACGAGTATTCAATCAACTTCGGAGGCAATATCTCCGATATCGTCTACTGGGGTATCGGCTTCGGCATCACCGACCTCGATTTCCGTCAGAAGGCATACTATTCAGAGAATGTCTATGACGCCAACGTCACCAACGGAAGTGACGCAGGCACTGTGAAAGGCGACGCCTACTACACTCTCGGCAACTACAAGCATATCTGGGGCAGCGGCTTCAATTTCAAGGCCGGTGTCATCATCAAGCCCATCAATGAATTCCGTCTCGGTATCGCCGTTCACACCCCTACCTATTATAATCTTTCATACGAAGGATCCGGCCAGCTGAGCTACCAGTATGAATCTCCCTCCTATATCAACGACAAGGGTGAATCGTTCAACCTCCGCGGCGACGCCTACACCGACGGCGGCTATCTCCGCGAATTTGACTGGAAGTGCCGCACTCCCTGGCGCCTTATGGTAGGTGCGGCCGGTGTGATTGGCGGACGCGCTATCATCAGCGCCGACTATGAGTATCGCGCCACCAACGATATCAAACTTCAGGACTACGACGGCTACGACCTCGACAACGAGAACTCCGACATCAAAACATACTACAAGGCCACGAACATCATGCGTCTCGGCGCCGAATACCGCGTCACCCCGCAGTTCAGTGTCCGCGCCGGTTATGTCTACGAGACCTCGCCTGTGACCACCGAAGCAATGGACGGCTATGTCCGCAACGGCAACGCCAACGATGCAGTGTTCATGTACACCGCCGGCAACGACGAGACCGAGACCCAGCCCTCCTATTCGCTCGACAAGCAGACCACCTACGTCACCTGCGGTATGGGCTACCGTTACAAGAACTTCTACGCCGACCTCGCCTATGTTCACCGTCACCGCTCAAGCAAGCTGAAAGCGTTCAGCAACTTCAACGAGCTTGACACGAATGAGTTCGTGATGTCGCCCTCGGCCAAGCTGACCGACGACAACAATTCGATTGTCCTCACCCTCGGCTTCCGTTTCTAAGCACCGTACACCATCTCCACCCGCAAGCGCAAATGGCAAAAAAGACTTCGCAGCCGCGCCGACGAAAGGTTGCGGACGAAAGCGAAAACATTGACCTCAACAACCCGGAGTTTATAAAAGCCTGGGAGTTGCTCCAACATACACGACAGTCGATTTTTCTGACCGGTAAGGCCGGCACGGGAAAATCGACTTTCCTGCGTTATATCACGGCGCATACACATAAGAAATATGTGGTGCTCGCGCCGACGGGAATCGCGGCGGTGAACGTGGGAGGAGTGACGCTCCACTCGTTTTTCAGGATTCCGTTCAAGCCGATAATCCCCGATGACCCGGATTTCAAGCCCGACCGCATCAAGCAGCGCATGAAATATCCCGGTTCGCTCGTCAAGCTCATCCGCGAGGTCGAGCTCATAATCATCGACGAGATTTCGATGGTGAGGGCCGACATCATAGACTTCGTGGACCTGCTGCTGCGCACCTACACCGGAAATCAGCGCGAGCCTTTCGGCGGCAAGCAGCTCCTGCTTGTGGGCGATGTGTTCCAGCTCGAACCGGTGCTGACGGGCGACATGCGCGACATCCTGCGCAAGTTTTACCGCGACGCTTTCTTCTTCTCGGCGCGCGCCTTCGAGAGAATAAAGCTCGTGCCGATTGAGCTGCGGAAAATCTACCGCCAGAGCGAGGGGGAATTTGTGGAACTGCTCGACCGCATCCGCATGGGCTCCGCCACGCGCGACGACATTGCGCGGCTCAACACCCGCTGCGCCTCCCCCACCCTGCTCGACCGCACGGACGGGGAGCGGAAACCGACCATGACCCTCGCCTCGCGCCGCGACATGGTGGACCACATCAACGAGACACGCCTCGACGCCATCGAGCGCCCGCTCGTTACCTTCGTCGGAACCATAAAGGGGGATTTCCCCGAAAATTCCCTCCCGACTGACCTGGAGCTGTCGCTGAAAGAGGGCGCGCAGGTGGTGTTCATCAAAAACTCGCCTGACAAGCTGTGGGTCAACGGCACGATAGGTACTGTCGAGACCCTGACGAAAGACCTGCTTGAAATCCGGCTCGAAAACGGCGACGTCCATGCCGTAGAGCCGGAGAAGTGGTCAAACATACGCTACAGTTACGACTCCAAGACCAAGAAAATCACGGAGGAAGAGCTCGGGAGCTTCACGCAGTATCCCGTCAAGCTCGCGTGGGCGCTCACAATTCACAAAAGCCAGGGACTGACGTTCAACAATGTAATCATCGACATAGGGCGCGGAGCCTTCACGGGCGGACAGACATACGTGGCGCTGTCGCGCTGCCGGAGTTTCGACGGACTGACGCTGCGCTCCACCGTGGCCGACCGCGACATATTCGTGAACCCCGCCATACTCAATTTCAGCCGCTCTTTCAACGACCCGATTCTGATTGACGAGGCCATGCGCAAGGCCCACGCCGACGAGTGTTACCTCTCGGCACTACGAAAGGCAGACAAAGGCGAGCTGGCCGAGGCCTTTGACCTCTTTACCGACGGTCTGAAATCAATGAGCATACTCGACAACGAAGCGGCGATGCGCCTCGCGCGCCGCAAGCTCGGCGTGGTCGGTAAATTGCAGAACCGCATTGAGGAGCTGGAGGCACAAATCAAGGCTGACGCGGAGCGATTCGCGGATATGGCACGCGAATACTGCTCGCTGGGCGACGACTGCCGTATGGACGACATGCCGCTCCCCGCCGTGGCCAATTACGACAAAGCGCTCACTCTTATGCCCGGATATGTCCCGGCTCTCTACGGCCGCGCGCTCGCAAACATGACTCTTGAGGATTATACGGCCTCCATAAAAGATTTTGAAGAAATTCTGGCAAAAGAACCGGAGAATTTCGACGCACTCGTGCGCATGGGACTTGCCTACCACCTGACGGGCGATGAGCACAATGCAATGGACCGCTGTCTTGTGGCACTCGACCTTGCCGAAATCAACGAATATCCGCGTCCGGCACTGTGTAGCCTACACTCGCTGCTCGGCGATGTCTATGAGGCCACCGGCGACCCCTCCGCCGCCCACCACCACCGGGAAATAGCGAAAAGGCTGAGGAATTAGAGTTATCAGAGCTATCAGAGTTATCAGAGTTATCGAATAAAGCAATGATTGCTCTGATTACTCTGATTACTCTGATACTCCAAAAACAAAAACCCGCAGCGCTTTTGCGCCACGGGTTATTTTTTGCCGGGGATGCGGCTGTGGTTGCCGCGTCCGAGCGGGGATTTGCCGATTTTCGGTCAGCTAAACTGAAATTATTCAGCGGCGGGAGCTTCTTCAGCAGCTTCCTCTGCGGGAGCGGCGGCTGCTTCAGCTTCGGCAGCGGCTGCTGCGGCTTCAGCTTTCTTCTTTGCCACTTCCTCAGCCTTAGCCTTGTTCTTTGCTACCTCAGCCTCGAAGCGGTTCTTAGCCTCAAGCTCCTTTGCACCCTCTACAGATGCGCGGAACTTGTCAGCGGTCTGCTGCTTCTGAGCCTTCCAAGCATCGAAACGACGCTGAGCCTCAGCTTCGTCAAACGCACCCTTCTTGACACCACCCTGGAGATGCTTCATGAGAAGCACACCCTCGTTAGAGAGGATGTTGCGGACAGTATCGGTGGGCTGTGCGCCAACGTTTACCCAATACAAAGCACGCTCGAAGTTCAAAGTTACTGTAGCAGGATTAGTGTTCGGATTATAAGAACCTATCCTTTCAATAAATTTACCATCTCGTGGTGCCCTGCTATCGGCGATAACAATAGGATAGAACGCATAGTTCTTGCGACCATGACGTTGCAGTCTGATTTTTGTTGCCATTAATTTGTGATTTGTATTGATTAATTCGGGTGCAAAATTACTGATTTCGCGCTACATGGCCAAATGTGGGAGGCGGAGATTGGATCACGGTACCTGCGATTTAACCTTTATTAACTCCAAGATTTCCTATCTTCAAGCCTATAAATAAAAAAAGGGATGGCCCGGAGCCTCTGGTTGATGACGACTATTTACAATTAGGAGCTTACATTTGACGGAGCCAAAAGACGGTTGGCTCCGAATCCCGGGCCACCCCGGAAGTGCATCTATCACAGATGTTACTATTTTCGGTGTGTCAGTCTTGATGAAAAGGATATCTGGAGGGAATTCACCCTGGTCTGAACATTAATCAGTTTGAATGAGGATTGCGTGGATGGTAGAGCCAGCCGCGGTAACGGCTGCCCATGGAGCGGACAATGCGGTGCCAGTAGGCATCCTCCTCGCCCGAGAGGATGTCGGTGACAGAGGGAATATCGGTGACGGCCCAGACGTTTTTGAGCAGTTCGCCGTCGAGCTGTTCCACACCCCAGCCGCTGTAGCCGAGGAAGAAGCGCAGATGGCCTTCGGCGGCATAGCCGTCGTTGACAATTGAGAGCATGGCGTCGAAATCGCCTCCGATAGAGAGCCCGGGGGTAATCTCTCGGGAATCGGGGATAAGGTCGCCGAGTGTGTGCATGAAGTAGAGACGGTCACACGACATAGGACCGCCGCAATAGATCGGGACTGGTATTTTTGACTTCACTGACGGAAGGAGATCCTGGAGAGTATAGCTTGTGCGGTTGTTGAGCACGATTCCCATAGCCGAGCCGCGGGGCTCATAGTCGACGAGGCAGATGACGGCATGGTGGAAGTAGCGCTCTCTCAGGAAGGGCTCTGCGACAAGCAGCGAGCCGGTGCGCGGAATCGCCCGGGTGCTGATATCGATGTTAAAGAGTAATGATTCAAAATCTATCATGTGTTGCCTCCTGATGTTTTCTAAAAAGGTGGAATTGTCCTGTTACTGATTGTGGGTCGGTATTGAGATTTTATCCGCCAGATTAACTTACACCTCTAAATTACAACATTCCGCGGCGATTTCCCAAGAAAAAGTGTTAAATATGCGGATGTGTACCCGCAATTGAGACAAATCAGTGATTTTGCCCAACTGCGGGTACACACTATTACAATATTTTACTAAAAACGGTTACAATCCGTTGACAATCAAGCGACGGAAGGGGCTGATGTCAACAGCATCGCTACTTGAAACAGCACCGGATTCAGACAAGTTCGCCAATGAGAGTGGCCGACGAGGAGTCGACGACGCGCACTCTGACGGTGTCGCCCACGCGATAGTTGCCCCGGGGAAAGACGAGGGTCTTGTTCTGCTGGTTACGGCCCACGAACTGCTCTTTGGAGCGCTTGGAGACACCCTCGACCAGCACGTCGAAGGTCTTGCCGATGTCGCGGGCGTTGCTCTCGCGCGAAAGCTCGTTCTGGAGGGCAATCATGCGGTTGAGACGGTCGATTTTGACCTCTTCCGGAACGTTGTCGGGCATCGTGCGGGCGGCGAGTGTGCCGGGGCGCTCGGAGTATTTGAACATGAAGGATGAGTCGAAACCAACCTCGCGCATGAGCGAGAGGGTTTCCTGGAAATCCTCCTCGGTCTCGTCGTGGAACCCGGTGAAGAGGTCGCTCGATATGCCGCAGTCGGGAATGGCGCGGCGGATGGCGGCAATGCGGTCGAGATACCACTCGCGGGTATATTTGCGGTTCATCGCTTTCAGCACCTTGTTGGACCCGGACTGGACGGGGAGATGGATGTGGTTGCAGAGATTGGGGCGCGAGGCGATGACTGCGATGGTCTCGTCGCTCATATCCTTGGGATGGGAGGTGGTGAAGCGTATGCGCATGTCGGGCGCGGCGTCGGCCACCATAGCGAGGAGGGCGGGGAAGTCGATTTCAGTGCCATCGGCCGCAGTGTAGCGGTAGCTGTTGACATTCTGTCCGAGCAAGGTTGCCTCCTTGAAGCCACGGCTGCGGAGGTCGGCGAGCTCGGCGAGAATACTGTCAGCGCTGCGGGAGCGCTCGCGTCCGCGGGTGTAGGGGACGATGCAGTAGGAGCAGAAATTGTTGCAGCCGCGCATTATGCTGATGAATCCGGATACGGGATTGCCGGTGATACGCGCCGGGATGATGTCGCGGTAGGTCTCGGTGGTGCTCAGCTCCACGTTGACCGCCTTCTCCCCGGCCTCGACCGACGCGAAGAGATTGGGAAGGTCAAGATAGGAGTCGGGGCCGGCGACGAGGTCGACACCGTGGCGGCTGACGAGCTCCTCGCGCACGCGCTCGGCCATGCAGCCGATCACTCCCACGATTAGGCGCGGCGCATCCTTGGGACGCTTGCGGCGGAGCGAGGCGAGATAGGCCAGACGAGCCACAATCTTCTGCTCGGCGTTGTCGCGGATGGAACAGGTGTTGATGAGTATGGCGTCAGCTTCCTCGACCGTGGGGACAATCTCGTAGCCCACCGTCTCCATGACGGAAGCCACAACCTCACTGTCGGCTACGTTCATCTGACAGCCGTATGTTTCGATATGTAATTTGCGGGTGTTATTCATATTTTTAATGGTGGAATCTTTGGCGAAACGCACAATATTCCCTAATTTTGCCTACAAAATTACGAAAAACCGCGCAATGGAGAAAATTATATTATTCCTGATTATTTTCGGCATCGGTTCGCTCTATGAGTACATCAAGCAATTGAGAGAAAAAAGAGCCGGGGCTGAGGACGCGGTTGCGCAACAGAAAAGCCGTCCACAGGGCCTTGAAGGAGCGTTCAGACAGTTTTTCGATTTACCCGCTCAACAAAGCCGTCCGCAGGGCCTCGGGGAAGCGTTCAGGCAGTTTTTCGACGCTCCCGGTCAGAGTCAGAAGCCATCCTCACCGCGCCAGGCGGCAAGACCGGCAAAGACTGAAAGTGCGGCCGATAGCATAGCGCCGACGGCGTCGGCGCCTGTGGCAACTCCTGCCGCGTCCCGCAGCGCTTTCCTGCCGGGCGAGCTGCTTGAGATGAAAGCTCCGGCCGACGACACTCCTATGGAAGTGGCCGAGCTCGAGCAGGCGCCCCCCACTGCCGACGCAACTCAAAACAAGGCTCTCGCCGACCACTACGCACGCTGGCGCCAGGCCATAATCGACACGACAATCATTACCCCTAAATTCGACCAACCAAAAGTCTAAATCAAAAAAATAATTTCTCCTCATCCCTAATTCAGAAAAAAGAAAAGTTATGAAATTTCCCATCCTGACTCCGGAAGAAGCCGCCGACCTGTTTTTCCACGACGCAAAATGCGGGTTCTCGGGTTTCACCGCCCCGGGCGCCCCGAAAGTAGTCACCCAGGCCATAGCTGCCAAGGCTGAGAAGCTCCACGCTGAGGGGAAACCCTTTAAAATCAACATTCTCACAGGCGCATCGACAAGCGACAAATGCGACGGCGTTCTCGCCCGTGCCAACGCTATCGGCAAGCGCACTCCCTATCAGAACCATCCGGATTTACGCAAACGCATCAATTCGCACGACGCACACTATTTCGACCTTCACCTTTCTGAAGCCGCGCAGAAGCTCCGCTACGGATTTTTCGGCGAGCTTGACCTCGCAATCATCGAGGTGTCCGACATTCAGGACGACGGTACAGCCGTCGTGGGCACCGGTGTCGGAAACGTTCCGACAATCGCTCGCATGGCCAAGAAAATCATAATCGAGCTCAACGAGAAGCTGCGTCACGCCCTCTACGGTCTCCACGACATCTATCTCCCCATGGATCCCCCCCACCGCACCGAGATACCCATCTTCAAAGTCAGCGACCGCATCGGCTCGCCTGTGCTGAAGATTGACCCGGAGAAGATTGTGGGTGTGGTGATGAGCGACAACTACGAAGGCGTGAAGGCTTTCACTCCGCTCGACGACACTACCAAGCAGATCGGTGCCAACGTGTGCCGCTTCCTCATCGAAGAGCTCCGTCGCGGAGGCATCCCCAAGACATTCCTCCCGCTCCAGTCGGGCGTGGGCAACGTGGCCAACGCCGTGCTCTACGGTCTTGCCGACGCAAAGGAGATTCCTCCCTTCGAAATGTACACCGAGGTTATCCAGGACGCCGTAATCGACCTCATGAAGCAGGGCCGCTGCAAATTCGGCTCGACCTGCTCGCTCACCGTATCCAACGAGGTTGAGGACGAGGTTATCGACAATATCGAGTTCTTCAAAAAGCATGTGATTCTCCGTCCGTCGGAAATCTCCAACAATCCGGAGGTCATCCGCCGACTCGGTGTCATCTCCATGAACACTGCTCTTGAGGCTGACATCTTCGGCAATATCAACTCCACTCATGTGACCGGCACACGAATGATGAACGGTATCGGCGGTTCCGGCGACTTCACCCGCAACGCCTATATCTCAATCTTCTCCTGCCCCTCTATTACCAAGGAAGGCAAGATTTCAAACATCGTGCCTATGGTATCGCACGTTGACCACACGGAACACTCCGTAGACATCATCGTGACCGACCAGGGTATCGCCGACCTCCGCGGCCTCGACCCGGTGGAGCGCGCTCACGAAATCATCAACAACTGCGCTCACCCCATTTACCGCGAACTCCTGCGCGACTACCTCAAGCTCAGCACCGCGGGCGGTCAGACACCCCACACTCTCCACGCCGCTCTCGGATTCCACACCGAGTTCCTCTCGTCGGGCGACATGCGCAACGTCGACTGGTCGAAATTCGCATAAACCGTCTCCCAAACAGATACACATCCACCACAGACCGGCGCCGCACCCCACACAGATGCGACACCGGTCTGCTTTTTACCTGATAACCAAAGTTTTTGCTGATTTCGGAGGTATATTTCAAGAAAAATGTGCTGATTTCGGAGGTATATTTTGTTAAAAACTTGCTAATTTCGGAGGTATATTTTACCCAAAATGTGCTGATTTCGGAGGTATGTCGCGTCGAAACGTGCTGATTCCGGAGGTATGTCGCGTCGAAACGTGCTGATTTCGGAGGTATGTCGCGCGTCGGAGCGGGTTATTTCGAGCCGAGCGCAAGGCCGATGCCGAGCGAGACAAAGCCAAGAACCATCAGCCACGCCCATATTCTGATAAGCCTCCTCATCTGCGGACTGACCGTGGAAGGATTGAAGAAAGACATGGCCACATTCCGTCCTTTCGACTCCAAAAAGCCTTTTATGGCCACAAAGAGACCATAGATACAACCGATAAGCAGGAAACCGAGGCCTCCATATATAAACACATCTGCCATCTGTAAAAGGTTTTTACTTCATCATTGATTACTTTTCTAACGGATTCAGGCTGCTAAAGTTTACAGCAAAAAATGTGAGTGGTGTGCTCTGCAGCAGGCCACTCACATCCGTGTATATAAATAAAGATTAGGTTAAGTCTGTGGAGTTCAGTGCGCGCGTGTCATTTCGAGCCTATAAGCTCACGCCATTTGGAGGCGCCGATGTTTTTGGTAAACACCTCCGAGTTGCGCACGGCTTCGGTATCGTTATAGCGCAGGCCATCAAGATTGGCTATCCTATAGGCATCCGGAGTGCCGGCAAACGACGGCGGATTCGGCGCGGCCATCAGTTCGACAGCCTCAAGCCCCGAAGCCTTTATGACAAGGTCACCGGCTGTCATGCCTTCGGCAAAACATTCCGGGAACATACCGGCCGAATTCCTGGTAGAGCTGAAACGGGTACCGTTGACAATCCCATCGTCTTTCGAACCGTTGCAGTAGTTATCGCGGATATCAAAGGTCATTTTACCTGAGCCGTTGATTTTCCGGATATCCATCGTAGAGAAATTGAGAGGACGCTCGGTGTCGGCCTCGTCTTTTGTCTGAATGAAAAGATTGTTTTTCACTGTAATTTTGGAATCACCGGGGACATAACGCATCTGAAAGAGGTTGCGGGCGGTAGAGAGGGTCGAGAAATTGACAATAGTGTTGTTTTCCAGAGTGATGTTCCACTTTATATCCTCTGCAAATTCAATATCCTTATCGTTATCTGTGAAAAGGGCTGAACGCGGAGAATTATAGATGGTATTGTTGCGCCATACGAGATTCAGGAACAAGTTTGAATTCGGATCACCCTTTCCCTGCACCCATGCATAACCACGGCCATTCTTATCGTAAGCACCGCAATTATAAAAATCATTGTTCTCGACAATAAGATTATTTATCCGTGTGACAGCCTGCCCCTGGTCACGTATGAAACCGCGGACAAAGTGCTGAAACGAGCAATTTTTCATGACAAGAGAATCCAGCGTAAAGGCTCCTCCTGAGACTGAGTATCTGTTAATAAAATAATTGCCTGTAGCGCTACCGGTTCCACTATCAAAAGCAGATGTACCCTCAACATCAAAATCAATGTTTTCGAAAACCAGCGAAGAGAGAGTAAAGTCCTCCGAAGAGCCATTACGACCAAACATAAAATTATTGTTGACGAAGACTTTCGCACGCTTTCCTGCAATCACGTCTTCGGGAAGAGTAGCGAGCCTGAAACCTTTCTGCACATCGACTATGGATGTCAGTATGTACTCTTCACCACCGTGAAGATAATAGATCTGTCCATCACTAATTCCGTCATTCATGCCATCGGAATTTAGAATATGGGATATGACGCCGGAGCTCAATACGACAGGTTCTCCGGGATGTCCCTTAGTCCTAATCTGCAATTGGTTATAAGGAGCATCCACAGCGACCTTGATATTCGAATTTATCAGATACAGCAGATAACGGGTATTTTCCTTAAGTTCCCTGACTGTAAATTCGCCTCCCTTCTTATCGGAATCGGTGAGTACAAATTCTTTTCTGTTGCCGTCAGATGTATCCTCAACAATAAGCTTGTCGGCCACAAACTGTCCGTTACTGATCTCAAAGTGCTTGGCATAACCGTGGGTATCAGCTATAGAGTCATATTCAAGATTGATTTTCACGGTTATACTATCGTAACCCACTGAAGCGCGCGAAATGACTTCCGGCACTTCATATCGATCATAAGTCGTAAGTGAAAAATAGTTGAATCTTTCATTACGGAAGTTTGTTCTTGTCGACCATTCTGAATTGAAAGTTTCGCCTTTCGGAGAAAGTGCACGAACCTGGAAATACAGATCGGTAGAATACGGTAGTCCTCCAAGTATACATGAGGTAGAGTCAGCTCCGACAGTAGCGCTTGCCAAAATCTCACCGACGCCGATAATACTCATGTCAGACATGTCACGCATAAAGGCGCGGATCTCGTAGCCCGCTGCCCCTGCTATCGGACACCAGCGAATTTCGGCAGTATTACGCAATTCCACGAGGATTTGGCCATATAGAGAGGGAGATGGCAGCTTACCGTCTTTCAGATATGTAAATTCCAGTCCGGTGATTTTGGAGAGATCAAATGTCGTCACATTGCGTTCCGTCCCGTAATAAGGAATACGCCTATATCCTATAACCTTGAGAATCTGCTCTTCCGTCCTGAACTCTATTGAATCAATGTCAGCGACATGAATCGAGGGAGAGGCATTATTAACACCAATCGGGAAAAACTCCTCGGTGGTGGTGATTTCGAGTGTGTGGATTCTGTCGCGCTCAGTCTGCGCTGATACGGCAACCGATGATGTCATGCCTGCTGCGACAAGGCAGGTAGCTAAAAGTGCGTTTCTCATTTCTTTACAATCTTTACGGTTACTGACTCGACATTTATCAGATACACGCCAGCCTGCAGCGCGTCAAGCGACAACAGGAGGTTGTCACCTTCCCGGCCAACGGAAGCGGCCACCGACTGACCGCGGAGGTCATATACTCTCACAGCGTCGGGAGAAATCCTGGTTGCGCCTGAGATAAGAATTGTATTGCCGTCGAGAGGCCTGATAGTGATATCCGTTTCAGGAAGCGTCACGTCGGCAATGCCGGATGTCTCGGCTTGTATGGGATTCATGTTACTGAGGTCCTCCACTTCAAGAGTGTGTATCACGGGGAGTTCCTGATCACTTTTCGCAGGGAGCTCAAACTGCACGGAGGTAGCGTCTGGAGCAAATTTCATGACCGGACATAGAGTCACGGTCTCTCCGCCGACGGTACGGGTCACTTCTGTCAGGTCAATCAGGATAGTGCGCCCGTCGTTGAGAGATATGCGCAGCTGATTGATTTCGGCCACTGACTGGAAATTAAAAAAGAGCACTGCCGCCGTCAGCAGGGCTAGTTTTTTCATTACTTTCATTGTGGTTAATAATTGGTTAATATTTACAAGGTATTTGCGGTAAGAAGTATTAAATTTTGCTAATGACTTCTGCAAATATAATATTATGTGTAAGACAGAACTCCAAAAGTTAACAATCATTAACTACCCCCCATTTTTAATAATCCTTAACAAATAAGATATAAGTAACCCTACCGTCCGTCTTTACAAAGCAGGATGTCGGCGACACCGGAAGTTTAGTCGCTGTTCAGCAGAAGGCCTGGCATCCGAAGAATGTCGGGCCTTCTGAAAGTCGGTCAATTGTAGCCGGAATCAGAGAGTGAGGTCTGCGATTCGTAGAAAGCCGGAGTGAGCAGCCACGAGACGGGACGGGCGCGGCGGTCGAGATATGCATTGACGATACGATGGCCGATGAAGCGGCCGACCATACCCGGCGAGTCGGGATTGACAGCTGACGTGAACGGTGCCGGACTGACGAGCGACGACGCAAGCTGCGGGTCGGTCGAAAACAGCATTTTTTCGCCCACGAGTTTCTCCCAAATCCTGCGCTCATTCTTTTCAAGCCACACCATCTGTTCGTCGGTGTAGCCGAGAGCCTCCTGTTCGCTCATTCCGGCGAGCTGCATCACGGCTTCAGTGAGCGCGCCCTCATAGAGTATCCGCGAAAGCACGGTCGGGTATTCGCTCTGAGGCCGGTAGGGATAGTCGCGGCGCATGAGAGCTTCGGCGATGTCGGGGAGGATGCGGGCCGGGACCTTGCGCTGACGGATGAAGTCGGGGAAATAGCCATATGGCGCGTAAGATGCTCCCAGGTAGTGGTTGAGACCGAGGAACAGAATGGTGTCGGCGGTAAATACCGACTGATTGAAGGGGGAGACAACGGCGTAGACCGAGGGGAATATATTGTCGGGAAAGAGGTGAGCATAGTTGAACTTCATACGTCCGAGTGAGCTTTCGAGAGGCCGAAGGTCGCTCCACAGCGAGTCGACAGCATGCGCGTGAACGAGAATCGACGGGCTCGCGGCATAGACAGAGAGGGCCGAGTCCGTCATGGCGCCGTAGCCCGACAGGGCGAAGAGCGTCCGGGCCGCATCTTCCATCTCCGGAGGCAGCGGCGTGGCGGTGTCGCGCAGCGCGATGTCAAGCCTATTGACCCTTACCGACATAGAATCCTCTCCCCCGCATGAGGTGAGCAATCCGCCTAAAAACGGAAGCAAAACAAAAAGTATCGTAAAACCATAGCGCCGGAGGCGGTTCCGAAAAAATTCAATGCCAGTCATTGTATTATTCAAAAATTTAAAGAATGTGATTAGTCAATAGAAATACCATATACACATATCTACCACCCCATAGAATAAGGAAACCATCTCTATATAAATAGGTGTAAAGAGAACGGCGTGCGGGAGGTGACGATTGTTCAAAAGTAGCAATTTTTGGGCATTTATTCATAAAATTAAGCGCAATAAATGGCATTTAGGGAGACTTTTGCTAACTTTGCCTAAAATTTTGCCAAGCATTTTGCACCATGTCACTGACACGCATCATAAAGACACTCGTATTCATCATGCTTTTTCCCGCAATCGCGCTGACTGCGGCCGAGAAGAGTTTCACCGTAATGATTGACCCCGGACACGGAGGAAAGGACGCCGGAGCGCTTGGCCGACGCACGAATGAAAAGACCATAAATCTGGCGGTGGCCAAGAAGGTGCGCGACCTGATTGACAGCAACATGAAGGATGCAAAAGTCGAGATGACACGCGACGGCGACTATTTCGTCACCCTCAAGGGACGCTCAAATATGGCCAACAAAAAGCAGGCCGACATCTTCATCTCCATCCATGCAAACTCCATCGACAGGAAGTCGCCGCTGCACTCGTCAATCAACGGAGCGGCCGTCTACACCCTGGGTCTGCGCAAAAGCGAGACAAACCTCAGCATAGCGATGAGGGAGAATGAGGTGATGAAACTCGAACCGGATTATTCGACAACCTACGAGGGCTTCGACCCGTCGTCGACCGAGAGCTACATCGCCTTTGAAATGATGCAGCACACCAACATGGATCAGAGCATCGAACTGGCCGAGGCGGTGCAGAACGAACTCGTCCGCACTGCCGGAAGAAAAAACAACGGCGTGCGCCAGGCCCCCTTCTGGGTCCTCGTCGGGACAAGCATGCCGGCAATCCTCGTCGAACTCGATTTCATCTGCAATCCGACCATGGAGCGCTTCATGATGTCGGAAAAAGGTCAGGACAAACTCGCCCGCGCCATCTACAAGGGCATCGAGAGGTATCGCAAGGTCAAATCTCCGGCAAAAGTCGGCCCGACCATGACTGACATCCGTGAGGCCGAGCGCGAGACCGCAAAGCGCGACACGGCGAAAAAAGAGGCAGTCGAAGAGGCCCGCACCCAACAAGAGGTGAAAGAAAACGTTTATTCTAATGAGGATATCGTCTACAAAATCCAGTTCCTCACCGCGCCGTCGCCGCTCAGAAAGGGCGATGCACGCCTCAAGGGTCTGAGTCCGGTCGACTACTATAAGGACAGCGGCATGGTGAAATATACCTACGGCGAATACTCCTCGCAGGCCAAGGCCTCGGCCGAGCTGAAGAAAATCAAGAAAAAATTCCGCGACGCCTTCGTCATAAAGACCCGCGGCGGCAAGCGAATCAAATAACCCCACTCTCCCCCACCGCTCACGAAAAAATTTTTCCACAAGGCACCAACACATCCCCAATCAAAGATTATGAAAAAAATCTTCACAAAGGAAATTATCATAGGCGCAAGCGTATTGCTCTCGCTCCTCATCCTGTTTTTCGGCATCGACTATCTCAAAGGCATCAACATATTTAAGTCGGCCAACTACTATTTTGCCTCCTACACCAATGTGGCAGGCCTCGCGCAGTCAGCGCCCGTCACTCTCAACGGATATAAAATCGGTCTCGTCCGCGAAATCAAATATGAGTATGACAATCCCGGACATGTGCTCGTGGAACTCAGTCTCGACAAGCAGCTCAAAGTGCCTGTAGGCACCAAGGCCGCAATCGTCACCGACATGCTCGGCACTTCAAGCGTGGAGCTTCAGATGGCTCCGGGCAACAACTTCTGCGAAGTAGGCTCGCGCCTCGAAGGAGTGTCGGCCGGAGGCATGATGGACAAAATCGGCAATGAGCTCATGCCCACCATCATGTCAATCGCCCCACACATCGACTCGCTCGTAGTGGCGCTCACCGCCATCACCACCGACCCCGCGCTCCAGTCGTCAATCAAGCGTCTGGACAACATAATGGCCAATCTCGAAGTCTCGACTACTCATCTCAACAAAGCCATGGGCGGTGTGCCGGCACTCGTCAACAGCGCCAACGGTACAATGGCCAACGTGAAGGAACTCTCGGCAAACCTCACGCAGATTTCAGCGGCGCTCGCAGTACTCTCCGAAGATCTGAAGGAAATGCCCCTCGACTCGACCATGCGTAATATCAACCGCATCACCGCCAATCTCGACCAGGCTACCGAACAGCTCAACTCGACCAACTCGTCGCTCGGCCTTCTGCTCAACGATCCGCAGCTCTATCACAACATCAACAACAGCGCGGCACATATCGACAGCATACTCATCGACCTCAAGAAGCAGCCCAAGCGCTATATCCCGTCAATCAAGATATTCTAAGCTGACGGCTGACGCCTATCAGGGCTAATCAATAAAATCACACCGGAGGAAAATCCCGATTCAAGTCGGATTTTTCTCCGGTGGTTTATTTATAGGAGTAATAAGAGTAATAGGATGGATAGTAGTAATATGAAATAAGGCCACCGCATGCGATGGCCCTACATCATATCATTGTATCAGATAATCCGATCATTGTATCAGATAATCCGGCTATTATTTTGCATAGAGCTTCTCGCGGGCTGCCATGACTTTCTCGTCGGTGATATAGTCGTCGTAGTCCATGAGTTTGTCGATTGTGCCGTTGGGGGTAAGCTCGATGATGCGGTTGCAGACGGTCTGGATAAACTCGTGGTCGTGGCTCGAAAGGAGCACATTTCCCTTGAAAGCCTGAAGCGTGTTGTTGAACGCCTGGATTGACTCAAGGTCAAGGTGGTTGGTGGGCGAGTCAAGCACGAGAGTGTTGGCATCAGTCATCATCATGCGGGCAATCATACAGCGCATTTTCTCTCCACCGGAAAGCACGGACGCTTTCTTGAGCACTTCCTCGCCCGAGAAAAGCATCTTGCCGAGGAATCCCTTGAGATAAATCTCGGAGCTGTCGTTGGAGAACTGCGAGAGCCAGTCCACAAGGTTGAGGTCGGTGTTGAAGAAAGCCGAGTTGTCGAGGGGAAGATAGGCGGTGGTGATGGTCTGTCCCCAGTCGTAGGTTCCGGCGTCGGCCTTGCGGTTGCCGGTGATGATTTCGAAGAGAGCGGTCATGGCGCGGGGGTCGTGGCTGAGGAAAGCCACCTTGTCGCCCTTCTCTATCTGGAAATTAACATCGTGGAAGAGCACTTCGCCGTCCACTGAGGCCGAGAGGCCCTTGACTTCGAGAATCTTGTTGCCGGGCTCACGCTGCGGGGTGAAGATGATGCCCGGATAGCGGCGCGAAGAGGGCTGGATTTCCTCCACGTTGAGTTTCTCGAGCATCTTCTTGCGCGAAGTTGTCTGCTTGGATTTCGCAACATTGGCGCTGAATCGCTGGATAAACTCAAGGAGCTCCTTGCGCTTCTCCTCCGCCTTCTTGTTGGCCTGCTGCTGCTGACGGAGAGCAAGCTGCGAGGATTCGTACCAGAAACTGTAGTTTCCGGCGAAGAGTGTGAGCTTATTGTAGTCGATGTCAAGTGTATGGGTGCAGACGGAGTCGAGGAAGTGGCGGTCGTGGCTCACCACAAGCACCGTGTTCTCGAACTTCGAGAGGTAATCTTCGAGCCAGGCCACGGTGTCGAGGTCGAGGTCGTTGGTAGGCTCGTCGAGAAGGAGGTTGTCGGGGTTGCCGAAGAGCGCTTTTGCGAGAAGCACGCGCACCTTCTCGTTACCGCTCATGTCGCGCATGAGGGTGTAGTGTTTGTCCTCCTTGATACCGAGACCGCTGAGAAGGGCGGCAGCGTCGCTTTCGGCGTTCCAGCCTTCAAGCTCGGCAAATTTCTCCTCAAGCTCGGAAGCACGGATGCCGTCCTCGTCCGAGAAATCCTCTTTGGCGTAGAGGGCGTCTTTTTCCTGCATGATGTCCCAGAGGACAGTGTGGCCTCGGAGCACGGTTTCCATCACCGTGCAGTCGTCGAACTTGAAGTGGTCCTGTTCGAGCACACTCATGCGCTCGCCGGGGCCCTGGGTCACAGTGCCGTGTGTCGGCGAAAGCTGGTCGCTGAGGATTCGCATGAGAGTCGACTTGCCGGCACCGTTAGCGCCGATGATACCATAGCAGTTACCGGGGGTGAACTTGAGGTTCACATCCTGAAAAAGCACCCGCTTGCCGAATTGTATTCCTAAATTATTAACAGCTATCATTCTATCTAAATTATTTTCGGGGTGCAAAGTTACGAAAAATCTCGCTATTAGCAAAATGGAAACAACTCGGCGAGATCACTGAAATATAAAACAAGACATCTTTGTCCTTGACTGGAATGATTTCACGGATGTGTCGTTTACTTGTGCCGGAGGGTGTCGGGAGGGGGAGATATTGTAATTTTTATTCAAGATTGTTTCTGAATCGTTCAACTTTCGGGTTTTTGAGGCTGGAGGGTTGCGGGTTAGGGTAACATTGATTATATTTGCATCACAGAAACCATCGAAACCACAGAAATCACCGAATCAACAGAGACCGCTGAATCCATAGAGACCGCTGAATCAACGGACATCTCCGAAATCACAGAATCAACGCATCTCCTAATATTTATTACATGGCCGCTTGGCGGCGCACATCAATTCCAGAAAAATGAAAATTTCAAGCAAGACATCAGAGTCTCCCGCGGGAGAAATCACTCTCTATACTCTCACCAACGCCTCCGGTGCGTCAGTGACCCTTTCAAGCCTCGGCGCAGGAATCGTGGCAGTCAATGTGCCTGACCGCGACGGCAAACTCGCCGATGTAGCCCTCGGCTACAAGGACCCCGCATCATATATAGGCGACGGTCCCTGCGCCGGCAAGATTCCCGGCCGTTTCGCCAACCGCATCGCCCTCGGCAAGTTCTCGCTCGACGGGAAGGACTACACTCTCGCCATCAACAACGGCCCCAACGCTCTCCACGGCGGCCCGACCGGTTTCATGAACCGCATCTGGGACAGCAAGGCCGAAGGCAACAAGGTGACATTCACCTACCGCTCCGCAGACGGCGAAGAGGGCTATCCCGGCAATCTCGATGTGAAAGCCGAATATACCTGGACCGACGACAACGAGCTCTCGCTCCACATCACCGCCGAGACCGACGCCGCAACGGTGGTCAACCTCACCAACCACGCATATTTCAACCTCGACGGCGAGAACTCCGGAACCGTGCTCGACCATGAACTCCTCCTCCGCGCATCCCGCTATCTTCCGACCGACGACACTCAGATTCCTATCGGCGAACTGGCTCCCGTGGGCGGCACACCTATGGATTTCACCGAGTTCAAGGCTATCGGCAAGGATATAAACGCCGACTTCCATCCCCTGAAAGTCGGCAAGGGCTATGACCATTGCTGGGTAATCGACGGCTACACCAAAGGCTCGCTCAAAGAAGTGGCCGAACTGCGCTCGCAGAAGTCGGGCCGCTCGCTCGTCATCTCGACAACCCAGCCCGGCATGCAGGTCTACACCGGCAACTGGCTCACTGGCTGCCCCGAAAGCATCTCCGGCGGAGCCTACAGCGACTACGATGGCGTGGCCATCGAGTGTCAGGGTTTCCCCGACGCCCCCAACAAGCCCGCGTTCCCCTCTTCGGTCCTCCGCCCGGGTGAAAAATACGACGAAATCATCACATTCAAATTCAATACTCTTTGAATCAAATAATTCTTTGAATCAAATGAAACCCACAATTTTTGTACTTGCTGCCGGTATGGGCAGCCGTTACGGTGGTCTTAAACAGCTCGACCCCTTAGGTCCCCAGGGCCAGACCATCATGGACTATTCAATCTACGATGCAATCCAGGCCGGTTTCGGCAAGGTAGTTTTCGTAATCCGCAAGGACTTCGAAAAAGATTTCCGCGAAAAAATCCTCTCGAAATACGAGGGCCATATCCCCGTCGAAGTCGTGTTCCAGTCGACCGACAAACTTCCCGAGGGCTACACCTGCCCCGCCGACCGCAGCAAACCCTGGGGCACCAACCATGCCGTCATGATGGGCAGCGAGGTCATCAATGAACCCTTCGCCGTCATCAACGCCGACGACTTCTACGGTCGCGACGCCTTCCGCGTGATGGCCGAGGACCTCATGCGTCCGCGCGACCGCAAGGGCGACTACTCGATGGTGGGCTTCCGCGTAGGCAACACAATGACCGAAAATGGTTCCGTGGCCCGCGGCGTATGCTCAAAGGGCGCCGACGGCAACCTCACCGGCGTGGTTGAGCGCACCGCCATCTCCTACGCTCCCAACGGCGACATCGTGTTTACCGACGAAAACGGCGTCGAGCAGACTCTCGACCCAATGACTCCCGTGTCGATGAACCTCTGGGGCTTCACTCCCGACTATTTCGACTACTCTGAGCGCGAATTCCGTAACTTCCTCGACAAAGACCTCAACACTCCGAAAGCCGAGTTCTTCATCCCGCTCGTAATCGACACCCTCATCCACTCCGGCGAGGCTACAGTCAAGGTGCTCGACACCGACTCGCGCTGGTTCGGCGTCACCTACGCCGCTGACCGTCCCGGCGTTGTCGAGAAGTTCGCCCAGCTCCATGCCGAGGGCCTCTATCCCGACAAAATGTTCTAAACAACCATAAACTTACCTATCACATACTTCCATGGAACTGAAAAAGAAAATCACAGAGGCTTTCGCTTCTCATTTCGGCGGCGAAGGCACACTCTATAGCTCCGCCGGCCGCATCAACCTCATCGGCGAACACACCGACTACAACGGAGGCTTCGTATTCCCGGGTGCAATCGACAAGGTCATCATGGCCGAAATCCGCCCCAACGACACCGACAAAGTCAATCTCTACTCCGTAGACCTCGACGACAGCTCCACCTTCGGACTCAACGAAGCCGACGCTCCCTCGCAGCAGTGGGCGCGCTACATCTTCGGTGTGTGCCGCGAAATCATCAAGCGCGGCGGCACCGTCAAGGGCTTCGACGCAGTGTTCGCAGGCAATGTGCCCCTCGGTGCAGGCCTCTCCTCGTCAGCCGCTCTTGAGTCATGTTTCGCTTTCGCGCTCAACGACCTCTTCAACGGCAACGCAATCGACAAATTCGAGCTCGCCAAAATCGGACAGTCAACCGAACACAACTACTGCGGTGTCAACTGCGGCATCATGGACCAGTTCGCTTCGGTGTTCGGCAAGAAAGACTGCCTCATCCGTCTCGACTGCCGCTCGCTCGAATATGAATACTTCCCCTTCCATATCGACGGCTACAGACTCGTGCTCGTCGACTCGGTGGTGAAGCATGAACTTGTCGACTCCCCCTACAACAAACGCCGTGAGTCGTGCGAGCGCGTGGCAAAACGCCTCGGCATCGAGACTCTCCGCGACGCCGACATGGAAATGCTCGACTCTGTGAAATCCGACATCTCCGCCGAGGACTACATGCGCGCACGCTTCGTCATCGGCGAGAAAGACCGTGTGCTCGGTGTGTGCGACGCCCTCAACCGCGGCGACATCGAGACTGTGGGCCGTCTCATGTACGAGACACACGCAGGCCTGTCGAAAGACTATGAAGTTTCATGCGAGGAACTCGACTACCTCAACGACGTGGCTAAGGAATGTGGCGTGACCGGCTCGCGCATCATGGGCGGCGGCTTCGGCGGCTGCACCATCAACCTCGTGCCTGACAGCATCCATGACAAGTTCATCGAGACTGTCACCGAGAAATTCAACGAGCGCTACGGCCACAAGCCCAAAATCTACGACGTCATCATCTCCGACGGCGCCCGCCGCGTAGAGGAATAACCCACCGCCCCTGCTTTTCAAGGCACATAAACAACAGAAGGAGGACAGAAGCGACACCCATCAGCCGCTTCCGCCCTCCTTCTTATATAGTAACGAGCTAAGAAGCTGTTAAAAAACAGCCTCTTAATGAATATATCCATTCGGTTAATGAGTAAAGTCCGGATCGCGCATCGGACGCACTGACAGACCGTAGGAGGAGGCTGACGGGTGATGGCTACCCGTCACCGGATTGCTATTTGATTTATCCAGACAGTCAGACCCAGTATCTCCCTTGTAACGGTTATCTATATAGAATATAGCAGCATCATTGTTGCCACTATAAATAAAAGTGGATGAAGTAATATAAGTAAGTATTCTGAACGCAGGATATGTCCAGTCTTCCCATCCTTCTAATTTTGCTCCTCCAGAGTCATACACTGTCGAAAAATGGTCTTTTTTCAGGCATTTGTTTCTTACTCCTGTCGCCGGAAATTCAAAGGTGACGCCATCAACTTCCATCACCCATTTTCTATCCACCGAATTTATTACTGAATTAAATTTCGTTGTATAGCTGCTACCGTCGGCTAATGTAGTGTTATATAATTTATTTACATAATAATCACCCGAGTATACAAAAGCTGAAAACGCATTGGCCGGCGGAACCATGTATCCAGCCGGGCATGGATCGTAGAGCGATTTGGCAACATCCTCTTCTATTTCAGTCATGTTATTGACAAACTTTGTCGCTTTCGGATTCCACAACCGGAACAGTTTACGGCCATCCGGTACAGCATTTTCAGTCTTGAACCAATGGTTTCGATATTCATCTCCAAGAGGACTCATTACGAATACATGTGGATGCTGTATAGCCCATTGGACAGTCACACCTTTTTCTTCCGAACCTGATTCGTAACTTGCGCCTGAAACTTTGCCTGGGGTATTTCGACAGAGGGCGTAAGTGTCATTTCCATTATTATAGAACAAAGGTTTGTTCTCCATATTCAATTCAGAATAATCCCCACCTTTATAATAATACTTCGTTGTTTTATCGCTGTATATACCTCCCGGGGTGGGAGCGCTGCGTCCCAGCTGGTAGTAAGTGTTATCGCCGGCAACCGAGCCTCTGAACTCCGCCTGAGTAAATATTGAGGCTTCCGTGTCGACTGTTGTTCCGGCACTGAGATATTTTGTAAGCGTAATAAAGCCATTGTCGACTTTGACTTTAAACCTGATTCTGAACTTCCGTTCCTCATTGCCTTTATGCGGGTCGCAATAACCGAGATTAACGTCTGCCAGACTATATTTTTTGCCGGTTTTTTCATATTTCCCTGCAGCATTTTTATAAATCGATCCTATCTCCTTGCATGCAGTGCCCGTTTTCCATTCCTGTTTGTGCTGCGACACCCATATATGCCAGCTCCAGACTATCTTTGAATTCGCATCCAATGCTACAATAAGGGCATTTCCCTGAGTGATGGAATATCTGCGCACACGGAAACTTATATATGACGGACTTCCCTTGGTAAACGTAACATTGTCAATCAAGCCGGGGGCATCCTGCCATGCGAGAACAGCATCACAAGCTTCCGTAATATCGAATGATTCAATCGGCTTTCCGGCGTAATCGGGATAATAGGTCATGGCATTAGTGGCTGCCGCCGGCTTTAGGCACGCTTTGAGATTTAGACTACCATCTTTATAGGTATTGCCATAAACGACCGGGAACTTGTAGTTTCCGGGGGCATCCACCATATAGCAGTTGGCCGACTCGGTGTCGGCCAGGTCAGTCTCATCGTGGTCAAAATCTCCGTTAAGGTTGCCCTGCAAATTTTCAAAATCGCTCTGAGCCCCGAGGACATACATTCCTTTGATGAAGGGAATCTTTTCCGTAGAGGAATATGTATCCGAACCTTCCTCACCGGCAGTCGGCACAATGTCACAACCATCCGGGTCAAAGAAAGTGTGGGCGCGTGCCACCGGATCTTCGCCTTCGAATGTGTATTCTATTTCGGGCGTCGGAAGTTTCTTATACCGGATGGCGTCAGCTCCGGCCTCGGTGATTGCGGCATAAGCTCTCACCTCGACATTATCCCACACACCGGAATAGGGAAGAATATCGGTCGTTGTTTTGTTAAACTCTACAACCGGAGTGATGTGTACGCTCGACGGCGAGAGGGAATAGGTCACGATTTTGCCTTCCGGCCAGGTTCCCTTCAGGTCGGCCCAAAGAGTATATTTATCTCCGCTTGAAGTTTTTGTGAATTCTATTTCGAGTTTCGCATTTTCAGGCAGAGTCTGCGGAATCATCAGCAGGGTGAGATCATCCGTCTCACCGATGACCTCAAAGTTTTTTTCTGCATTGCCGGCCTGATTATCGAAATCGGTGGAGCCGCCGACAGGGATATCGCGTTTTATCGTATAAGTACCTGTAGATGACTCATCAGGAATCCATGTATCATTTGCGGCAGCATCATTTGCGGCACCCGGCCGGGGAATGAAAGTGCCCTTGTTATACACACCGGAAAGTGTCACTCCGGTTATTATCCCGGGAACCATGTCGGGGGCAGCAACGATTTTCACCGCCGTGAGTATATGACGGAATTCCAGCTTCACATCGGCCGAGGTCGCATCCGTACACGCAGCCATAAGGTCATGCTGATCCTGAACCCTCTCGGGAACTTCATATCCGATTCGGGGTGAGCCCTGCGCTGTCGCGCCGGAAAGAGTAAACGGATCATCGGTGCGCCCGGCATTGACGGGAGCGAAAGCGAAAAAACGCACTTTACCCCCTGTCGGCCAAAACATCATCTCCGGACATGTGGCAGTCTCACCGTTTACGGTAAAAGTTATGTCATGTGCAAAACCTGGCGTCCAGACAACGTCATCCTCATTTTCAGGATATGTTCCCGCATAGCTGACAGCACTCAGCGAGAAATTGCTGACGGAATTCTCAAGCTTTCCGCGCGATGCAGGCTGCGCTGCAGCGTTGTCGGAATGGATAGTGTGCAGATATAAAGGGATATCGCTATTTGTCTCTGTTGCATCGACCGACAGGCATCGAGATTCGGGCGATTTCTCGTCGACCGCAGTGGCGCTTGTCCATGCGGCAGGCGCTTTGACATTGACAGTCACGTGTCCGGATTGCTGACCTTTATCGCCTAAATCATCCTCACACGCAGTCAGTGCGGTTATCAGACAGAGTAGTCCTATGGCCGACAAACGGCCTGTTCCTTTATATTTGCAGTTCATTTCAGAAATTATATGATAATGATTAAGAGAGGGTGTGTCGGCATACCGACGCACGGACTTCCGACACACCCTCTGAGCGTATTACTAAGTCAGGATTAAAAATCAGGGCTTAACACCACCTTGTCCTTGTGTCCACGTTTTATTTTCGTCCCAAGCAGAAACGGTCACGGTAAATTTGATAGGGTCGTCAAGGACGAAATCGCCTACTTCTTTTTTTGAATCATCCTCCGTCGGACGTCCTATGATTTTTAACTCCGTGTCCGCTGTGTTCCAATTAGTTGTAAAAAATTTATTATCAGGTATAAGCGAACTAAAATCATTATCGGGGGGATAGATACCGGCTCCTGAACCCTCGCCGCAAATTTCGAGATTAAACTTATATTTTTTACCCATTTCGAAGGTTGTTCCTACAGGAACGCAAACAAAACCGTATTCTCCTTCGTCAAATTTTTTCTCAGGACTTACAGGAAAGAGCTGATGATAGTGATTATCTCCACGCACTGCGATATCATCATCACCTACAGGGTTAAAACCAGAGCCATCGCTATGAGTAGCGCCGACATGTTCAAGTTCTACGCGGCAGAGGAGCAGGATATAAGCATGTTTAGCTGGATTTTGAGGAGCAGCTTTTCCTGCCCATTTGGTAATCGTCTGAGGAATCAGCATGAGAGACCCTTCATGAGATCCTTCATTTACTAAAAGATCCTCCGTATCATTTTTTGATTTTAGTTCTTTCGGTGTCTTGTAGAATGAACCATAGGCAGTGAAGGTCTTACCTTCGCTAAATCTAGAAGTCCATTTAGGGTTATGGCTTGCCTGATTGTCGGCCCATGTGTAACCTGAACTAAAATCGGCAATGTCATGTGTATTTACAATCCAAGCGCCTTTGATTCTGACAATACGGTGATCTGAGTCCAACTTATCTTTAGATGTTGCAGTAATATATATCTGCGACAATGTATGTTCGAAATTGATATCTACAGATGTGCCAGCACTTCTTTTTGCGTGTTTGAAAGCCGCAAGCAGATCATACTGACCTAATCCGTCTGCCCATACACCGTCGGCAGCATCGGTTTTCAAATTGGCTTTTTCAGGCGAAAAGCCGGTTATCTGAGCATCTGCGCCCTCAAAGGAAAATTTACCGGCAGGCAAAACGTCGCTTGCAGAGGCGCTCCCATTCTTTTGGGAGCATGTGTAAGCCCAGAAAAGAACATTGTCCATCGCTGTGGGCCAGTAGATAGGTTCATTGTCAGCAAACCCCCAAATGCTATTTTCTTTATGGGTCGCTAATTTGCCGCCCTTATCGTCACCTATGAGGAATGAGTCGTAGACGCCACCGTGGGGATGCACTCCTTTGGCAACTATCCTAAAATCGCCGAGGTTAGTGATTGTAGTTTCTGTAGCACGGGAATGGCCGACGGCTATGCTGAAAGACAATGCATCACCCGAGGGGTCCGGATTCACATCAACCACATCGTCGCTGGAGCAGGAAGCCATTGCAAGGGCCATCACTGCAAAGGGGATGAGTTCTTTTTTCATTTTTTGTATTAAGATTATGAATGATTGATTGGAATTTAATAAGGTCTACATCTTAACGGACTCTTCTATCATGTCGCCCCAGTCGCTTACGCCGGGCGACAGTCCGGAGGACGGACTGTCGGGCAGCTTTATGCCTGACACATCGACATGGATATAGTGCAGCCCTTTCTGCCCGTCGATCTGGTCGGTGACATTATAGTCGTAGTAATACTTATTGGACGTGTATATCCTTAGTTTATGGACACCGCTGAGTCCGAACAGTTCTACGGTGCCGTGGAGTGAATCAGGGCCGGACTGCTGGAGAGGGAAAGGCACGGCAACGCATGTTTCCGCAGGAGCCGCAGTGCCGGCATGCCATCCTTCGGAGGCTCCGGTCAGAACGGCGCTGAGGGTGATGTCGGATGTGAGGTTATGGACATTGGTGACTGAAACCTCGCAGAGCACTGAAGCCCTGGAAGGGCGGAAAAGTACGGTATGCTGCGTTTTTCCGTCAGCTGCCACTGTGAAGTCGCTGTCGAGTGTGTGTGCATAGAATGTACTTGCCTGTGATCTTACCGGCATCTCTGTATCATCGCCGGGAAGCGGCGCATCGTCAGTGCGGTTCATGGAAGAGAGCACCGGGACATCGTAGGTCACAACGAAATAGTCATCAATATTTGAACCGCGCTCGACATTGAACTCAGTACTGCCATTATGACAAACCATCCGGTATGTTCCCGCCGGAACTCTGACCTCAGCATCAAAAGATGTCCGTGAGGTATTTCCGTCGCCTGTGAGCTCAAAGCGCAAACCCTGTGAACCATCGACAGGGAAAAACCATACAACCATCGTCTCGGGCTGTGCCTCAGGGACATCTGTCCAGTCGAACCGGATGCTGACCGGTAACTTGTGAGAGTGGTCGTAGCACAGCTCACGGCCTTCGCAGCCACCGAGAAGCAGGGCGGCAAGCATGGCTGCCGTCAGGCACAGTGCGGTATTACATGCACGCATCATCGGCTACTCCCTCCTTTCCTCTTATTATATGCACTTCCGAACACCCATACAAAGGAGACTGCGGCACGTGTCGGACCGAACCATGAACGTCTGTGGGTCGAGAGCCATACATCATGGTCGTCGATAGGCCTGTGGCGCATGAATTTGCCCCACATATACCCTATACCGACGCTGAAAGCGATGTCGAAATGTCTCGTTAAAGGATGCGAATATGTGTACGACACTCCGACAGCATAGTTGTATTTGTCAGACACGTATCCTCTGTGGCTAAAGCCGCCCTGAATGTCGTAATAGACAAAGGAGGCATAGATGCCTGCATGATGTCCGGAGAAAGGATTGGTCGATTTCTCAGCGCCACCGATGCGCCATGACAAATCGACGTTTGCGCCGTAGATTCTGTAATAGCGATGTCGGCTGTCATTGAGCCATGTCCCCATCCAGTCTGCCCCGGCAATGATGCGGTCAGTGACAGCTACGGACAAGCCTATATTTGGCAAAAGGAGAATGTCATATAGAGCGTTTGTCCTGATTATCAGTGGAATACGGATACCGGGGGGGGGTAATTTGGGAGGTTGTGTTTACGGTGTCGCTCATTTCTCCGACGCACTGCCATCTACGGCACTCGTCAGAGGTCATACCGCTACTTATGTCGGTACATGACACTGGCAATCCTGCTCTCGGTAAGGAATCTGTTTCGGATACATCTGATATCCGGCCACAGGGCACGGAAGGAGTCATGGCGCAACACAGTTCAGACATTAAAAATGAAATAATGACTATGTATAATTGATGCTTCATAAAAACATCATGCAGGTTACACGTATTTTAATGCGTTGCCACAGAATTATGGTTTATTCCAAATTATCTGCAAATATACATGAAAGTTAAAAACAGAAGAATGATGTTAAGATATTTAACATCGTATTTCATATAATTTAACTATAGTTATATTTAGACTAAGTTTATCCTTTGTTTTTAGAGAATATTTTAATAAAAAAACAAAAAGACAGATGCTCTCAGATTTTGAGCTCCTGTTAATCACTATCCAAAATTCATCTGAAAAAATCAATTATATGTTAGCTTGGGGAAAAATTAGGATTTTTCTCAGATAAAATGCGTAAATTTGCACTTTGATTGTGCACGAAGTCCGGAGGTTCCGGCTGCGGAACAGTCGCGGCTCGCGCTCGTACATTAATTATATAAGCAATCAGAATCATATAGGGGCGCTACGGCGGCCTTTAATCATAAAGTCAACAGACATCCGCAATATATATATCATCAATCGTATATGAACATAGCAATTGTCGGAACCGGCTACGTTGGGCTCGTCTCGGGCGCCTGTTTTGCTGAAATGGGCATTGATGTCACCTGCGTCGACATAGACAGCAGGAAGATTGACGCTCTTCTCAACGGAGAAATTCCAATCTACGAACCGGGCCTTGACGAACTTGTGAAACGCAACGTCGAGGCAGGCCGTCTGCATTTCACCACAGACCTGACTTCGTGTCTCGACAATGTCGAGGTGGTTTTCTCGGCTGTCGGCACTCCTCCCGACGAGGACGGTTCGGCCGATCTGAGCTATGTGCTCGAGGTAGCACGCACATTCGGCCGCAACATAAAGAAATATACCATTCTCGTGACCAAATCGACCGTCCCCGTGGGCACCGCCGCCAAGGTCAAGGCTGCAATCCGCGAGGAACTGGCCAAGCGTGGCGAGGAGATTGACTTCGAAGTGGCCTCCAACCCCGAATTTCTCAAGGAGGGCGCAGCGATAAAGGACTTCATGTCGCCCGACCGCGTGGTGGTCGGTGTCGAATCAGAGCGCGCCAAGAAGGTGATGACCAAGCTCTACCGTCCCTTCCTCACCAACAATTTCCGCGTATATTTCATGGACATCCCCTCGGCGGAGATGACGAAATACGCGGCCAACGCCATGCTCGCCACCCGCATCTCGTTCATGAACGACATCGCCAACCTCTGTGACCTCGTGGGCGCCAACATCGACCATGTACGCAAAGGCATAGGCACCGACGCCCGCATCGGCTCCAAATTTCTCTACTCCGGCTGCGGCTACGGGGGCTCCTGCTTCCCGAAGGACGTAAAGGCCCTCGCCCACACTGGCCGTGAGAACGGCTACACGATGGGAGTCATCGAGGCTGTCGAAGCCGTCAACGAGCGTCAGAAATCAATCGTGGTCCGCAAGCTCGAAAAGCTACTCGGAAATCTCAGCGGCAAGACCATAGCCCTCTGGGGACTCGCCTTCAAGCCCGAGACCGACGACATGCGCGAGGCTCCGGCGCTCGTAATCATCCGGAAGCTCACCGAGGCAGGTGCGACGGTCAAGGTCTACGACCCCGTGGCCATGCCGGAGTGCCGCCGCAGAGTCGGCGACGCCGTAGTCTACGCCAAAGATATGTATGAGGCGCTTGTCGACGCCGACGCGATGGCACTCGTGACGGAATGGAAAGTGTTCCGCATGCCCTCGTGGGACGTCATGAGACGCCTGATGAAATCACCTGTAATCGTCGACGGCCGCAACATCTACGACCGCGACGAAGTAATAGCCGAAGGCTTCACCTACACAGCCATCGGCAAGTAACCCCGACTCTCTCCAACACCAGACAACCATGCAACAATCTGAATCCAACCATCCCGACCGCAACGGCGCAGCGCGTCAGCCAAGGAAAGCCCCTGCCGCCAAGCCCAGACACCACCGCGGCATCATCGCGACCATGTGGATTATCTTCGTCTCGGTCATCATCGGCATATTCGTGTTTCTTTTCCTCATCTACAACGGCATAATCGGCTACATGCCTCCCGTCGAGGAACTGAAAAACCCGACCGACCGCTTCGCATCGGTGCTCTATTCGTCCGACGGCAAGGAAATCGGACGCTACTTCGTGGGTACGGGCAACCGCGTCTATGCCGACTTCGACGAAGTGTCGCCCCACGTCATCGACGCCCTCATCTCCACCGAGGATGTGCGCTTCGAGGACCATTCCGGCATCGACATGCGCGGCCTCGGCCGTGTGCTTTTCAAGACAGTGCTCATGGGCAACAAGAACGCCGGCGGCGGCTCCACCCTCACCCAGCAGCTCGCCAAGCAGCTCTATTCGCCCAACAGCTCCGGCATCCTCTCGCGCGCCATGCAGAAACCTATCGAGTGGATGATAGCCGTGAAGCTCGAGCGCTACTATTCCAAAGAGGAAATCATCAAGATGTATCTCAACCAGTTCGACTTCCTCTACAATGCCGTCGGCATCAAGTCGGCCGCCCACGTCTATTTCGGCAAGGCACCCAAAGACCTGAAAATCGAGGAGGCTGCGACACTCGTCGGCATGGTGAAGAACCCGGCCTACTATAATCCCGTGCGTCAGAACGAGCGCACCCGCCAGCGCCGCAACGTGGTACTCGCGCAGATGGAAAAAGCAGGCAAAATCACCAAAGCCGAACTCGATTCGCTCTCAGCTCTCCCGCTGACGCTCAACTTCAACCGCGTCGACGCCAAGGACGGCATAGCCCCCTATTTCCGCGAGGAACTCCGCCGTATGCTCCGCGCCCACAAGCCCGAGCGCGAGAACTACCGCGGATGGGAGACGCAGAAATTCATCGACGACTCCATCGCCTGGGAGACCAACCCGCTTTTCGGCTGGATTGAGAAGAATCCCAAACCGGACGGATCGAAATACGACATCTATACCGACGGTCTGAAAATCTACACCACCATCGACTCCCGCATGCAGCAGTATGCCGAGGAAGCCGTGGAGGAGCATCTCGGCGGCTATCTGCAGCCCGCTTTCTTCCGCGAGAAACGCGGTTCGAAGAGCGCCCCCTACACCTCCGACCGCGCTGAGCTCTCGGAAATCCGCCGCAACCACCTCGTACGCAATGCGATGAAGAACACCGACCGCTACCGCGTCATGACCAAGGCCGGAGCCACCCGCGAGGAAATCAACCGCGCGTTCAACACGCCGAGGGAGATGAAGGTGTTCACCTACCACGGTTCGGTCGACACCGTGATGACCCCTCTCGACTCAGTGCTCTACAACAAGCACTTCCTGCGCACGGGCTTCATGGCAATGGACCCGCTCAACGGCCACATCAAAGCCTACGTCGGCGGTCCCGACTTCTCATATTTCCAGTATGACATGGTGTCGACTGGACGCCGCCAGATCGGTTCGACGGTCAAGCCGTTCCTCTACACCTATGCAATGGAGGAGGGCTATACCCCCTGCGACGAGTTCTCCAACACCCAGCCCGTGCTCACCGACGAGGCCGGCAACGTCTGGGCTCCCCGCAACGCCGGTTCCGCCCGCGTCGGCGAGATGGTCGACCTGAAATGGGCGCTCACCAACTCCAATAACTGGATTTCGGCACGCCTCATCTCGCAGCTCTCACCCCCCTCACTCGTCAGAACCATGCACAACTTCGGCATCACGGCCGAACTGCCTCCGGTGATGTCGCTCTGTCTCGGCCCGGCCGATGTATCGGTCAAGGAGATGGTCACAGCCTACTCCGCCTTTGCAAACAACGGCATGAGAGTCGACCCGATGTTTGTCACCGCCATCGCCGACAACAACGGCAACATCATTTCGGAATTCTCGCCCCGCCACACTGAGGTCATCAGCGAGAAAGCATATTACCGCATCCTCTCCATGCTGCTCAACGTGGTCAACGAGGGTACGGCCCACCGTGTCCGCTCCCGCTTCGGCCTCACTGCCGAGATGGGCGGTAAGACAGGTACGACCAACTACAACGCCGACGGCTGGTTCATGGGCTTCACCCCCAACCTTGTGGCCGGCACATGGGTGGGAGGCGACGAGCGCTTCATCCACTTCAACACCATGGCCTACGGTCAGGGTGCGTCAATGGCTCTCCCGATCTACGGCCGCTTCATGAAGAAGGTCTATGCCGACCCGAGACTAAACTATTCGCAAAGCGCACGCTTCGACTTCCCGGCCGACGTCAACCTCTGCGAAAAGGAATTCTACGGTTACTATGACGAGGAGGTCGACGCCGACACCAACGCCGAGGATACCTCGATGGAAGGAGTGTTCGATTAAAGAGGGTGTTGCAGAACTACTATTGTTAAAACCTCTGAGAATTGATTATTACGGA
>DXXM01000024.1 GCA_019416285.1 Bacteroidales bacterium
ATGCCGTTGCGTCGCGCTATCTCGCGGATGCTCATCCCCTCGCGGCGATGAGACAAAATAATGGATGTTTTTTCCTCCATGTGTAACATTTTATGGACACGTTGATAGGTTTATTTTATCAACAAATCCGGGTTAAACTTACCCATGGGGTGGGTCCCTTTTCAATTGCTATACGGGTCCCTTTTCAAATGTTAGATGCACCGTAATCAGCGGCAATGCGATAGATAGCTTCCCAGTTACGCTGTTTTATAAGAGGTGAGTTTTTCCGGAGTATATCCAAGAAGTTGGTTAATACACTTCTTAAGGATTTCATCTCGACTCTCTGCAGGAAGATCTTTTGCAGTTGGCTCCGCTGCCAGTCCTGATGAAGTTAGCATTGTCTCTGGAATGAAACGCTGTATACGCGGTCTTCTGCAACGAGTTTCTACATTGGCAGCAGGAGCGCCTTCAGACATTTCGATCTCTGTTATATTAGAGCCGGCGACAAATGCATACAACGTTATCAATACATTCAATCAAAAATCAAGTTCTTCTTCTGTTGAAGTCGGAGATATATGCGACTGATCGTTATGCCATGACTTAGCGAGTTCAAGCTTCTGTGACAGCTCCTTATAGCCTTCAATCGGGTTATTTCTCAATCCCCATAGACACGAGAAAGCTTTAACAGCATCGCGCCACGACACGTTTTGGCCGGGTTCAGAAGGCTGGATTTCGCGATGGTTTATGAGATAATACAGTTTTTTCAAGAAGGCCTCAAATTGGGTAAACAGGATATTGAAAGCCACCGATTTATCAATGTTGTTGGCCCCAGGTTTAAAAATATTTGTGAAAGCTCGGTGTAGAAGTGGCCTCATACCGTCAAGTGAGGAGATTGAGGTCGCATCTATTACATTCATCACAGACTTTGCCACTTCTTCGGGTGAGTCAAGCGGAAACCGATAAATTTATTTTATATCCGCACCGTCTTTAAGGGCCTGCCCCAACCATGCGAATATACAGATGATAGCAACGATAAACGACATATCCTACTGCTTTTAGAAGTTTCAAGGAGAGTCAATTGACTCTCATCAGCAAAATTAGCCCCACGCCGGGCAATAACACTGCACATAGGGGTTAAATAATATTAATATAGCTTCTGTATTATTCGCACATGGGGCAACGATACTGCGCATCGAAATTAAATAGTAATTCTGTCAAGGCAGATTGCGTGATATATAAACGTCTCATATTCCAAACGCGGCGGAGTAGCTGACTGTCCCGGCGTGGATAGAGGCTGCGGGACGCAGAGGACAGACCATGTAATATTCCTCAGGGATATTGAAAGGGGCTGAGATGCCATAATCTGAGGCCGGGACATAGCCGGATGCGCTGTAGAAGGAGGGTTCACCCAGGACTACAGCGCATGAGAAGCCCATTTCGCGGGCAATCGCATGACCGGATTCAATAAGTCTGCGGCCGATGCCTCTCTTCCTCATGTCGGCGGCAACGGCAAGAGGGGCAGGAGCGACAGCGTCAAATACGCCGATTTTTATGCGGCTGAACATGATGTAACCAACTATTCTGCCGCCACAGAGGGCAACAAGCGACAGTTCAGGAATATATTCAAGCGTTTTGCGGATTCGCCCGACGAGGTTATGCTCGTCGCCGTCAGTATGTTCGGCGGATTCAAACGCAGTTCTTACAAGTTCGCATATACCGGAAAAGTCACTGTCCCGTTCCGGACGAATTTCTATGTTCATATCGGGGTTCATATCTCAAAAATCAATGCGATAGAGTATATGGGTACGCAATGGAGAATCCTCGCTGAGTCGCGGGTGCTCGAACTCGCCGGTCCTGGTCATGCCTATTTTCTGCATCACCCGTTCAGAGGGCTTGTTGACTTTAGCCGTAAACGAATAGAGCCGCGTCAGCCCCGAGGCCTTTGCGAGTTTCAGGACTTCGCGGGCCGCTTCGGTGGCAAAACCGCGGTTGTGATATTGCGCATCGAGGCGCCAGCCGATTTCCACTCCTGACCCGAAACCGGCATCAAAAGCTATCTCATGCAGCCCGACATAGCCTATGAAACGCTTTGCAGATTTGAGTTCCACGGCATAGAGCCCCCACCCTTTCCGCTGAAACTCATCCTGTATGCGATTGAAAAACGCTTCCGTCTCCTCAGGTGTAAGCACTGAGGGAAAATATCGCATCACGGTTTCGTCGGCGTTCATCGCGGCAAACAAAGGCAAATCCTCAGGCTTCCAGGAACGCAAAATCAGTCTTTCGGTTTCACGGTAAATCATATCAATATCGGATTTTCGTGCAAAGTTAGGCAATCATTCCGAAAATGATGCCGAAATACGAAAAAACAGAGCTATGCAGCGCCGGAAGAGACACTGCATAGCCCTGTCAGAGTCAGTATAGATGTAAATACCGCTTTTTGCCAGCCTGCGGAAATCAGGCTGTGAGATTGTGGGGAAGGATAGGCATAGCGCCTTTCTGAGTGCAGACGAAGGCAGAAGTCTGAACGGCAAGCGCATGAGCTTCGGCCACAGACTTACCTTTAAGGATGCTTGCAATGAAAGCTGCTGTGAATGAATCCCCTGCGCCTACGGTATCGGCCACCTCCACTGTCGGCGTAGGCTGGAAGGAGACGTTTCCGGGGGTAAAGACATAGCTGCCGTTGATCCCGCAGGTCAGAATGAGCATTTTCAGATTGTATTTGCCAAGAAGTATCCAACACTTGTCCTGAAGGTCAATGCCAGGATAGCCGAACATGCGGCTGACGGTCACCAGCTCCTCGTCATTTATTTTCAATATATTGCAACGCTTCATGGAGTTACACAGAATCTCCTTGTTATAGAATCCCTGACGGAGATTGACGTCAAACACCACGAGGGTATCGTCGGTCTGCGGCATGGCGTCAAGGAAACTGTTGATTGTGTTGCGCGACACGATATTGCGCTGGGCGAGCGAGCCGAAGCAGACAGCCTTGGTGTTCCGCGCGAGCGATTCGAGCTTCGGAGTGTAGGGAATATTGTCCCACGCCACATTTTCCTTGATTTCATACTGCGGGATACCGGCCTGGTCAATTTCGACCTGCACGGTACCGGTAGGATACGGCACAGTCTCGATGAGATGGTTGAGCCCCTTTGAGGTGAAATTCTCGATGATTTCCCGGCCTAGAGCATCATCGCCCACCGCGCTCACCACACAACTCGGCAATCCGAACTGCGATACGTGGTATGCGAAATTGGCCGGTGCGCCACCTATTTTCTTGCCTTCGGGAAGGACATCCCACAGAGCCTCACCCATTCCGATTACATAGTCTTTCATGTTGCAATATTATTTTATGGTTTTGATTTTCAATGTATAGTAAAGAAGATAGACAACTCCTGCCGTCATGACGGCCACGGCTCCAATCTGCCCCACGGCGTCGGCCGCATAGCCCATGGCAAGGGGGAACACCGTGCCGCCGAAAAGTCCCATTATCATCAGGCCGGAAACCTCATTCTTTTCACGTGTGGAATACATGAGAGCCTGCGAAAATACAATAGGAAAGATATTCGAGTTGCCGAAACCGATGAGCGCGAGAGCCACATAAATAGGAGTGAGCGTATCGCAGACAAAGAGCATAGCCATGGCCACAAGCATCATGACTACACTGATTCCGAAGAAAATCTTCGGCGAGACGGAGCGGAGTATAAAGGCCCCGGCAAATGAACCGGCCGTGCGGAAAATAAAGTATATACCAGTGGCGAATCCGGCTTCCTCCAGCGGCAGTCCCAGACGCTCCATGATGATTTTGGGCGCGGTGGTGTTGGTGCCCACATCTATACCCACATGGCAGATGATTCCGAGAAAACAGAGCAGCACGAAGGGTCGGCCGAGCAGTCGGAGGCACTCCCCTACTCCTGAGGCCTTGTCGGGGCGCTCCTCCTCGATAGGTGTGGCACCGAGCGCGGAGATGGAAATAAAGCTGATGACTGCGTAGATTACGAAGAGCGCACGCCAGCCGAGTCCGAATGTCGGCAGATAGGTCGTGGCACCCCACGCCGCGAGAACCGGCGCGAGGAATGAGGCTATAGCCTTGACAAACTGTCCGAAAGTGAGTGTCGAGGCGAGTCTGTCGCCGCTGATGAGATTAGTGACGAGAGGATTGAGCGAGGTCTGCATAATAGCGTTTCCGATGCCGAGAAGAGAGAACGAGATGAGCATTGTAAGATAGCCGTCGCCCGTCACGGGAACAATCAGCGAGGCAGCGGTCACTATGAGACTAAGCATGACGGTCTTTTTGCGGCCTATGCGGTTCATGAGCATGCCGGTGGGCACGGAGAAGATGAGGAACCAGAAAAACACCAGCGAGGGGAAGAGATTGGCCTGCGAATCGGTCAGGCCGAGATCTTTCTGCACATAGTTGGAGGCTGTCCCGACGAGATCCACGAATCCCATCGCAAAAAAACAGAGCATCACCGGCACAATCTGAAGCAGAGTGCTCTTCTTATCGGTAGCCAGAGGTTGAGTTACTTCCATATTGCAAATATATTATTTTTCGGTATTAATTGAATAGATTTTAAGATTTGATATTTTCGCACCGCCTCCATGACTTCTGACAGTGAGGGTCGAATAGGGCTCCTCGGGAAATACGAGATTCGTCATCACGAATCGACCATCCTTTCCGAAAACCTCGATGCTCGCGCGGTCTATGAAAATGCGCAGACCGGTCTTGCCGTCGGGGGAATGTGCGGGAGCCACAGTCACGGCCGGGAAATCCTGGCTGAAATCCACTATTCCGCTTTTCCGGCGGTCAAACCCCAGCTCGTCAGTGGCGCTGCAGTAGGTCATCACCACGTTCTGCCCCAGGTTATTCGACAGCACGATGTCGATGCTGTCTGATTTCATCGGGTCAATATCCATGAGAATCTCGCTGATTTCCGGTATGGGATATGCCTTGGGCTTATCGCCGAGATTCAGACGGCCGACAGATTTCAGCAGCGTGCCCCTGATGGCCTCCACCTCAGGCGAGGGAGTGGACGACACATAGAGCTGACCGTCGGAATCGCGGAAGAGTCCCATCTCGCGGGGAAGAGTGTTGGCGCTTCTGAACTGCATGGTCGGCACTTCCGGTGCATACTGCCAATTGCTCATCCATCCTATCACCGTGCGGCGTCCGTCGGGTGCGTCACTGAAACTTACGGTGGCGTAATGGTCCTTGCCGTAGTCAAGCCATTTTGTCGGCACCCTCCCCTCGGCATCCGTGTCGGCCGTAAAGGTCTTGCCGTCAAAATCGCCCACGAAATACTGTGTCGCGCTTCCGCCGAAAGGTCCGCCGGGATTGAGATTACAGAGAAGCACCCATTTCTTCTCGCCGGTGCCGTCGACAGTCAGTTCGAACAGGTCGGGACACTCCCACACGCCGTCCTGCGCTCCAAGGCCTTTGCCGAATGAGCTCTGTAGGGTCCACTCCTTCATGTCGGGCGAAGTGAAGATGAGCATTTCGCGGTCGAGAGCATGAGCAAGCACCAGCGTCCACTCCTTTGTCTCAGGATTCCAGAACATATTGGGGTCGCGCGCCTCGCTTTCGAGAGTCAGCACCGGGTTGCCGGAATAGATGGTGAAGGTCTGTCCGTTGTCACCGCTCCACGCGAGACTCTGAATCTGACTCACCCCTGCCGAGGTGTACATGGCTACTACAGCATCCTTGCCGAAACCGGTGGAATTGGCGCCGTCGACCGCGCAGCTTCCGCTGAACACCGTGCCGAGACCGTTGGGCTCGATTGCGGCCGGATGATGCTCCCAGTTGACGAGATCGGTCGACGAGGAATGTCCCCAGGTCATATTCTGCCACTTCGAGCCGTAAGGATTCCACTGATAGTAGAGATGCCAGACACCGTCCTTGTAAAACATGCCGTTGGGGTCGTTCATCCATCCGTAGAGTGGAGTGTGATGGAAGGCGGGACGGAATTTCTCACGGTTTGTCGTGTCAAATATATCTGTAACGCAGAAATTGTTCCAGCAGGCATCTTCCTTTGCCTCGCGGACCGTTGCGCGGTTCTGAGAAGTGACCACATTGAGCACCACGTTTTTCCCTTTATATCTTTCGAGGTCAAGAGGCACAGTATAATCGACCTTGGATTTTGCAAGACGTACATTGACCGTCCTGTCGAGATTTCCGTCGACAAGCACATTGACGGTGGCCTCGTCATTCGACTCCTGAACGGGGAGGAGGAGATATTTTCCATCGGTCGTGACGCGGACAAGAGTATTGTTCGTGCCGAGGTGCTCGACCTTGACTCCCGACCCGGCGACAAGATGCTGCGGGGCGGCGAGGGCCGTTGCCGAAGCAAGCAGCGTCATCATGATATTGGATACTTTGTTCATATTTTTAATGGTGTTATGTCTGTGAGGGTTTTGACATTGCAAATCTACTAACTATTGGGAAATCACCGCTATTAAAAATCGAGCATTAGGTAGCACAAATGTTGCATTGACCGAAAATTGCAATCAAAGGCTCTGTTTTTCATAATATTATCATTACCTTTGCATGAACATAATGCAAACAGCGTATTCCTGATAAATCTAAAACCATTCTAAAGCCAGATGAAACGAATCGGCATATTCCTGCTGACCATAGTGTCACTGCTCATATTCTCCTCATGCCGGGAGAGCAAAACGTATCGCATCGGTGTGTCGCAGTGCAGCCAGGATGACTGGCGCTCGAAGATGAACGACGAAATCAACCGCGAGATAATGTTTCACCCAGAGGCAAGCGTGGAGATACGCTCGGCCGACGACAGCAACGAAAAGCAGATTGCCGACATCAGATATTTCAAGGACAACGGTTTCGACATCATAATCGCCGCGCCAAACGAAGCCGACGCCATCACGCCCGTTATTAAGGAGGTGTATGAGTCAGGCACACCGGTAATAATCTTCGACAGAAACATCAACGGCGACAGCTACACGGCCTATCAGGGTGTCGACAATTTTGAAATCGGCAAATCGGCCGCCCACTACGGGCGCCACCTCGTCGGCGACGGCGGCAAGGTGATAGAAATCTACGGACTCCCCGGCTCCACGCCCGCCATAGAGCGTCATGAGGGATTCGTAAAGGGAGCGGAAAGCGAGGGGCTCGACATTGTGGCCACCGCTTTCGGTAACTGGAACTATGAGGACGCCGCGTCGGTATGCGACTCGCTGTTTGCCGTCCATCCTGACATCGATATGGTCTATGCCCACAATGACCGCATGGCCATCGCCGCCTCAGCTATGGCAAAGAAACATGGCCTGAAAATAAAGACAATAGGCATAGACGCCGCTCCCGAAATCGGCATAAAGGCAGTAGCCGACACTATAATCGACGCGACTTTCCTTTACCCCACCGAGGGCCACCGGCTCATACGCACAGCCCTCGCCATACTCAAGGGTCAGCCTTACGAAAGAATCGCACGCCTGCCTCTCGCCTCGCCCGTCGACATCACCAATGCCGACATCCTGCTGCTTCAGAACGAATCATTGCGCGAGGAATCTGCCAAAATAAAGGTGCTCAAAAGCCAGGTGGATGATTTCTGGAGTCAGCACTCCGCTCAGACATCGCTCTTCTATGCCACAATAGCAATCGTGGTGCTTCTGCTGGGTGTGCTCTTCCTCGTGTTGCGCACTTTCTGGCAGCGCCAGCGCCATCAGAGGCAGCTAATGGAGCAGAACCGCCTGCTAGAAGAGCAGCGCGACACACAGAAGGCGCTCAACGAGCAGCTTGAGGCGGCCACACAGTCAAAACTGATATTCTTCACCAACGTGTCGCACGACCTGCGCACTCCCCTCACTCTGATAGCCGAGCCGGTAGAGCAGCTTGCCGCCGCCGACAATCTCACCCTGCAGCAGCAGACGTTCATAAAGATTGCCAACAAGAACGTCAGAATACTCCGGCGCCTTATAAATCAGATACTTGATTTCCGGAAATACGAAAACGGAAAGCTCGACACGAATCCTACCGAGGCCAATTTCGGCGCCCTCGTCAATGACTGGGCAGAGGCTTTCCACGCGATAGCGCGCAAACGCGACATAAAGCTCACGGTGGACATAGCTCTCCCCGAGGGATTCACACTGGCGATAGATACGGAGAAAATCGAGCGTGTGTTTTTCAATCTGATGTCAAATGCGTTCAAATATACTCCCGACAACGGCAAAATCAGATTTTCGGCAACGTGCGAGCATGACGACGAGCTCATATTTTCCGTGGAGGACAGCGGCAAAGGCATCCCGGCTGAGGATATAGGCAATATCTTCGACCGTTTCTATCAGGTCGACAAGATACATCCGCAGGGCTCCGGTATAGGACTCTCCCTCGCTAAAGCCTTCGTGGAACTTCACGGAGGAAGCATCAGGGTCGAGAGTCAGATAAATGTCGGGAGCAAGTTCACGGTCAAAATCCCTGTAAGACATGTGGCCGAAACGCAGATACCCGCTGCGCCGACGTCTGTGACGCAGAAGGATGTGGAGGTTGAGCTCGGCGACATCGAGCCCGAACTCAGGAAAGAGGATACCGACAAGCCTCTTCTGCTCGTGGTCGACGACAATGAGGACATCCGCAAGATGCTCGGCGAGCTCCTTGCCGACGAATATACACTGATATTCGCCACAAACGGCCGGGAGGGACTGCGCATGGCCGCTAAATATGTACCCGATCTGATTGTCTGCGACGTGATGATGCCAGTGATGGACGGTCTTGAGTGCTGTCGTAAAATCAAGGAGGAGATTTCGACCTCCCACATCCCCGTGCTACTTCTCACCGCCTGCTCGATGGACGAGCAGAGGGCGCAGGGCTACGAAAGCGGAGCCGACGGTTATGTGGCGAAGCCATTCAACACCGCGGTGCTGAAATCGCGCTGCCGCAACCTGATAGAAAACCGCAGGCGCATCAAAAACCTGTGGACCGGCTCTGACCCGCTCCTTTCCGCGAAGCCGCAGGAAAGCGCGAAGGCTCCGGTCAGACCAACGGCAAACGCCGATGTAGAAAATGAATTCTACTCGCGCTTCCTCGACATCGTTTCGGCCGAGATGGGCAATCCTGACCTCAACATTGACCAGCTGGCATCGCGTATGGGACTCGGGCGCTCGCAATTTTACCGCAAGATAAAGGCCCTGACAAACTATACGCCTGTAGAGCTGCTGCGCAATCTCCGGCTTAAACGCTCGCGCGACATGCTCACCACCACGCAGAAATCAATCAGCGAGATTGCCTACGAGGTCGGTTTCTCCACTCCGGCCTACTTCACGCGGTGTTACAAGGACTATTTCGGCGAGACTCCGTCGGAACTCCGCGAGCGCATAGCGGCGGTGTAGCTACAAAAACCGGTGCGATAAGGACTTAAAAGGACACTATGTCAGCACACAATAGTAAAAATGTTGCGTTATCTATTAAAAATTCGTCCATGACCGATTTTTCATAGCCGATGCAACATGCGTGAAAGACGTAACGGTATAATCTCTGATAACTTTGCCTCAGAAATTTTTACCAATCATAATAGACATGAAAAAATCAATCCTGCTGACGCTTCTCCTGCTGCTCGCGGCGACGGGCGTCCACGCGCAAAACATCACAGTGCATGGGACGGTCCTCTCAAAGACCGATGACGAACCACTGATAGGTGCGTCAGTCTTTTCCGAGACTACCAAATCAGGCGCCGCCACCGACATCGACGGCAAATTCACACTCTCAGTGCCGGAAGGCTCCAAACTCACCATATCCTACGTCGGTTATGTCACGACCACAGTCGAAGCCGCCGCAGAACTCACCGTCTATCTGCGGGAGGACAGCGAGATCCTCGACGAAGTAGTGGTGGTGGGCTACTCTTCGGAAAAGAAATCCGACCTCACGGGTTCGGTATCGGTAGTCAAGATGAAAGATGTGTCAGACACCCCGACGGGCAATGTCATCCAGGCCCTTCAGGGACGTGTGGCAGGTATGAACATCACAACCGATGGCACACCCGGCGGACTCAGCACCGGCACTTCCATCCGCGGTGCGTCCTCATTCCGCGGCGAGGCAAACGGCCCTCTCTATGTGATTGACGGAGTGATGACCCGCGAGAACCCCGGCACCATCCTCAACAGCAACGACGTGGAGTCAATCCAGGTGCTCAAGGACGCGGCTTCTGCCTCAATCTACGGCGCACAGGCCGCTAACGGTGTAATCGTCATCACGACCAAGCGCGCAAAGAAAGGTGAATGTCGCGTGACATTCGACGCCACCCTCACCCTACAGACCTATCAGAGCGGCCTCGACATGCTCAACGCCGACCAGTGGGGCGAAGTCTACTGGTCAGCCTACCGATATTCCTACGGCACCACCCCCTCGTCGGAACTCTACGGCAACGGCGCCACTCCGAAGCTCCAGCCCTATACCAATCTCAACGGCGTGACCGTCAATCCCCGCAACACCGACTGGGAAAAGGAAATCCACCGCACGGCACTCATGCAGACCTACAGCGTAGGTCTCTCGAAAGGTGACGAAAACGGCACCTCATCGCTCTCGCTGAGCTGGCTCGACCACGACGGCATAATCAAGGGCTCGGATTTTCAGAAAGCCAATGCCCGCTTCAGCTCCGACTACGGTTTCATCAACAACCGTCTGCGCGCCGGCGGCAATGTGACCGTCAACTGGTGGCGCCAGCACAACGCTCCCGGCGGGGCTGAGGAAAATGCCATCAAGATGCACCCCGCCCGCACGGTCTATGACTCCGAAGGCAATTTCAACGACCAGGTGGCTTTCGGCCTCAACGACACCCCTAACATCATGCGACAGATTGAGGAAGAGGGCACAAACAAACACGAATACTGGCGTGTGTTCGGCAACGCCTACCTCTCGGTCGAGCCGATAAAGAACCTCATCATCAAGACCAACTTCGGTATCAACTACCATAACGGCACCGACAAGACATTCCCCCCCGCCAATCTCCGCGACAAGACCAACAACCTCTATCAGTATTCGAGCAAGACCACTGACTGGGTGTGGACCAACACCACGCAATACAACGCCGACTTCGGTCGCAACTCCATAATGGCCCTTGTAGGTGTCGAGGCCAAACGCAACCATTTCGAGGACCTGTTCGGCGAAGGCAAGGGGCTTGAAATCGAGGATCCCAACTATCTCTACCTCGGCAACGTCACCGCCAACAAGAACACCGGTTCCAGCGCCTCGAACTACTCGATGTTCTCCGTGTTCGGGAAACTCAACTACGCATGGGACAACCGCTACCTCATCTCCTTCACCCTGCGCCGCGACGCATCATCGCGTCTGTCGACACAGCACAACTACGACTGGTTCCCCTCCGTGTCCGCCGGATGGCGCATCTCGCAGGAGCGTTTCATGGAAAGCACCCGCACCTGGCTAAGTGACCTCAAAATCCGCGCCGCCTACGGTGTGAACGGCAACGACATCATAGCCAACGACGCCTTCTATGCCAAATATGCCATGGATCTCGACCGCGCGGCCTACGCAATCGGTGGCGGCAACACACTCTCGCCAGGCGCGCTCCGCTCACGAAGCACCAACCCCGACCTCACATGGGAAAAGACATATCAGACCAACGTCGGTTTCGACGCCTCGCTACTCAACAGCAGACTCAACCTCTCGTTTGACTACTTCCACAAGAAAACCAACGACATGCTCGTCGAGAAACCATACATCGCCACTATCGGCGAGGGCGGCTACTGCTGGTACAACGGCGGCTCGATGGTCAACAAGGGCGTTGAAATCACAGCCGAATGGCGCCAGTCGCTCAACAAGGATTTCAGCTACAGCGTGGGCCTCAACGTCACAGCCATGAAAAACGAGGTGACCGACCTCATGAAAGACATCTACTACACCTGGGGCGGCGGCAACGGCATCGACAAGAGCATTGTCGGACAGTCTCTCGGCTCCTGGATGGGCTACAGGACAGACGGAGTGTTCCGCACACAGGAGGAGGTCGACGCCTACCGTGAGAAATACAAGGTGAGCTTCGGAAATCCGGCAGTGGGACGTGTGCGCTACGTCGACACCAACGGCGACGGTGAAATCAATGACCGCGACCGCACATGGCTGGGCACAGACCTCCCAAAAGCACAGTTCGGCCTCACACTCGGCGCAAACTGGAAAAACTTTGACCTGAGCCTCTTCTTCAACAGCATAATCCGCGACGCCTGGAACAATTCCAAGTTCTACACCGACTTCTTCCCCCTCTGGACCGGCAACCACGGCACACAGCTTCTCAGCGCCGCAAACGCCTACGAGAAGTATCTCCAGACCGGCTACTATGCCTCGGATGTCCCCGCTCCGTCTGTCGACAACTCCAACAACGAGAACGAAAGTTCAGAATACTTTATCGAGGACGGTTCCTTCGTGCGCCTGAAAACCCTCTCCCTCGGCTACACTCTTCCGAAAGGGATTCAGAACAAGCTCAGCCTGAAAAACGCCCGCATCTATTTCCAGGCACAGAACCTCTTCACCATCACCAACTATAGCGGTGCTGATCCAGAAGGTCTCGGCTATCCCTACGCCCTCCCCCGCCAGTACACATTCGGAATCCAGTTCGGTTTCTAACCTCACAATCTTAACTCCCGACCAAAATGAAACTCAAAAATATAATGGGCGCTGCACTCATCGGCCTATCATTATGCGCATGCAGCGACGATTTCCTTGAAAACAAGCCCCAGGGACCGCTCTCGGAAGGCAATATGAACGACCCCGAGGCCGTAGACCTCCTTGTCAACGGCGCATACGCTACATTCGGATGCCGCTATGCCGACTCCAACGACCCGCACTGGTTTCCGGTGACAAACTGGAGCTACGGCGAAGTCCGCGCCGACAATGCCTACAAGGGTGGTGGCGGCGAGACAGACGCCTGGGAAATCCACGACATGGAGACAGCCAAAATCCAGCCCAACAACGGTTTTCTCGACGGCAAATGGTTCAACGTGTACTGCGGTATATCGCGCTGCAACTCCGCAATCCGCGCGCTCAACAAGGTTGACGAGAATATCATCCCGGAAAAGGCCACCAGAATAGCCGAAGTGCGCGTAATCCGCGACCACTGGTATTTCGAACTCGTGCGTCTCTTCAACCGTATTCCCTACATGGACATCGACCTTCCCGAAAATGAATACACTAAGGTCAGAAACGACGAATTTACCCGCGAGGAGCATCTCGCCCGCATAGCGGCCGACCTCCTCGAAGCAGCGGAGAATCTACCGGACACACAGGCCGAGACAGGACGCATCAACCGCCGCATAGCCCTCGCCTACGCCGCAAAAATCAAACTCTATCAGGCATACGAGCAGGACCCGCAGACAAATGCGGTGGTCAACATAGACAAAAACATTCTCCGCGAGGTCGTGGACCTCATCGACCGCGTGGACGGCTACGACCTTCTCGGCGATTTCCAGCAGCTCGACCTTCTCGAATATGAAAACGGTCCGGAATCCGTGTTTGCAATCCAGTTTTCAAAGGACGACGGTTCAAGCGGAGTGGGACGCATCAACTGGAGCATGCTTCTCAACTCGATGACAGGCCCCGGCTGCCCCTGGCAGGGCGACGGATTCTTCCTCCCCTCGCAGGACCTCATCAACGCCTATCAGACCGATGCCGACGGCCTGCCTATCTTCGACTATCAGAGCCGACCCGACTACGGCGAGGTAGTGTTTGACGCCAACGGCGCCTATTCGCTCGGAAATGTCGACGGCAATGTCGACCCGCGCCTCGATTTTGTGACAGGACGCCCGACCATCCGCTACAAGACATATACCGAAAAGCCTTGCGGACTGTGGGTGCGCAACAGCGACGCCTATGGCTACAACAATACCAAGCGCTTCTGGCTCTCACCCGAATCACCTGACGCCACACAGGGATGGCCCTGGGGAGCATCGGCCCTCAACTGGCAGATTATCCGCTATGCCGACCTGCTTCTCTACAAGGCCGAGGCCCTGATTGAAATCGGCGGCGAGGGACTTGAGGAAGCCCGCACACTCATCAACCGCGTGCGCAGCCGTGCCATGAACAGCAACTATGTCAAGGATTTCTACAATCCGACAAAGGATGCCGCCAACTACAAAATCGGCCTTTATCCCGCATCGGGCTGGACTCAGGACTATGCCCGCAAAGCGCTCCGCACCGAGATGCGTCTTGAAAAGGCAATGGAGGGTGAACGCTTCTTCGACCTCGTGCGCTGGGGCATAGCCAAGGAGACAATGAACAATTACTTCGCCGCCGAAAAGGACAAGCGCATCTACTATCAGAACGCATCATTCGAGACAGGTGAGGAATATTTCCCCGTCCCGGTAGCACAATACAACTTCTCCGGCGGCATCTATGTCCAGAACCCCGGCTACCCCTCGTTCTGAACCGACAGTACAAATCAAAAAACGATTTCGCATAGTAACAATAAGTTTTTCTAAGGTAAAAGATTCAAAAGGTGATAAAAAACGGTGGAGGGATGGTCGGCAAGACCGTCTCTCCACCAATTTTGGAAGCTAATCAGGAAATCAGAAATAGTAATATAATCTGTAATATGTGTCGATAATGTAATCCGTATAATATAGGTCGGTAATATTATCGGGAGTGACGCCGGAATTACTTGCCGGTGACTACAAAGCCGCCGTTGCAGGGAATGGAGATTTTGACCTTACCCTTTTTGTCGGCTTTACATTCCTGAACTTTACCGGTCAGCTTGTCGTCATCGCTGTAGAGGAGCAGGGATGAGCCGCGCAGCGCCTCCGGGATGTCGACAGACATTTTGACAGGCTCCTTACCGGCATTTACGCCGACCACAAACCATCTGTCACCGTGACGACGAGCCATCACGACGTAGCGGCCGGGATAACCGTCGATGAAGCGGGTATCATCCCATGTAGTCGGGACGTTTTTCATGAAATCGACCGCCCAGGCGGGAGCGTCGGTGAGATTATTGGGTGCGAGCGCGAAATGCTGGACCGGGCTCTGGAAGAGCACGGCCGTGGCGAGAGCGAACACGTCGGAAGTGATGCGGTGCGAGCCCTTGGCTTCATTCTCGCCGTTGTAGTATTTGTTTAGGGCACTGCCGCCGAAGTCCATGCTTCCCACGGCGTTGCGGATATAGGGATGCAGACAGGCATTAAGAGCCTCGGCATCGCAACTGCCCTGAGAGAAATGCAGATTCTCGCTCGCAAGCACAGCTTCACTGGCGGCATAGTTGGGATACATGCGTTCCCAGCCGCGTGGCAGAGTGCAGCCGTGGAACACCACGAGCAGACCATAGTCATTGGCATCGGCGAGGATGTCATGGTAAAGACGCATGGTCTCCTGCTTGTCGCCGCCAAAGAAATCGACCTTGATACCGCGGATACCGTTTTTCTGCATCCAAGCCATATCCTTGCGTCGCTTCACTATGTCGTTCATAACGCCGCGGGGTCCCTGGGGCGCGTCATTCCAATGGCCGTTGGAATTATACCACAGGAACAAGTCTACGCCTTTCGACTTGCCGTAACGGGCGAGTTCCTCGATTTTATCATAACCAATCTGAGTATCCCAAAGAGCATCCACGAGAACGGTCTCGTAGCCTAAAGCAGCCGAAAAGTCGATGTAGCGCTTCTGTTCCTCGAAATTGCAGCTCGGATCCATCTTGATAATCCAGCTCCAGGTGCCGCGGCTGCAGTCATACTTCTTCGAAGGCTCGTAGAGAGGATGGAGTACGTCAAATGGCACGGTAGTCTCTACAATCGGAGCGAGATTGTCGCCGAGAGTGATGGTGCGCCAGGGAGTCAGGCCGGGCAATGCAATTGAGGCTGACGTCGAGCCCCAGCCGTTCATTTCGCCAGGCTGCGGATAGGCTATGTCGTAGTATCCGGCAGGATTCCATGCGAGGTGCGAGCCACAGTAATCGCCGGCGATGCCGGTCTCGGAAATGAGCATCCAGCCCTTGTCGCCGTTACGGAACAGACAGGGGAAGGTGTAGCCCTGACCCCAGCCGTTTTTGCCGGTGGTATCGTCGAGGGTATAGCTTGTCTCATAGCTCGGAGATGTACGTGCAAAGCCACCCATAGGGCCGGCCTGTGGGCAGAGAAAGGTGGTGGTGCCGTCGGGCATAGTGAAGCCTGAGGCCTCCGACTCAACTATGCAGCAGAGAGTCTCGCCCTGCGGACGTATGCGGTAGCGGAAAGCCATATTGTTGTCGCTCACCTCAAAAATCACGTCGAAAATGGCTTTTCCGTCGCGGCTGAATGTCAGTTCACGATGATTGGCCTTATAGTCGACATGACTTTTCTTGATATTGGGCAAGCTGTAGGAATCAGTCACAGCTTCTACCTTTCCGGCATCGGAAATGCTGAGATTATTCCGGAAATCACCGATGTTGGTGTTCAGGCCTAAGGGTGAGGGAAGAATGAAAGCCTTTCCGTCATATCTGACGGAGTATGTGGGTCTGCCGCCATCGTCGCTGACAGTCACAACCGTCAGTCCGTCCGGGCTGGCAAGTTCATAACTTCCAGCAAATATGGGCTGCGACATCAGCAAAAGCAGTGCCGGCAGACTCATCTTTGTTTTAATAAAATTCATAAGTAACTCTTAAAAATTAAACGCAATATGTTTTTTACAAAGCAACTCCGAAATGCTTTTATACTTCCTGCGGTTTTATTCCGGTAAAAATCAAACTGTTCATCGGTCGTTTATAACTATAAACTTCCTCTTCACACTTCGATTTTTCCTCGAAATAAACCTCGCATCAAGTATAAATTAATTTTTAAGAGTTACTTAATAATAACTGGTTTATATATTTTCCCTTAAAAATTCCCTACAAAATACTTTTTGCCACCGCTGATATAGAAACCGGGAGCAAGATTTTCGGATTCAATAGAGTCGGCAACTCTGCGTCCGGCGAGATCATAGACCACCTGCGATGCCGAAGGCTCCTGAACCACTGTCTTAATCCCGGAATCCTCATAGGGACTGGTGTTGGTGGCAAACACATGCTTGATGTGGATAGGACGGTTGCCGTAGCCCCAGAAACCGACGCGATAGACCTCGGCGGTGTTGAGAGGCGTAATTCCTGTGGGCAGATTCTTCATCATGCCGGCGAGTTCAGCCACAATAAGTTTGCCGCCGCTGAATTTTGAGGCATAGGGTACCTCCCAATAGCTTGCCGTATCAAACACCTTGAACTCCACGCCATCGCAGTCATCTTCGTTTAGCTCCGCCACAATATATTTATAACCCGAGAGGTCAATGGGTACGTCATATTGCCAGCCACCGAAACCGTACATGCCGGCCTGAAACACGCCTGTGGCCACATCGAAACTTCCGTTTTCCCAAATACGAGGATTGAACTGATTTAAGTCGAACACGAAATCACCTTCCGAGGGATTCGGTGTAGGGATGAAAGGAATCTCCTCCGAATATTCCACTTTCGGATCAGAAATACCCATAGTGGCAAGCATCTCGGTGGCGTAGCGGCAACCGAGCACACGGTAGCCATGGGCAGTGAAGTGAAGTGCATCGCCTTTCTGCGGAAGGTTGGCGGCCGAGACCACGCGGGCGGTGGGAAGAGTTTTGGGCAGAGAATTGATAATCGGGTTCATGCCGCCGCAACAGCCGCCCATGTCAGGCGTGACAAGCTCTCCAGCGAGCAGAGGTATAGAGTTGGGCGCCAGTCCGAGGTCGTTGAGAATATCATCGTAGACTTTTTTCACTTTCGACGGCCAGTTGACGTCGCCGTTGTTTGATTCACCCTGATGCAGAAGTATCCCCTTTATCACACCGCTTTTCTGCGCGATGCGTGCGCACTGAATAAGGCGCGTATAGGGATGGTTGTCATACTCCCGCATGAAGGCTTTGAACCAGTCGGCTTCCTTTTCAAGTTCGGCCGGCTTGAAATCCTTGTCGAGATGCTCAATCCTGCAACCGCCTACCGCCACGGGTATCACTCCGACGGTGACATTTTCCGGAAGGTTGGCAACCATCGTACGACCGAAATAATCCATCGGAGTCAGGCCGGTGTTCTGACGGACAAGAGGAGGAGTGGCCGTGTACCACTCTCCTATCCTGCGCAACGGATTTGAGAAATCGGCTGTAGCCATAACACTGAACCGGTCAGGCACACCGGCGCGGTCGACAGGCTCCACAGGAGCGTTGCCCTCCATGTTGGACTGTCCGATACAGAGATAAATATGAAAATTCTCGTTCTGAGCCTGCATCGGAAGCGATGTCCCGGCCACAACAAATAAAGTGGCCAATATATTTCTGATTGATTTCATTACATTTTCCATTTTTTAATTGATTTCATTACATTCTCCATCTTTTAAAAGGTAACAGATACCTTACGTCCGCCGACGATATAGATACCCGGCATCAGTCCGCTCAGGGCTTCATCAGTGTTCACAGCCGTTTTAAGTCTGACGCCCTGCATATTGTAGACATCCACGAGGGTATTTTCAGGCGCGATGACATCGCGGATTGCACTCTCTCCGTCTGGGCTGTCGCTGAAATATACACGTGAAATCCGGAAAGGCGCATTTCCGAGTGACCAGAAGCCTACAATGTAGATGTGGGAGGGGTCTAGCTTACGGCCATTCTCCGATTTCATATTGGCGAGCTCGATTACCGCGCGGCCTTTGTTGCCGAAATCAACCATCGCGGGGTCAGTCCAGTAATCGTTCTTGTCAAAAACGCGGAACGACACTCCGGCTCTGTTCTCGCCCTCCATCTCCGCAATCAGATAGCGGAACTGCGAGAGGTCAAGACCGGAACCGTATCTCCAGCCCGCAAAACCGTATTGGCCGGTCTGTATGGTGTTAGTGGAGGCGTCGAAAGAGCCCGTTTCCCATATCGACGGATTGAGATAGCCGTTAACCATCGGGAAATAGGTGGACTCGAAATGTATATCCAGCGTTTTGCTCTCGCCATTGACGGAATAAGTGACCGTAGCGTCGGTCGAGCCTGCTTTATGGGCGCTGAAAGTTCCGTCATTCCATGATACTACCGAAGGATCCGCCACGCTGACCTCAACCGCATCCTGAAGATTGAGCTGATAGCCGTCGGCATAATCGGCCACGAGCGCTGCGCTCACCGAACTTCCGGGCATTATCACACACTCACGTCCATCGCCGCTGAGCGGTTTGGATAGAGCGAGCTTTATCTCATAGTCGGAGGAGAGCTTGTCGCCCGCATACTCTTTGTACCAGTGATAGACCGGCCAGGGGCATGCCTCCGGGTCAGTGAGCACCGTAGGCTGCGCACCGGCCGCAGGCTCGGACTTAAAAGCCGAGAGATATTCGCAGCCGGTAAATATCAGCCAGCTGACATTTCCGGTTCTGTCGGCAAGAACCTTGAAATTACCGCCGAAGCCTTCGCCAAGCATCTGACCGGTGATACTCTTACCCCAGGAGGCATCGTATTTCGACGGCGCCCAGTCCATTTCCGTCACCATCACAGGAGCTATGTCGGCCACAGGGCTAATCTGAGCCTTCCATCCGGCGGCAAACGATTCAAAACCGCCGCCGTAGCTGCCTCCGAGTTCATGGCTCGGCTCAATGGCGTCGCTTCCGTACCATCCGGGATAGACGTGGACGGCATAGCCGATATTGTCACCCTTGACAGGATATTTTGCAAAACCGGCATATTGCGACTGATAGCCGGTGCCGGGAATCCACAGGATATTCTCGCAGCCGTTGCCGCGCATGAGGTCGACAATCTCCTGAAAATATGCCGTCAGATTTCTGAAACAGCCGTCGGTGTTTGAACCGAACTGTCCGTCGGTACCCTTGATGTTGACCGGCTCGTTGGCGAGCTCAAACATGATGTAGGGATTGTTTTTCAGTTTCGGCTGCGTCGATACATATCCCCACACACGTTTGAGATATTTGTGATAGCTGTCCCCTATCTCAATTTTCTCGGGACACACTCCCGGCGGACGCATCACGACATAAAGGCCCTTGGATATGGCATATTCCGCCATAGGGATAAAAACCTGCGCGAGATATGTGCGGAAACGGTTGAAATCGAAGGCCGAGATGTCGTTCTCGCCCGTGGTGGCGACGCCGGGGGTATTGGACCAGTAGGGATCCATGTGGAGACGGATGAAATTCATCTTCCACCCGGCATCAAGGAGCTCGTCGATTTTTTGCTTGTTGTACTCCAGGCAACCGTTGACATTATAGTCAGTCCACTTGGTTCCGCGTTCATTGAACCACGGACTATAGGTTTGAGCGAAGCCATGGAGATTGACCACGTTGCCGTCCTCATCCGTGAGATAACGGCCGTCGACATGTAGCGCCGACATTTTCATACCGGGCCATGCCCACGAGGAGGTCGCCACGAGCATGACGATGACTGATGTAAGTAAGCGAAGTTTTCCCATATTAGAATCTATTTAAAATTCCAGTAATCGATATTGAAAAGTTTAGGACCCTTGCGGCCTCTGAATACGAAATATATGTCGTGGACGCCGGGAATTTCCGCGAGGGCCCGGGTCTCAATGTATTTCCACTCTTCCCAGCCGCCGGTGCCGGAGACATCCATAAGAGCGGCGAGTTCACCGTCGGGAGCATCGACTCTCACCTCTATCCGGCCGCCGCGCAGAGCGCTCGCAACCGAGGCTCCGAACACCGCCGGGTCTCCGCTTCCGAAATTGACATTATTGACACGTATATAATCCCCGTCATGAATATCCGATACATAAACTCCACTGCGTGCATTGGGCTCAACCCTCACACCCTGCGACCACGCCATAGTTTCGGCCTCGACACGTTTGTAAGGGTCAAGATACCCCACGGGGGCGACGCCGCCGTCGGTAGGCATTATGATGGGGAAAGTGCCGTCGGGCTTATAGCTGAACTCCTCCACAGCGATACTGCGGCCAAAACCGCCGCCATGCGGGAGTTTGCCGGTGTGATAGAAGAAATATGAACGCCCTTTGTAGTCCGTCACACCGCAGTGGTTGGTGAAAGAACCCGTGTCGGACAGCGGCATAATCTCACCCATGTATCTCCACGGTCCTGTCGGGCTGTCGCTCATAGAATAAGCGATGTGTTCAGGCACTCCTCCAGCGGCATAGAGTAGATAATATTTGTCACCGCGCCTGTAGAACCACGGGCCTTCGGTGTACATATCCTTATATTTAATGTCTTTCACACGTTCTTTAGGACCTGGAGCACCGAAACCCTCTACTGTCTGCACCACTTTGCAGACTTCGCCGTCAAACGACACCATGTCTTTGTTGAGTTTCACATAGTAAATCTCAGGATTGCCCCAGTAGAGATATGCCTGACCGTCGTCATCAATGAAAACGGTCGGATCTATGTAATCCCAACTTCCGTCGACAAGCGGACGCCCGATTGCATCGCGGAAAGGTCCGACTGGAGTATCACCAACGGCCACGCCGATTGCCATGGCATTTGTGAGTTTTGAGTGGAGCGGCACATAGAAGTAGAATTTGCCGTCGCGCTCAATGCACTGCGGAGCCCATGCGCGGTCATCAGCCCACTCGAAATCCTCTATTGCAAGTGGCGAACCATGGTCAGTCCAGTTGACCATATCGGTTGTGGAATAGACGCGCCACTCCTGCATCCAGAAGAAATCGGCGCCGTCCTCGTCATGGCCGGTATAGACATAGAGCGTGTCGTTGTGGACCATCGGGGCCGGATCGGTGGTGAAATTGGTCTGCACCACCGGATTTATCGCGGCTGCCGCAAGCGGGCAAGCGAGCGCGAGTGCCAGAGGCAATGAGATTCTGAGGCTATCGGTTTTCATAGGCTACGTTTTCTTTCTGTCTGAAAATGAGCGGAAGAAATTCATTGAGACATCTGCGCCAGGTGAGCCATTCGTGGTGTGTGCCCTCGGAAGCATAGTAGGTGTGGCGGATGCCGGCGTCTGTCAGTGCTTTACTAATTTTGTCACTGCCGAAATTCTCTTCGGTACCCATGCCGAGGAAGAATGTATGCACTCTGGAGTTAAAAGAGTCCGCATCGGTGAAAATGCCGTTGTAGGCGTTTTCAATACCGTCGGCAAGGAAGAATAGCGCTCCGCTGAATGAGCCGATGTGCGCAAAGCGGTCGAGATTTCGTAGAGTGGTCTGAAATGTCTCGTGACCGCCCCACGACAGGCCTGCCATAGCCCGGTTATCGCGGTCGGTACGGGTACGGAATGTACTGTCGATATATGGAATCAGTTCGTTAAGCATTATCGGGGTGAAAGACGCGCCGAACTCGTCGCGTGTCTCACCGGGACGGGCTCCGAAGATGTAGCCGCAGTTACCGTAGTCCATAACCACAATCATAGGCACACACTTTCCGGCGGCAATCTGATTATCAAGTATATCGGCCATACGTCCCTGCTGGTGCCAACCGCGCTCATCCTCCCCCATTCCGTGCTGGAGATAAAGCACAGGGTAGCGGCGCGAGGGCTCCTGCTCATATTCAGCCGGAGTGTAGACGAAGCAGCGGCGCTGTGACTTCTCGATGTCAGAATAGTAGCGGCACTCGCGCACCTGACCGTGAGCAATATCCTTGTTGAAGGTATAATAGGCGGCGGTGACGGCATCCTCGGGAATCTCTATGCCTCCCGACATGCGTCCGCAGCCATAGAAAGCCTCGCTTGACGGGTCAATCACGCTCACACCGTCGACAACTATGAAATAGTAGTGGAATCCGACCACGAGGGGCTGCGTCACAGCCGACCACCAGCCATCGCTGTCGCGCTCCATGTCGTATTTCCGGCCGCAGATGTCAACCTTGACATCACGGGCCTCAGGAGCATGGATACGGAAGTGAGCACGGTTGGCGGTATCGACTTTCGGGTACTGTGCCTCGGGTATATTGGTGGTAGCCGCGACAGCCTCGATGCCCCCGGCGTTTAAGAATTGACCGCACGAGAGCAGTGCGGTCAAAACAAGTCCTATAATCGGTTTATTCATGATACGGATATTTTTAAGAGCGGTTAATGACAAGAGTCATCCATCTCTCTTATCTTATTTATTTAAATTCCCAGTAATCGAAATCAAGGAGGCCGTTGCCGTCGCCTTCGAATGTGAGATAGAGGTCATGTACGCCTTTCACTTTGTCGAGGCGACATGACTGCTGAGTGTAATCGCCGGCACCAGTGGCCTTCACGGGAAGAGTTCCGATTACAGGGCCGTCGGCCGAGTCGATTCTTACCTTAATTTTAGCGTCATCTGCGGAAGCGGATACTGAGGCGATGAACTTTTTGGCCCCTTTCTTGCCGAAATCAACACCTTTGACGCAGATATATTCGCCGTTGTCAATGTCGGTCACCACCATATTGCGCGCGCCGGCCGGTCGGGTTTTCAGGCCGTAGCCCCAGGCCATTGTCTCGGCCTCGACTCTGCGGAAGGGATTCAGAGGTTCAATCTGTTTCAGCTCGATGTCTTTCCAGTAAGGCACCTCGCGGATTGTGCCGTCGGGGTTATAGACCATCTCGGCCGCATTGACCGAGCGACGTTCATGATGGTCGGGAGTCTCAAGGCGGAGTATGTCGTAGCTGTGGCCGAACACGTATGACTTACCCTTATAATCCACGATGCCGGGGTGATTGCCGCGCGTGCGCTCGGTCGGGCTCATGGTATAGCCCTTGGTTTCCCATGGTCCGGTTGGGCTGTCGCTCATCGCGTAGCCGAGACCTTCCGGACAGCAGGTCGATGCGAAAGCGAGATAATAGTGTCCGTCGCGTTTGTAGAACCACGGGCCCTCCTGATAGTGGAGAGGGGCACTTCCAAATTTATTGATTCCGCCGGAATAGGAAATCATGTCCTCATTGAGTCTGACATAGTAGAGATTCGGATTACCCCAGTACATGTAGGCCTGTCCGTCATCGTCGATGAACACTGTCGGATCTATGTCGTCCCAATGCTCTTTCTGCCACACGAGAGGTTTGCCAAGCGGGTCTGTGAAGGGGCCATAGGGAGAATCCGCCACCAGAACGCCTATTCCGTTGCCGTGAATCGGGCAATACATATAGGACTTACCGTTTCGCTCCACTACCTGAATGGCCCACGCACCGTTGTCGCGGTCAAACCATTTGAAATCCTTCAGCGAGGCCACAGCTCCGTGGTCTGTCCAGTTGACCATGTCGGTCGAGGTGTACAGCAGCCAGTCCTGCATCTTGAAGCCATCGGCATCGTCCTCGTCGTGAGAGGTATAGAGAAATATCGTGTCGTTGTGAAGCATCGGCGCGGGGTCGGCCGTATAGGATGTCTGTATGATAGGCATCTGGGGAATCTCAGCCCCGGCACCTACTGAGAGTGCCAGGGTGAGAAATATAGATGCTGAGATTTTCTGGATATACATACTTTTTTAGAGGATATTTAGAGTTTAACTTCGGTTTTTGAACCTGTGTAGGCTACGGAGACGGGTGACTTCTGTGAGTTCTTGCCACACATCACCACGTTGAATTTGCGTTTTGCAAGCATGCCGGGATACTCGCCCTGACGGTCAGCGATGGTGAGAGTGCGAGTGCGGTCGTTCCATGAGAATCTGATGGTCGAATATGCACCCTTCTCATAGTTGTAGTTGTCAAACTCATCCTCATAGAGCGTAAATTCGCCGTCGGCGCCGGGATAGATGCGGATTTCAAGCTCATCCCAGGGCTTTTCGGTGGCATACTGGACATCGGGGCCCATCGGAAGAATCGAACCGGCCTTGATGAAGAGCGGGAGGGTTTTGAGAGTGGTCGGTTTCACGATGTTTTTGCCACCCTTATGCAGTTCGTTTGTCTCGAAATCCCACCAGGAGCTTCCTGCGGGGAGATAAATCTCGGTGTCGACAGGTTTCATGAAATCCACATCGGCAATCACATCGCCGGCGGCGTTTTCCTTACGGTCCCAGCCGGTGTTTTCGTCGATATTGATTACCTTCTCGGGGGTGTAGTTAGCCTTTACCACGGGAGCAACGAGGATGCTCGGGCCGAACATGAACTGGTCGCCGCAGTTCCAGCCATTCTTATCCTTGGGGAAGTCCATCATGAGGGCGCGCATGAAGCTCGAATTGTTGTTGCTCACGCCCCATGAGGTCGAATAGATGTAGGGCAAAAGCGAATAGCGGAGTCTGATGGCATCCTCCACGGCGTCAAACACCGTCTCGCCGCGGTTGCCGAAATAATAAATCTCACGCTTGATATCGGCGCCGTGTGAGCGCATCATCGGAGTGAAGGCGCCAAACTGCATCCATCTCACAAAGAGCTCCTGGAACTGGGGATTCTTTACAGCCGAGTTGTCGCCAAAACTCTTGTTGTAGGCTCCGGCGAAGAAACCGCCTATGTCGGAGTTGGAGTTGGGATTGCCGGTGAGGGTGAAATTGAGCAGCGCGGGAATCTGATTGCGCAGAGTCTCCCAGGTCGAGGAAACATCGCCGGTCCACACATTGCAGCCGTAGCGCTGCTGACCGAAGAAGCCTGAACGGGTGAGGATGAACACGCGTTTAGCCTCGGATTCCTTGCGCTGATGGTCATAGACACCGCCTACGGTAAGGAGCGGATAGGCGCTGCGTACTTTACGGAAGGAACCGAGATGAGTCCTGGTGTCCATGTCCTCGGCCTTGTAGTCGAGATGGTCGGGCTCGGTCGAGTCCATCCACCATCCGTCCATATCGTGGTCAAAGAGACGTTTGAGGTGTTTCCAGTAGATGTCGCGCGCCTCGGGATTGTAGGCGTCATAAACTCTTACGCCTGAGGGATAGTCCATGCGGGGAGGCCACTGCTCGGCAATGCCCGACTGGGGCCATGTCGTGAAGTTGAAGAGCATGTTTTTGGCATCGAGTTCGCGGTAGGGACGGGTCGAGGGACCGAAGGATGACCAGATGGAAATGATGACCCTGGCGTTCTGCGCATGGATGTCGTCGACCATCTTCTGCGCGTTGTTGAACTCGGGGTTCATGAACTCCATTGCGTTCCAGAGATAGTTGTTGCCCCAGTATTGCCAGTCCTGGATTATACCGTCGAGGGGCACACCGAGTTCACGGTACTTGTTGACCACATCCACAATCTCTTCCTGGCTCTTATAGCGCTCACGGCTCTGCCAGAATCCGTAGGTCCACAGAGGGAACATCGGAACCGCGCCTGAAAGTCCGCGCATTTCGGCGATGACGCCATCGGCATTTTTGCCATACATGAAATAATAGTCAACGCAATCCCCCACTTCGGATTCGAAATACGAAACGGTTTTGTCGTCAATAAAGGTTGTGGGAGAATAATTGTCCCAGTAGACACCGTAGCCTTTCACTGACATGAATACGGGGATGCCGTCCTCGATATTGCCTGGCATGAGTGTGCGGTGCAGGCCGCGCTGCGAGAGCTGGCCGTTTTCAAGATTGCCGAAGCCGTAGATGGGCTCGTCGGCGTCAAGAGTGAAATCCTGACGGACTCTGAACGAGGGGGTACCGGCGTCGTCGACCGATGTGAAGCTCACGTTGTCGCCTTCACTGAGAAGTTTTTTGCCTTTAGGCGTGAGAAATGAGAGTTTACCTGACGCGGTGTCGAGTGTGACGGTGAGGGAATCGGAGCTGAGGGTTATATATTTTCCCGACTGGCGGGCATTGAATTTCACATTTTGGGGAACCGAAACTACGCTGAGGCTCTCTTTGGAGGGCGAGATGTCGGTCGGATTCTTTACGACCCGGACGGTCGAAGGTGTGTAAAACTGCAGACTGATTTTCTTACCGTCCGCTTCAGTCGTGATGCCATGGTCATTTTTGGTAAAATCCGCGGCAAGAGCGACAGATGTGCCGACGGCAAACATCGAGAGGATTGTTGTTACTATAACGCTATGTCCTGACATGGTGTATAATATTGAACGTATAAGATTATATGCTCTTTATAAAAATCACCGTCGGGAGGGAAGTACGCGGTGCCTCCCGACGGTGAGCCGGCCGGATTTTCCCGGCCTCTTCTACCTAATAATGAATGTATTGAAAACTTAAAAAGCTATTCAGAACTTATTGCAGGGATTTTCCGGCAAGACCTTCGGCAAAACCACCGTAGGCAGGTTTGCGGCTGTAGTTGAGATCCCAGAGGCCGATAGGCTCGCCTGCGCGCCAGCCCGAACCCTCGGGACTGTCGGTCTGCGCCCACTGGCAGATGCCATACTGCTGCGCTGTCGGAATAATCTCGAAATACTTGTCGATGATGAAGCGATAGTAGTCGGCCATTGCCTTCTGCTGTTCGAATGTCACATCGGCAGTCTTGATGGTGTTGCCGTTCTCGTCGCAGATACCCATGTCAAGCTCGGTGATGCGGATGAGCTTGCCGGTGGCGGCCATGAGCTGGAACATCTTGACCACATGTTCCTCCTTCGAGGCCTGGGTCTCGGGATTCATGTAGCAGGTGACGTGCATCTGCGATCCGATACCGTCGATGCGGGTCTCGCCGTCCGACTCCCACTGCTCAATCCACTGGATGAGGCTCTTGAGCTTCTGGTTGTCGTCCCAGTCCGATTCGAGGTTGTAGTCATTGATGAAGAGCTTGAGTTCATCGGGATTGCCGCCGTTTTCAGCGAAATACTGACGGGCGAACTTCACGGGGACACGCACGAAGTTGTCGCCGAGATAATCCTGCCAGTAGAACTTGTTGGACTGGTCGCCCGAAGCGGTTGCGGCGTGCTGGAGGTCGTAACGCTGACCCCACGGGCCACCCGAGATTGCCTCGTTGACCACATCCCATGCCTTGACCTGACCGGCGGTAGCTTCCATCATGCCCTTGATCCAGCGTTCCATCTCTGCGGTGAGGACTTCGGCCTTCTCTTCGGGAGTAAGGGGAACTGTATTGCCTGTGCTCTTGCGTTCCACTTCAACAAGTATATCATCGATATAGAACTGTCCGGCATTGTCAGCCGAAGAAAGATTAAAGGCAATTGATGTACAGCCGTTAGCGCCGGCCATTTCACCGGAAATCTGTCCGGTCCATTCGTGATCTTTCCATTCAGGTGTAGCGTTCAGAGTGCCGATAAATGCCCAATGGTGATATTCGCCTGGATTACCGTGAGCCTGCGTGTCGATATTGCGTGTATCAGAGCAACGATAGCGGAACTTGACATGTATTTTCTCGCCTTCAAGAAGAGTTGAATTAAACTTGATGAAGAACTGGGAATCCCATGCAGTTCCGGGGGCGCCGTTTATCGGGCTGACAAACACATTGCCTGTACCGAGGGGATCCGCAATAATCTGAGAAGCCACATCATCCTTACCGGGCTCGCGTGAGACCACATTTGCACATTCGCCGCTTTCGGCATCGCCGCCGGAAGTGATAGCCTCCCAGTAAACGACTTCAGAATCACCAGGAGTATCCTCGATTTTAAACGAATGGCTATGCCATCCCGGTTTTGCCCAGCCATCAAGCTCACTGGACTCAAAATCACCATTCTTTATTAGATTGTCCTCGCTGCCCTCAGCCACGAGCACGAGATCATCAAGCCATATATCGCCGCCGAACTGACCGAAGCAGAAAAGCAGACGCGAACAGTCTGAGTCTGGAGTAAACTCGATTTTCAGATCACCCCAGGTGGTTCCCGCAGAAATCTGAGGAATACCATAGTGGGTGTTGCCGGCATTGGGAGTCTCAATCCAGAGCGGAAACGCCATGGCAGCCGATGCTTTTGTGCGCATGGTGAAGATATAGTGCACACCGGCTTTCAGAGGAGTCTCGAGGTCATAGTAGTTCTGCCAGTCCCATGGATTGTCCTTGGCCTCAGGAGTGTTGATGTGCAGGCTCTTTCCCTCAACCACCACTGGAGGAAGTTCCCTGTCGGCGATGAGGCTGTTGAGCCACTTGACATTCTGCTGCTCATGCCAGCAGAGAGTGTGGCCGTAGACCTCGACACCGGCCTTGGATGCGGCGTCGACAAAAGCTGTCACGGTGCTGAAGTCCATGTCGCCGTTGTCCTTGACAATGGAGGCATACTTCATGGCGTTGCCGGCGGTAATCTGATGGAAGTTCGCGTTGGTGACGCGGTAGACCTGTCCGAACTTGTTGTAGTCGGGAGCCGAGACACCCACACCGAGCTTAAAATCGGGGTTGATGCCCGCGCGCTGGCTCAGATAGTCCTTCAGATTGCCATAGGCATTGAGATACTCATATTGCGCTATGCTTGCAGGCTTCTCGACAAAGTAATTGTCGATGTCCTGGTCGGCACATCCCGCGAGGGATGCACCGGCAAGGAGCGTGAGCCAAATCTTATGGTTTGTTTTCATTTCAGTATCAAATAATGAGGTTGATTAACGGATAGTGTAGCTGAAAGTCTCCATCTTGTTCTGACGGTCGCGTGCGACGAGTGTCTCGGTGACGTTTGCCTTGTATTCGGCAGTAGCACCGGTCTGCTCGTTGACCACGTATGGAATCGTGTAGCTGTAAGTCAGTTCTATCATGTCGCGGTCGGTGTTGTTCCAGGCCTTGATAGCGCCGTGATAGGTGTACTTGCCGCTGCCCGAAGCGGTGCAGCCGGGAGTTTCGGTAGAGACGGTCACGTTGCCGTTGTCGTCGATTTTCACTACAAGGTCACAAACGATTGTTTTCTCTGCGCCGGTGCCGGTGGCATCAACGTAAGGAACGGAATGAGACATTGCATAGTGTGACTCGGTGAGAGACTTCGAGGTGAGATACTTGATGGTGGCGTCCTCCCAGTTCTTGGGATTGTTCTCAGTGGAGAAGGGAACGCCGTTGTTCTCACCGCTGATTTTCGACTTGCTCAGCCATGTGCCAGTCCACTTGTTTTTATACTTGATGGCATAGAGGGTATAGTTCTTGGGAAGCACGGTCCATTCGTCGCTCTTCACGACACTGGGAGTTGTTCCCTCGAACTTCGGGGTGCCTTCAAGAATGGAATCGGAAGCGGAGGTAAGGCGCACGGGAAGAACATAGCAGGTGTTGACAGCCTCAGGGTCGGCGAAGAAGGCATCTTCGAGCTTCACGTCGAGATAGCCGAGCACATCACCTTTCCTGATGGTCACGCGCTTGTCGCCGAGGAGAGTGTAGTACGACTCGGGGAGGAGCTTGAGCTCCGAACCGTCGGCGAATGTCATGCCTTGGATGAGCGAGGGGTCGATTTCGACATCCACCCAGCGGTTTTTCTTGTTGGTGTTGATTCCTCCGAGCACCGGGCAGATCTGGAAGATGTGCTGATTGTCGAGAGTGGTGTCGAATTCGCCGTCCTCGCCGAGTGTCACGGTGCGGACCGGAGTCTGCTGCGCGAATGAGATGGTCTGATAGACGTAGTCGGGGAACTCCTGGCTGTCATTTTTGCAGGAAGAGAGCACAAGGGCCATGCCGACCAGTGAAAATATTACTTTTTTCATGATTTCTGATTTGAGTGTTAGAGAACTGTGTTGCCTTACCAGCCTTTGTTCTGTGAAAGTTCGCTGAACTTCAGCACTTCCGAGTAGGGAATCGGGCCGTAGAACATATAATCCTTATAGTTGCGGGTCTCCACGTCGATGACGGTGTAGGTATTGCCTGAGATGCTCATGCCCTTTGCGGTCTGATTGAGGTCGGCTTTCCAGCGGCGGAGGTCCCAGAAGCGGTGACCCTCGAAGGAGAGCTCGATACGGCGCTCGTTGCGGATGAGATCGCGCATCTTCTCCTTGTCGCCCTTGACTGATTCAAGGTAGGCGTCGCCGTTCTCGACACCGATGCCTGCGCGGTTGCGGATGGCCTTGATGACATCGTAGGCCGAATAGCCGTGTGAACCGCCCGATGTGGGGCCCCAGGCTTCGTTGGCTGCCTCGGCATAGAGGAGGAACATCTCGGTGTAGCGGATGCGCGGAGTGTAGTGATACTCTTCGGTGGTACCGTTGGGGTCAAGGCTGATGTCCTGACGGAGCAGCTTGCGGAGATAGTAGCCTGTGCGGGTCGACGAGCCGGTGAGCTTGTTGAGGGCGTCGTTGTTGGTTCCGTCGACAGCGGTGATGACTGTGCCGTTTGAAAGGGCCGAAGTCATGCCGTTGTAGGTCACGTAAGCTGCGAGACGCGGGTCGCGGTCGGCGTAGGGATTGCTCGGGTCATACTCGCCCTTGCTGTCGGAGATGGGATAGCCGTTGGCCATCGGGAAAGCGTCAACGAAGTTCTGGGTGGGGTTGATGCGGCCGCTGCCGTAGAGGGAGGGAGGATAGTTGTCCTTCTCAAGAGAGTTTGACTTCGAGCGCTCGCTCATCCAGAGCACTTCGGCGGGAATCGATGATGCAGAGATATTCTCGATGTCGGTCTTGTTGCAGTACCAGGTATTGCCTGTCGGGTCAAGGCCCTGCACGCCTCCGATATGGTCGAGCACCCTGGCGCCGGCGTCGGCGGCCTCAGCCCAGCTGATGCCGGAGGCTTCGGCGAAGGCGGGGCTTGCGCCGAGGAGATTGAGCTTGGCAAGGAAAGCCTCGACAACGCGGCCGGAGATACGTCCGCAGAAGTTATTGCCGAACACGCGGTTGATCTGGCTCATGGCAGCATTGGGATAGCGTGACTGCAGACGGGTCATCGACTCGGAGTCGCCGTATTCCCAGGGAAGCACCTCAAGGGCGCGGGCGGCATCGGCACGGATAGCGGCCACACACTCCACGAAAGTGTTGCGCGGGATGTTGAAGTTCGACGCCTGGCTTTCGGCCTCCTCGAGTACGGGAACACCGAGCAGAGTGCCGTCGGAAGCATAGCCGCCGTGGGCTTCGAGCAGATAGTAGTTGAACATGGCGCGGAGAGCGTAGGCCTCGGCCTTCTCGCGGTCACAGAACATGCCTGAAACGATTTCGTCGTCGGCCCAGTGAACGCGGTCACATCTCTCAAGGAACATGTTGAGATACTGGATTGCAGCCTTGCAGTTGGTCCAGCGGTCGAGAGGATTGTTATCCGAAGTCCACGAACCGGAAGCTATTCTGCGGAAGGAGTTGGTGGCGTCGTTGGAAACGGCATCGTCGGTAGCCACTTCGCTGAAGGGATAGGAAGCGATGGGAATACGGGTGTAGCCGTTTGCAAGAATACCCTCGGCATAGCTGGCATTGTTATACATGTGGTCAATGCCGAGGTTGTTTTCTATGGCCGGCTCGAAGAGGTCATCGCAGCTTGCAAGAGTCATCGCGGCCACAGGTATGATTAACAGATATTTTTTCATGATTCCGTTGTTTTCAGGATTAGAAATCTACTTTTACACCGAGGGTGTAGGTGCGGAGCTGGGGAGACATGCCGACATTTCTTTCAAGCTGCTTGCGCTCCTTGGAGATGGTGGCGAGAGAGTTGCCGTTGACATAGATCTGAAGGCCCTTCACGAACTTGTCCTGGAAAAGTTTCGAGGGAAGGTCGTAGGTCAGCTGCACTTTGTCAAGGAAGAATGCGTCTGTCGAATATGTCCAGAAGTCAGAGGTCACGAAGTTGAGCTCGCCGCCCTGGGTGGTCAGACGGGGATAGGTGGCTGTAGCGGCAGTCTCCGGAGTCCAGCGTCCGCGGACAACCTCAGAATACTTTCTGTCACCATAAACCCAGTTGTAAGTGTCGCTCTTGACACCTGTGCCGCCGAAACGTCCTGTGCCTGCGACGAAGAGGGTGAAGTTTTTCCATTTGGCGGTGAAGTTGACACCCATTGAGAAGGGAGCGCCCCACTTGCCGAGGATAACCTGGTCCTTCGAGTCAATCACGCCGTCGCCGTTCTGATCCTTATACTTGAGGTCGCCGGGGCGGGTGTTGTTGTTGATTTTGGCAGAGTTGGCCACATCTTCCTCATCGGCAAAGAAACCGAGACATTCATAGCCGCGGAGAGCGTCGATAGCGGCGCCGGTCTGACGGAGCCAGTCATACTCCACGTTCTCGTTGATGCGGAGATTCTTGGTCTTGTTGTAGGTGCCGTTGACACCGAGGGCGAGACCGACCTCCCCTACTTCCTTAGCCACGTTGACACCGAAGTCGAAACCTGTGCGGCGCTGATTGTTGTAGTTGATGTAGGGACGGAGGTCAGACACAGGCCAGTAAGTCTGGAAGTAGTTGGGGAATGTCACGGAAGCGACTGTGAGCTGGTCGTTGAGGTCGACATTGAAGAAGTTGGCGTTGACACGGAGCAGACCGTTGAAGAGAGTGGCGCTGAGGCCTGCGTTGAACTCCTTGCGCTTCACGAAACCGAGGTCGGGATTGCCGCCGCGCTGCGAGTCAGTGGTCTGCATCGAGTTGTTGGTCTCGCTCCAGCCCCACCATGTACCGGTAGAAGTGAAAATGTCGGCATACATGTAGTAGTTCTCGATTTCAATATCCTGGTTGATGAGGCCGTAGGAAGCTGTGAGCTTGAGGTCATTGAGCCAGTCGAGATCCTTAAGCCATTCTTCCTGTGTGAGACGCCAGCCAAGTGTACCTGTGGGCGAGAAGGCGTTGCGGTGACCCGGGGCGAGCTTGGCCGAGTGGATGGCGGCGCCACTGAACTGAGCGTAATACTTGTTCATGTAGTTATACTCGAGGTTCAGGCCGAGGTTAGCGTTGCTTGCACGGTGATATTCACCGGAAGTGGTAATCTGATAGCCGTTGGCGAGAAGCATCGCGTGAACATTGTGGACGCCTGCGAAGGTACGGTCATACGAGAAATTGGCATTGAACGAGATTGTCTGGACGTCGCGGCTGCCCGACACGGTCTGTGTGGCAGTGCTCTTGTCGAGATTATACTTCGTGAGGCCCGAAATCATATCGTAGCCGAGTGCGTTGTCCCACGATGCGCGATAGGTGGCGTAGTCGTTGATAATCGACGTGTTGTAGGATGTCGCATAATCGACGGCATACTGAGCGCGGAACGAAAGGCCGGGAAGAATACGGGCGAGGTCTATGTTGAGACCGAGGTCAAACTGGAACTGACGGCTCGTATAGGTGTTGTGGCCTGCGGCATACATACCGGCGAAGGGGTTGGTGGCATACTGCTGTGTGCCGCCGAGGAGATATTTGCCGTCAACGATATGGTTGCTGTTGTTGATATAGGTCCACGAGGCCTGATCGGAGGGGTCGATGGCTGAGATGGGAATCAGGGGCACGAGGGGATCGGCACCGGGGTTGGTGGGGCGCAGTGTGGCCGACTCAGCCCAAAAGTTCGAGCGGTCCTTGCGGTCGTCGTAGAACGAAGCGCATGTGTTGACCCAGCCGCTGATCCAGTCGTTGAGCCGGAGATCGATGTTGCCGCGCACGTGGAGGCGTGTGGTGTGGTTGTTCTTGCCCTCACCGAATTTGATCAGGTCGGAATTATTGTAAAGGCCCACATTCGCATAATATTTTGCAAACTTGCCGCCGCCGCGGAACTCCGCGTTGGCATCGTAGCGCATGTAGCTCTTCTTGAGATAATCATCGGAGAAGAAGTTGATGTCAGGATAGCGGAAGGGGTTGGTTCCGGCTGAATAATTATAGATGTCCTCCTGAGAGAAAGCGGGAATCTCTATACCGTCGTTGGCGAGAGCCTCATTGTAGAGAGTGGCATACTCAGCGGAGCCGAGATACTTGGGATAGCTCTTGGGCACATTGAGCTGCGCGTTGCCTCTGACGCTCACCTGAAGATTCTGCTCGTTGCCGCGCTTGGTTGTGATGAGGATTACACCGTGGGCACCCTTACTGCCGTAGAGCACCACTGCCTGCGCGCTCTTTAGGAAAGTAATCTGGGCGATTTCTGACGGAAGAATGTTGTTTGCGTCGCGGGGCACACCGTCGACAAGCACCAGGGGCGCACCCTGGTTCCAGAGCTCACCGTTATAGCCGCCCACGAGGGCCTGCATGTCGGAAAGACTGTAGGTCGAGTAGTCCTTCTCCATGAGTTTTTCGACATCCACAGCCGAAACGCCGCCGAGGAGATTCATTTCCTCAACCGAGCGAAACGCCACATTGACCTTTGCGGAGTCGAGGAGCTCATCGGCACCGGCGGTTCCTGCCGACAGCATCGCCAGAGCTCCGATAGTTATATATTTATGTATCTGTTTCATGAGATTTTAATTAAGGGTTACATTACCAACCGGGGTTCTGCCTGAAATCTGCCGAAATGTTGCAGTCCGACTTCTTGAGGGGCAACCAGTAGTGTTTCTCGGTGTAGCTGCGGCTCACGATGACTTCCTCGTGATAGCCACTGACGGCATTGTTCTCGGGATGGGCTGCGTCAAACTCGCCTGAGCGGGTAAACTCTACCGAGGTCTTGTCGGCATATTCGGGTTTGTCGATGAGCATCCAGCGGCGGAGGTCGTTGAAGCGGTGTCCTTCGTATGAAAGCTCTACGGCGCGCTCTCTGCGGAGTTCGCTCATGAATCCGTCGAGATTGCCTGAAAACTTGGCGTTGACATCCTCGACACCGGCGCGCTCACGGATCTTGTTGACAGCGTCGAGAGCTGAGAGCGAGCAGGCCGACGATTTGCCGGCGGGGGTGCCGGTGGCCTGGGCAGCGGCTTCGGCATACATCAGATATACGTCGGCAAGACGGAGGTAACTGATACCGATGGTGAACTGAGGCGACCATCCCCAGCCGTCGTCGTAACGGTTGCAGGTCTTGTGGAGGAACTTCCTGAGGGAATAACCTGTACGGGAACCCTTGGTTATGTTGCGCGAAGTACCGCCGGTGAACAGTTCGATATTGGGAATAGGACACTGATAGTTGTCGGTGATGAGACAGCCGTCAAACACGATGTCGTTGTAGAAACGGGGGTCGCGGCCCTGCCAGGGATGGGTCTTGTCCCAGCCGGACTGCGGGTCGTCGAGGGGAAGGCCGTTAGCCATGCCATAGTTATTGACATAGTTGGCACATGGACTCAGAGTCACGGTATCTTCATCCGGCATATAGGGAATCGGAAGGAACTGGAGTGCGAAACCGTAGCGTGTATTCTGCCAGGGATCCCACTCAGGACCTCTGAAAATGACTTCGGTCGAACCGGGCATACGGCCGTTCTGACCGTAGGAATAGAACACATCAGCTATATTACTGTAGTCGACGAGCTGATATTGGGTCTGCCCCTTCTCCACGAGGTCAAGAAGTTCACCGAAAGCGTCGGCTGCCTTCTGAGCGTAGTCGCGGTTATAGTCGCGTGCGCCGGTCGACGAGTAGTTCATCAGAGGCGAAGCTGCCCAGAGGTAATTTTTGCCGAGATAAGCGAGAGCCATCACCTTGTTGATGCGACGCTGGTTGTTGCCGTTGGTGATTACGCTGATGGAGGTCTTGTCCCAGTCAATCGGGAGAAGGTCGGCCGCCCGGCGGAAGTCGGCCGCTGCTTTGTCGGCACACTCATGATAAGAGAGGCGCGGACGCGAAAGCTGTGCGTTGGCGTTCATGACTTCGTCGATATAGGGAAGACCGCCGAAGTAGTTCATGAGCATGAAGTGGAACCAGCCGCGGAAGAAGAGAAGCTGACCCTCGATGGCCTTCTTCTGATCGGAAGTGGCATCAGTGAGGAGTTCGAGGTTCTCAAGACCCATGTTGCACTGGCGGATACCCCACCATGCGCAGGGCCACAGACCTTTCTTGAAACGGTCGCGGTCACGGGGACCGAAATCGCGGCGGTCAAGCCAGCCTGTACCCCAGCCGTCAAATTCCGACTGCCAGCCCCAGAAATCACCCTGGTCAATCTTGTAGACCATGTGGTAATTGCAGTCGGCACGCGCCACTTCATCATCACCCCAGTTGAAGGAGTTGGTCCAGTAACCCTTGTCGAAGAGAGGGATATTGTTGTAGAGCAGCTCGACGAAACCCTGGAAGTTTGTAAAATTCTTGTAAGGCTCGGTCGCGGATATGTCTGACTCCTCCGACTTGTCGAGATAGTCGGTGCAGGATGCTGCTCCGAGCATCAGGACGGCACTCAGACCGGCGGCCTTTATATATGCAAAATATTTTTTCATGATAAGTCAGTTGATTAGATGTCAAACTTAAAGCCGAGGTTGAAACGGCGCACTGTCGGGTAGGCACCCTGCGAGGCGAGACCTGTTCCGGCGAAGTTGGACTCACGGTCGTCGGGCATGCGCGACCACATCCAGAGGTTATTGCCGTTGAGGTAGAGCTTGAACATGCTCATGCCGAGTTTCCTTACCCATCCGCCGGTCCACGTGTAGGCGATTTCGGCGTTCTTCAGACGGATGTAGGAACCGTCGTAGTGGTAGCGGGTACCCTCGTAGTAGGAAGGAGTGGAGCTCCAGCGCGGCAGGGGCACATCTGAATTGATGTCGGTGGTGCCTGACCAATAGGAACCCTCGTCAAACACACTGTTGAGATGATTGCTTAGTGAATTGAAACCTACATAGCGGCTTACGTTGGTGACACCGTAGAACTGAACGAAGGCCGAGAAACCTTTCCACTCGAAACCGATGGTGGCGTTGTAGGTGTTCTGCGGGGTACCGGTGTAGCCGTAGGGGGCGGAGTCGTTGGTGTCGATGACGCCGTCGCCGTTGTAGTCCACAGAGATGAACTGGCCGGGAAGTTTGTGATTGTCGTTGGTATTGTGCTGGGTCATACCGATGACCTCGTTCCAGTTTTTGGCGATGCCTGCGGTGTAGGTGGCGTGATCCTGACCGATGGCGAAACCGGTGCTCTTCTGATAGGCGGGAGTGAGCTCGGGATCATCGTAGGAAAGCACCTTGTTTGTGGCGTGGGTCATGTTGAAGTTGCCCCAGAGGTGGAAATTGTTGCCGAAAGTGTAATTGAGTCGGAGCTCAAGCTCGAAACCTGAGGTGCGCACACGGCCGAGGTTGGCGGTGGGAGCGGTGGTGCCGTAGTAGCTGGGGACAGCGCGCTTGTCGCCGGTGATTAGGATGTCGCTGCGTTTGTCACGGAAGAATTCGAGGCTACCGGCTGCGAGGTGGTTAAAGAATGAATAGTCGATACCGAGATTCTGCTTGATGGCCTTTTCCCAATGCACATCGGAGTTACCGACAGCCTTTTCAAAGAACCAGACGTAAGGAGAAGCCACTTGCTTGTCAGTACCCTGATAGGATTCACCGGGTTTGCCGTCGACTGCTCCATAGCCCATCTGAGTGGCGTAGAGCCAGCGTGCGGGCACGTAGTCGTCGCCGACCTCACCGTAGGAATAGCGGATTTTGAGAAGGTCAAGCCATCCGCGTGAAAATTTCATGAAGTTTTCCTGTGAAATCATCCAGCCCACAGCGCCCGAGTTGAAGAAAGCGAAGCGGTGTTTGCTGCTGAAACGCTCGGAACCGTTGTAGGCGCCGTTGTATTCGGCGAAATACTTGTCGGCATAATTATAGGTGGCGCGGAAGGCCCAGTCCTCACGATAGTTTGTGAACTGTGAGCCGTAGGTATTCTCCGTGCGGTTGAACACGCCCATTGCGGATACCTCGTTGTTACCGAACTTGCCAGACCAGAAGAGCTGACCCTGATAGAAAAGGTTGCGGACAGTCTGATTGTTGTCGACGGCTCCACCGTTGGTGCTCCACTTGATGCCTTCAGTGAAGTCGAAACCGGTCTTGGTGTCACCGGTCTGCGAGTATTTGACCTCACCGGTGAGGGGATCGATATATTTCTGCTGATAAGGGTGATTGAGGTCATTGACACCACGGCCTGTCTCTACAAAGACGTTGTCCCATGAGATAAGAGCCGAGGCGCGGAGACCTTTGAGAAGGAAGCCGAGATCCTGTTCGAGAGTGAAGTCAGTGTTTATGCGGGTGGTTGTCACCTTCTCGGCGCCTGCGAGAGCGAGATTGGTTACGGAGTTGGGAGAACCCTGGATATTAGGCTCATAATAGCCCCATGTTCCGTCGGAGTAACGGGGAAGAAAAGCATCGTGGGGTGCGCTGTAGGCGGCCTGCCAGAGCTGGGTCGTGCCCCAGTCACTGTCGTTCATATTCCAGGGGCGTTTCTTCTCGCCGTTCATACCGAAGAGATTGACCTTGAATACTGTAGTCGGTGTGATCTGGAAGTCGAGGTTTGAGCGGACGTTCACTCGGTTGTAGCCGTAACCGGCCTTATATCCGCGGCCGTTGTCCCACTGACGGAAAAGGTCGCCTTCATGAAGGAAGTCGATGGCGGCGAAATATTTGACGTTCTTTGTACCGCCGGCCACATTGATATTGGGATTGTAGGCCATGGCATAGTCCTTGAAAAGTTCCTTCTGCCAGTCAACGTCGACGTAGCGTTCCCACTCGTCACCGGGATTGATGTATTTCTGAATGACATCCTCGGGATAGATGTCAACCCATGAGTCGGGATAGACACCGAGCTCACGCTCGATGGCGCGGTTGCGGACGCGGATAGCGTCGGCAGAACCGAGTGTCTCGGGAAGTTTCGAAACCACCTTGGCGGTGACATTCATTCCGACAGAAATCTTCGCACGACCCTCTTCACCGCGCTTGGTGGTGATGAGGATTACACCGTTGGCACCCTTCACACCGTAGACGGCTGTAGCGGATGCGTCCTTGAGGACGGAGATGGTCTTTACGGAGCTGATGTCGACTGAGCTCATGGGACGCTCGATACCGTCGACGAGCACGAGGGGCTGAGAGTTGTTCCACGAACTTGCGCTGCGGATCACAATCTGCGGGTCCTCGTCGCCGGGCATACCGGTTGAGGAGGTGGTGACGACACCGGGGAGATTACCGGTGAGTGCGGCACCTACGTTGCTCACACCGCCCGCACGTTCAAGAGTCTCGCCTGTGGTCTGGGTGATGGCACCCACCACAGAGGCTTTCTTCTGCTGGCCATAGCCCACGACAACTACTTCGTCGAGCATCTCAGTATCAGTTGTGAGTGTGATATCAACCACACTGCGGCCGTTGACCTTTACGGTCTGGGAAACCATGCCGACATAGGAAAATTCCAGTACGGCGTTTTTCAGGTTGGGAACATTGAGCGTGTACTGACCGTCGATATCAGTAGCCACTCCTTGAGAAGAGCCTTTGAGGATTACTGAAACCCCCACAAGTGGTTCACCCGTGTCGTCTACCACGGTACCCCTGACCGTATCGGCGTATGCCCGGGCCGGACTGAAAGCGGCCAGAAGCAGCAGGAGTGAAATGCAACGAAATAGTTTCTTTACATTTTCCATTGTTATTAATTTAAAGTAATATAATTGATTGGTTATCACTCAAAAAAGTGAATGAATGGCATCAGGGTAATGACTACAGGCTGTTTGAGGCGTAGAGTCCGATTGTGGTACCGGTGAAACCGCCTGCCTTGGCAGTGGAGGTGAACCCGGCGTCGACTCCGGAAGCAACTTCGTTCCAGGTCTTGCCCCCGTCGGCCGAATAGGAGAACGCGAGGCTGAGTCCTTTTGACTCGACTTTGAGATCGAGGTGGTGTGTTCCGTCTTCAAGAGCTTTTTCGGCGAGGTTTTCATGACCGTTTTCGGTAATCTTGCGGAGCACTACCTTGTGTGTGCCTTCCTTGTCGCGGGTCTTGGCAAGGAGATACTGGTGTGTCTCGTCTTTCATGAGCAGCATGCCGGCGCCCTGTTTTTCATTTTCGGGATCGAAAGTCAGTCTGGTCGAGGCTGTGTAGTTGTGGTGCTGGATGCGGCGGCCGATATAGGGAAGCACCGCTTTCTCGGCAGATGACACATCGGCGCAGTTGATGGTGATGTAGCCGGGATTTTTGGAGAGAGAGTAGTATTCATCGGCTGTGCCGCGGAGTGTCATCCAGTCCATTCCGAGAATGGAGTCGGTGAACTCGTCGGTGCGTGCGAAATTGCCGAAGGTTACGTCGGGCTCGCGCTTCACACCGTCGCGGCGGAGCTGCATCGGGATGGTCTCGCCCTCGCGGGTCATGTAGGGCCAGCCGTCATCGGTCCATTTCACGGGCATCATGAATGTCTCGCGGCCGAGGTTTTCCATATCGTCCTTGACGGGGCGGCATGCGAGAAACACTCCCCACCAGTCGCCTTCCTTGGTCTGCACGAGGTCGGCATGGCCGGCGCAGGTGATGGGATTCTCACGTGAACTGTCGAGAGTGCGCTGGGTGAGGATGGGGTTGCCTTCCCAGGGAGTGAAGGGGCCGAAAGGAGAGGGTCCGCGGTAGATGACCTCGCTGTGCCATCCGCTGGTACCGCCCTCGGCGGTCATGAGGTAATACTGACCCTTTATATTATATATATGTGGTCCCTCGCACCAGATAGGTTTCTCTTCGGGGCGACAGCCTTTGTTGACCACGATTTTGCGCTCGCCGACACACTTGTCGGTAGCGGTATCGAACTCCACCACGCGCACTGTGCGGTGTCCGGGATATTCGGGCTTGCCGTCGGGGGCGTCGTCGTTGTTGACAATGTAGCCTTTACCGTCAGCATCGAAGAAGAAGGCGGGGTCGATGCCCTGCACCTCGGGGAGCATGATGGGGTCGGACCACTCTCCGAATGGGTCCTGGGTCTTGACGAAGAAATTGCCGGCGCCGACGTTGGTGGTAATCATGTAGTAGGTCTTGTTGGCCGGATTGTAGGCGATGGCGGGAGCGAAGATGCCACCGCTCACATGCTGCTTCTCCATGTTCTGAAGTTGCGAGGGGCGAGAGAGGATGTGGCCCACCTGCTTCCAGTTCACGAGGTCGCGGCTGTGGAACAGGGGCACACCGGGGAAATAGGTGAAAGTAGAGGTGGCGAGGAAATAATCCCCCTCGCCGTTGGTACAGATTGTGGGGTCGGAATACCATCCGGGGAGGATGGGATTATAGAACGAGCTTTCGTCCGCCAGAGGGTTCGACTTATAATAGTCGTCGGCACCCTCATAGGAAAACGAGTCAAAAATCGCAACAGATTTCTGCGGCTCGATTGAAGCGACGGCTCCGGCTGACGTACAACTCACAAGAGTGGTCAGGAAACCGGCTGAAACTGCAATCAGGGCTGATTTAGTCTTCATGAGATTCGGTTTTGATTCGGTACTTGTAATGAATGGTTAAACATCACAAAATTATGTTATTGATTCAAGACGGACATTTTACATCGGCTCTTAGGCGTACATATTTATATCATGATCCATATCGTTTTGTCTCATTTGCATAATTATTTGAATCATCACCTATATTACACCTATAGTTATATCCCTGAGGCACTGCGATATAACAAAACGGGGGCTACGCTCCACGCGCAGCCCCCGTCAGACAGATTTTAAATTGAGTCGTGTGTTGTGGTTAATGTAAGTTTAAACCGGATAATTAAGATAAAAGTATGAAAGAAATCTCAAAGTCAATGATGAACACTTACTTAGAATAAACCCAAAAAACAATCAATTACTTAGATTACACAACTATTGTAGCATAATATATATTTACCTTATACCATTATGTCATTTACTATATATTTTCAAGTTTCTTGTAGCGGAAGTAGTCCACATCGACATATCCGCCGGCTTCGGCCGTCGCATAGTTGAAGATTGCGAAGCGTGTGCCCATGAAGAAACGGCGGTAGTCGAAAATCATTTTGAAATCCTTGCCTATCGGGTGCCACTTTTTGCCGTCGACACTATATGCAAAGGTGGCAATATCACGTCCGGGGCGGAAATCGGCCATGATTTTCAGGCAGATTTTGTCGCCGTCGAGAGCCACACGCTCTATCTCGCGGTTATCCACGCCGGTGACGGAATGGTCGTCGCCGAGACTTACGGACGAAGTAGTGGCGGCGAGCCACTTTCTGCCGTTTTCATTTATGACGGTGAGGAGACCGGAATCGCCGTTGAGGGCGCCGAAGCCTGCCACGTCGCCGGATTTCATGGCTGAAATGTCGATTTTCACAACTGCCTCACATGCCGGCCCCTCCATGCGCTGTGAAATCGTGTTGGGAGCCTCGAAGATATTTCCGACAATGCGGGAGGTGGCGAGGCGCAGATGGCCGGGGCGCGCGGTGAGTGACCAGGCAGAGTCTATCGGATTGTGGTTCCACTCCCAGAGAAGTGACTTGCGGCCTTTGGAAAATTCGTCGCTCGCCACGATGCCGTCCCCTTTCACCGGGACAAGTTTCTTGGCGATTGTGCAGGGCACCTTGCCGTCGGCGTCGCCGAGCATCGGCCATCCGTCGGTCCAGCGGCAGGGATTGAGAGTGAGGATGCGCCCTACTCCGCCGCGGTCCTGGAAAATCATGCCCCACCAGTTGCCGGATGAATCGTCGACAATACATCCCTGTCCTACAAACGGGAAACCGCCAAACTCGGATTCGAGAATCACGCATTTCTCGTAAGGGCCACATATATTATCCGCGCGATAGCAGAGCTGACGGCGGGGTTTTCCTGAAGGCCAGGAGATTATGAGCGCGTAATACTTGCCGTTGTGTTTGATGACGCGGCTACCCTCGTGGAGACCGGTCTCCGACTTGTCAGGGAAAATCACGGTCTGATCTATGCCCCCATCCTTCACGCCCGAAAGGTCCGGATTGAGCTCGCGGAGGCGAATCTGTCCGCTGCCATAAAACACATAGACACGTCCGTCATCATCGAAAAGGAGCGATGAGTCATGAAAGTGGTCGGTGCGGCTGACGAGCTCCCATTTGCCGGCGGGGGCGGTCGTGGAATATATATATGATTTATAAGGTGCGTCATTCGGCGAGAATAGTGCGTAGAAACGGCCGTTGTGATAGCGGAGAGAAGTAGCCCACTGGCCCTTGCCGTAGACAGTGCCTCCATTGAGGTCATAGCGGGGGGTGTCGTTGAGCGTATCAAACACATAGCCGACAGTCTCCCAGTTGACAAGGTCTTTAGATTTCATGACCGGACATCCCGGCATGAGGTGCATGGTTGTGCTCACCATATAGAAGTCGTCATCCACTCTGATGACGTCGGGGTCCGGGACATCGGCCCAGATGACCGGGTTAGGAAACACTTTCGGAGCGGAAGCGGCGGAGGCTGGCGGCGCTCCCAGCGCTATCACTGCAAGCAATATGTTTCTGACTGTCTTAATCATGGTTTTTTATGAGTTTTGATTGATCATGGTTAATCGGAGGAGATGCCACCCATCAGACGGCTTATCCATTGGCAAAGTTACATTAAAAATATAGAGGTGACGTTAAGTATAGTATCATCAAGATGAACGACTGAAAATTCGGATTATATATTTATATTATTTTGATTCATATTTGTAACATCGCCCCTTTTTTGTCTCAAAATGAGCTACAAACTTCTGAGTTTTGCAGAATTTTGCGTAACTTTGTGAATAAGTAATTATGCCATGAACAACATACTCCGACTTATTGCATTTCTTATGCTGACAATCTCGATTGTGCTGAGGGCTGACGCCTTGCAGAACACACGTCTTTTCAACGCACGCGAGATGATTTCGTCAAACTACAGCAGTTTCTGTCTTGACAATGACGGATACCTGTGGATAGGCACACAATACGGACTTCTACGATTCGACGGAACCAATTTCGACAAGTATCTTCACGACGAATATTCGGAATCGTCTCTTAGCGACAACCGAATCATGAAAATCATGCTCGACTCATCTGACCGCCTCTGGGTGGGCACTTGCGAGGGCCTCAACCTCTACGACCCTGACACCGACAGCTTCAAACGCATCTCACTTCCCAACAGTGAATTCTACGGATATATTTTTGATATCTGTCAGCTTTCAAGCGGCGACATAGTCTTCATGGTGTCAGGCGTAGGACTACATATCATCGATTTTTCCTCAGGTGAACCGGTGGCGGTGAGATACATGGCGCAGATTGAAAATTCAAATTCCATCAATGTGCTCACCGCATCGTCAAAAGGTGAGCTGATAGGCGGCAATCACAACGGCGACGTTATCAGGATAGCTGCAAACGGCCAGGTGCGAACCTATCATCTGTCAGATACATATATTCAGATATTGCTCCACGACGGCGAAGGCAACATTTTTGTGGCCTCCACAACAAAATGCTGGCTGTGGAATCCGAAAACAGATGTATTCACCCCGATAACGATACCCGACGGCCTGAAACCTGTACTGAACTGCGCGGAACTCACTGACGACGGTAAAATACTGGTAGGCACCGTGGGTAGCGGTCTCTTCTCACTTGAAAAAGACAGGATGGAGCTCAGACCCTACCGCGAACTCGGCAATCCGATAATAGACATCAACAAGGCGAGAATCTCGACCATACATCAGGATTCACTCGGCAATGTATGGCTGGGATGCGCGCATCAGGGTCTCGTTATGGCGCCGAAGCGTGAAATCCCGTTTAATTTCATCTACATAGCCCGTGCGTTGCCCGGATATTCGGGAGGTAAAACCAACATTGCCGTGCTTCCGGGATCAGACAATATATGGATGGGGCTTGACAACGGAGTGCTGCTCTCGGTTGACAGCAACGGTAACTTATTGTCAAAAAGACAATTAGGGGGGGCCATAAGTTCACTCCACGTATCACGCTCCGGGCTGCTGTATGCAGGAGTCGACAACCATGGCCTCTATGAACTAAATCCGGCCACCGGCTCGATGCGTCACCTCATCAACATCAGCGGTAACTATATCGCGCAGGCAGTCACAGAAGATCACAATGGCAACCTATATCTCGGAGTACACGGCGAAGGGGTAGCAGTCATGAACCGGCAGACAGGAGAGACGCACTGGCTGACAGACGGCAGGGACAAGAAATACCGTTGGATTTCGTCGCTTTTCTGCGACTCTAAAAACAGGATATGGATCGGCATGTACGGCGGCCTGGCGGTGTATGACACAGCCTCCGGTCAACACACATCGCTCAGCGACATCAATCCGCAGATGGTGAAGGGTGTACACAATTCAATCCGCGAAGACAGAAACGGAAATATCTGGGACGCGACAAGCAACGGTCTCTTCATCATAAACCCGAAAGACAATTCATATAAGAGGCTGACACCCAAGGATGGCCTGTCGGACATCAACGTATCGACAATTATATTCGACACCGACGGCAACGCCTGGGTGGGGACGCACGACGGTCTGAATCGCGTTGACAGCACATTCAGCATCATACCCTTCTACGGCCGCAACGACATGTCGGACAGCGACTATTTCTCTGCGACAATCTCAGCCGACAGCAGCCGGCTCCTCTTCAGCGGCGAAAAAGGCATCACCCTCTTCGAACCCGCCAAGCTGAAAAAACCAGAGTTTGAAAGAGACATATTTATTTCCGGCATCTATCTCAACGGAGAGAAGGTCAACAACACCACTCTCTCCTCTTCGGGCGAGGAGGTGCTGACCGACGGAAATTTCGACCCGGAATATATCCGTCTGTCATACCGCGACAACTCGCTGGTAATCCGCATGTCGACCAAGGATTTCCGCGAGACCGACAATCTGATTTTCCAGTGGCGTATCCCAGGCATGGTCGATGACTGGGTATCCACTACGGCCGGAAGCGGAATCATAGCCCTGCCCCATTTCCAATCGGGCGACTACAAACTGGAAATCAGAGCGTTTGAAAACGGACTATATTCAGAAGTCAAGACGGTGGATATATCCGTCACAGCCCCGTGGTATCTCTCGAAAGTGGCTAAAGTCATCTATTTCCTGCTGTTATGCGTGCTCATAGCGCTCGTGTTACGAGTGGTGAAACACAAAAACGCCGAGCGTGTCAACGAGGAGAAAATCAAGTTCTTCATAAATATATCTCATGAAATCCGCTCGCCGCTGACCCTCATACTCAGCCCGCTTGAACGGATAATGAAAAAGGACCATGACCCCGAAACGCTTCGCAATCTCAACGCCATCCACCGCAATGCCAACCGCATCCTCGGACTCATCAACCAGCTACTCGACATTCGAAAAATCGACAAGGGCAAGATGAGAATCGAGTGCTCGGAGACTGAATTCATGAGTTTCACCGGAGAGCTCGTGGATATATTCAAACCTCAGGCCGAAGAGAAGAATATCAGTCTGAATTTCAGGGCGGCAAATCCCGACCTCACTAAAATCGACGTGTGGATTGACCGCAACAATTTCGACAAGGTGCTGGTCAATCTCATTTCAAACGCCATCAAATATACTCCTGAAGGCGGTGAGATAGACGTGACCGTCGATGCCAGAACAGACGAGACTATGGACGACTATGTTGAAGTCAAGGTGTCGGACACCGGTATAGGTCTGGACGAGAAAAACATCAGCCATATCTTTGACCGCTTCTATCAGGGCAAATTCAACAGCCGCGACATACCTCTTGGCTTCGGCATAGGTCTCGACCTCTGCCGCCTGCTCGTCGAACTACATCACGGCACAATCACAGCCGCCAACCGGACCGACTGTCGCGGCAGTGTGTTCACCGTGCGCATCCCCGTCGGCAAAAAGGACGAAGAGAGTGAGACGCAGGAAGAAAGCACCGGCGAGGCTTCGGCCAGAAACAGTCTCCCGCATATTGAGAAAGAGACTCCGGCTGCGCCTTATATCAAGCGCAACCGTCAGAATCAATCGTCGAAGATTCTTGTGGTCGACGACGACGCTGAAATCCGCACATTCCTCGCCGACATTCTTTCGGGATTAGGCAAAGTGACCGAAGCCATAAACGGCGAGGAAGCCCTGCGCAGCATCACGGAATCGCAGCCCGACTTGGTGGTTTCCGATGTCGTAATGCCTGGAATGGACGGCCTCACACTGCTCAAGACTCTCAAAAGCAATATAGAGACCAACCATATCCCCGTAATCCTCCTCAGTTCCAAGAATGATGTGGCTGACCGCATGGCCGGTTGGGACAAAGGCGCCGACGGCTACATCGGAAAACCCTTCAACATTGAAGAGCTCCAGGCCATGTGCGACAATCTGATTGACAACCGCCTGCGTCTGCGTGGTAAATTCTCGGGCACACAGCAGCAGGACGACAAGATTGAGACCCCCGAACTCAAGGGTAACGACAAGAACCTTATTGACAAAATAGTGGGTGAAATCAACGAGCATCTTGAGGACCCTAATCTCAATGTCGAGAAACTCTGTCAGGAAGTGGGTCTCAGCCGCGCGCATCTCAACAGAAAGATGAAGGAGCTTTTCGGGCTTACGCCGAGCGAGTTCATCCGCAACGTGAGACTGCGAAAAGCCTGTGAGCTCCTCCGACAACCCGACGTCGATATATCGCAGATTGCATACAGCGTCGGATTCTCATCGCAGCCGCATTTCTCGACTGCTTTCAAGCGCTTCACAGGCTTCTCTCCTACCGAATATAGACAGAAAAACTGTAATGTACCGGAATAACACCCACCGAAAAAATCCGCTGACCCGTAGTTTTTTAACATTTAAACCGTCTTTTGTAACTATTCAGCGAATCGGCAATAGAGGTGTTTAGGTTGATAATTCAACTTAATCAACTGAATATCATAAAATTAATAGCGGTTTTATTTGCATATGTCAAACAAAACCGCTATCTTTGTATCTGTGAAACAGCAGGTTAACGACATAAATTCGGCTTTGACCGGACTATTATCCGAACTTCAATCGTTGAGAAAAACGGTTGATTCCCTGTATGCCGAAAATCATTCGCTTAACCGCAATGTCGACAGACTGCTGAAAGAGAACCGCGAACTGCGCAAGCGGCTGGAAAAATATGAGAAGCCGCCCAAAGACTCCGGCAACAGCAGTACGCCGCCATCGAAGGAGCCGATAAAGTCTGAGGTTGAACGGCGTACCAAGTCGCTGAGGAAAAAGTCGGACAAGGCTGTCGGCGGTCAGCCGAGCCATGAGGGAACAACCCGTAAAATGGTGGAGACTCCCGATGAGATAGAAAATATAGCATCGCAGTTCTGTAGTGAATGTGGCAGAAACCTGTCGGATGTCGAAGGGGAACTTGATTATGTCATGCAGGAGATTGACCTGCCGCCGATAACGCCAATATATCGGGCACGCAGGTTTTACAAGAAAGTCTGTGCCTGCGGTTGTTGCAACCGTGATTATGCTCCGCGCAGGAGAGGCGGCAACGCCATCACATTCGGCAGGAACATCCGTGCGGTCGCCACTTATCTGAACGTGGTGCAGTGTATGCCGTATGAGCGGTTGCAGTCGTTGTTCGAGTAGATATACTCTGAGGGGAAATCAGTGGCGACACAAAGTCTTGCCTCTTTTATCCAATCTTCAATTTGCAGAACCAGCTTCCCTTCCTTACTGTTCCGCCATTTATAATCATCGCAAATCTCTATTACTTCACTTTTGGTTTCTTCAAACAAGTTCTCAGGTAGAGTCTCTTTTATGCCATTCAATGAATCCTGCAGAAGCGGTATGACAGTCTGAAAGCCGATTCGCTTCGTGAACACAACTCCTACCAAAAGGAAATCGGTGCGGCGACCAAACGAGCTGCCGAATGGGAGGCACGTTATAAAGCCGAATACAATCGGACGAAGGAGCTGCACTGCATCTAACATTTGAAAAGGGACCCGGATAGCAATTGAAAAGGGGACCACCC
>DXXM01000025.1 GCA_019416285.1 Bacteroidales bacterium
TGGAAATGCGGCGAGGAGGTTTCGAGGTGGCGCACTATTATATATTGCGTGTCCCGGATGCCCATACATTCCATATATTCTTTCGCCAACTGAACCATAAACTCATAGGTGAGACGGGGCAAATCTGCCCTGTCGAAACTCACGGCGATGTGTCCGATTGGTTTGCTGATTCTCTTGTTGAGACTCGCCCCGATGTCGAAACTGTCCACAATTCTGCGGTAGTCATTGCCGAGAATTCCGTCGGAATCTATCACTCGCCAAGTGTCGGGGGTAAACTGTTCCTTGTCGTGGAACTCACGCATAACATATCCCACGATGCCGGATGCGGCTCCCTTTGCGAGTATTTTAGCTATCATAATAATGAGGAATTTGAGGTTTTCAACTTGCCAAGAGTGGCTAAAATCCCATCGAGACAAGCCTCTGCTTTACGCTTTGTCGAGGGCCATGAGTTAGCCTGACAAGCCTTGACCTGAGCGTTGAGATTCTTGCCTTGATACATCAGTTCGCGTATTGCCTCACGTTCAAAATCGGTGAGACGACCGACAATCGAGAGCCTGAATGCCGAGATTCTAAGCAGTTCGGCGATGCTGACACCGGCGGCTGCGGCCTTGGCTTTCACCTCGCGCTCTTCGGCATCGGTAAAATTCACAGAGACTTTGCGGTCTCTTTTATCACTGGATTCTTTCTTCGGTCGCCCGCGGAGTTTTACACCGGGAGCGTCCTGATTGAACTTTCTCATTTGTTGAGTTGGGGATGGTGACCGCAGGGAACAGAGAGCGTCCTTCGGGATGCGAGGGGTTTCGGGTTGGGAATTTTTCACCTCCCGAAACATACCCTTGCATCCCCAACTAACATCCCCAACTAATCCACTATCGTTTCTTAGTTGTGCGCTGACGGTAACCGCTCCCTGCGGTCGGGTTAGACATTAGAGCTTGCGCCAGATTTCGAAGTCGTCGATATACTGTTTCAGATGCTCGGCTATGATGGCGTTAGCATAGCTGCTGACGGTAGTGCCACGGTCGCCGAGGATTCTTGAAACACGCTCAAGCTGGTCCCACAGGTCGCCTTCGATGTTCAGGGCATGACGGTTCACCAGCTTTGTCGGAGTAAGGAATGTAACCTTGAACTCGGCGAAGTCCGATTTGCGCTGTTGCTTGCCAATGCGCTGTTGTTTCGGCGGCTCGGTTGTGGCGGTTGCTTCGGTTGCTGGCTGCTCGTTTTCAAACAGATTGTCTGCGTTGGCAGGAGTGGTGCTGTTAACAGTGTTGTCGCTGTTGATTGCGTTGGAGGAATTAGTAGAGTTATCGGGTTGCATGATAATTTGTGGGTTAGAGGTTAATACTTTGGATTTGGCTGCATCGGTCAACTCGGTTGACTTGGATGCGGTGGATTTATTTGTTTTCATTGGAAATTGTGTTTGGAGTGAAACTTCGATTGACAAGAAAATCATTCAAATCGTTGAACTCGGAGTAGAGGGTGGAGCGGTCAATCACAGCAAAGCCATATATGGCTGTCAACTCGGCGAGTGCTGTTTGTCCGGCATTGTCGTTGTCAAGGTAGCAGTTGATGGCGGTGTAACCTTTGAGATAAGGCACAGCCTTGTTGACATTGACAACCGAGTTGAGTATGATTGCGTCGGCTCCGCTGATGATGCCGAGTGCGTTGGCAGAGAGATAATCAATAAATCCCTCAAACACGACGCACTCTGTTGACGGTCCGTCTCTCGACCACGGCAGATATGAGATGTCCTTGCGTCCCCGGCAACCTTTGAAATATCTGTTGCGCAGTTCACAGCCTCCGCTGACATTCTCAAATGCCACAGCAAAATAAGACTTACCGTTGAAGCTGTAATGAGCCTCCTTGCAGTTCGCCTTTACGATGTGTGCCGGAATACCACGCTCTTGGAGGTATGCGACAAGTGCGCGGTGTTCCAGTGGCACGACCTCAAACCGCTCCACACTCGGTGCAGAGTGTCGCGGAGCAAAAGAGGTAGCGACTGTCTGCACCGATGGCACAGGATAGCTGTTGGCGATGCAACGCATGAGATAGCGCAGGTCGGTTGACTGATACAACTCGGTTGCCAGGTCTATGATGTTACCTCCTTTGCCAATACCGAAATCATACCAGCAGTTGAGTGTTGTCTCGACCTTGAACGATGGCGTCTGTTCCTGTCGCAACGGCGACTTATACCAGAGCCTCGTTCCTTTTTTCACCGCTGGTTCGTGTCCGAGACGGGACAAGAAGGCGGCTAAAGGGATTGTTTTAATCTCTTTAAGCATATCGAAAATATGTATTGTGGATTTGGTTCAGGTTCAGCTTACATATATACACCCCGTACTGAACCGAACTTAAATCAGTAATAAAAATTTGGGTTGTATGAGTATGTGCCGTTTTCTCGGACTACCATCCGTTTGTTCATCAGAAATGATTTCAGTTTCGTCACTTTGCCGTCACCGTATGGAAACCCGCAGGCGGCATAGGCTCTCTTGATGCTGTACTCGCAGTTCTGACAGCCTTTTATCGCGCCGTTGGCAAAAGCCTTTTCAAGAGCCTGTCGGTGCTGTTCGGGAGTAAGCTCCGAGTATGAGAAGGTCTGAACCTTTGATTTCCCGGCAAAGGTATAATCTGTGGCGATTTCCGGCAGACCTGCTTCGTTGACAATGAAAGCAAACGGCGGGAAGTCCATTGAGCGGATACAGGATGCCGACACCTCGGTTACTTCACTGTCCGTAGTGCTTTTGCAGACTTGCAACACGGTCTCCGCCTTGTTGTTGAGTTCGGTGCCTACATGACCGCGCACGTTATCATCGCTCTTGTTGAGGTGCAGAACCGTGTGGATATGTATCTGATACTTGTCCGTCCACTCCATCAGCTTGCCGATAAGCTTTGACGATTCAATGGCGTTGTTGATGTCGAACATCAGGTCGCGTACTCCGTCTATTATGACCAGTCCGACATTGGGTGTGTTTGCGATAGCATTGTCGATAAGTTCAAGGCGAAGGTCGGGCGTAATGGCGCGGAGCTGGGCGAAGATCAGATTTTCGGGATGCCTGTCATCCGGAAGTCCGGCAAGGCGCAACGCACGTTTCATCACCCGCTGGCAGTGGTGCGGACTTTGCTCGGTGTCGAAGTAGAGGATAGTGCGCTTGTCGTCTGGAAACTCGGCGATGTAACGCAACACCTCCCCGTTGGTGAGCGCAGCCGCGAGAATGGCACTCACGTTGAATGTCTTTTTGCTTTTCGCCTTACCAGTCGATGCGGAGAAGTTGCCGAGTGTGCCGATTGCCGAACCGTTGCAAAAGAGAACTTCCGGGCTTCTGACAATCTCGTCCGTAACTCTGAGCTGATATGACTGCCAGAGCCGATTCAATTCCTGCGCATCCATTATTGTCTCGCTTTTTCAAGAATGAGACGCTCCACATCGCTCTGACGGTAGCACACCTTCTTCCCGACTTTTACCGGGATTAGGATATTGTTTCGGTTCCAGTTCCAGAGGGTGGTATGGCACACGCCAAATTTCTCCATCACCTCTTTCTTGGTGAGCAAGACCTCCTGTGCCGCGCTGACCATAGCCGGTAGCAGCTCCGTCTTTGCGGCCTCGATTGTCTGTCTTACCAGCTCAACGAGGTCTTCAAGTTTGACATTGAGCGTAACGCCGGTCACGCCACTGTTGATTAACTCTAATAGATTTGTCATAGGCAAATACTATGTCGCCGGATTGTTAAGAGCTGAACGATTTTGGCGACGTTAGAAACCGTTTAGCCGCCGTTCCGTCCGAAACGGCGATGCAAAGATAATGGACGACTGCCCGCTTTGCAATAGCTATAACACACTGTATCAGCCAAATAAATTCGTTTAATTTCGTTGATGCAATTAAACGAATTAAACGAACTGAATAGAGAAAAATCAAAGTGGATACAAACGGAAAAAGCCACCCGACCGCAAGCGGTCAGATGGCTTCAGTATGATAAAGATTCGGGCGCTATGCCGCCTCAAAATGGATTCTGATATTGTCGAGATTCTTTTTATCCTGTCCCATATCAATCATGCGCTTGCCTCCCATCATAGGAGTGGTGAGCTGCTGATGGGCTTTCTGCACTCCGCGCAGACCGACAAACTTGTGTTCGGGATAATGTTCCGACAGGGCATCGTGGAATGTAGAAATGTCGCAACTGCGTATGTGCGAATCTTCGTGAAGATAGATATACAGCATGGCGAGGTCATTGCCGCTCGACCGGAGTTTCAGGAACTCCGATATTTTGCCCTTGATGCGGTCAGTGTTGTCGGGTATGAGGTTGTCGAGGGTTTCACGGACTTTTTTCCTGCCGCGCTTCCTCGGTTCTTTCTTTTCATCGGTCATTTCAGCCTCGGTGCTGTCCGCTGTGGCTGCCGATTCTTCCTCGTCAAATTCGGCGATTGCCGAATCGGTAACAGGCACGACACTACCCATCGACTTTTGAATCTTTCGGAAATTATCCCAATCCTGTCGAGTACGGTGTTCATTCTGGATACTTCTACGAATGATGAAATAAATCATGGCGCGGGCCATAAGACGATTGAAGAATCCGGATTCTTTATCCTGTATGATTTCTTCATTATAAGACACCATCAGCTCCCAACTGTTGCCGAAGTATAGCCATGCGAGCATTGCCGGAGCAATGGTATCCGGATTTTCTGACTGAAAATCTCTAAGTATCGTTCTGCCTATGTCAGCGTCCTCCAATAACTTCTCAAGATCGTCAAATCCTTCATCCCTATTGTCTGCCATACGAGATTTGACGGCATTGGCATAAGCGGGGGCGATAGATTGGGCATACAGAAAAATCTGTTGAAAACCTGAACGGTCGCGCTTGCTCACTTCCTCGGCAAAAGCGCAGTATTCCTCGCGGTGGGTATCAAGCCATTCCTTTATAAGCGACTTGAATTGTTCGTGCGTTATTGTACGGGGCTCTATTTTCATTAATTATGTGATGTAAACGGCGGGACTTAATTGCCCCGCAATCTACAAAACCAGCAATCCGATTGAATGGTTCACCCGCCGACGTTTATTAAAAAATGTAAAAAGATTTATTTTGCGTTCATTCAGTTGCGTAAACCACGTTTCAGCACCGTTCAAACGTGTGTGTCATAGGTAACTTTATAGGTAACTCGCATGATTTAGCTTGAATGAAAAATCGCCAACAATCTACAGGTTAGATTATTAGCGATTTTAGAGGTGGTGCCACCAGGAATCGAACCGGGGACACAAGGATTTTCAGTCCTTTGCTCTACCAACTGAGCTATGGCACCAATTTATTCTGCAAAACCTTAGTAAAAACCTTTTGTTTTTGTTTTGCGTTGCAAAGGTAGACAGTTTTTTTGATATGTGCAAATTTTTGATGATATTTTTTGATGAATTTTGATCTGATACCTCCAGATATCATTCATCAGGTATCTTCAGATACTTTTTAAGCGCTCAGACATAGATATGAAACAGAGAGAGTACCACTATTTTCACACAGTTGGAAGCATATTTAGGTGCTATGGCTTTACAGATATTTTAAATCTGTAATATTGGTAATTATATCGGTGATTTATTTTGTTGGAGTTTCAAATGTTTGTCTTAAATTTGCAATATTGAAAATAACAGCTCAATTTTAATAGACCAATCAATTTTCACAGACCAATCACACAATAAAATGTTACGGAAATTAAGACAGACATTGGCTTTTATCGTCATTCTGCTGATAACATTGCTTTTCCTTGATTTCAGCGGGACTATCCATGCCTGGTTCGGATGGCTGGCAAAGATCCAGTTTCTTCCTGCGCTGCTTGCGCTCAACGTCGGTGTTATGGTCGGACTTGTGGCTCTTACCCTGCTTTTCGGGCGCATCTATTGTTCGGTCATCTGTCCGCTCGGCATCATGCAGGACGGTTTCGCGTGGCTCGGAAAGAAGGCGAAGAAGAACCGCTACAGGTATTCGCCGGCCAAGAGCATCCTGCGCTACGTGATGCTCGCACTCATGGTGATAGCCGTGGTGCTCGGAATCGGTTCGTTTGTGGCCCTGCTCGCGCCCTACAGCGCCTATGGCCGCATAGTCCAGAGTCTCCTCGCACCTGTGTGGGCCTGGGGCAACAATCTGCTCGCTCAGTGGGCCGAGAGCCATGAGAGTTATGCGTTTTACACCGTCGACGTGTGGATGCGCGGCCTTTCAACCCTCATCGTAGGCTCTGCGACGCTCGTCATCCTCGCGGTGCTTGCGTGGCGCAACGGTCGCACCTACTGCAACACCATCTGTCCCGTCGGTACGGTGCTCGGTTTCCTCTCACGCTATTCGATGTTCAAGCCGGTCATCGACACTTCAAAGTGTAACGGCTGCGGACTCTGCGCTCGTAACTGCAAGGCGGCCTGTATCGACAGCAAGAACCATTCGATTGACTATTCGCGCTGTGTCGACTGCATGGACTGTATCGAAAAATGCCATCAGGGAGCCATCTCCTACACCCGCCGCCGTCCGGCTGCTGTGGGCGTGAAACCCGCAGATGCCGTGCGCCCCGCAGCTTCCGCCGACGCCTCGCGCCGCCAGTTTCTCGGCGTGACCGCAGCCATCACCGCCGCAGCCACTATGAAGGCTCAGGAGAAGACCGTCGACGGCGGTCTCGCCGTGATTGCCGACAAGAAAATCCCTGTCCGCAAGACCCGCATAGTTCCTCCGGGGGCCAAGAGCATAAAGAACCTTACATCCCACTGCACAGCCTGTCAGCTCTGTGTCTCGGTGTGTCCCAACGGAGTGCTCCGTCCCTCGGGCGATCTGATGACGCTGATGCAGCCTGAGTCGTCATACGAGCGGGGCTACTGCCGTCCCGAGTGTACGAAGTGTTCCGACGTATGTCCCGCCGGTGCAATCCTGCCTATTGACGCCGCTGACAAGTCGTCGATTCAGATCGGTCATGCCGTCTGGGTCAAGGAAAACTGCGTGCCGCTGACCGATGGAGTCGAGTGCGGCAACTGCGCACGCCATTGTCCTGTCGGAGCCATCATGATGGTGCCCTCCAATCCTTCCGATGAGACCTCGCGCAAGATACCCGTGGTGAACACCGAGCGCTGTATCGGCTGCGGTGCCTGCGAGAATCTCTGCCCCGCGCGTCCTTTCAGCGCCATCTATGTCGAGGGCCACGAAGTACACCGCACAATCTGACAAATTGCCTGAACTGAATATATTTATGATGAAAAATCAAGATAACAAGGGCCTTGACCGCCGCGGCTTTCTCAAACGCCTCGGCGCGGGCGCGTCGGTTGTAGGCGTGGCCATGGCCGGATGTGATTCAAAAAACAATGCCGTTACCGGCAATCAGACCACTCAGACGGAGATTCCTACCGATAAAATGGAATACCGCACCAATCCCAAGACCGGCGAGAAGGTCTCGCTCCTCGGCTACGGCTGCATGCGCTGGCCCACCATCAGCGGCGGCAGCGGGCGCGACCAGGCCGACGAGATTGACCAGGAGATGGTCAACCGTCTTATCGACACCGCGATAGCCCACGGTGTCAACTATTTCGACACGTCGCCCGCCTACTGCAAGGGACGCTCGGAGCGTGCCACCGGCATAGCACTGAAACGCCATCCGCGCGAGAGCTTCTATATAGCCACCAAACTATCGAATTTCTCCCCCTCGACATGGTCGCGCCAGGCTTCGCTCGACATGTATCACAACTCTTTCAAGGAACTGCAGGTCAACTATATCGACTATCTCCTGCTCCACGGCATAGGCATGGGAGGCATGGAGGCACTCAACGGCCGCTATATCGACAACGGAGTGCTCGACTACCTGCTGAAAGAGCGTGAGGCAGGCCGTATCCGCAATCTCGGTTTCTCCTACCATGGCGACATCGAGGTGTTTGACTATCTTCTTTCGAAGCATGACGAGTACAAGTGGGATTTCGTGCAGATTCAGATGAACTATCTCGACTGGAAACACGCCAAGGAAATCAATCCGCGCAATACCGACGCCGAATATCTCTACGGAGAGCTGGAGAAGCGTGGTATTCCCGTTGTTATCATGGAGCCACTGCTTGGCGGACGCCTGTCGAATCTCCACGACCATGTGGTCGCGCGTCTCAAGCAGCAGGAACCGGAGCGCAGTGTGGCATCGTGGGCCTTCCGTTTCGCCGGAACATTCCCGGGTGTGATGACTGTGTTGAGCGGCATGACCTATATGGAACACCTCGAGGACAACCTGCGTTCTTACGCGCCTTTCAAGCCACTCACCGACGAGGAGGTCAACTTCCTCTACGCCACAGCCGACATGATGATGCAGTATCCCACCATTCCCTGCAACGATTGCAAATATTGCATGCCCTGTCCCTATGGAATCGACATCCCGTCAATCCTGCTGCATTATAATAAATGTGTCAACGAAGGCAATGTGCCCGATTCGTCCGACGGCGAGCAATACCGCAAGGCACGCCGTGCTTTCCTCGTGGGCTACGACCGCTCGGTGCCGAAACTCCGTCAGGCGAGCCACTGCATAGGCTGCAACCAGTGCGCCCCCCACTGTCCCCAGTCGATTGACATCCCCGCCGAGCTTCACCGCATCGACAGTTTCGTCGACGAACTCAAACGGCATAATGTGTGAGATGGTCCTGACTGAAGAATACAAGCAGAGCGCGGTGGCCCGTCTGCATGTCGGCGACTGCTCCTGCGTCATCGGCAACGGCGGCGTGCTGACCGTCTGCCATGAGCGTGGAGTTAAAGACCTCTACCGCTTGTTCAAGGAATCTCCCGACGTGCTCTCCGGCGCTTTCGTGGCTGACAAGGTGGTCGGGAAAGGGGCGGCGGCGCTTATGGCGCTCGGCGGAGTGGCGGAGGTCTACACCGATGTCATCAGCTGTCCTGCCCTCGACCTGTTCGGGAAAGAGGGCATGCGCGTGGCCTATGGCAAGTGTGTGCCCAACATCATCAACCGCGCGGGCGATGGAATCTGCCCCGTGGAGACGCTTTGCGAACCCTGCGGGTCGGCGGCCGAATGTCTGCCGCTCATTGAAAATTTCATCTCAATCAATAAACCGAAATAAATAAGAAATCATAGAAATGGAAGCTTCATTAAAACTTCACTCGCTCGGATTCGGCAGTGTCAGAACCTACGCCGTGGCCGCGCTTTTCATTATCGGCAATATCATCGTCCCCCAGCTTTTCCACTATGTACCGCAGGGAGGCGTGACCTGGCTGCCGATTTACTTCTTCACCCTCGTGGGTGCCTATAAATACGGATGGCGTGTAGGCCTGCTCACCGCGCTCGCCTCACCCGTGGCCAATTCGCTCCTGTTCGGCATGCCGATGGTGGCGAGCCTTCCCGCAATCATGCTCAAGTCCGTGCTGCTTGCCGGTTTTGCCGGTTGGACTGCCTCGAAATTCAAAAAAGCATCGCTTCTGATGCTCGTCGGCGTAGTGCTCGCATATCAGTGTGTCGGCACCCTCGGCGAATGGGCCATCAAGGGCGATTTCTTCCTTGCCTGCCAGGACTTCCGCATCGGCATCCCCGGCATGATTATGCAGATTCTCGGCGGATGGGCGGTTATCAACTATCTTATTCGTAAGAATTAAGGGATAATTTGTGTGATAAAACGAAAAAGCGCTCCTGCTGAACTGCACCCCAAAGTTTTGTGTCTAACTTTTGGGGTGCAGTTCACTTTTTAGGGGCACTTCACATTACTGTCCAACCTATGCTGGAATTAGTAATTCTTAGCTTCTATCTCGAAGAAGCTGCGTTTGTGATGGCACACCGGGCAAACTTCAGGTGCTTTTTTGCCGATATGGATGTGTCCGCAATTGCGACAGATCCACACTGTATCACCATCCCGTGAGAACACTATGCCTTCTTCAATGTTTTGCAGCAGACGGCGATAGCGCTCCTCATGATGCTTTTCTATAGCCGCTACAGCACGGAAACGGTGAGCTATCTCAGGGAACCCCTCGGCTTCAGCTTCTTCCGCCATCTTTGAATACATCTCAGTCCACTCATAGTTTTCTCCCTGTGCTGCGGCACGCAGATTGTCCATCGTGTCAGATATTTCACCTCCGTTCAGCAGTTTGAACCATAGTTTTGCGTGCTCTTTCTCGTTGTTTGCTGTCTCTTCGAAGATTGCAGCAATCTGTTCGTAGCCGTCTTTGCGAGCTTTTGATGCAAAGTAAGAATACTTGTTGCGTGCCATTGATTCGCCGGCAAACGCTTCCTGAAGGTTACGCTCGGTCTTTGTTCCTTTTAAATCTTTCATTTTTTTATCTTTATTTTGTTGTTAAAACTGTTTTTATCTGTCTCTTTTTGCACTCCGGGCAAATGCCTTTAAAGTAGATGTTTACATTGTCGCAGCTAAACTCGTCAGGAATTGTAAGTGCCGACATATCAAACGGAATGTCAAAAATCTTTTTGCACTCGCGGCATATAAAATGTGCATGTGGCACAGAAAGCGTAGAATCATATCTTGTAGAGTCCGACGATATGTTGATATCATTGACAAGTCTCTTCTCAGACAGTAATTTTACATTATTGAACACTGTAGTTCTTGACAGTGTAGGATTATTTCGATGCACAAAAGAATAGATTTCATCGGCAGTAGGATGACTCTTATTGGAGGATATAAAATTCAGAATCTCAAGTCTCTGCATAGAAGGTCTGATGCCTGCGTCAGTAAGTTTCTTGAGAATATCAGTTTTATTAATCTCGTTTGTCATCTGTAATTAGATTAATTTTATATTGAATACAAAATTATATTTATTACTGAGAATATAAAAATAATTAACATTTATTAAATTTATTATTACTCGCAAACATGGCTTCATATTCTCTATAGCTTATATATTAGAGGATGTATAATGATAATGTATAATGATATTAGCACCCTCTAACAATCTAACGTTCTTGCTGAAGTGTCAGCTGCCTGGCGTTTGGTAGTCGAAGAAGTCGAAATCGGCTGTGCCATGACCTTCGGCGAAAAGGGCGATGTAGACTCCGGTGAAGCCCCCGTTGGTCTCGGAGCTGAGATAGCGGAGGTTCATTCGTCCGGCTTTGGTGAATGTGGTTCCGTCGGTGGAGTAGGAGAGGGTATAGAAATACTTGTGGCCCGAGATGCGCAGATAGATTCTGCCGTCGGGCACGGCGCATATCTCTTCCTCGTGAAGCAACATCCCTATGCGATAGCGCAAGTGCAATTTGCCGTCGGCGACGTAGAGGTCGTAGTGAGCGGTCGGACACATATAGGCCGTGATGCCTGCTGCCGTCTGCCCTGAAGTCTCCACTTCTGTCGTGGCGGTGAAGTCGAAATGCTGCTGCCGGCGTCCGATGAATGTCGGTGAGCCCTGTTCGTCTATCTTCTTTTCCGAACCATTGAGCCGGAGATAGCCCGGGCGCTCGGTGAGCGAATAGTCACCGGTGGTGTAGTTGCCGAGCCAGTTCCATTCGTGGCCGAAGATGGTGGAATTGAAATCGCGGTCTGTGTTGAGGTCAGCCACCGCTCTGAGAGCCGTAAGTCCGCAGTCGGGCATTTCAAGACTGATTGTTCCGTCGCTGTTGACCACGGGCCACCCATCGTCGGTCCATCTCACGGGAGCAAGGAAGGTTTCGCGCCCAAGTACGTGATGCTGCTCGCCGTTGATGCGGAAACCGAGACAGACAAGCCACCATGTCCCGTCGGGCGCCTCGACCATGTCGGCATGGCCTACGCCCTGTATCGGGTTTGACTGCGCGTTGCGGTTTATGTGAGTCAGAATCGGATTGGCCGGATTGCTTTCGTATGGGCCGTTGATGTCGCGGCTGCGGGCTATGGTGACTTTATGGCCGTATTCGGTGCCACCCTCGCTTATCATGAGGTAATACCAACCGTCGCGCTTATAGATGTGAGGTCCCTCGGGATAGCGGCCTCCGGTGCCGTGCCAGATTATTTTCGATTCGGTCAGTTGTCGACCCGAGAGAGGGTCGATTTCACAAAGCCATATAGCGTCGCCGGGATTGCTTACCATATAGCAACGGCCATCCTCGAAATAAAGCGACGGGTCTATGCCCTTTTGTGTGAGCCATACGGGGTCTGACCAGTTGCCCGACTTAGGGTCGGTTGTGTGGACGAGGAAATTGCCGCGGTCGGAATTATTGGTCGTAATCATATAGAATACGCCGTCGTTATGGCGGATGGTCGGCGCATAGATGCCGCCCCATAGATTGCCCCCTTTGATTTTGAGTTGCGAGGGACGGTCGAGCACATAACCTAACTGCTCCCAGTTGACGAGGTCGCGGCTATGGGAAAGGGGTACTCCGGGAAAATATTCGAAGGTGCTGTTGACTATATAATAGTCGCTGTCGACGCGGCAGATGCTCGGATCCGGATAAAACCCCGGGATGATAGGGTTGGAGAAGCCCTCTGCGTTTGCATCGGTCAGGCAGAAGAATGTGATGAGAGAAGTTAGTAATAGTTTTTTCATGTTCTGGTTGTGATGATTACACAAATGTAATTATTCCTACTGACAATCACAAGAAGCGTTTTTGGCACGCGACACGGTGGAAATATGAAAAATTTACAAAATGTTAAATCTGTTAAATGATTTATGTAAAATAGTTGCATAAAGTTAATAAAAATGCGAATATAGTGACTGGTGGTTAAAATAAAGTTAAAGAAATGATGTTTTTAAACATAAAAATTTGGAGTAACATTAAAAGTCACTACCTTTGCATCAGTTTTTCATGGTATTAGATTTAAGGTAAGAAGATTATTCGTCGTGATGACGGATAATTTTTTTATGTGCATATTTTATTCGTATCTTTGCAGTCATATATGAAAAAGCATATCCTCATCATTATCACCATACTTGCCGTCGGCCTCGGTGCGAGAGGCGCCGACGATGTGCCGAGCGATTCGCTCTCCTACGCATGGCGGATTCTTCAGCCCCTCGGATTGCGTGAGCGTGCCCCGATGGACACTCTGCTCTACAATTACTATCAGACCGCTGTACCCTCGGCCTATAGTCCGGCTTTCGCTACTACGGGCAACCAGGCTTCCGTGGGTAAAAACATGATTTTCATGCAGAGCAAACCCATGAGCGATTTCTTTTTCCGCGATGCCAAGCGCTTCTGGATTCCGAGCACGGAGACGATGAGGTTTTTCAACACCCGCATCCCCTTCTCGCAGGTAGGCTACAATACCGGCGGTGGCCGTGAGGTGGCGCAGGACTATTTCCGCCTCCTTTTTTCCGGCAACGTCAACCGGCGCACACAGATCGGCGCGCTCATCAATTATCCGTATTCCAAGGGCAGCTATGAAAATCAGGCGGCAAAGGCCTTCACATGGGGACTTTCAGCCTCCTATACCGGCGACCGCTATGAGTTTCAGGGCTTTTTCAACGCTTACAATGCTATCAATAAGGAAAACGGCGGTATCACCGATGACCTCTACATCACAGACCCCGCTCAGCTTCAGGGCGGCGTCTCGTCGATCAACCCCAAGAGTATCCCGACGCACCTCTCCAACTCCCACTCGCGTGTGAGCGGCAAGCAGTTCTATATGAACCACCGCTACAAAGTGGGCTACTGGCGTGAGACGCGCGACGAGAATGATTCGATTGTCAGCCGTGAGTATGTCCCCGTGTCGAGTTTTATATGGACTTTCGACTACAAGGCCTCGCGCCACAAGTTCACCAACGGCAACTCATCCGAGGAGGACTTCTGGACCAACCACTACATCAGTGCCGATGCCACCGCCGACAAGACCTGCTACAGCTCCATGCGCAACACCCTCGGCGTTTCGCTGCTTGAAGGTTTCAACAAGTATGCCAAAGCCGGTCTCGGCGCTTTCATCACCCACGAGCTCCGCACATATCATCAGACGGCCGACACTCTCGCCATCTCCGGCGAGGAGCGTCCGGCAGACCTTACTCCCTATCCCTTCGACGCCCGCATGAAGCCGAAGGAGACTGAAAATCTCGTGTGGGTGGGCGCGCAGCTTGTAAAGCAGCAAGGCCATCTTCTCAACTATGAGGCAACCGCAAGTCTCGGCGTGGTCGGACCGGCCGCCGGTGAGATAAAGGCCGAAGGCAATGTGTCGACACGTCTCAAAATCCTCGGTGACACCGTCACCGTCAAAGGCTACGGCCATTTCAGCAACACGACGGCGCCTTATCTGATGAATCATTTTATCTCGAACCATTTCGCCTGGCAGAACGACTTCGGCAAGGTGCGCCGCCTGCGCTTCGGCGGCATCCTCGACCTGCCTCACACCGGAACCCACGTCAATGTCGGCGTGGAGAATGTGCAGAATCATATTTACTTCGGCCCCGACATGCTTCCGGTGCAGAACGGCGGAAGTGTGCAGGTATTCAGTGTGCAGCTCCGTCAGGATTTCAGCTGGCGCGCCCTGAACTGGAACAATTCCGTAATCTATCAGACTTCATCGGACGAGTCCGTGATACCCCTGCCCAAACTGGCCGTCTATTCCAACCTTTTCCTCTATTTCAGAGTGGCGAAGGTGTTGCAGGTACAATTAGGTGTAGACCTCGACTACTATACCAGCTATCATGCGCCCGGCTATCAGCCTTCGACGATGGCTTTCTACAACCAGCGCGAGGTAAAATGCGGCAACTATCCCTTCATGAACGCCTATGTCAACATGAAACTGTCGCGTGCACGCTTCTTCGTGCTTTTCTCTCACGTCAATCAGGGCATGTTCGGCGGCAACGACTATTTCTCTCTTCCCCACTATCCGCTCAATCCGCGCCGCTTCCAGATGGGCGTGATTGTGGACTTCGCCAACTGACGCGCGTCTGAACCTATACAGGGGAGCCGGTTGTTTATATATAGATATGTATATAACAACCGGCTCTTATGTTTTCCGACAATCATAACAAGGCTCCCCGGAAGTCATGGACTACCGCCAAGGGGCTTGCATCGCTCTTCCGCGCGCCGCGCGGAGGCATCATACTCTCGCTGGCGCTCATCATTGTAGCCACTCTTGTCACCGTCAGAAGCTGCTCCTCACCCGTCATCCACAACGGCTACGAGTATGTCCGCGGTCGCGGCGACACCATCAACATCGCCATCGACTATTCCCCGATGTCAATCTATCGCTACGGCGATTCGCTCGCAGGCTTCAACTATGAGATGATGAAGGAAATGGCGGTGCTCTATGGCGACAACGTGAAGTTCTATCCCATTGCGTCGGTCAACGAGGCCCTCGACGACCTCCAGCGCGGAGTCTACGATGTGGTTGTCTCCGACCTCCCTGTCACCGCCTCCCGCCGCAAGAATTTCCGCTTCACCGAGCCTGTCTATCTCGACAATCAGGTGCTCATAAGTCTTGACACCACCATCCGCTCACGCCTCGACCTTGCGGGCAAGGAGGTATGGGCCATGGAAAACTCCCCCGCAGCCGAGCGACTGCGCAATCTCTCGCATGAAATCGGCGACACCATCTATATACGTCACGACTCGATTCACAGCGCCGAGCAGCTTTTCATGCTGACGGCCATGGGGAAGGTGCCCCGAGCGGTCATAAATTCCGCAAAAGCCGCGCATCTTGCCAAGGATTATCCCGACGTCGACATCTCTACCCCCGTATCCTTCACCCAGTTCCAGTCGTGGGTGGTCAATAAAAATAATCCCGCCCTCGCCGACTCCATCGACGCCCGCATCCGCCGCTTCAAGACCACACCCCAATACGCCGCCCTTGTCGACCGCTACCTCCTCCACGCCGCCGAAACCGTCGTTTCCACGGATTCTATAGCTATTCGGTAAATAAATAATCAACGTGAGTTCGATATGAGAATATGACCATTCAGTAATAAAATAATCAGCCATTCAGTTTTGTGCTAAATGGCTGATTGCGTTATTATTGAATGTGTGAATTATTATATCTAGTTCTCGTTAATATGATGTAGTTTAATAATTCTCAGTGGATATGCGTATTTTATTAAATGTTAAAGCGGTTACAAGGCATTTATAATATACTTTTGTTCGAATAAATCACTAAAAGAGATGGTTGCAGGTGCTAATGATTCAAGGGGAATTTTAAATGCATATTGGTCTATATACCTTTTATCGTTTGGAATAGAAAATCCTACCTTGTCTATTTCATCAATAATGTAAAGTATATTGTTGTGAACCATTCTTTTATATGAAGTAAAGTGGTTAACTAGGTTTGCATAATCGCCTTTTTCTCCTATTTGTTTTCTTGAATTTCCACTGGGTAAGAAACCTATAACACGCAAACCCCAAATTTCACTTTTTTTACACCATTTGATAATTGCCTCGATATCATTATCGGTACCATCGCTAGCCTGATGATAAAACATTGTATCAGATAAATGAATAACTGAATTATTACGCGTGACTAAACATTGACGAAGTAATAATGGGGAATTACCTTGCAGAATAAATGTCCTAATATAAGGCTCTATTTGTTCGGTATTATTTATAATGTAGCCATTTATATAAGAGGATATTGCTTTTTTTAAGTTATCTTCTAAAATGAAATCTGTCATTGGTATTAGGCCGTCATCGTTAAATTCTATTAAGGTAGTATTATTCTTGTTCTCAAGAGATGCCATCCAGCTACTCAAATCAATTTGAGTAGTGCCAACTTCTGTAGGAATGGTAAAACTTGGAAAAGCTGGACTTCCTCCAAGGGCTTTGATAGACATTTTAACAGATGAAAATTGTTTAGTAGTGGATAGTGTACTGGTTGTGCCTCTTCCTAATGATAGCGAAGCATTATCACTTCCCGTATTCCCTAATTTAAATGAACTATTAATCTCGCTATTCATATCTCGAGTCTTGATTTCTGTAGTAGCTGATTTTATATATCTTCCTGCATATAGAGCCGAGATTTTGCCTCCTGTAGTAAAATCGCGAACAATAAATCCTCCATAATTTTTGAAAAATTCATAAGGATGAAGACAATGTAATTCCTCTGAAAATATAGAATCTAAGTAATTATCTATAATTTTGTTCTTGATGTTAGAGCTATATTGCATCCGATAACATGAATCCCGTGAAACTACACTTAATTCACCAAAAACGTAGTTGTCGTTTTGTGTTATATCAGAAGTAAATATATCTGTATAATTAGTTTTATTACCAATTGAAAAAACACCCAAATTCAGATTAAATCCGCCTGAGACTTTTTTTGTTATAGTTGACTTTGAGATATAATCGTCAAAATTAGTATATGCAAAAAAATTTGCTTCGTGATTTTTGTTCTTCCAAGTATTTATGTAGGATGGAATATCTCGTGATAATTTGGCAATATCAATAACTCGATGTCCTATATTTCGTGTATCTTCTATTGGAAATAATGATGTTCTGTAGGAAAAGCCTAAATAGTCAGAGTGAAATAATTGTATTGCACTCCTAGATATAGATTTACTCTTTGTATTTATTACGGGTTTCCAAGGAAAATTTGGATCGCGTTCTAGAATGGTTTCTTCTATTTGAAGATTGGTGTTATTAGTAGTAAAACTATCTTCTAATATAGTTTCTTGGCATGATAAAAGGGAAAATGAGAGAAATGCAAAAATTGATAATCTAGATATCATAACTTAATAGCTTTTAAATTAAGAGTTGATTCATATTTCGTTTTAGGCTCTCTAATAATTTCAAATTTTTCTTTAGAAATATTCTTTGTCCACCAATCGCCTGTAATATCTCTTGCTCCCTCTCCATAAAAGGAGATAACATCACCTCTTAGAGAATATTGAAAGGTGCCACCATCGATTATTTTATTCATTGAAATGTCTTCAAAAGTTCTATAATCTCCGATATTATTATCGTGAAATGTAATTCGTATATACAAAATATCTTTTTGCGGCTCATTTGGAATGGTAAGAGTACCATTCCAAATGGAATTGGATAGAAAAGCATCAGATAAAAATATTTCATCATTACCGCAACCACAGCAGATATATGATGCTAATAATACAGGAATAAGAATATTTTTTTTCATAACAAGATTGATTAGATTATACCCTACAAAGGTATGAAAAATATACATAAGATAAAAATCAACAAATTTTATAAACAAGGTGTTATTATAGTACAGCATCCTGATACGATGGGCGTCGGAATGTCGGCGGCATTGGTCACGGTTCAACTGAATGATAATTTAGAAACAATTTCAACTATTAATCCAAAAACATAAGTCGTTATGAAAACGCTCATTGAAAAATTCTGGGGTCAGACCCGCTATTGGTGGGTTGTCCTCCTTGCAGGTATCCTGATGGTGATCTGCGGATTCGCATATTGGTTCTGGCCGGTTGCAGGTTATGCGGTTGCCTCACAGATTTTCGGCTGGCTTCTTGTCCTTGTCGGCATCGTCCAGCTTCTCGTAGCCTCCGGCCCTGACCGCGGCAAAGGCTGGGGATGGTGGCTCGCTGGCGGCATCATCGATATTTTCATCGGTTTCATGCTCGTGCGCAGTATCGTTCTCTCTGAAATGGTATTCCCCTATTTTATTGCTTTCATCTTTATATACTGGGGCATCAGCGCTATCTGCAGCTCGGTAGTCCAGAGCGGACGCCGCTACTGGTGGCTCTATCTCATCAACGGTATTCTCCTCATGCTCATCGGTTTCTTCTTCATCGAGGCCGGTTGGATTCAGGACATGGCCATGACAAGCTTCCTCACTTCACTCGCATTTATCTACTGGGGATTCTCACTCGCCATGCTCTCCTACGACATGAAACCCGTCTACCGCAGATAACACCCCCCGCAGCATAAAAGTATGCTTTGCAATTATTAAGATTAATGATACATCCAGGGCCGCTGATTATTCGCTTCAGCGGTCCTGATTCTTTATGTGATTGAAACATCCGCGGGAGAGAGGCCACCGCATGCGATAGCCCTACATCTGAAAATTCTCTTCTGTCACTCCTGCCGCTTCTGTCGTTATGTGCCCGTGATTCCTGCCATACTTCCGGCCGCCTATTAAGAGATGTATCCATTAAAAATATTTTTACGGAAAATCAATATAAAATACATTAATATTCGTATCTTTGCAAGACCCGCCGCCCAAGAGTGGGGATATGCGGGCTATTTTTTCTAAAGGCGTTTACTGAAACGTAATCTTTTGGTCTCGAACTTCGCAACTTCAATGACCTATCGAAAGAGACGGCAACGTGGACGCTCACGGGAGATGCATATAATCTTCAACACGGATTATACCCTGTCGGTAAGACCGGTATTTTCTGTATATGGTTTTATATACATCCTTGGCGTGGGCTGGCTGGGTTGCTTATCCTGATAGGTGGGCAATGCGAAGGCCTGAGACCGGGATGAGCTTAAGTACAGACTCCCATGCCTTTTTTATTATACGCTACTCTCGGTCAGGGGATGTCTATCGGGAATTCAATTTCTTGCATATGAAAAGATTATTATTGCCTGTGGTGTTGAGCTTCATGTTGACGCCCCCGGTATTTCCGATTGGGCTTGAGAAAGAAATTAACGGTGCTTATTATTCTATTGAAGATATTGGCAACGATGAGTACGAAGCTGTCCTGAGGGGCATATCTAAGGAAGTGACGGATTTTGTTTTCCAATCCACTGTTTCCTGGGAAACAGGTGCCAGCGCGAAGGTCGTCGGAATTGTGGACGGTTGTTTTCGCGGGCTGGAAAATCTCCGTACAATTACGTTCAAAGAAAGCTGGACTGACAAATATGACAGCTATTTTCAAGGTGAGTTCAACGGATGTACGTCCTTGCAAAAGATTATAGGTCTGAATTATGTTTTACGTGATCATCAAAATTTGAATTTTGAGGGATGTCGTAGTCTTGACACATCTTTTGATTGGTTGCCTGACGATATTTTTATCAATGAGTTAAAATGCTCGCTTGAATATGGAGAAAGAGTAGAGATACCGCTTATACATATAAATAGCATGATCGGATCAGCCGAATTCAGCGGCTGGAGTCCGGTTAAATTTGTAGTGGATTCTTTTGAGTCGAAGGATAATTATTATAAGATACTTAATGATGTTGGCTTTGGCTGGGAGAACCTTGCAGAAATAGAAGTCAAACGGCCTTATAAATTCCGTAATACATTGATTTCTGCTCCTGAACTCAAAAGTATTGAAATTGATGCTGATGTAACCAATATATTAGGTTTTATGGACTGTCCGCGCCTGGAAACGATTGATATGGTAAATGTGGACTATTATCAGGAAGATTGCGTGATTGAAAGAGCGGATGAAAGGGAACTTAATTTTGTTATAAACGGTGTCCCTGATTTACGGAAATGTCGGTTTCCCTACATAAATTACATACAGACTATGGATTTGACTTCAACAAGAATCCCCAATGCTTGTAAATTGCCCGACCTTAGTGTTCTGAATGGTTATAATGTGTACTTTGAATCAGGGGCTACTTTTCCGAAAAGCCTTGAAAAATTGGATTTAGGATATTCTTATATTGGCGATAGTATAACTTTATCTTTACCCAATGTGGAAGCATTGAGATTAGAGAATCTCCGTGGAATAAAATATTTGAATCTATGGGATTGTCCGAAAGTAGAGGATGGATGTGCGGATTTTAATATTTATGATGAATCCGAGGATGCGGGCTACAGAAGTATAGAAACTATAATTCAGCCTAAAAACTGTAGGTCGGTAGGATCCTATATCAGTTCATTTCCAAAATTAAAGGTTTTCGGATTTGGTGATAAGGTGGAATATCTGCCAGAGATAAAGGATTGTCCGTTACTTAAAGATATAATCTACGGTGGAACACTCGACCGGTGGATGGATATGACTTTTCCATGCTACCATCAGTATTTGACAGTCAGCACTACCGAATTATCACTTCCGGGTATTGAGCGTTTGTGGTATGGTGACGGCTGCAATATGACGAAGTATTTGACAGATCTGGTAGTTTTGGATAGTGATCGGACAAAAGTTTCACCAGCCGCCTTTAGCGGTTATGAAGGTCTTGAATCAGTATTTATTACTTGTGACACAATCGGACAGGGTGCATTTCGCAGCTGTCCGAACCTGAGCGATGTCGTATTTCAAGGCTCTTTTATCGAAACGCTCGCTTTGAGTGAATGTCGGTCTGTTCGCCAATTAACATTAGGTGAAAAATTCAAAAAGGCTATATACAGGGCTTTTGAAAACGCAGGTCCTTATAACCTGTTTTTCATGGGTAGTGTGGATGAGTGGGCTGAGGTTGAATTTGTGAATAATTGGTCTGACCGCGGTCATGAACATCATTGGAGTGGAAATTTAGAAAAAAGCATAAGCCCTACGCAAAATACCTTAAGTTTCCATATAGGAAACATTCCGGTTGTGCAGCTTTCGGTAGGGAAGGTAAAAAAAGTGGGCCCCGGAACATTTTCAGGTGTGAAATCTTTGAAAAGCGTGGAGATTGACGGCTCGGAGCCTGTTTCATTAGGCGATTATGCTTTCAGTGATTGTCCGGAACTGGAATCTGTAAAAATCCGGCATAAATCCCGAAGTGGCGATTCTGAAATAACGATAGGCGAAAAGACATTTTTCAACGATGTCAAATTGAGAGATATTGATTTCATCAATAGAGTGGATGAAGTCGGTACGGATGCTTTTGAGAATACGGCTTGGTATGATAATAGTCCTGACGGACTCGTATATATCGGTTCGACGGCCTACAGATACAAAGGTTTGGGTGCAGGGCATGTAAGCATAAATTGCGGAACGCGATATATTGCGGGTAATTGCTTCTCAGGCCAAAGAGATATTCTCTCCGTAGATGTTCCGGACGGTATGTTGAAAATCGGTAATGAGGCATTTTATCGGTGTGATAATATAAGAAATTTCGTAGTTCCGGAATCTGTTGCAGAACTCAGAAGTATTCCGGATAAATGTACGGACATTTCCTTCAAAGATGGAGAGGAACCATTGTCTGTTGATTTAAATGTATTCTGTGATTCGCTCAGAAGGTTATATATAGGGCGAGAAATTAACGGTCCCACCTCCGGTTTTATGGGGTATCTGCCAAATCTTCACACATTAACCTTTGGGAAAAATATTACAAAACTGACCTCAGAAATGGTTTCTTCCGATGATTTCGCTTATCCTGTCCTGACTACACTGGAAGTCCTCGCTCCTGTTCCTCCGGCTCTTCAATATGAGAAACATGAAATATGGAATGAGGAAACGGGAAATTATGAGGAAGTCGAGGAGTGTGTGTCGCTAAAGGCGTTTGATCCTGCGAAAGTAAGATTGCTTGTACCCGCCGAATCTGTCGACCTGTATAAGAATACTTCGGAATGGAATAAATTTTATAATATAGATACCTCCGGAATTGATACGGTTTTGAATGATGGTAACACGACTGTAAAGGCCTGCTATGATCTTCAGGGACGTTCTGTGAATGATAATTTTAAAGGGGTAGTAATTGAGATTCTTTCAGATGGCACTGTAAGAAAACGTATATACTGATAAACCTGATTCAACGCAAGCCGGGATAAGGGAAGCCGTGAGGATGTGGAATAAGTCACATTTCTATGGCTTATCTTATCCCGGATTTGTGTTAATATGCGTGAACCTTTTCGCGGTTTCTGTCGGATTTGCTAAATTTGCATTTACTATGAATCAGCCTCTTGCCGAGCGCCTGCGTCCGCGCTCTCTCGACGATTATATAGGACAGCTCCACCTCGTAGGGCCCGGCGGGGTGGTCAGACGCATGATTGAGTCAGGCCGCGTTTCCTCCTTTATCCTCTGGGGCCCTCCCGGAGTGGGAAAAACCACACTCGCACGCATCATAGCAAATTCGGTAAACGCTCCTTTCTACACTCTTTCGGCCGTCAATTCCGGTGTCAAGGAGGTGCGCGAGGTGCTCGACCGCTGTCGCGCCGACTCGATGAACATGTTCACCGGCGGCCGCCCCATTCTGTTTATCGACGAAATCCACCGCTTCAGCAAAAACCAGCAGGACAGCCTGCTCGGGGCTGTCGAGAGCGGTGTGGTGACGCTCATAGGTGCCACTACCGAAAATCCCTCGTTTGAAGTCATACGCCCTCTGCTCTCACGCGCCCAGGTCTACACTCTGCGCCCGCTCGAAGCCGCTGACCTCCAGCTGCTTCTTGACCGCGCCGTCGGAAACGACGAGGTGTTGCGTTCTCACGGCGTCGAGATTGAGGAAACTACGGCGCTTTTCCGTTTTGCCGGAGGCGACGCCCGCAAGCTGCTCAATATCCTTGACCTGCTCGAACAGTCGACACCTCAAGGGGAGCCTGTCGTAATCAACGACAAGGTGGTGACCGACCGCCTTCAGGAAAATCCCGCCGCCTACGACAAGAACGGCGAGATGCACTACGACATTATCTCAGCTTTCATCAAAAGCGTCCGTGGCAGTGACCCCGATGCGGCGCTCTACTGGCTCGCGCGCATGATTCACGGCGGGGAGGACCCCGAGTTCATAGCCAGACGTCTGATGATACTTTCCGCAGAGGACATAGGCCTCGCAAACCCCAATGCGCTCCTGCTCGCCAACGCGACTTTCGACATGATACGGAAAATAGGTATGCCCGAGGGCCGAATACCGCTTGCCGAGTGTACGGTCTACCTCGCCCTGTCGCCAAAAAGCAATTCCGCATACATAGGAATAGCCAACGCATTGGCCGAAGTCGAGAAGAGCGGCGACCTCCCCGTGCCGCTCCATCTGCGCAACGCCCCCACATCGCTCATGAAAGAGATGGGCTACGGCCGCGACTACAAATACTCCCACGACTATCCCGGCAACTTCGTTGTCCAGCAGTTCATGCCCGACCAGTTGGGCCACCGCCAGTTCTGGACCCCCTGCGACAACCCCGCCGAAATGCGCTCCGCCGCCCTCCAGAACCAACGCTGGCAGCAATCGTCCAAGCAGGGAGATAATAATAGTAAAAAAGAGGAAGTCTGACGGGAAATGTCAGACTTCCTCTTTTTTATGCGGAGTCAGATGATAATCGGAGGGCTTAGTTGAACTTCGGGCTGGTGAGGTGGGAGCCGCGGAGGAAGTCGGGGGTGGGCATGCGGCGTTTGCCGGGGGCCTGGAGGGAGAGGATTTCGATGGCTTTTCCATCGCCTGTGCCGACGGTTATGGTGGTGCCATCCACTACGATCTCTCCCGGGGCGAGATTCGGGGTGTCGGCGATGCGGGTTTCGAAGATTTTTACGGCACCGAGTTCGGTGTCGCCATCGGTGAGGGTAGACCAGGCTGCGGGGTAGGGGGAGAGGCCGCGGACGAGGTTGTGGATTGTCTGCGCGGGGGCGTTCCAGTCGATTTTGCAGGTTTCCTTGAAAATCTTCGGTGCGGGAGTCGGTTCGGTGTCCCCGATGAGCTTGTCCTGTGGAACAGTGGTGAGTGTATCCGCGATGATGTCGTCGATGGTGCGGAGGGTGAGGTCGGCGCCGAGCATCATGAGACGGTCGTGCACATCGCCCACGTTGTCAGTAGGCAGAATCTCGATACGTTCTTGCGCGATGATGTCGCCGGTGTCAATCTCATGTTTCAGGAAGAAGGTGGTCACGCCGGTCTCGGTGTCGCCGTTGATGACGGCCCAGTTGATTGGGGCGGCGCCGCGGTAGCGGGGCAGGAGGGAGGCGTGGAGGTTGAATGTCCCGAGCCGGGGCATAGTCCAGACCACTTCGGGGAGCATACGGAAGGCTATCACTATGAAGAGGTCGGCGTCGAGCGCCCGGAGCTCACTGACAAACTCGGGGTCCTTGAGCTTGACCGGCTGCATGAGTTTCAGGCCGCGTTCAAGGGCGAACTCCTTGACGGGCGACTGATACATCTTGTGGCCGCGGCCCGCGGGCTTGTCAGGCATTGTGACCACGCCGACCACGTTATAGCCTCCGTCGACTATGCGGCGCAGGCTTTCTACGGCGAAGTCGGGGGTGCCGAGGAATACTATTCTGAGGTCTTGTTTAGTCATTGTGGCGTAATTGGTGGGGAAACAGGCACGGCTGTCGGCGCGGCTTAAGCCTCGACGGTGCCGGATTTGGCGAAGTTCGATTCGATTTCCTCGTCGGTGACAGTGTAGTTCACGAGGTCGCCGGAGAGGAATTTGTCATACGAGGCCATGTCGACGAGTCCGTGGCCCGAGAGATTGAAGAGTATCACCTTCTCCTCGCCGGGTTTGAGCTTCTTCACCTCGCGGATGGTGGCGGCGATAGCGTGACACGATTCCGGCGCGGGGATGATGCCCTCGGCGCGCGCGAAGAGACAGCCGGCTTCGAATGATTCGAGCTGCTCGATGTCGACGGCTTCCATGAGTCCGTCTTTCAGAAGCTGGCTGACGATTACACCTGCGCCGTGGTAGCGCAGGCCTCCGGCGTGGATGTTGGCGGGTGAGAACTTATGGCCGAGTGAATACATAGGGAGGAGCGGAGTGTAGCCGGCCTCGTCGCCGAAGTCGTAGCAGAATTTGCCTTTGGTGAGTTTGGGGCATGAAGAGGGTTCGGCCGCGATGAAACGTGTATGGGTTTTACCCTCCTCGCCTGCTATTTTGTGACGCATGAAGGGGAAGGAGATACCGCCGAAATTTGAGCCGCCGCCGAAACAGGCAATCACCATGTCGGGGTATTCGCCTGCCATCTCCATCTGCTTTTCGGCTTCGAGGCCGATGACGGTCTGGTGGAGGGTGACGTGGCTGAGGACCGAACCGAGCGCGTATTTACAGTCGGGTGTGGTGCGTGCGAGCTCCACGGCCTCGGAGATGGCGGTGCCGAGCGAGCCCTGATAGTTGGGATTGACTGTAAGAATATCCTTGCCGGCGCGTGTCGACATGGAGGGCGACGGGGTCACCTGCGCTCCGTAGGTCTGCATAATGCTGCGGCGGTAAGGCTTCTGCTCGTAGGAAATCTTCACCTGATAGACGGCCGCTTCGAGTCCGAAGAGTGATGCGGCGTATGAGAGCGAGGCTCCCCACTGGCCGGCACCGGTCTCGGTGGTCACGTTTTTAACACCCTCTTTCTTGCAGTAGTAGGCCTGCGGGATGGCAGAGTTGAGCTTGTGGGAACCCATGGGCGACACGCTCTCATTCTTGAAATAGATGTGAGCGGAGGTGCCGAGAGCCTTTTCAAGACCGTAGGCGCGCACGAGCGGGGTCGAGCGGTAGTATTTATACATATCGCGCACCTCGTCGGGGATGGGAATCCAACGGTCGGTTGTGTTGAGCTCCTGGTCGCAGCACTCGCGGGCGAAAATCGGGTAGAGATCCTCGGCCTTCATCGGCTCATGGGTCTGCGGGTTCAGCGGGGGGAGAGGCTTCACAGGCATGTCGGCCTGGATATTATACCAGTTACGCGGGATTTCTTCTTCCTCGAGGAAATATCTTTTTCTTTTTTCAGTCATGTGACAGTGATAGTTATGGGGTTTGACGGGCGCCACTATGTGCAGAGGCGTGTTTTCTGATGCAAATTTACGCTTTTATGCTTACAAAACAGTTATTCAGACCCGAAAAAACACAGCGTGGCAGTTTTATAAAAGAAATATCCGCAGGTGATTGACAGTCGTCAATACATGCGGATATCTGCGGTGCTCGAAGCGGGACTTGAACCCGCACGGTCGCAATGACCAAAGGATTTTAAGTCCTTCGTGTCTACCATTCCACCATTCGAGCGAACCTCGTTGCAAAATGGTTTTGCGTTGCAAAGGTAAACTATTTTTTTTGAAAATGCAATATCCGGTCTAAAGTTTAGCGCACGGCCATGGGGTCAGTCGATGAGCCGGGAGAGCTGGGTGGGAGAGGCCGAGGGGATGATGGCGGCGAGGCGCTCGAGAATACGGGCGCGTGATTCTTCGGGCGTCCGTAGTGCTCCGCCGGACGAGGCGCCCGAAAGGAAGTCGGCGCCGTAGAGGGCTTCGGGTGTGGTGTAGCGCGCGAGGCCCCAGCCGTAGGGCGTCCCGGATTTCGAGATTGAGTATTCGAAATCGGCGATTACTATGCGTGTTGACATTTGCAGACGCGTGATGGCCGGTTCAAGGCCGCTGTGACGTTTGCCTTTCGGCAGCGGGAGCGGTTCGAGGGTGTCGATAAGGTCGAAGGCTGTGCGGCGTCTGGGGCGGGTGGTCAGTCCGCAGAGGTCCTTGAGTTCTTTGGAGACGAGCGATTCATGCTCCCGGACCGTGTCGAGAATCAGAGCCTCGCTTATGCCGAAGTCATCACCGGCGGAGGACGGGTCGAGCGGACGCACGCTGCGGCGCCAGTTGGCGAAGTCCGGGAACCATTCGAGACTGATATAGCCTGCCTTGCCGTTGAAAAATTTGCCGTAGGCGCAGTTCAGACCCCGTATCACCGGGCCTTTCCATTCCCAGGGGCCTTCATCGTCGGCGGAAAACCATAGTTCCGGCGCGGTCATTTCCTGAACGGAAAAGCCGCGGACTGAATTTTTGAAAAAGGGAAGAAAACCGAGCTCAAGAACCCGGTTTTCAAGATCTGTGGATGAACGGAGCTTTTCTGGCATGGCGGAGTGCTTGGTCAGTTGCTCAGATGCGTTCAAGTACGGTGGCTACGAGGTCGCGCACGGCTGTCTTGTAGTTGGGATTGGCCTCCGTGTTCATGCGGTTGGCTATAATCGAGCAGACGGTCATGGCGCGGTGTCCCATGAGACGACCGAGGCCCTGGAGGGGAGCGGATTCCATCTCGTAGTTGGTGATTTTACGTCCGTTGTGGCGGAAGTGTTCGATACGGTGGTTGAGGTCGGGGTTGGCGAGGGGCAGACGGAGTTCGCGTCCCTGCGGGCCGTAGAAACCGACGGCCGAGATGGTGTTGCCGCGCACCATGTCGTCGCGTCCTATCTGGTTGACAAGCTCCTCGTCGGCATTGACCACGTATGGTTTGGCCCAGAGCGGATTCCAGCCCACGGATTCGCAGAAATCATGCTCGAAGTCGAGGTCGGCCACCTCGTCGCGCCCGGCATAGTAGTTGAGCACACCGTCGAAGCCGATGGCTTTCTCGGCTATGACCGGGGTGCCGAGCTTGAGTTCAGGCTGGAGTGCGCCGGATGTGCCGATGCGCACGAGGGTGAGACGGCGGCGCTTGTCGCGCACCTCGCGGGTCTTGAAATCTATGTTGGCGAGGGCGTCGAGCTCGTTGATTACTATGTCTATGTTGTCGGGGCCAATGCCGTGGGAGAGACACATGATAGGTTTGCCGTTGTAGGTGCCTCCGATGGTGTGAAATTCGCGCGAGGCGACCTCAAAATCGGTGGTGTCGAAAAATGATGCCACCATGTTGACACGGGCGGGGTCGCCTACGAGTATCACGCGGTCTGTGAGCTGTGAGGGAAGCAGATGGAGATGGAATACTGAGCCGTCGGGGTTGATGATGAGTTCGGACGGAGCTATGATTTTCTTTTCCATGATAGATAAGTTTTAGGGGGGAGACAGAATCGATGATTATAAGCGGGGAGGAGTGTGTATAGATTAGTAACGTCTGAGAATGCCGTGAGGTTTGTCAGCGCGGCCGGTAGCGGCCACCGGGAATGTTGAGGATGAGGGAGCGGAATTCCATGTCGATGAGCATGGCCATGAGCCGTGGCGTGGGGATGTCGATTTTCGAGCTGAGTTCGGGCAGCGTCACTTCGCCGCGGTCGGTCATAATGTCCATTATTGCCTGCTCTTCGGGGGTGAGGACGGGGAAGAGCGAGGGGAGTTCGGACTGCGATTCGGCGATGGGCCACCGCATCTGCGAACAAAAGTCGGCCGCGGAGGTGATGACGCCTGCGACATGGCCTGAAATCAGAGCGTTGCACCCGGCTGAGAATTTGTCGGTGATGCGGCCCGGGAGGGCGAAAACGTCGCGGTTGTAGCCCGCGGCGAGGCGTGCGGTGACGAGCGCGCCACCTTTGGCGGCGGATTCGACCACAATGAGGGCGTCGGATAGTCCGGCTACTATGCGGTTTCGGGCGAGGAAGTTGCCTTTGTGGATGGTGGCCGAGGAGCGGTAGTCGGTCAGCAGCATGCCGTTGCCCTTGACCATTTCGACGGCCACCGGGCGGTGTTGCGAGGGGTAGAGGGTGTTGAGGCCGTGGGCAAGGACAGCTATTGTGGAAAGTCCGGCCTTGAGTGCGGCGCGGTGGGCGGCGATGTCGATGCCGTAGGCGAGTCCGCTGACTATTACGGGCTTCTCCGGGAGGATTTCGGCAAGCTCGCTGATGAGGCTGTTGACAAATTCAGTGCCGTAGGCTGTGGCGTGGCGCGTTCCCACCACGGATATGAAGCGGCTGCTGTTGAGGTCACAATCTCCGAGGCCGTAGAGCATCAGTGGGGCGTCCTCGCATTGCAGGAGACGCTGCGGGTAGGCTTCGTCGAGAAAGTAGAGCGGGGTGATTGAGGAGGATTCGATAAATCCGACCTCTTTCCGGGCCTCTTCGAGAGCATCGGCGCGGACGGAGGCCGTGAACAGCCGGTTTTTAAAGCCCATGATTGCCGATAGCTGCGACTCGGAAAGCGCAAAGAAGCTCTCCTCGGAGCCTACACGCTCAAGAATCGAGCCTGCAAGCGCCGGAGTCAGCGAGCGCAGCGATGAAAAAGCAATCCGGTAGAGCATGGGAGGGAATTTTAGGGGTGTTAAGGTCTTTAGGGTCTTTAAGGTCTTTAAGGACTTTAGAGACTTAAGGGTGCTGAAGCTCCTAAACCTTAAACCAAATATTCTTTAAACGCTTCTGCGAGGATGTCGCCGCGGGTGAGGCGGCCGTTTTGGAGGCAGACTATCGTGACGAGGGCGTGGACCACATGTGCGCCGGTGGCGGCATTGTAGATGTCCTGCACGAAGATGAAGCGGGCGCCGTCGCGTTTCATCGACAGGCGTGAAATCATCGTCTCCCCGAGCGTGAGCGACGAGAGATATTCGATTTCTATTTTGCGTACCACGGGGTCAATACCCTGTTCCTGCATGGTGCGGAATGAGGTTCCGGCATATTCGCAGAAATCGTGGCGCGTGATTTCAAGGTAGTGGAGATAGTTCGCGTTATTGACGATTCCCTGAGAATCGACCTCATAATCTCGCACTTTAATTTTCAGTTCATACATAGTTTAATTCATAATGCACAACGCATAATTCATAATAGGCAATCCATAATGCGTAATAATCAATTCATAATTCGCAATTTAAGAGCGAATTGTTTGCTGTTTGATTCCGGATGGTTATTATGCATTATGAATTGTGCATTATGCATTATTTCAGGTGCATTATTTTAAGCGTTATATAAGTATCTTTTGATTGAACGTTTGGGGGTCTTTTCAAATTCATTGGCGATGAGCTGGATGCGGTCGATTCGCTCGTAAGGGGCTACGAGTTTGTTGAGGTCGGTGCGCACTTGTTCCATCAGTTCGGGCAGTTTCTCGTTTGCTATGCCGTCGCGGTCCATCGCCTCATAGTCTGGATATACGAGGGCTATGAGGTGTTTGCCACGCTCTACAACGAGGCTTTCCGAAACGTAAGGCATGTTGTTGAGCTTAGCCTCGATTTCCTCCGGATAGATATTCTGTCCGTTGGCGCCGAGAATCATGGTCTTGTAGCGGCCGCGGATGAAGATGGTGCGGTCATGTGAGAGCGTGCCCATGTCGCCGGTGTGAAGCCACCCTTCTGCGTCAAGCACCGCTTCGGTAGCTTCGGGATTCTTGAAATAGCCCTGCATGACGTTTTCGCCGCGCACGCAGATTTCGCCCGGCACCGTGGCCGGATCGGGACTGCCGGCAATCTTGCTTTCCATCGAGGGCAGGGTGCGGCCGGAGGAGCCGACGATAAACTGCCGCCAGGGGGTGTAGCTGATGAGCGGGCCGCACTCGGTCATACCGTAGCCCACGGTGAAGGGGAAGCGGATGCGCTGGAGAAATTCCTCGACTTCGCGGTTGAGGGGCGCTCCGCCCACAATCACTTCCTCGAACTCGCCGCCGAAGGCCTCGATGAGCTGGTTGCGGATTTTGCGGAATACGAGAGTCTTGAGACCGGGCACCTTGAGCGCGCGGCGGATTGCCGGCCTGTCAAGGACTGGGCGCAACTTGTTGCGGTAAATCTTCTCAAGAATGAGCGGGACGCAGATGATGAGGTTGGGCTTTACTTCGGCAAAGGCTTTGAGCAACAGTTTCGGTGTGGGGAGCTTGCCGAGTATGGTGATATGGGTGCCGGTGGCGAGAGGTGTGAGCATGTCGAAGGCACAGCCGTAGGCGTGGGCAAGCGGGAGGAAGGAAAGTGCGCGCGATCCGCGGTAGTGCAGGCGCGAGCGCACTCCGAAACGCACATTGCCGCCGAGGTTGCCGAGCGTAAGCATCACTCCTTTCGAAAAACCGGTCGTTCCGGAAGTATAGTTGATTTCCGCAAGGGTCTCCTCGGGGATTTCAGGATAGTCGATGTCGGCCGTGGTGAAACCGTGGGGATATGCGCGGCGCATTTTCTCGGGCAGGCGGGCGAGGAATTTCTCGGCCGCGCGGTTGTTGAGAGGATGCTCGGCGAGCACTGCGCGCCGCTCGAGCGAAAGCACCGACTTTACGTTGGGAATCTTTTCAAACTCCATGTTGTCGAAAATGCTCTCGTTGATGAAGAGCATCACGCTGTCGGAGTGGTTGATGATATGCTGGGCGTCCTGCACGTTGAAATCGTGGAGGACGGGGACGATGACGGCTCCATAGGTCAGCGTGGCCATATAGACCACCACCCATGAGAAGGAGTTCTTTCCCATGAGCGCGATTTTGTCGCCGCGTCTGACTCCGCTTTCCCTGAAAAGCAGGTGAAGTGCGGCGATGCGGCGTGAGAGGTCGGCATAGGTCATGGTCTGACCCGAACCGAACTCGGTGAGTGCGGGAAGTTCCCAGTTTTTGCGGAAACTCGAGGCGTATATCTGCAAAAGATTTTCGTTGCTCATAAAATATGCTGTGGAAGGGTTGCTAATCATATAACGTTGACTGACAAACCTTTGTTTTTTAGTTTCGGGACTCTTTCCACGGCCTCTGTCGGACCGGAGAAAGTATTCTATACACAAAGTAACTAAAAACCACCCGAATATGCAAACAAAAGCGGCTCTTATGAGCCTCTTTTCTCCCTGACACTCAGCTGAAACGGATAGGTCCCGGCGAAGAAGCCTTCACCGGGACCTGTTATGTGTCATTTCAGGACTGTAGGATTACATTTTCTGTATGTAGTCGCGGAGGGCCTGGTTTTCAGGGTCGATTTCGAGGAACATCTCGAAATAAGCCTTTGCCTGCTCCTTGTCACCTGCCTTGAGATAGTAGTTGGCGAGGTTGTTGTATGCGCTCTTATAAGCGTCGGCATACTTGGTCTTGTTTGCGGGATCCTCGTCGTAGGCTGCAAGCATGTCCTTGTATGTCTGCACGAGCTCGGGGGTGATTTCAGCACCGTCGCGGATCATCATGAGAGTGGCCTTGTTGCGGTAGAGCGGGCCCTTGTTGGCTGCTGACTCGATGGCCATGTCGACATACTTGATACCGTTGTTGGCTGCTTCGGCGCGCTCGGGCGAGCCTTCGGGAAGCGAGATACCGAGGTTCTTGTAGCGGTTCGAGAGGGTGAAGTAGTCGTTGAGCGACGCATCGCCTGCGTCGACATACTGCTGCATGGTCTCGGCTGCCTTCTGATAATCCTGAAGGTCAGTGTACATCGAAGAGATGTTTGAAAGAATCTGTTTGTTCTTTTCGGGGTTGAGATTATAGGCCTTCATGTAGGCGTCGATAGCTTCCTGGGGACGCTGAAGTTCGCCGAGGACGTCGCCGTAGGTGGTGTAGTCGGTTGCGGTGAACTTGGCGTTGGTGTGGGCGAAGAGTTTCTTCGCAGCTTCTTCAGCGCCGGCGAAGTCCTTGAGCGCAGCCTTGTTGAGCATGACCATACGCTGCATGTATTCGTTGTCGGGGTCAGCTGCGAGGACCTGGTTGGCCACGTCGAGTGATTCCTGATACTTCTTGCCGAAGTAGAGGAGGCCTGAGTAGCGCTGCTCGTCACCCTGGAAGTGGTTGGGGTTCTTGATGTATTTGCCATACTGCTCGGCTGCCTTGGTGAACTGGTTGCCGTCGTAGTATTTCTCAGCGAGCTCGCTCTGTGCGAGAGCCGAGGTGGGGAGCTTCTGGTTGAGCTCTACGAGCTTGCCGATTGCGAAGTCGGGATTAACCTTGTTGTAGAGGTTGGCATACTTGACGTAGGCCTGGGGGTTGATGTCGCCGCTCTCCTCGTCGTAGATAATAGCCTGCTCATAGAAGCCTGCGGCCTGGCCGATGTCAGTGCCTTTGGCCATGTCGCCCTTGAGGACGTAGATCTGAGCTTCCTTGTTTTTGGAAACCTTGAGGGCATTGTTTATGTATTTGTCGATTTCCTTAGCGTAGGCGGTGGGATCTACGTTGAAATATGCGCGTGCGATGGCTGCCATTACAGAGGCATCTTTCTTGTTGCCTTCGAGAGCCTGCTTGAAGTTGCGCTCAGCCTCGCTCTTGTTGCCGTTCTTGAGGGCAATCTGGCCGAGACCTACATAGTTGTAGCCGTATGCGGGGTCTGCCTGTACGCCTTTGTTGAAATTGTCGGCGGCGGCAGTGGGATTGTTTTCGTCGAGAGCGAGCTCACCGAGATAGAAATAGGAGACAGCCTTGTTGGTAGAGGGGTCATTGAGCGTTTTTTCAAGGATTGTCTTTGCCTTGTCGAAACGGTCGGCGTTGTAATAGTCAACGCCGTCCTGATAGCCTCCCTGGGCGAAGCCTGTGAGTGCCATGCCCCCGAGAAGCAGGGAAAAGATGGTACGAATTTTCATGTCCGTTGGTTTACTATTTTTTGTTTTATTCTGAATTTACTTTTGTCACATTAGGTCTTGCAATCGTCTCCGAGTATATAATATCGAGGTGGTTGCGGAGAGGGATAATTTATAGACTAACGGTAAAAACAAACGTTTATTTCCGGTTGCAAGAATTTTTTTTGTCCCGCGCCTCTGCGCAGGCGGGGTGAGGGAGAGGTGTGTGGCGGCACTCCGCGCGCTATTCGACGGATACCATGCGCGGACGGACTGTGGCCGGAAGTATACCGGTCATCTGTATCAGTTTCTGACCCTGGAAACCGGTCACGAAACTGTAGAAGCGGTGGGCTATCGTGCCGCCCGGCGCGGTGGTCACCATGTAGACCGAGCGGTAGAGGGGATAGCTGCCATCGAATATATAGGCCTGATAAGGCTTATAGGCGGTAACCACGTCATTGCCGCGTATCTTCAGCACCTTGACGTCCTGATTGAAGTCGAGCATGGTGGTGTCGCTCTTCTCAACGGCTTTCGCAAGCTCCTCGACGGATTTCTCACGGCCCTGCATGTCGCTTGACACCCAGCTTACGCCGATGATGCCCATAGCGTTTTTGTTTTCAGCCACGGCTTTGAATACTTCGGGGTTCGTCTTGACTGCCGACACATTGGGGCCGAATGGCTTGCCGTAGAGGATGGAGTCACGCATATATTTCACGGTCGATGAACCCTGATGGTCGAAAATCACGTCGATGTCACCGAGTTTACACGGCTCGACCTGGTCCCAGCGGCCCACTTCGCCCGAAAGTATCTCGGCAATCTCCTTGCGTGAGAGAATCTCGACCGGATTGGCCGGATTGACTATGATGGCCAAGGCGTCCACGGCAATCTTCTGCTGGTGGACCACTTTCTTGTGGCTGCGCAGGTAGCTGACCTCCTTGTCGGTGAGCGGACGGCTGATCACAGCCGCCTTGACGCCTCCCATTGCCATGATGGAGTCGATACATTCGTTCTCGGGAAGATAGTAGGCGAGCACATCCTCCTTCGGGTAGATATACTCGTAGACGTTTATCTCCTGTTCGATAATGTTTTCAAACGATTCGTCGCAAGCGACCTTTGCCATCGGTGCCGGCTGCATCGAGGCTTTCTTGCCCCCGCAACCGCAGAGGATTGCAAAGAGCGCAAGTGCCGGAATTGTGGCTATGCCGCGTAAAATCTTGCTCATTATGGCTTGGGATTATTTGCTTGGGTTGGAGTGGGGGATGGGGAGAGAGATTTATTCCTTGTCGTCGGGCTCGTTGCCGTAGCCGGGGTCAATACCCTTGAACTGACGGTAGGCACGCCACAGACCGTAGGCTGTAAACAAAGCGCCGCCGACCCAACGAATCCATGTCCATGTGGGGAAAAGGATGTCGAAATAACCGCAGAAGAATAATATACCTACGCCAACGTAGATTACTATCATGATGATACCGAAGATGTTGCGCATCGTCGCTGGTGTTCCGGAAGAGTTTCGTTGAGCACTCATAGCTTTATAGTTTAAAACGTTAATTTTAATAATCGGAGGCTCCCGAAGGGAGACAGTCATTTATAAAATTAACAAACGGTCATGGTGAAAGTTCGTCGTAACAGGTACTTATTTGGAACAAGCCGGTTCGCGGCAGACTTACGGCGTAAAATTAATGAAAAAATATCAAAAACAGCATATCCGAACTGCAATTTTAAAACCTTTAACACTCCTATTAATGCCATATCCCCGACCAATCCGTCTTTGCAGGAAGGATTGGCCGGGGGATTGAGTATCTTACATCTTTAGTGAATCTGGAGATTCGGTTATTGTGTTATTTCTTAGTTAACAGAAGAAAGCTATAGCTTATTTTGTTGTCCAAGTTATATTGAAATTATAATTATCCCAAATTGTCTTGAAAGTTATAATTAATTCTTCATTTACATAAATTGTCACCGTTTGACCGGAGCTGAAGAAGGAATTTTTATTAGTGAAAGTAGCGGTACATCGTGTAAGATCTATGGTGCTGATATTTTTAGATTCAAAGAAAATAGTTCCTTCTACTGATTTTAAATCTCCGAAGCTTGCGGTCGTAAGATTCGGACATTTTCTGAAAGCTCCGGCTTCAAGTGTTGTCACACCATTAGCTATAATTTCACTAATTCCAGTTTCTGCAAAAGCATATTCGCCTATAGTTGTGACAGAAGATGATAAGGTGATACCTATAAGATTCCCGCATTTATAAAACGCCTCAAAAGGAATTGCAGTAACTGCTGTTTCGCTGATGTCGAGATTGACGGTTTTGGATGGATTGTTAACAAGATAAGTCCGGAGGGTCGTGAAGTCGGCATCGTTCATCTGACCTGTGATTTTGAGATCATTGCCGTTGGCGAGGGCGGTTTGAATCTGTAAATCAGTAAGTGTACCCGCAGAGGTGAGGCTGATGGTAGAATTTCCGGGAGTGACTGGGGTGACCGGTGTGGGATCATCGGGTTGTTTGGGTTCCTCGGGTTCAGTCTGCTGTCCGCCTTCGTCGGGTGTAGGAATAATGTCTTCGCCCCAGTTCTGATTTAATGAAACAGAGATTTTCTGTGTGTCGAATGATATATCACGTATGTTGCCGGTAATTACTGTGCGATGGTTGGCCTTGAAAGTGACATTCGGGATTTCCTTAGAATGGGATGAAGTTGCATCTTTAGCCTGAAATCCGAGTTTGAAGTCCGAAACCATCATTGATTTGTCGCCGTCAGACATCATTTCATCGTTAGGTGCAAGCATATAAAGCGAAAAGATTTCGCCGTTAGTCTTGTCTGCCGTTACAGTCTGGGTAAGGTTGACTTTCTGAGTCTCTGTCTTTGAATATGAGCCCGACAAAACATTAAAACTATACTTTTGCTGTGTGAATTGCACCGTAACGCGGTCGCCGGCTGTGAGATTGACATCGGCGCTATGGACAAGGGAAAGTTTGGCTACGACATGGCTCAATACAACAGATACAGTCTTGCCTGATTCTACTGCGGTTGTGGTTTTGCCTGAGAAAGCTATTGCGTTGTCCTTTTTGGGCGTAATTGCAGTAAGACTTCCGGTATTATATGTATCTTCGCCCCCATCCGCCCAAAAGACGAAAGTATATTCTTTGCCTTTTTCAAGATTGGCTACTGAGATTGAAAACGAAGTGCTGCCGGTGGTGCTTTGCTGTTTTCCGACGAGCTTATTGGTTGCTCCTTCGTAAACTTCGAGCAGGCATCGCGTAGGAAGGGGATCGGTTTCACCGGCGCGAGAGGTTAGTGCACAGTCGAGAGTGATGTTGAATGACATGCACCCTGTTTCGGCTTGCAGTTCCGGATTAAGCGCTGTGTCCTGACTGCATGACACCGGCAGGATAGCCGCCAGAGCTAAGCTCAAGAGATAAAATTTAGTTTTCATAAAATATGGTATTGTATTGATAATTGTCGTTTGTAAAAAAATATGGTTAAAAATGGATGATGATGTCATCTTCCCAGTCGGTACTGATGTTCACACCGCCTTCGGTCTGACGCGCGGTTAGAAAATTCCCTGTAACGGTTGTCATGAATCCTTTGCGGTAATCGATTCTGATTCCGGGATGATAGGCGATGATTCTGCCTCCCTGGTCTGTGATGGTGAGTGTAAGTGAAAGGAATGAACCGATGTCGTCGGAAAATACGACGTCTCCGGCAATCATGACGGCTTCATCTGCCTCATACCCGTCGGCGCCACGGGCCGGCGTCGTGTAGCTGATTCCTGCGGCTGAGTCATTCGGCTTTCCCGTGGTGAGATTAAAGGATGTAGGGAAGAAGTATTCATAGTCAATCCTGCATCTGAGTTCGCTTAAGGCCGGAAACTCCGTCGGATTGATCTTGTGAAATTCATTGTAGCGGCGGACATCGTTAGTTATGAGCCGATATTTTGCAAATGGATACTGTAGATAGACATTGTGTGAGGAACCTGCATCAGTATGGCGAATTGCATTCATCACCGCGTATGCGGCTTCTTTGCCGTTGTCCATTCCGACGTAAGGATTGAGCGCGGTAGTGACAGAGCGCAGGTCTGATGTGTTGTACAGATAGTCGGCTGTGGGAGCAGATGCGACAACGCGGTCAGTCCAGATATAGATGTCGTAGATTCCTGCTTCGAGGTCTATCTCCACGGAGTAGCTTCCGTTTTCGGAATTAATGGGTGGAAGGCACTCTTTTCTCAAAATCTTTTGGTTCCCGGATGAGAGGGAAGAGACTTCGACAATGGCACGCAGAGGGTGTTTCTCATCAGAGTCGTAACCCGTTCTTGAAGTTGCGGCATATTCCGGCAATCCCGTTGACGGGAGTCTGAGTGTGAGTTCCATACGGCCGCTTTCCTGCGCCGCCGTATGGCGGTGATGGTGGCAGCCGGTCAGAATAATCGCGGTCAGGATGGAAAAAACGTACAATACCGGAAATCTTTTCATGTCAGGTGTTGTGAAAATGAAAGGTAGGTCTGTTTCAGCCTGTTGAAAAATAAGAAGCCACTGTTGAGACAGGGACGTGGCAAATGTATGAGACTCAGTGGTAGATCGGAGTAAAACAAACACAATGTGATGTTTCATACATTGTATTTTATCGAAAATTTTTTTGACAACAGGATAATTGTTTATAAATTCGCATCAGAAGAATAACTATGGATTAAAAAATTTTTTTCAGAATATGAAAATAACTGTTCTCGACGGCTACGGGATGAACCCCGGCGACCTCTCATGGGAAGGGTTGGAAAAACTCGGTGAGCTCACAGTCTATGACCGTACTGCGCCTGAGTTGGTGATTGAGCGTGCCGCTGGCTCTGAGGTTTTGTTGACAAACAAGACTGTGCTTGATGGTGCGACACTCCGTCGGCTTCCAGGACTGAAATATGTGGGAGTCCTTGCCACAGGCTATAATGTTGTGGATATTCCTACGGCACGCGAACTCGGCATAACCGTCACTAATATTCCGGCCTATAGTACTGACTCTGTGGCCCAGATGGTGTTCGCACATCTTCTCACCATAACCAATCGGGTAGAGCACTATACTGAAGAAAACCGCCGTGGCCGATGGTCCGACTCTCCTGATTTCTGCTATTGGGACGCTCCGCTCCATGAACTTGCAGGCAAGAAATTCGGTATAGTAGGCTTTGGAAATATAGGTAGTGCCGTGGCCAGGATAGCTTTGGCTTTCGGCATGAAGGTATGCGCCTTTACGTCGAAAGACGCTTCGGCTCTTCCGGAGGGTGTGGCAAAGGTTTCGCTTGACGAGCTTTTTGAAACAAGCGACGTCGTAAGTCTCCACTGCCCGCTCACCGAAGGCACTCACCATCTTGTAAATTCTGCCCGGCTGAATCGGATGAAGTCCGATGCCATACTTATCAATACAGGTCGCGGACCGCTTGTCGACGAACAGGCTCTCGCCGATGCCCTCAATGCCGGAAAGATTCAGACGGCAGGAGTGGATGTGCTCACCTGCGAGCCTCCTTCGGGTGATTGTCCCCTGCTCTCCGCTAAAAACTGCTATATCACACCACACCTTGGCTGGGCTACGAAAGAAGCACGTGAGCGACTGATGGACATTGCCGTTGACAATCTGCGGTGCTTTATTAACGGCAAGACCAAAAACAATGTGGCTGTCTGACCAGACCGCTTCCAAGTGTCATAATACGGAGAGGTTATGCTGATACTTATTGCCGAATCAAAAACAATGGGGCCAGGTGATACTCCGGTGAGCCCTGAGGATTATGTAAAGTACATGCCTGCGCTTGAATCCGAAGCAGATGGAATCATGGAGGCACTCAGAGAGTCGGATGCCGACGAATTGGCCACACGTATGAAACTGAGCTTTCCGATGGTGAGAAAGCTGAAGCAGATGGTTTATGAATTTCCCAACAAGCTGCTCGGCTCTCCGGCTATAGAGGCATTTACCGGGGTTGTGTTCAAGGCTTTTTCCTATGCCACACTCGGAAGTAAGGCGAGAAATCAGGCCATTGATGATGTGCGCATCATCTCGTCGCTCTACGGGTGGCTGCGTCCGGATGATATAGTTAAGCCCTATCGTTTTGATTTCACGACTCCACTTGCACCGGGAGGATTGCGGTTTGCTGTTTATTGGAAGAATGGGGCAGTGACGCGCTGTCTGCTCGAAGAGCTCAGACAGGGACGGCATCATGACATACTCAATCTGCTCCCCGGTGATGCAGCTCGATGTATTGACTGGAGCAAAATTCCGTCTGATGTCCGCGTTTGGAAAGCCGATTTCCGGGAAGTCCAGCCGGGTGGCGCACTCAAAACACCTAATTCCGGGCGTCTGAAAACACTGCGCGGACTCCTGCTGCGTCAGATTGTCACGGATGGCATAACCGCGCCTGACGAGCTAATGTCGCTTGAAGGGGATTATTATGTAGGTTCAGGTTCAGCGGATACGGATGGCAACATTGTTTACTATATATAAAAGACAAGAGATACTTTGCATCTGTATCTCCTGTCTTTGTCCCGGTTGGTTTGATAAGTTGATAAGTTGATAAGTATATATTGTAAAGATTGTAAATTTCCGGTTATTTCATATTCGGTATATCTGAGGTGGACCAGCCGCCGCCGAGGACTTTGTAGAGGTTGATGAGGGCGAGGTATTCGTCGCGGAGGGCGTTGCTGACGCCTATCTGTGCGTCGAAGTAGCGGCGCTGTGCGTCGAGTACGTCGATGTAGTTGAGTGTGCCGCCGCGGTATTGCAGGTGTGCGAGCTGCACGTATTTCACTGTGGCGTCGCGCAGTTCGACCTTGAGTTTGGAGGTCTCCTTGATGCGGCGGTAGGTGGTGATGGCGGTGTTGACTTCGGTAAATGCCTGGATTACGGTCTTTTCATAATCGTAACGTGCCTGGTCGTAGGCGGCTATGGCTGCCTGGTATTTGCGCTTCTTGCGTCCGAAATCGAAAACCGAGCCGGTGATGTTGCCGAGCACGTAGGTGAAGGGCGATTTGAAGAAACCGCTGAGCTCATCGTTCTCGAATCCTGGTGTGAAGGTGAGGCGAAGGCTGGGGAAACGGTCGGCATAGGTGTAGCCGACCTTTGACATGGCAGCAGCGAGGCGCTGACTGGCGGCGCGGATGTCGGGACGGCGGCGCATCAGGTCGGAGGGTACTCCGGCGGGGAGTTTCTCGGGAAGGATGATGTTGAGGGCAAGCTGTCCGCGGTCGAAAATTTCGCGCGGGTATTCGCCCATGAGCAGTGTGAGCGCGTTGCGGGCCACTGTCACCTGCCTTTCGAGGTTGGGGACGAGCGAGGCGGTGGTAGAGTATTCTACCTTGGCCTGCTGGTAGACCGTTTCGGACGTGAGACCACCTTCGAAGCGGATGCGGGCCTGTTCGAGCGACTGCTGACGGGTGGAAAGAGTCTGGCGCACGATGGCGAGTTCGTTGTCGAGGGCTATGAGGCGGAAATAGGCCGACGCCACTTCCGCAATGAGGGTCATGCGCATGGCGCGGTAGTCCTCGATTGAGGCCGCATAGTTGGCTGCGCCCTGCTTTTTCGCCCATGACAGAGAGCCCCACAGATTTATTTCCCAGTTGATGGGGAGTTTGAGGTCATATTCCGGATCTTTTGTCGTTCCGGAACCACCGTAGTTGTTGGTCTCATGGCTTGCACCGGCGAGTATGCTCACTTCGGGAAACATCTCCGCTTTGGCTACTCCGTAGAGCTGGCGCATCTCCTCGACGCGGGCCGCGGCTTTGAGCAGGTCGCGGTTGTTGTCGAGGGTTACGCGCATGATGCGGCAGAGCGTGGAGTCGGCATAAAACTCCCACCAGTCAAGATCGGCTACCGAGGCCGAATCGGATTCGAGTCCGGGCATGTATGACTCGGGCATCGTCACGTCGGGCGCCGCGAGATTTTTGACCCCGGAGCATCCGCTGAGGCCAAGGATGAAGAAGACAGAAGAGATGAGTATCGATATATGGAGAATTGGATGTTTCATTTGCGTCTGGCTTTTTTCTTAGCGGTAAGTTTGTTGATTGCCACAAAGAAGAATGGAACGAATACGATGCCGACCGTAATTGCTACGAGCATGCCGAAGAATACTCCGGTGCCGATGTCGCGTCGGGCGGCCGAACCGGGTCCTGATGCGAAAAGCAGAGGCAGGAGGCCGAGCATGAAGGCCATCGAGGTCATGACAATCGGGCGGAAACGCAGACGGGCGGCTGTGAGGGCGGCGTGGACGGCGTCGACACCCTTGTCGACCTCCTCTTTGGCGAACTCGACGATGAGGATGGCGTTTTTGGCCACAAGACCAACGAGCATCACAAGTCCTATCTGGAAATAGATGTTGTTTTCAAGTCCGCATAGCCAGATGCCGAGATAGGCGCCCACTCCCGCGATGGGGAGGGAGAGTATGACGGCGAGCGGCACGGACCAGCTTTCGTATTGAGCCGCAAGGAAGAGGAACACGAACAGGAGGGCGAGTCCGAGCACAAGTCCGGTGTTGCCGCTCTCGTGTTTCTCCTGATAGGAGAGACCGCTCCATTCCACGCCGATGTTTTCGGGCAGTTTCTCGCGGACAATTTTCTCAAGCGCGTCCATGGCCTCGCCTGTGCTGTAGCCGTGGGCGGCCTCGCCGGAGATTGTGGCCGAGTTGAACATATTGAAGCGTCCGATGGTTCCGGGGCCGGTGGTGAAGTGAGTCTTGCCAAGCGCCGAGATGGGGACCATCGTGTTGTCGGCGCCGCGGACGAAGAAGAGACTGAGATTGTCGCGGCTTGAGCGGTAGGGCGCCTCGGCCTGTATGTAGACTCGGTAGATGCGGTTGAACATGTTGAAGTCGTTAACATATATCGAGCCTGTGAAGGCCTTCATTGTCGAGAAGATGTCGCTGACAGGGATGCCCTGCATCTTGGCGCGGTCGCGGTCGACGTCGAAATAGAGCTGCGGTATGTCGGCCTGCATCGATGTCGAGAGGTCAGCTATGGCCGGATTCATCGCCGCATAGTGGCGCAGCGTGTCGACGGCGTGCTGGAGGTCGGTGTATGTCGCGTCCCCCCTCGCCTCAAGCACCATCGAGAAGCCGCCCGAGCTTCCGAGGCCCGGAATGATGGCCGGGGAGAAGATGTAGACCTTGGCTTCGGGATATTCCGCGAGGTGGTCGTGGACACGCGAGCGTATTTGGGAGATGTCGGAGGTCGAGCGCTTGTCCCATGGCTTGAGTATGACGGTCATCTGAGCGTGGGCCGGATTGGTGCCGACACGCGGAGAGGAACCGGTGACGTTGAGCACATATTCAACATCCGGGTCAGCCAGGAGATAGTCCATGGCGCGCTCCGTCACCTCACGGCTACGCTCGATGGTGGCGCCTTCGGGGAGTTCAAGCTCTATGGTGAAGTAGCCCTGGTCCTCCTGCGACATGAAGCTGCGGGGCATAAGGGAGTTCATCATGTAAATGAACACCAGCGCCAGTCCGAAGGCCGCATACATTCTTTTGGGGTGGGAGAGAGCGCGGGTGATTGTGCGGCCGTAGAAGCGGTTGCCTCTTCCGAGCCACACGTTGATGAGGCGGAACGGACGGGCTTTCTTGCGGCGTGTGGCCGGTTTCAGGAGCTTGGCACACATCACCGGCGAGAGCGTCAGCGCCACAATGGTCGATATGATTACCGACACGGCGATGGTGATGGTGAACTGACGGTAGAGCTGACCCGTAATGCCCGGAAGGAAGCTCACGGGGACGAAAACCGCGCAGAGCACGAGCGACATGGCTATCAGCGCGCTACCGAGATGGCCCATGGCTTTGGCCGTAGCCTCGTAGGGCGTGAGATGCTCGGTGTTCATAAGGCGGTCGACGTTCTCGACAACCACGATGGCGTCGTCGACCACAATGCCTATCGCCAGGATGAGGCCCAGGAGGGTGAGCATATTGAGCGAGAAGCCGAACAGCAGCATCACGCCGAATGTGCCCACGAGTGAAATCGGGACGGCAATGACCGGAATCAGAGTGGTGCGCCAGTTCTGCAGCGAGAGGAACACCACGAGAATCACAAGCACCAGCGCCTCGAAGAATGTGCGGTAGACGTGGTGGATTGATTCGGAAATATAGGTGGTCATGTCGAAAGGTATCTCGTAGCTGATACCTTCGGGGAAATTCTTCGCTATGTTTTCCATCTCGGCCTTGACAGCCTCTGCCACTTCCATGGCGTTGGCGCCGGGGAGCATGTTGATGTTGATAACGGCCGCATTTCCTCCGTTGATACCGCTCTCGGTGGAGTAACTTGAAGCCTCAAGCGATACGCGGGCCACATCCTTCAGGCGTATGAAAGAGCCGTCGGGACCCGCGCGGAGCACCACGTCCTCAAATTCGGCCACCGACGAGAGGCGTCCGCGCGCAATGATGGGCATGGTGATGTCGATATCCGTGGCCGGGGCCTGTCCGAGCGCGCCGGCGGCCGATTCGCGGTTCTGGTCCTTGAGTGCGTTCTGAATATCCTTCACCGTCAGGCCGAGGTCGGCGAGCTTGTCGGGTTCCACCCATATCTGCATGGCGTAGTAGCGGCTTCCGACATTGCTGACACTGCCGACGCCGGGGATTCGGCGTATGGGGTCGATGACGTTGAGTGTGGTGTAGTTGCTCAGATACACTTCGTCGAATTTAGGGTCATCCGAGAGGATGGTGATGGTCATCAGTCGGCTTGCTGTCTCTTTGGAAACGGAAATGCCGTTCTGAACCACTTCGGCCGGCAGACGGGACTCCGCTTTCTTGACACGATTCTGAATATCAACGGCCGCAAGTTCGGGGTCGGTATCGATGTCGAAGGTGACGAGAGCCGAGAAGCCTCCGGAGTTGGAGCTCGACGATGACATATAGATCATGCCGGGTGTGCCGTTGAGTTCCTGCTCAATCGGCGTGGCCACAGCCTGAGTGACGGTCTGCGCGTCGGCTCCGGGATAGGAGGCCGAGACGCGCACGACCGGCGGGACAATCTGCGGATACTGGTCGATGGGGAGCAGAGAGAGTCCGATTGCTCCCACAATGAATATCACGATGGATATTACTATGGAAAAGACCGGATGGTCGAGGAAAAAGTTCTTTTTCATTGTCAGTTCTTCTTAGCGGTAGCGGTCTCTGTGCTGTCGGCACCGTGTTTTCCAACGACGGTGGTGGCAGAGCCCTTGCCGAGCTGGGTTTCGGAAGAGTCGCCGGATGCCGGAACCGGGACGGGGTTGACCTTCATCGAGTGCGAGAGCTTGTGATAGCCTTCGACCACGATTTTCTCGCCTTTGGCAAGACCGCGCTCCACAATAGTGTTTTTGCCCACCTCGGGACCGATTTCGATGAAACGTCGCTCGACGATGCTGTCGGGGCGTACCACATATATATATACTCCGCCCTTTTCGACCACGAGGGCTTTTGACGGAACCTCGATGGCTTCTTCGCGCACGTCGAGCAGTACCTTGACTTTAGTGAACTCGCCGGGGAGGAGGCTGCGGTCGGGATTAGGCATCTCGGCGCGCACGGAGAAGGTGCCGGTTTTCGGGTCGACCTGCGGGTCGGCGAAGTCCACGAGTCCCTTGTGGGGATAGACTGAGCCGTCGGCGAGGGTGATGGTCACGAATGACTTCTGCTTGCGCTGGTTGTCGGCTTCTCCGAGGCTCACGTTGCGGTCTTTGCTGCGGAGATAGTCGAGCGCGGTCATGGAAAAGTCCACACGCACGGTGTCGCTCTTAACCACAGTGGCGAGCAGCGATTTTCCTCCCGAGGGGCCCACGAGGGTGCCGATGTCGGCCACACGTTCCGAGATGAAGCCCGAAATCGGCGAGCTGACGCGGGTGTAGCCGAGAGTGAGTTCGGCTTGTGTGAGATCTGCCTCGCTCACCACCACTTCAGCGTTGGCGCTTTCGTAGGCAGCCGTAGCGTTGTCGAGGTCGAGCTGCGATGCGGCGTTCTGAGCGTAGAGGGGCTTGATGCGGTCAAGGTCACGTTTGGCTTTCTGGGCCTGGGCGCGGGCCTTGTTGAGCTGCGCGCGGGCTTTGTTGACGTGTGCCTTGTAGAGCCTGGGGTCAATCACGAAAAGAGTCTGACCCTTCTCGATATATGAACCCTCCTTGAACAGCATGTTTTCAAGGTAGCCTTCCACACGGGCGTGTATCTCGACAAACTGTTGCGCGCGGATGCGCCCGACATATTCGCCGTAGATGTTGACGCTATCGGTCTTTACAGTCTCGACTTCGACCGTGGGGAGCGCGGCTTCCTGCGTGGTGGGACGCATATAGAAATATATTCCCGCCGCCACGATAAGCACGATGAGCGCTATGACGAGCCATGCCCGTTTGCTGTGTGGGGTGTGGTTCTTGATTTTCTTGAATCCTGTATTTGCCTTTGAACCTAATGATTCGCTGATTTGATTGAAATTCATACTTGGCTTGTGTGATGGATTTGAGGAATTGCACCGTAGCTTTTACATAATTTTACAACACAAATTCCGTCATAAAGTTTTTGCATCATATTGGTTGGGAAAATTTTCCCGGGAGGTATACTATTACAAAGTTATGTAACGGGATTGTAATACCAAACAATGTGTAAACAGACACACCAAATCTGTTAATGAACGGCATCGGTCGCACCTCCCGAAGAGCCCCGCACCCTCTCCGGCGCCCGAAAAACGCTTGGGAAAATGGCTCTTGCGTTTGATTGCTGAAAAATTTCCATAATTTTCTGCGATTATAGTTGGGGCAAATGAAAAAATGTCTAAATTTGCGGATGAAAGTTCTGTGCAGCCTGCGCTGGACTGTCAGCCAATCGCACGTTAACTTTTTATATAATACCCCAACCTTATCATTATGAAGAAGCATAATTTCTACGCCGGACCCTCAATCCTGAGTGAGTACACAATCAAAAACACTGCGGATGCCGTGCTCAATTTCGCCGGTACCGGTCTCTCTATCCTTGAAGTTTCACACCGAGGCAAAGAGTTTGTAGCAGTCATGGACGAAGCCCAGCAGCTCGTCAAGGAACTTCTTGATGTCCCTGAAGGCTACCATGTGCTCTATCTCGGCGGCGGTGCGAGCCTCCAGTTCTGTATGGCTCCTTTCAATCTTCTCCGCACAAAGGCCGGATATCTCGACACAGGCACCTGGGCTGCCAACGCAATCAAGGAAGCCCGTCTCTTCGGCGAGGTTGAAGTGCTTGCTTCTTCCAAGGAGGCAAACTATACCTTCTATCCTAAAGGCTACACCGTGCCTGATGACCTCGACTATTTCCACATCACCACCAACAATACCATCTACGGAACCGAACTCCGCGAGGATCCCGATGTGAAAGTGCCCCTCGTGGCCGACATGTCGTCCGACATCTTCTCGCGTCCCATTGACGTGTCGAAATATGATCTCATCTATGCCGGCGCGCAGAAAAACCTCGGCCCCGCCGGTGCCACCCTCGTCATCGTCAAGGAGAGCGCGCTCGGCCACGTTGACCGTCCCATCCCCACCATGCTCGACTACCGCACCCACATCAAGAAGGGCTCGATGTTCAACACTCCTCCGGTGCTTCCCGTGTTCTCCGCACTCCAGACACTGCGCTACTACAAGGAACTCGGCGGCGTGAAGGAAATGGAAAAACGCGACCTCGCAAAAGCCGCTCTTCTCTACAGCGCCATCGACGACAGCAAGATGTTTGTCGGCACAGTGACCGATCCCGCTTCACGCTCTATAATGAACGTGACCTTCGTCATGACTCCCGAATACAAGGAGCTTGAGAAGGACTTCGTCGACTTCTGCTCTGCCCGCGGTATCGTCGGCATCAAGGGCCACCGCTCTGTGGGCGGATTCCGCGCTTCGCTCTACAATGCCCTTCCCATCGAAAGCGTCCAGGCTCTCGTTGACGCCATGAAGGACTTCGAGAAGGCTCATTGATTCTTCATCTTTACAAAACATCATAGATAATCCCTCACGAAAAAAGTAAGATGAAAGTTCTTATCGCAACAGAAAAACCCTTTGCAGCAGTGGCCGTCGACGGCATGCGCAAAGTCATCGAGGAAGCCGGCGCAGAGCTGATGCTTCTTGAGAAATATACCGACCGCAAGGATCTCCTTGCAGCTGTGGCCACGGCCGACGCCCTGATTATCCGCAGCGACAAGGTTGATGCCGAAGTAATCGCGGCCGCTCCGAATCTTAAAGTGGTTGTCCGCGCAGGCGCTGGCTACGACAATGTAGACCTCGAGGCCGCAACCGCAGCAGGAGTGTGTGTGCAGAACACCCCCGGCCAGAATTCAAATGCCGTCGCCGAGCTCGTGTTTGGTCTCGCCGTGATGATGTGTCGCAACATGTACAACGGCACTTCCGGCACGGAACTCAAGGACAAGACCCTCGGTATCCAGGCCTTCGGCCAGGTGGGACGCAATGTGGCCCGCATAGCCCGCGGTTTCGAGATGAAAGTCTCGGCCATCGACCCCTACTGCCCCGACAATGTCATGGAGGATGCCGGTGTCACCCCCGTACACTCTGTAGCCGACCTTTACAGAAACAACAAGGTTGTGTCTATCCATATCCCCGCCACACCCGAAACACGCAAGTCAATCGGCTACGAGCTCATCGCCTCTATGCCCAAGGGTGGACTTCTCATCAACACCGCCCGTAAGGAGGTAATCGACGAGGAAGGTCTCATCCGTGCTCTCGACGAGCGTCCCGACATCAAATATGCTGCCGACGTAGCTCCCGAGCGTGCTGCTGAAATCAAGGAGCGCTTCGGCGACCGCGTGTTCTTCACTCCGAAGAAAATGGGTGCGCAGACCTCTGAAGCCAATATCAATGCCGGTATCGCAGCCGCCCGTCAGGTGATTTCATTCCTCACCACTGGCGAACAGCGCTTCCGCGTCAATAAGTAAACTTATTGCGGGTATTATATAAATATCCCGTTCCCGTCACCCGACAGCGTCCGCAGATAGTGCGGACGCTGTTTTTTTGTTTCACTGAGGCATGGAGTGGATATTTTTTGCTGTGCGTTCAAAAAAAGTTGTGTGCTGTTTTGTATAATCTCTTAAGATGTTTTTTATGGTTGGGGCATACTTCCGTTAAAAATTTAACCCTTTTCGGTGAACTGCGATAAATGTGAGAAATCGCCTCTATTGGGCCTGAAAATGCCTTTTTGGTGCGGTTTTGGGACAAAAAAGCGCCTTAAATGTTAAATTTCTGTTAAAACATCATGAAAAATTTGGAGGGAATCAGAAAAG
>DXXM01000026.1 GCA_019416285.1 Bacteroidales bacterium
GGGTAAGGGTGATGGCGGGTTGGATTCCGGTGGTTGATTGGAGGGTTGTGGGGGTGGGGAGGTTGGTGAGGGTGAGGGCTTGGGTGAGGAGGGGGGTGAGGGGAAAGTCGGTGGGCCGGGGGGCGGGGACTCGGGTGACGCGGTTGTAGCGCTCGACGAAGTCGCGGAGGCTGCGGGAGGAGTCTCCGATGGCTTCGAGGCCGTCGGTAAGGTAGGGACGGGTTCGGTCGTCGCGCGCGAGGAGGGTGTCGGAGATGGAGACTATAGGGGCTATGCCGTTCATTATCTCGTGGGTGAGGACGCGGCTCATCTCTACCCAGCTGTCGACGGTGGCGGCTTCGAGCTGGGCGCTGATGTCGTCAAGGGTGATGATGATGCGGTGCTCGCCGGTGCGGGTGGTGAAGAGGGAGGTGTTGACGGCAAGGTTGCGGATGGTGTGGGTGCCGGGACGCGGGTCGGCGAGAAGGTCGGCGAGCGGCGTCCAGGCGGGACGCAGTGCGCTGACGTAGGCGAGGGCGGGGCGCTGGAGAAGCCGCAGGGCGGCGGGGTTGGTGAGGAGTATGTTGCCGCGGGTGTCGGCCACGAGGAGGCCGGTGGCGGTGGATGATATGATGGTTTCGAAGTAGCGGTCGGTCTCGATGGCTTTGAGGCGCATGGCGGCAAGGATGTCGGCGATGCGGTTGAGGGAGGTGTTGACGCTGCGGTCGGGGGTGACGGGGAAGCGCATGGAGGTGTCGCCGGCATCGAGGGCCTGCAGGAGCAGGTCGAGGCGTCGGCGGAGGCGGCTTTGGCGGCGGTAGAGGTGGATGGCGACGGCTGCGGTCAGGATGGTCAGGATGATGAGGGCGGGAAGCAAGGTTTGGGGATTTTTAGTGGCTTTTGAGTGGGGTTAGGGTCAGTAAGGTCTTTAGGGTCAGTAAGGTCAGTAAGGTCTTTAGGGTCTTTAAAGTCCTTAGGGTCTTTAAGGAGAGGGGAAATTTAAGGGATTGGGGTTTAGAGGAGTTGGAGGAGGGTGGATATTAGAGGAGAGCGGGGGAGGGATTTAGAGGAGGATGGGGAGGGATTTAGAGGAGGATGGGGAGGGATTTAGAGGTGGAGGGGGGATTAGAGATGGAAGGGGTGAGTGTGTTAGGGTGGAGGGTGAGGAAATTAGAGGTTGTAGCGGTGGATTTTGTTGTAGAGGGTCTGGCGGGTGATGCCGAGTGTGGAGGCGGCGAGGGTGAGGTTGCCGCCGGCGTCGGCAAGGGCACGGGTAATCATCATACGTTCCATCTCTTCAAGGGTAGTGGGGATAATGCTGTCGATTCCGAGGTTTCTTGGGGTGGGTTGGGAGGTATCGGTTCCGGAGGGGTGGGAGGAGGAATGTGGCGTGTTGGAGTGGTTTTGGACGGGGTTGGTTCCGGGGGCGCCGGAAGGACTGGGGGCGCGTACGGTGCCGGATGGGTTTGATGTGGTTTTGGAGGCGGGATTGGAGGTGGAGTTGGGGTCCGGGTGGGAGCCAAGGTTGGAGCCGGGGGTGTTTGGTGAAGTTTTGGCGGCGGTGAGGAGGGTCTGGAGGAGGCGGGCGTTGTCCCAGGGTTTCATTATGAAGTCGGCGGCGCCGGATTTGAGCCCTTCGACTGCGAGGTCTACTTCGGCGTAGGCGGTGAAGAGGACTACCGGGACGCGGGGGGCGAGTCGGCGGATTTCGCTCAGCCAGTAGAGGCCCTCGTTGCCGTTGTTGACGGTGGTTTTGAAATTCATGTCGAGGAGGACGCAGTCGGGGTGCTCCTCGCGCAGCAGGGAGGGGATGCGCGAGGGGGAGGTGGAGGTCACGACCCGGTCGAATTTGAGTTCGGCGATGAGCCTGACGGCGGCGAGGACTGAACGGTTGTCATCAATGACAAGGAGAGTCATTTGTTTATTAGGAAAGGGGAGTAAGGTTAATAGGAGCAATAGGGCAGAGAGGGGAGATGAGTGAGAGGCAATTTATTATGAATTATGCATTATGAATTGTGCATTAATTTATATGCAAATTTACTGTTTTTTCTCGACTTCTCCCACTATTGTGCCGTCGAAGAGGTGGACGACGCGGGAGGCGTAGGCGGCGTCGCGGTCGGAGTGGGTGACCATGACTATTGTGGTACCTTCGCGGTTTAGGGAGGCGAGGAGTTCCATGATTTCGCGGCCGTTGGTGGAGTCGAGGTTACCGGTGGGCTCGTCGGCAAGGATGAGGGTGGGGTGTGTGACGAGGGCTCGGGCTATGGCGACGCGCTGCTGCTGTCCGCCGGAAAGCTGCTGGGGGAGATGGCGCGAGCGGTGGTTGATGTGGACTTTGGCGAGCATCTCGTCTACCCTCTTGCGACGCTCCGAGCGGCTCAGACCGAGGTAGGTGAGGGGGAGTTCGACATTATGGGCCACGTCGAGCTCGTCGATGAGGTTGAAACTCTGGAACACGAAGCCTACGCGCCCTTTGCGGAGTCGTCCGCGCTCGCGCTCGGGGAGAGTGGCGGTTTCGGTGCCGTCGAAGATGTAGGAGCCGGAGGTCGGGTCGTCGAGGAGACCAAGTATGTTGAGGAGAGTCGATTTGCCGCAACCGCTGGGGCCCATGATGGCGAGAAATTCGCCGTCGTTGACAGTGAGATTGACGCCGTTGAGGGCGATGGTTTCGATTTCGTCAGTGCGGAAATGTTTGGTGAGGTTGGTGGTCTGGAGCATGATTATTCGGATTTAAGACGTTTGACAGGTGTTTCGTTGGCGACGCGGAGGGTTATGGCAAGGACGCAGCCGCTGACGAGGAGCAGCACGACGGTGCCGGTGAGAATATACCACAGCCAGATATAAGAGGCTGTGACAGTGAAGTTGGCGAGCCATATATGTCCGATGTAGGCCGCGCAGAGACAGCCGAGGGTGATGGCGGGGAGTGAGATGCGCCCGACGTCGGCCAGGAGCAGACTGATGATGTCGGCACTCTCGGCCCCGTTGACCTTGCGGATAGCTATCTCCTTGCTGCGGCGCTGGACCTCGTCGCGTGCGAATCCTATGAGTCCCATGAGGGAGATGAAGATTAGGGTGACTGTGGCGATGAGGGCCGAGTTGCGGAACATGCGGACGTCGGAGTAAAGTTCACGTGCCTGATTGTCCATGCGGTAGGGCGAAAAGTCATAGTCGGGATAGGTCTCTTTGAGAAAATCGGTGAGCAGTCTGTAATTGCGGTCGAAGGGCTCTTTCAATTTCACATAGGCATGTGAATAGAAGCCACCCATCTGCACAATCATCAGTGGCCTGATTCCTTCAGTGAAACCACCGATGGCGTAATCCTCCATGAGACCCACGATGGTAGCCGGTTCGGTGAAAGTCTTGCCGGTCAGAACTTTTCCTACCGGATGGTCGCCCCAGCCCATGCGCCGCGAAAATTCCTGATTGATGAGGAGCTCGAGCGGTTTTTCGGGCTCGCGGCCTTCGAGAATCCGTATACCGAGTAGGTCGGCGAATCCTTTGTCGGTCCAGCCGAAGCGGGCGTTGAAGCGGACATTGCCGGCATCGTCGAGAATATTCTGTCCTGAATAGCCCTCAAGGGGATTATTGGCCGCAGCCGCTATTTTCTCGACGTATGGCAGGGCGGCAACGGAGCTTTTCAGCGCGTCGTTGTCGAGCTTATAGGGTATGTCGAACACTGCTACACGGTCGACGCTGAACCCCATGTCGCGGTTGAGGATTTCGTGATACTGTATCGAGACAATCACCAGCAGGCAGCCGATGAACGACACTCCGCCTATCTGCACGAAGAGCAGCGAGCGCTTCCAGGCGCTGTTGCGCTCGGTGAAGCGGCGGAATACCTGCGTCACCGGAATACGGGAGAATATGCGGCCGGGAATGAGTCCGCCGACTATGAAGAAGAACACGAGCACGGCGGCGGGTATCCACAGGCGCGAAGAGGCGAAGATGTCGGAGACGGAAATCGAGAGCGTGTCGGTGATTATCGGCTGGAAGATATAGAGCAGAGCAGTCATGAGGACTACTGAGCAGAGGAGAATGATGGCCGTTTCCCACAGAAACATACACATGACTGTCATGGCTCCCGCTCCGGAACATTTATGGACGCCGATAGACTTGGCTCGGCGGCTGAGTGAGGCAATGGTGATGAGCACATAGTTGAGTGTGGTCATAAGCAGGAGTGCAGAGCCGAGAATCCACATGATCAGGTTCATGCGTCTGACTGCATCGTTCTGCAGATAGGTCTCGCTGATTGGCCGCGCATGTACCCGGCTTTTGTCGGTGTCAGTGTCGGGAGTGTGTGACTGAAACATTCTGTTCAGCCGGTCCTCCATCTCTTTGACGGTCAGTTTCGAACCTTTGGGCAGACGGAAATAGCATGGCCAGCTGTCGCCACCGCTCCAATAGATTTGCTTGTAGCCCATTGCCGGTATTGTCGGGAAGGAGACTATGGCATTGAATTTTTCCAGTGTGGTGGTGAGCGGGAGGTCCTTGAAAATACCCTTGACCGTCACGGCTCTCTCTTTGTCGATGGTCAGAGTCTGGTCTATGGGATTCTCATCGCCGAATATGCTGCTGGCTGTGGACTCGCTCAGATAGACCACGTTGGGGACTGTCAGATCTTTAAGCGGATTGCCTGAGATGACATCTACGCCCATTGTCTGGAAAAACAGCGAGTCGACGCCGATGAGACGTGTGTCGAAACGCCTGTCGCCGCGATAGAGAGGAGGCAGAGAGAAACGGCATAGCAGAGTGGCGCCTTCGATTTCATCGTCGAGGGCTTCCATGACGCCCTCACCCATTTTTCCGACACAGGAAGTGAAGGGACCCAACGGCTCGCCGTTGAGTTCGTATGACATCCATACCTGATACAGATTGTCGCGGTCACGGAAACAGGTATCGTAACTGTAGTTGTAGTCCAGACGGCTGAACACTATCGTGCTCACGAGCAGACCGACGGCCACCGAGACAATCTTGATGGTGTTGGCACCCTTCTGGGCGAGCATAGACTGGATGATGTGATAAAGTCTCATAATTCCGGTGGTTTATTTTTTTCTGATGCAAAGATAATAACGGAATTTGGACTTATTACATAAATAGCTGCTGTATAGCTTAATAACTTGCCTGCGAAAATGCAAAAGTGTAAATAATTTTGACACTGACGGGAAATCATAGGGACATAAACAGGCAAAAGGGGGCATGAGCGGCAAAATATTTTCCGGCGAAAGCCTGAAAAATTTATACTTCGATGCCTCTTTTGCCTGTTTATGTTACGGATATTTTGGTGTGTATTATCTGCCGAAGAGGGCCGAGTGTTTCTTCAGAAGCTCGTCGAAACGGGAATCGGAACGTAGCGGAGCCACATTAATGCCTCCGTCGCTGTTGATAGTCCAGTTGTAGTAGTTGGCGTAGCCTTTTGAAAGGGAATTTTCCATGCAGCGGAAAGCCTTGTCCTTGTCTCCGGCCTGCGCGTAATAGCAAGCACCGAGATAGTTGATTTCCCCGTTATGGTCGTCGGTAGTAGTGAGCACACGCTCCATCCATGTGTCGGCCTGAGGCTTTTGGCCGAGCGTCATCATGGCGAAACCCCGGTAGCTTTTGGCGTTGTCGTGGTCGATGTCCATGTCAAGTACGTTTTCGAAACAGCGGCGCGCGTTTGATTCCTGATTGCGATAGTCTCTGAGAACCCATCCGCGCAGCATGGCGATATAGGGATCAGCAGGCATGTTCATCAAGGCTTCGCTCAGAGTGGCGGAGGCATCCGCACTGTTGCCGAGATGAAGTTGCGCGAGAGCCTTGGCAACGAGGGCTTCGTTGGAGTCGGGATTTTTTTCAATAGCACGCTCGGCACATGAGAGGGCGCTGTCGTAATCTCCCAGTGCCCGCTGGATACGTGATTTTATGATATAATAGCGCTCATTGTCGTGTGTGCTGCTGATTGCATTGTCAATATTGAGCAGGGCAGTATCGAATTTTGCAAGATTGAAGTAACATTCCGCGAGGGCGGCGTTAAGTCCAGGATATGAATCGAGATTGTCGTTGATTATTTTGTCGTAGTCGGCGATTGCAGCGAGGTAATTGCAATGGCCCTGCGCTATCATTGCACGTATGAAATAAAACATCCCGTTGCGTGGAGCCTGTCGTATTGCCGATGAAAGCCCGGCTATAACTACCGGATAGTTGTGGTCAGCCAAGTTGACAAGTGCCCGCAGAGCCTTGGGAGTGTTGTCCTGATCGGTGGAGATTGCAAAGATATAGTCGTCAACCGCTCCCTGTTCGTTGCCGGCAAGGGCTCTGACAGACGCGCGGCGCATGTAGACCTCACTGTTGGAAGGAGTGATTTCCACAGCCTTGTCCGCCAGTTCGCCTGCGAGACCGAGATTATTTTCTTTGACAGCTATGCGGGCAAGTCCGAACAGGGCTTCCTGACTTCGCGAATTGTTCTGCTGTAGCAACCGGAAATCAGCTTTTGCTTCGGTATAGCGTCCGAGTTCATACAATACGGTTCCACGCTGATAGATGCCAATATAGTTCTGCGGGTCAAGGGATAACACCGAATTTAAATCGTTAAGCGCCTGTTCATACTTATGAAGCATAATATAGATGTTGGCGCGCAGTTGAAGCGACGGAAATCGCAATTCAATGTCATTTCCAGGCAGATACTCAAGCGTTTTGTTGATGTCGTCGAGCGCCTTGATATATTCGCTGCGGTTGTAATATTCGTTTGCACGGCGGAAGAGTGCTTCCGCGTCGCGCGGGTTCTCTCGCAGCAGAGAGTCGTAGGCCTTCATCATGGCCTCCCTCAAGGGGTCCGGGTCAGAAGCCTGCAAGCTGGTAGTGGCCAGTGCGATCAGGGCCCAGACAGTGATTTTCTTTATATTCATTGCAGAATCGTGTGATGAAAAATAACCGGAAAAAACTGATATAAACACGTAATAATAAGACAAGAAATGGCACGCGCTGATATTTTACGGGCCATCGCATGCAGTAGCCCTGTATTATAACTTAAGATCAGTCGAGGCTGGTGACGGCCTGGCGTATGCGGGTGAGGCGGCGGAGGAGGGCGGGGAGTTTGTCGAGGGGGAGCATGTTGGCGCCGTCGCTTTTAGCAACGGAGGGGTCGGGGTGGGTCTCCATGAAGAGTCCGTCGACGCCGACGGCTACACCGGCGCGGGCGATGGTCTCGATGAGGTCGGGACGGCCGCCTGTCACTCCTGCCGCCTGGTTGGGCTGCTGAAGTGAGTGGGTGACGTCGAGAATCACCGGCGCACCGAATTTCTGCATCTCGGGGATGCCGCGGTAGTCGACGATGAGGTCCTGATAGCCGAAGGTGACGCCGCGCTCGGTGAGGGCCACATTGTCGTTGCCGGCGTCGCGCACTTTCTGAAGCGCGAACTGCATGGCTTCGGGCGAAAGAAACTGTCCTTTCTTGATGTTGACGGCACGACCGGTGCGGGCTGCGGCCACAAGGAGGTCTGTCTGACGGCAGAGGAAGGCGGGTATCTGGAGGACATCGACAAATTCCGCTGCCATGGCTGCTTCGTCGGCGGCGTGGATGTCGGTCACCACGGGGATGCCGAAGGTTTCACGCACTTTGGAGAGTATGCGCAGGGCTTCGAGGTCTCCTATGCCGGTGAAGGAGTCGAGGCGCGAGCGGTTTGCTTTGCGGTATGAGCCTTTGAACACGTAGGGGATGCCGAGCGCGGTGGTTGTTTCAAGCACTTTTTCGGCTATTTCGAGCGCCATTTTCTCACCCTCGATGACGCAGGGGCCGGCGAGGAGGAAGAATTGAGGCTGTGATGAATATTCGGCGAAAGAAAACATTTTCTGGTCTATGGTTTAGGTCTTTGGTTTGGGTCTGTGGTTTAATATATCGGGCTGTAGGGCCATCGCATGCGGTGGCCGCACCCTGATGTATATGGTAATATCGGGGGAAATTACCGGCCGGAGGCTAATGAATCGAGGATATGGCAGGCGGAGAGGGCGTAGAGGGCGGCGGTTTCTGTGCGCAGGCGGTTGTCGCCGAGGGTGACAGGGGCGAATCCGGCTGCGAGGGTCTGCTGTATCTCCGCGGGGGAGAAATCACCTTCCGGGCCGATGAGTATGAGGGTGTCACGGCCCGGCTGATAGACTCCTGTGAAATCGACGCGTGGAATAGACGGGTCGCAGTAGGCCACCATGCGCTGTGCCTCAGGCATCATGGCTATGACTTCGCGCAGCGGCGTCATGGGCATTACGGTGGGCAACACGGCTTTCAGCGACTGCTTCATGGCAGCGACTGCTATCTTCTCCAGGCGCTCCGTCTTGATTTCACGCCGCTCACTGCGGTCGCAGAGGAGGGGGATGATGGTGTTGACACCCACTTCGGTCATCTTCTCGACAAGCCATTCCATTCTGTCGATATGTTTCGTGGGAGCCACGGCCACTGCGAGCTGCTGCGGCCAGGGGAGGGGCATGTCGGTGCAGGTCAGTATCTCGACCGAAGCGTGTTTTGAGTGGGCGTCGGTGAGGCGGCATGTATAGGCATGCCCTCTGCCGTCAATCACCTGCAGGGTGTCGCCCTCGTTCATGCGGAGCACGCGGACTGCGTGGCGCGAGTCGCTTTCGGGGAGCTGGAGGGTTTCGGTGATGTCGGGGGCGAAAAACTGAATCATTTATGCGGTGTGAGTGATAGGGTTTAGTCGTTTACCATGCCGTCAGCACCGGAGTTCACGCTGTCGATTACGGCTTTCTCGGTTGCAGGCGCCACGGTCTTGTCGCTGTCGCGGAATATGAGTATGAAGAGCACGGCAACCACGAGGGCATAGCCGGCGAAGATGAACCACGATGTAACCCATCCGGCATGCTGGGCTTCAGGTGTGGTTTGCGAAAATACGAAGTGGTTCACGACGGCCTGGGCGCAGAGTGTACCGATGGTGGCGCCGATACCGTTGGTCATCATCATGAATAGGCCCTGTGCGCTTGAGCGCAGGTCGGGAGTGGTCTCCTTGTCGACGTAGAGACCGCCGGAGACATTGAAGAAGTCAAAGGCCACACCGTAGACAATACATGAAATCACGAGCAGCCACAGCCCGCTGCCGGTGTCGCCGAGGCCGAAGAAGCCGAAGCGGAGCACCCAGGCAAACATCGACATGAGCATCACGCCTTTGATGCCGAATCGCTTGAGGCAGAAGGGGATGAGGAGTATGCAGAGCGTCTCGCTTATCTGTGAGAGCGAGATGAGGGCGTTGGCGTTGTGTGCGCCCCAGGTGTCGGCATACTCGGCTATGTTTTCAAACGAGGTGATGAAGGTGTTGCCGTAGGAGTTGGTAATCTGAAGCGACACGCCCAGCAGCATGCTGAATATGAAGAAAATAGCCATGCGTTTCTGCTTGAAGAGTCTGAACGCCTTGAGGCCGAGCGAGTCAGCCAGCGAACTCTTCTGACCTTTCTTCACCGGACATGCAGGCATGGTGAGCGCGTAGGCGGCCAGTATGAAACTCAGCGCGGCTGAGGTTATGAGCTGGTAGGCATTGGTCTGAAACTGAGTGAAGTTGACAAAAAGCATCGAGCAGATGAAGCCGATGGTGCCGAACACGCGGATGGGCGGGAAATGGCGTATGGTATCGAGTCCGGCGCGGGTGAGCGCGTTGAAGGCCACGGAGTTGGCCAGTCCGATTGTGGGCATGAAGAAGGCGACCGAGAGAGTGTAGAGCGCGAAGAGCGGTCCGAATTCCACCTGCGATGTTGTCAGGCAGTAGACACCTGCCGCGGCCATGAAGCATCCGGCGAGCAGATGGCAGAGACTCAGCATCTTCTGAGCCTGAATCCAGCGGTCGGCAAGGATGCCGATGATTGCCGGCATGAAGAGCGACACGATGCCCTGGACGGTGTAGAACCAGCCGATTTGCGTGCCGAGGCCTATCCTGAAGAGGAAATTGCCGAGTGATATGAGATAGGCGCCCCAGACACCGAACTCAAGGAAGTTCATCAGCGCCAGCTTCGCCTGTAGGGAGCGTGTTGTTGCCATTTTTCGTCAGTTTTTAAGGGTACGTTAATTCAGGTATTTCTTTTAAGCGGGCGGCTTTCTACAGTTCGCCGCGCTTGCGTTTGAGTATTTCCGCTACTTTGGCCGCTTCCTCGTATTCCTCGCGGTCGATTAGTTTCTGAAGAGTCTTTTCGAGTTCCTCGACGGCATAGTTTTCAAGTTTTGGCTCGCTGTGGCCCTCGTCGTCGGTGAAGTCCTGCGCGCTGTCGTCGTTGCGGTCCCCCTCCTCCTTGACCTCCATCTCGAAGCCGGTCTCGTCGAGAATCTCGGGAGTGGTGAAGATGGGAGCCCCGGTGCGCATGGCTATAGCGATGGCGTCGCTTGTCCTGGAGTCGATGGTGACGATGCGCTCGCCGTCCGAAAATGTCATTTCCGACGAGAAAATGCCGTCCTCGAACTTATAGATGAAAACCTCCGTCAGCTTCACGCCGAAAGCATGGGCGAAACTCACGAAAATGTCGTGGGTCATGGGCCGTGGAGGTGTGATGCTCTCCATTTTCAGTGCTATCGACTGCGCCTCGGCCGCGCCGATGACCACAGGGATGCGGTAGGGGCCGCCGACCTGCGCGAGAATCAGCGCGTAGGCTCCGGCCTGAATCTGGCTGTAGGACAGGCCCATCACTTTGAGCCTTATTCTGTCGTCGTTTTCTGCCATCTGGTTGGTTTTATGTCAGACTCTACATGTTCATAACGTTGCGGCCGGTGATGATGCCGCTTCCGTAACATAATTTAGCATCGCGGTCATAGATTACGCCGAACTGTCCCGGTGCTATGCCCTGGACGGGTACATCGGACTCGATGATGTATTCCCTGTCAGCGATGCGGCTCAGCCGGGCCGGAAGGAAGTCGGGGGAATGGCGGTTTTTGAACGTGATTTCGACGTCGCGGCAGTCGCCGGGCCATGGGTCGCGCGTAATCCAGTGCATTTCGTCGAGATGGAGCAGGCGGCCGTATTGTTTCTCGGTGTCGTAGCCCTGGGAGACGTAGATCACGTTGTCGTGGACGTTTTTCTTCACCACATACCAGGGGCCTCCGCTCAGGCCGAGTCCCTTGCGCTGGCCGATGGTGTGGAACCAGAAGCCGCGGTGTTCGCCGAGCTTGCGGCCGGTCTCAAGTTCGATAATCGGGCCGGGACGCTCGCCGAGGTGACGGCGGATGAAGTCGTTGTAGTTGATTTTTCCGAGGAAACAGATGCCCTGGCTGTCGCGGCGGTAGGCGTTGGGGAGCTGCGACTCGACGGCGAGCTCGCGCACACGGGCCTTGGGCATGTCGCCGATTGGGAATATGAGGTGGCTGAGCTGGTCGTAGGAGATGCGGCAGAGGAAGTCGGTCTGGTCCTTGACGCGGTCCACTCCGGTGCCGAGATAGACGAGGCCGTCGATTTCATGGGTTGTGGCGTAGTGGCCGGTGGCTGTCTTGTCGAACTCATGGCCCCAGCGCTCTTCGAAGAACCCGAACTTAATCATCTTGTTACACATGATGTCGGGGTTGGGCGTGAGTCCCTCGCGGACAGTGCGGAGGGCATATTCCATCACATTGTCCCAGTATTCCTGATGCAGCGACACCACTTCAAACGGGAGGGCATATCTGCGTGCGATGTAGCTACACATCTCAATGTCCTCCTCGGCCGAGCAGTCGCCCTCGCTGTTGTCAAGACCGATGCGTATATAGAATAGGTGGAGGTCATGGCCCTGGTCAAGCAGGCGGCGCACCGCCACGGCGCTGTCGACGCCACCTGATATCAAGACTGCTATTTTCATGCGATTAATCTGCGGTTAGACATCCTCAAGCTCTTCTTCCTCATATTTTCCCTTCTGGGTGATGATATAGAGCGAGATGAAATAGTCGAGCGAGATTTTTCCGGCACCGGCGAGGAGTATGTAGATATAGATGCCGATAAACATGATGGGGAGATAGCCGGGGTCGGTGCTGTCAAGACCGTAGACCGGAAGGTTGGGCACCATGTCGTGGAGAATATAATATTCCGCCGCAATCATGGCGCATATCGGAGGTATGACGGCCGGACGAGTCAGGAATCCGACCATTATGAAGAGCGAGCATACGAGCTCTATGATAATCATGAGTATGAGCGAACATTCCGGCGACATGTTGAGTACCGTCGGGAAAGAGTTGCACATCACGCTGTAGTTGACGAGATGACGGATGCCGAACTGCAGCAGCATCACCCCGACGAAAAGGCGCATGAACAGACGTGCGAGATTGGAATATGAATAGCCCGTGAGCTTGACGAAGCAGTTGACGGGAGCGGAATTGTACCAGCTCATGATTTGGAATTTGTTTGTTTCAACCGATTTTGATTTTCTGACTGTGGCCGCGGGTGCCTATCGCTTCTTGAGCTGGCGGGCCACGTCGAGCACCTGGTCAATCGTGAGATGCTTGAAGTGGATGTTGTGTCTGCGGTCAAGGACGTAGAAGTCGGGCGGACCGGGGCGCAGGTCGATAATCATGTCTGCGTCGGGGCTGGCGGCCACCGTCCATGTCTCGGGGTAGGAGGCCACGGCCTGTTTCCACTCCTCGGTGGGTTCGGTCAGGGAGATTGACACCACTTTCGCGCGTCCCTCCTTGATGAGCTCGGTCATCGAGATGTCGGCGTCGAGGCGTATGCGCGCCAGGTTGCAGTCGTCGCAGTCGGGGTCATTGAAAAACACCACGAGCGCCTGAGCCGAATCATTGTCGAGATTCCCGGCCACACCCTCGCGGGTAGTGTAGGGGATGGAGGGCGCCGGGCCGCGCAGCAGGGAATTTTTGAGTACCTGAGCCTGATGCGTGTAGCGCGCCTTTGAAGCCTTGTCGATTTTCTTGTTGGCGGCCACGGCTTCGGCAAAGGGGAGGTAAAGCTCGTCGATCCACACCTCGGCGGTATCACCGTAGAGAAGATTTTCGGCACAGTTTGCTATGAAAAGCTGGTCGGAGGGTTGCTTTTCGAGCTGCTTGTTGAAGCGGCGCACGGAAGCTAATGCGGAGTCGGGAGTGGCGTTTTTGAGAATGGAGATGTAGACGTTGAACTCCTTGGCCATCTTGCTGCGGGCTGAAAAGGCTTTTTTCAGGTCGCAGAAGTCCCAGAAATGGCGTGCGAGATAGTCGCAGCGCTTCTGAAAGATGTTGATGGAGTCCGGGATGAGAGGATAGGGGAAATATGTTTCGGGAGTGTCGGCCTTTGCCCCGACGCTGACGCCGAGGAAGAGGAGCAGGCCAAGAATCAAACGTTTCAATTTCATTCGTTTCAGTTAAAGTGATTTTTTCCAATCACAAAGATAACTAAAATCTCTCAAAATAGAAAATAAAGTTTGACCGCAGGACTGTAATAATAATTTATGGTTTGAATAATTCCGAATGTGAGCCGAGACGGAAGAGGGCTATCACGTCATTTTCCTCGTCATACCAAATCAGCAGGAAATCCCCTTCGATATGACATTCAAAACAGTCTGAGTATTCTCCTTTCAGTTGATGGAGTCGGTATTTCTCGGGGAGGGGGCTCTCCTTACGGAGCATATCGAGTACCACGCTGAGTTCACGGAGTTTCTTTGGCTGGTTAAGGATTCTTTTTAAATCCTTTTTGAATTGTCGCGTATAGCGGAGCTCTTTCATAAATCCATCGATCTGAGCATGGACTCTACGCTTGACGGGTCAACAGGACCTTCAAGTTTACCTGCTCTCGCTTCACTGAAGGCTGCCGCTGTTTCCTCGTTTGGCTCGTGATATACGGCGTCGAGCAGGAGACACTCGACGTAGTTATTGAGACTGCGGCGGTCTTTCTGCGCCAACTCTTTCAGCTTGTCCAGCAGGTAGACCGGCAGACGGAATACATAGGCTTTCTTTTCAAGGGCTACATCCATAGTGATATCATTTAGATTACAAAGATAGGTCATTTTGTAATCCAAAACAAATTTGAAGGCTTCAAAGTTGTGAACACATCGGCCTATGCGTCCGAAATATAGAGTATATTCTTTATTTCAGTGTCAGGCGGGAGAGGGGGGAGAGGTGGCGGGCGGCGGCGGCGAGGAGACGCTCAGGGGTGATGGCATGGATGGCTTCGACGGTGTCGGCGAGCGGGATGGCGCGGCCGTGGTAGAGGGTGCTGCGGCCCATGGAGAGTGTGACCTGTTCGGAATTTATCGAGCAGACAGTCAGCTCGCCGATGAACTGGCGTTTGGCCGTCTCGAGCTTGCGTTCCGACAGGGGCGAGGACTGGAGGGTGTCGATTACGCGCCCCGCCAGGCGCAGGCAACGCTTCACGTCGTCGGGGTCGCAGCCGAAATAGATGGTCAGCAGGCCGTTGTCGCTCATCAGCGAGGTCGAGGCCTCGATGGTGTAGACAAGGCCGTAGCGCTCGCGCAGCGCCACGTTCAGCAGAGAGTTCATGCCCGGGCCGCCGAGTATGTTGAGTAGCAGGGCCACATCTATGCGCGCGGGGTCGAGCAATCCCGGGATGCGGGAGCCGATGATGGTATGGGCCTGATAGGAGTCGCGGGTGGAGTTTACGTGGTCGAAGGGCTCGCAGACCGGGGGCACCTCGCGCAGCAGCGGAGTGTCGGGGCGGCGGAGCTGTCCGAAATACTTCTCCGCGAGGGCAAACACCTTCTCCGGTTTCTCCGGCCCGGAATAAAACAGCACCATGCGCCCCGGAGTAAAGCGCTCCTCAAGCCATCGGCGGCAGTCGGCCGAGCTGAAACGGCCGAGGGCGTCGCGGGTGCCGAGAATATTGTGGGCGAGGGGAGAGCCGGCGTAGATAAGCTCCTCGAAGTCATCGAAAATCGCGTCGGACGGTGTGTCGAGATAGGTGTCGATTTCTTCCCCGACCACGAATTTCTCCTTGGCCAGCTCCGCGTCGGGGAAAGTGGCGTCGGCAATCATCTCGCCTATCAGGGCGAAGGCGCGGCCGAGATGTCCGGCGGGGAAGGTGGAGTAGACCACGGTCTCCTCCTTGGTGGTGTAGGCGTTGAGTTCGCCGCCGACGAGCTCCATGCGGTTGCGGACGTATGAGGCGCGGTGGCTTCCGGTGCCTTTGAAGATGGTGTGTTCGACGAAGTGGGCGAGGCCGTGAAGCTCTGGACTCTCGTCGCGGCTACCGGCATTGACCGCCACGCCGCAGTGTTCGACCGGCGAGGCCGACATGCTTGCCACGGCCCGCAGGCCGTTTGAGAGGGTGTGATATTTTATGGTCGTGTCTGACATATTGTCTGTCTGTGGGAAAAGGCTCATGATTGAGGCGTGCAAAATTACAAAAAATCCATGCTAACTGTCAGTGGGTTCGGCGATTTTTTGTAATTTTGCACATTAATTTTAAAAACAACCCGTCTTATTACAAGCTTTTATGGAAGAATTAGCCACAAAATATGACCCCCGTGCAGTGGAGGACAAGTGGTATGCCTATTGGATGCAGCACCGCCTTTTCCACTCGGAGCCCGACGCCCGCGAGCCCTACACCATCGTGATTCCGCCGCCGAATGTGACAGGTATCCTCCACATGGGTCACATGCTCAACAACACCATTCAGGATATTCTCATCCGCCGTGCGCGCCTCATGGGTAAGAACGCCCTCTGGGTGCCCGGTACTGACCACGCCGCTATCGCAACCGAGGCCAAGGTGGTCGGAAAGCTTGCCAAAGAGGGCATCAGGAAGAGCGACCTCACCCGCGAGGAGTTCCTCCGCCACGCCTGGGAATGGAAGGAGAAACATGGCGGCATCATCCTCGAGCAGCTCAAGAAACTCGGCGCATCATGCGATTGGGAGCGCACAGCCTTCACTATGGACGACATCCGCTCGCGCAGCGTCATCAAGGTGTTCGTCGAACTCTACCGCAAGGGCCTCATCTACCGTGGCAAGCGCATGGTCAACTGGGACCCCAAGGCCAAGACCGCACTCTCGGACATCGAGGTAATATATAAGGAAGAGCACTCGAAGCTCTACTATCTCCGCTATAAAATCGTCGGCGAGGATGGCTACGCTGTCGTGGCCACCACCCGCCCCGAGACCATCATGGGCGACACAGCGATGTGTATCAATCCCAACGACCCGAAAAACCAGCATCTGCGCGGCAAGAAGGTAATCGTGCCCCTCGTAGGCCGTGAGATTCCCGTAATCGAGGACGAGTATGTCGAGATTGATTTCGGTACCGGCTGTCTCAAGGTCACTCCGGCCCACGACATGAACGACAATATGCTCGGCGAGAAGCACGGTCTCGAGACAATCGACATCTTCAACGACGACGCCACCGTAAGCGAGGCCGCCGGAATGTATGTCGGCATGGACCGTTTCGCCGTGCGCGAGCAGATTGCCAAGGACCTCGCCGAAGCCGGACTCATCGAGAAAATCGAGGAGTATGAGAACAAGGTCGGCTATTCCGAGCGCAACCCCGACACCGCCACCGAGCCCCGTCTGAGCGACCAGTGGTTCCTCAAGATGCAGTCGCTCGCCGACCCCGCCATGAAAGCCGTGGACGAGGGTGTAATAAAATTCGTGCCCGAGAAGTTCAAGACCACCTACGACCGCTGGCTCACCGACATCCGCGACTGGTGTATCTCGCGTCAGCTCTGGTGGGGCCACCGCGTTCCAGCGTGGTATCTCCCCGACGAGACATTTGTCGTGGCCGAGACCGCTGAGGAGGCTCTCGAGCTTGCCCGCGAGAAGAATCCCGCTCTCACCGCAGCCGATCTCCGTCAGGACGAGGACTGCCTTGACACCTGGTTCTCCTCCTGGCTTTGGCCCATCTCGCTCTTCAACGGCATCCTTGACCCCGACAACGAGGAAATCAAATATTACTATCCCACATCCGACCTCGTGACCGGCCCGGACATCATCTTCTTCTGGGTGGCGCGCATGATTATGGCAGGCTACGAGTTCATCGGCAAGCAGCCCTTCAACAACGTCTACTTCACCGGTATCGTCCGCGACGAAATCGGCCGCAAGATGTCGAAGCAGCTCGGCAACTCACCCGACCCGCTGGAACTCATCGCCGACTACGGTGCCGACGGCGTCCGAATGGGTATCATGCTCTCCGCTCCCGCCGGCAACGACATCTTCTTCGACAAGAAACTCTGCGAGAACGGCCGCAACTTCTGCAACAAAATCTGGAACGCCTTCCGTCTCGTCAAGGGCTGGGAGGTCGACGATACCGCCGCTCAGCCCGAGAGCTCGCGCAAGGCCGTCGAGTGGTTCGAGTCGAAGCTCTCCGAGGCCGTGGCTGAAATCAACGACTCTTTCGAGAAATTCCGTATCTCGGAGGCCCTCATGACCGCCTATCGTCTCTTCCGCGACGAATTCTCCTCGTGGTATCTCGAGATGGTCAAGCCCGACTATCAGAAACCCATCGACCGCGCGGGCTACGAGGCCACCATCCGCTTCTTCGACTCCCTGCTCCGTCTGCTCCATCCCTTCATGCCCTTCATCACCGAAGAGCTCTGGCAGCATCTGGGCGACCGCCGCGAGGGTGAGTCCATCATGTATGCCTCGATGCCAGTGGCCGGCACACCCGACGCGAAGATTCTCGCCGAGATGGAGGTTGTCAAGGAGGTGATCAACGGTGTCCGCTGCGTGCGCGCACAGCGCAACATCCCCTCGCGCGACGCTCTCCAGCTCAACATCGTTGGCGGTACGATCCCGATGGAGGCCGTGGCCATGAAGCTCGGCAACCTCTCCGGTGTAGCAACCGTGACCGACAAGGACCCCGCCGCAGCCTCGTTCATGGTCGGCACCACCGAGTTCAACATCCCGCTTCTCAACAATATGGACGTCGAGGCCGAGCTCGCCAAGCTGACCAAGGAACTCGACTATCTTCGCGGCTTCCGCGCATCGGTTGAGAAGAAGCTCTCCAACGAGCGTTTCGTCAACAATGCTCCCGCAGCGGTAGTTGAGGCTGAGCGCAAGAAGCTCTCCGACGCGACCACCAAAATCGCCGCCATCGAGCAGACCATCGCCGCTCTCAAGGCATAAACCTCAATCCCGCAGTCCGGCCGCTGTTTTGTGAGCGGCCCTGCGGCGATGAGAGATTACAAAACAGACAGGAGATTATCCCAGACCGTCCGCGACTTGTCCGGATGATTGGTGATAATCTCCTGTCTGTTCTGTAATCTCCTGTCTTCTTGCGCCTTTTCATGTTTTCGGCATCAATTTCCGGAGTTGCTGCCGAACATCCCGCCCCGTCAGGGCGTTACATATCTAAAATATGTTCATATAAAAACTCAATTTCGACTGTTATGAAGCTAAAAATTTTAGCTGCGGTGGTTGCCGCGCTTGCTTTCTCCGGATTTCAACACACTGCCGAGGGATGTTCAAGGGTCCTCTATGTGGGCAATGACAGCCTCCGTATCGTCGGTCGCTCGCTTGATTGGAAAACCCCGATTCCGACTAATATATATGTCTATCCCCGCGGCATGCACAAGCAGGGCAACAATCTGCCGGGGTCTGTGGAGTGGACCTCGAAATACGGCGCCGTCTATGCCGTGGGCTATGACGGCGGTGTGACCGAAGGCATGAATGAAAAGGGTCTCGTGGTCAACGGCCTCTTCTGCAAGGGCACGGTCTATGTCAATGACTCCACCATGAATCGTCCGCCCATGTCGCTCGCCATGTTTCCTGCATGGATTCTCGATCTGTGCGCCACCACCGACGAGGCTATAGCGATGCTTGCTAAACAGGATTTCACCATTTCGGGTGCCACATTTGACGGCGGTACAGTCTCCGCGCTCCACTGGGGTATCACTGATGCTACCGGCAAGAGTGTGATTTTTGAGTTTGACCATGGTAATCTCAAATACTATGCGGGCCAGGATATTCCAGTTCTCACTAATGACCCCGGTTTCCCGCAGATGAATGCCATTAATGACTATTGGGTCAAGAAAGGCGGCATCAACACACTCCCCGGCACTGTCTCCAGCCCCGACCGCTTCGTCAGAGCCTCATTCTTCGACAAGCATGTGGAGAAGACTGCCGACGCTGACCTCGGTCTCGCAATTACCCGCTCGATTCTCTTCAATGTGTCGGTGCCTTACACCTATACTGTTGGCGAAGACAATGTCAGCTCCACCCAGTGGCGCTCCTTCTCCAATATCCGGGACCTCCGTTACTATTTCGATGTGGTTACCAATCCCGGCATATTCTATGTCGACCTCAGTAAATGTGATCTCCGTCCCGGAGCATCCGTCATGAAAATCGACACCTCCAAGAGTCAGGATTATGTCGGCGACGCCACCCGCCACCTCTTCAAGACCAAACCATTTACCCCGATGTACTGAGGTAACGGCAGTCACGCATCCCTATCTCCGCTGATTTGAAGAAAAGCCATCTCCCGAAGGAATATTTCCCTTCTCTTATATCCCCACGTTTATCTTAATTTAAGAACACACACATCCAATCGCCTCCCCGTCCGTCACAGGTCCGCGGAGGCGATTTTTAGTCATGAATGGCTGTTTTTGCTCCGTTTTACAGTCCTTTTTCTCTGAGGCTTCGGGCTTCTGTTTGGTTTTCGGAAAAATTTTTCTTACTTTTGCAACAGATACACAGTTAATTCTTCAGGCTCATGCGTCAATTCGTCCTTATAACAGTCATACTGCTGTCCGCTCTGCTTTCGACCGGGGCGGCTCCCCGCTGGGAGGCAGTGGATTCGCCCGGACGGATATTCACCGAGCAGAAAGCCGAAACGGAGATTGCCGACGTCGCCGTCCGCGACAGTTGTATCTACGTCACCTCCACTCGCCAGGTAAATGTGAAGGTGTTCACCATCCTCGGTCAGCTCATCTCGCAGGCCACCCTTCCGGCCGGAACCCATCGTCTCCAGATGAGCGCCAAAGGAATCTATATCCTTAAATTAGGCACCACCACACGTCGCGTGACCATCTGACGCCCCGCGTCACTGCCCGCGCCCCTACCTACTGACTTGATGCCCGATAAAGATAAATGAAAGCACGTCTGATCATCAACCCAATATCCGGTACCCGAAGCAAAGCCGGACTTGACCGCATGGTCATTGATTCGCTCTCTCCTCTCGGATGGGAGGTCGAAGTGGTATATACCAAGGGCCACGGCGACGCCACCCGTCTCGCCCTCGCAGCAATCGAAAAAAAATGTGACGCCGTTCTCGCCGCCGGTGGCGACGGGACAATCAACGAGACTGCCGCCGCGCTCTGCGGCACAGGCGTGGTGCTCGGCATACTCCCCTGTGGCTCGGGCAATGGACTCGCCCGCCATCTCGGAATCCCCATTGACCTCCGCGAAGGACTCAAGGTGATTCACGAGGACCATCCGACCGACATCGACTACGCCACCGTCAACGACCGTAAATTCTTCTGTACCTGCGGAGTCGGCTTCGACGCCGCCGTCAGCGCCGCTTTCGCACGCAAGAAAACACGTGGCAAATTCACTTATATACAGAGCACATTCGAGACATACGCAAACTACGAGCCTGAATTCTACACCATTAGCGCCAACGGCAAGAAGCTGACTGAAAAGGCCTTCCTTGTGGCCGTCTGCAATGCCTCGCAGTATGGCAACAACGCCTACATAGCCCCCAGTGCGTCAATCAACGACGGCCTGCTCGACGTCACCATAATCCATGCCGGCAACACACTCTCGACCGCCCTCGTCGGGGTCGACATGATGACCGGTATGATTGAGCGCAACATGCTCATACAGACATTCCGCACCGACAATATCATCATTGAGCGCGAGCGCCGCGGCCCCTCACACCTCGACGGCGAGCCTCTTGAGATGGACGACTGTCTCGACATCCGCTGCCACCACAACGGCCTGCGCGTGTTCACCCCCACCGTGGTCCATCCGTTCAAGCCTATTCTCACCCCTGTCACGGCGATGTTCAACGACTTCAAGATTGCCGTCAGCAATCTCTTCCAGGGCGCCGGCACCCGATAATGCCCAGGTAGGGACGTTTTTCAAAACGTCCACATCAGGAATTGCTGATTGCCAGGCTAGTGTGGACGTTTTGAAAAACGTCCCTACAGCCATATATTCCGCAATGCCCACTCTGTCGGAACCCAGCGGGTTTTAACATGTCTTTTCAGCTTTTAGAGTGTTTTGTGAAGGGCTGATTTTGAAAAGTTTGGGAAATTTTGTAGTTTTGTACTGCTGAAAACCGACGGATGTCGGCATAGAAGCTGTCATATACACAGGTACACACATAGATATTTATCAATTCTGTTAAGGTAAACCAAAATTGAACAGGCAAAGTCTCTTCGGTAGCCGGAATCTTCCGTCGATAACCGTATCAATGATTCCGCTTTCTTTTCTGCTTCTGACACTCATATCGGTCATCGTGTTTCGCGGAGCCGATGCAGTCTCGGAACTTGGTCCGTGGATTCTGCTCACCGCCTCGGCGATAGCGCTCGGGCTCGCCCTTGCCGGCGGCATAGCCTCGCGCCGCGGGCTCTCAGTGGGGCTTCGACGAAGCGCCGTGCAGATTCTTCCGGCCATACCTATTCTTATATGTATAGCAATCGTTGCCACCACCTGGATGCTTTCCGGAGTGGTGCCCACGCTCATATCCTTCGGGCTCCACGTGCTCTCACCCCGCCTATTCCTATTAATAACCTGCGCTGTCTGCTCGGTAATCTCGGTGATGACCGGCAGCTCGTGGACCACCATCGCCACCATCGGAGTGGCCTTCATGGGCATAGGGCAGGTTATGGGCTACTCTGACCCGTGGATAGCCGGAGCCATAATATCCGGAGCCTATTTCGGCGACAAGGTCTCTCCCTTGAGCGACACCACGGTAGTAGCCTCGTCGACCGCCGGAGTGGACCTTTTCGAACACATACGCTATCTGATGTTCACCACAGTCCCGGCGATGACGGTAGCGCTGCTTGTATTCCTCGTGGTCGGTCTCTACACTCCGCTCGTCCCTTCGCCGGAGTCGGCGCCGATTCTCGAATCACTTGCAGCCACATTCAACCTCTCTGCATGGACACTCCTCATCCCTCTTGCAACCCTTGTCATGATTGCCCTGCGCATACCCACCCTCGTAGTGCTCCTTACGGCCGGAATACTCGGCGGAATCGGCATTTTCATTTTCCAGCCGCAGCTTGCCATGGGCCTCACGGATGCTCTCGTGTCGGTGTGGAGCGGTTCGAATCTCTCCACGGGCAATGGCGCTCTTGACGAACTCGTGGCCACCGGAGGCATCCTCGGTATGCTCCCGACCGTATGGCTCGTGCTGAGCGCGATGGTGTTCGGTTCCGTCATGATAGGCACCGGCATGCTCGGCAGGCTGACCGACGCTTTCACAAGCCGTCTGAAGAAGCGCACAAGCATCGTCGGCGCTACTGTAGCCAGCGGACTGGCCATGAATTGCGCCACAGCCGACCAGTATCTCTCCCTCATAATCACCGGCAACGTCTACCGCTCGCTCTACCGCCGCTACGGTCTCGAACCGCGCCTTCTGAGCCGCTCGATGGAGGATTCGGTATCCGTCACTTCCGTGCTTATTCCCTGGAACTCCTGCGGTATCACGCAGTCGACCGTGCTCGGCGTCTCGACCATGGCCTATTTCCCCTGTTGCATTTTCAATATCATGACCCCGATAATGAGCCTCATCGTGGCGCGCCTCGGCTTCAAAATCTACCAGGCCGTCCCGCGTCGCGTACCCTCCACAGCCTCCGCCGCCGGCTGATTTTATTCAGGCTCATGATAGCGTTCAGTCGCAGATAGAAGCTATAAATTCGTCCAGGTCAACATCCTTGGGTAGTCCGAGACGTGTGCGGATGCGGTAGCGCGCTGTGTTGACGCTCATGCGGGTGATACCAAGGCAGAGTGCTATCTCCTCATTCGACTGTTTCATGTAGATGAGCATGCACACAAGCTGATCATTGGGGGTCAGCTTTGATGATTTTTCCTTCAGTCGCAGCAGGAAATCGGGATGCAGGGCTTCGAAGAGGCGCCTGAATTTACCTTCCTTGTCGGTTTTCAGCAGCGACGGCGACAGTAGCATGGCGGCGTTTTCAGTTTTGTTGGTATTGATTTCATCAACCAGTGACTCTATGCGTGAATTGAGTTGGCGGTGGGTATGTGTCAGTTCTGAAATCTTCTTGTCGAGTTCCAGGCGCTTGAGCCGGTTGATGCGGTTGCGCCGGATGCCGAACCAGATGAGCCATACCGTCGCGGCGACACCCAGGGCTATGAGGATGGAGAGTATGATGATGCGCTGACGCGCCACAGTGAGTTCCATGTCGAGAAGCCTGTTTTCCTGCTCCTTTTTCGAAGCTCTGAAACGGATGTCGGCTGCGATTGCCGCCTCCAGATTCTTTTCGGCTTCGATAGAATCGTTCAGCTCGTAAAATCTCGGATAGAGAGCCGCCATACGGTCATACATTTTCTCTTTCGCATACAGTTTCATGATAGTTTCGTATGACCAGATGATATTCTCTGTCATTTTTTTCTGTTCAAACACATTCATGGCATTTTCCATAAGCGGGATTCCTTTGGAGTGCTGCCCATTGAGAAAATATCCCATCCCCAATATGAATGGTTCCGTTAAGTGGCTTCTCTTGTTGTAGAATTTCATGAGATGTTCCAGTCGCTGTATTGCGCTTGCAAGGGAATCGGGACATTTTTCATAGTTTTCTATCATCCAGATGACCCGCTCACACTCGACGTCGCGCATGCTCTCATCTTTATGCGCCGGCGTCTCCCCGCTTATCCCATCAATGGCTTTCCGGGCAAGATCAAGATATTTGAATATCGTATCATTCGCCACACTGTCGGGATACATTGCCGCTCTCATGCGGTACAGGTCCACCAGGCGCGGATGATTGAGTTTGCGTGCTATTTCGATTGCCTCCCAGTTCATCCTGCGGGCTTCATCAAACATTTTGTAGCGGGCGTAGAGGGTCGAGAGAGTTCCGAAAAGAGTGATGTCGCCGTAGGTGGCCGTATCGTTGTGTGCTATGCGGTATTCTGTGGCTTCGTGTAGATAATCGAGTCCGTCGCTATATTTCCCGTTATGGAGATAAAAATGTCCCATCTGCGATAGTACCAGCACAGGGTCGTAGCTGCACCGGCCTTCGTGCAGTTCCTCAATCGCTTTTTCCTGCATGGCGATATACTCTTCGGCAGGAGCTCCCGCACGATATAGTGCGAAGGCTTTGTCGTGGAAGGGCTTCGCGCCTTCCGCTTTCTGTGTTTCCTTTCCGGAACAGGACGCTAAGACTAATGAAAGAAATAAAGTAAGGATTGCAATTGGTTTCATCAGATATTATGTGCACGTGTGAAAGAATATGCAAATATAATTGATTTTTTATCTATGAATGTGCATTTCACGCATGTAGAGAGTTAAATCTATAGACTGTCTATAGTAGATTTCGGGGCTTGCGATTAACTTTGTGTCATTAAAAACCAAATGACAAATCAAGTTACATCCTGACATAAAATTATTGCTTATCACTGAGTATCCGATTTGAGCCTGATCAACCAGGCTGGTAGTTGCTATAAGCTAATGGACCTACGCTTAATCAACGAGCAGGGCCGTATCTGTGTGAGATACGGCCCTGATTTTGTCGTTTGTCGGTAAATTGGTGCTTATTCAGCAGAGAGTGCGGAGGGGGCGGTGTATGTGCGAGAACCGAGCTCCTGGTCGAGCATGTAGAGACCCATGCCGTCGTTGCCGATTAGTGAGAACTTGTCGATGAGTGTGCGGCAGTTGTCCTCTTCCTCAACCTGTTCGCTTACGAACCAGGTGAGACGGTCGCGTGTGGCGTAGTCACGCTCGCTTTCTGCGAGAGCATAGAGGTCGTTGATGAGTGCGGTGACTTTCTTCTCGTGTTCGAGTGTGGCCTTGAAAGCCTCGAGGGGCGATTCCCAGCTTGTGGGGACAGCGTCGATAGCCTTAAGGGTCACGCGGCCGCCGCGCTGGTTGATATAGTTCATGAAGATAGTGGCATGTGCCTGCTCCTCCTGGAACTGGATTTTGAACCAGTTGGCTACACCAGGCATACCTTCAGCCTCAAAGTGCTGGGCCATTGAAAGATAGAGATAAGCGCTCCAGAATTCGGCATTGATCTGCTCATTGAGGGCGTCCTGAACTTTGTTGTTTAACATATAGTTTGAATTTTAAGTTAATGTGTTTTTTTACAGATGACAAAAATACAAACTTTTCGTGACTTTTCAGCTTTTACCCCTTAAATTTATCGTAGAGTTTCTGGAATTTCAAGGCTATCTCCGCGTTGCAGAGATTGTTGATGGATCCGGCGTGGGTGTGGTGTACCTTGCGGACGGGGCGGTAGGTGCCGTCCTGTACTTCGAGTCCTACCTTCTTATATGCCTCGCGGAAAGGCATGCCTTCGAGCACAAGGCGGTTGACCTCCTCGACGGTGAAGAGATAGTCGTAGCGCGGGTCATCTATTATGTCGTGCTTGACGCGGATATGCTGAAGCATGAAGTCGGCCATGTCGAGACACTGTATCATCTCCGTTGTCGCGGGGAAGATGATGTCTTTGAGCAGCTGGAGGTCGCGGTTGTAGCCGAGCGGGAGGTTGGCTGTCAGCAGTGCGATTTCGTTCTGCACCGACTGCAGGCGGTTGCATTTGCCGCGCATGATTTCAAATACGTCGGGGTTCTTCTTGTGGGGCATGATGGAGGAGCCGGTGGTGAGCTCGTCGGGGAAGGAGACGAAGCCGAAGTTCTGACACATCCACATGCACACGTCCATCGCCAGATGGCCCAGCGTGGAGGCGATGGCGCTGATGGCCATCGAAGCGGCGCGCTCCGTCTTGCCGCGCGACATCTGTGCGGCCACCACATTGTAGTGCAGTGTCTCGAATCCGAGCAGACGGGTGGTCATCTCGCGGTCAAGGGGGAAGGAAGAGCCGTAGCCTGCGGCCGAGCCGAGGGGATTCTGATTGGCTATATTATAGGCTGCGGCGAGCATCTGTATGTCGTCGGCGAGCGATTCGGCGTATGCTCCGAACCAGAGGCCGAATGATGAGGGCATGGCCACCTGAAGATGGGTGTAGCCGGGCATCAGCACATCCTTGTACTCCTCGCTCAGTGACTGGAGGCGCACGAAGAGGCGCTGCACGGCGTCGGCTATGTGGCGCAGCTCGTCGCGCATGAAGAGTTTGAGGTCCACAAGCACCTGGTCGTTACGCGAGCGGCCTGAGTGGATTTTCTTGCCCACGTCGCCGAGCTTGGCGGTGAGCATGAATTCAACCTGCGAGTGGACATCCTCGACGCCGGGCTCGATGGTGAACTCCCCGCGCTCGATTACCTCGGCAATTTCGCCGAGAGCCTTGAGAAGCACCTCAAGCTCGTTGGAAGTCAGCAGGCCGATGCTCTCGAGCATGCGGATATGGGCCATAGAGCCCTGGACATCGTAGCGCGCGAGACGCAGGTCGAGTTCGCGGTCACGTCCTACGGTGAATTCCTCTATCATTTTGTCGGGCTCGAAGCCCTTGCTCCAAAGTTTCATGATTTCAGTGGGTGTATGTGTGGGGTTAAGGAGTGTTTTTTACAGTTTCAGGCTCTCGATGAGCTTGCGGTAGGCCGGTATCGCCGCCTCAATCTCGCTGATGAGCACGAACTCGTCGGCCGAGTGGCTGCGCGACGACTCTCCCGGGCCGATTTTGAGCGACGGGAAGTCATACATGAGCGACATGTCGCTTGTGGTGGGCGATACGAAGGTGCGGCTTCCGAGGGCCACGGCGCTTCTGACGAGCGGATGGTCAGCGGAAATCACCGATGCGCGCACGCGGGTGGAGCGTGGCGTGAGAGTGGAGTGGCTGACGGCTTCGCGCAGCAGCTCCACACTCTGCTCGTTGGTGTAGGCGTCGGTCGTGCGTATGTCAACCACCCATCTGCACTCGTCGGGGATGGCGTTGTGCTGCCATCCGGCGTTAATCTGGGTGATGTTGAGCCCGACGGGGCCGAGTATCTCCGATTCCTTCGGGAAACGGAACGCGCGTAGGGCTTCGATGTCGGCTATTGCACGGTAGATTGCGTTGATGCCTTCGCCGCGGGCGGCATGGCCTGTGACACCGGGAGTCACGCAGTCGAGCACCACCAGTCCTCTCTCGGCTATTGCCGCCTGCATGCCTGTCGGCTCGCCGACGATGGCGCAGTCAATCCTGATACCCTCTTCCGCAACATGTGGCAGGAAGGCGCGCATGCCGTTTTCACCTCCCACCTCCTCCTCGGCTGTGATGGCGAGCAGGAGATTGAAGGGGAGCCTGGCGCTGCGAAGGCTCAGGAATGTCTCTATGAGCGACACGGCCGAGGCTCCGGCGTCGTTGCTCCCGAGACCGTAGAGACGGCCATCTTCCACCGCGGGCTGATAGGGGTCGCGCGTGTAGCTTGCCGCGGGTTTCACGGTGTCGTGGTGGGAGTTGAGCAGCAGAGTGGGGCGCGAGGGGTCGAAGTTTTCCGAAAGCGCCCACACATTGTTGCGGAAACGCTGCGGATTCGCTCCCCACGCCTGCAGACGGTCATAAATCAGTGATGCCGTCCCCTCTTCGCCGCGCGAGACGGAGGGGATGGCAATCATTGATTTCAGAAGTTCTATGGCTCTCTCCATCGGTCAGCTGCGGATGACTGTGCCGCGCTCGGCGGTGAGAGCGTCGGAATGTTTGATGGTCACAGACTCCACGCCCGAGCGGATGGCCTTGAAAGCGTTGTCGATTTTCGGTATCATGCCCTTGTTGACTACTCCGCGGGCGCGGAGGTCGGCATAGATGTCGGGAGTGATGAGGGGTATGAGTGAGTCGGGACGCTCGATGTCCTCCATGACTCCCGGCTGCTCGAAGCAGAAAATCAGTTCTGTCGGGGCGATTCTCGATGCGCCGACTGCTACGGATGAGGCTATGGTGTCGGCGTTGCAGTTTAGCAGGGTGCCGCGGCCGTCGTGGGTGATAGCGCAGTAGACGGGAGTGATGCCGGCGTCGAGCAGCGAACCGATAAGGGTGGAATTGACCCCTTCGGGAGCGATGTCGCCCACGAAACCGTAGTCAATCGGCTCGGCGGGGCGGCGCGTAGCGGTGATGGCGTTGGCGTCGGCTCCGGTGAGGCCGAGGGCGTTGCATCCTGCTGCCTGGAGCATCGAGACGATGCGTTTGTTGACCAGTCCGGCATAGACCATCGTCACGATGTCGAGAGTCTCGCGGGTGGTGACGCGGCGCCCCTCTATCATGGTCGTGGGGATATCGAGGCGGGAGCTCATGCGGGTGGCTTCCTTGCCGCCGCCGTGTACGAGTATTTTTTTCCCCGGGAGGCTTACGAAGTCACTGACGAAGCGGGCGAGCGCCTCGGGATTATCGACAACATTGCCGCCGATTTTCACAACTTTCACTGTCTCCATCGGCTCAGAGGCTTTCGAGGATACGCTTGAGCACCACCTGTGCGGAAATCTCGCGGTTGGCGGCCTCGGGGATTACGATGCTGCGGTCTGACTCGATGACGTCGTCGGTAACAATCATGTTGCGGCGCACGGGGAGGCAGTGCATGAAGAAAGCATTGTCCGTAAGAGCCATTTTCTCACTGTCGACTGTCCAGGCGCGGTCGGTCGAAAGCACCTTGCCGTAGTTGGGGGCAGCGTAGGCCGACCAGTTCTTGGCGTAGACGAAATCTGCGCCTTCGAGGGCCTTGCGCTGGTCATATTCCACGCGCGCCTTGCCTACGAATTCGGGGGCGAGCTCGTAGCCGAGGGGGTGGGTGATTACGAAGTCATAGTCAGTGGCGTTCATCCACTCGGCGAATGAGTTGGGCACAGCCTGAGGGAGCGCGCGGGGATGTGGAGCCCAGGTCATTACTACTTTGGGGCGCTCCTTGGTCTTGAACTCCTCGATTGTGATGAGGTCGGCGAAGCTCTGCAGCGGATGGCGTGTGGCGGCCTCCATGCTGAACACCGGGCGCCCGGAATATTTGATGAACTGGTTGATGACGCGCTCCTCATAGTCCTCGGCTTTGTCTTTGAGACCGGCGAAGGAGCGCACGCCGATGACGTCGCAATATGAACCCATCACCGGGATTGCTTCGAGCAGATGTTCGGCCTTGTCGCCGTCCATGATGACGCCGCGCTCGGTCTCGAGCTTCCAGGCGCCCTGGTTCACGTCGAGCACTATCACGTTCATACCTAAGTTTAGAGCGGCTTTCTGAGTGCTAAGACGGGTGCGGAGACTGGAGTTGAAGAAAATCATCATCAGGGTCTTGTTCTTGCCCAGATGCTGATAGGCAAAGCGGTCAGCCTTGACCTCTAAAGCCTCCTTGACAGCAAGGTCAAGAGGACCGATATCGTTGACGTTAGTGAAATTGCGCATAGATTGGGAGGTGGGATTAAATAGGGATTATAGGAGAAATAGTAGTGACAGGAGCAATAGGTGGGGCAACGGAGCTAAAGCTCCGTTGAGAAAAAGGCTGACGCGGAGCCATCAGGCCTGCCCTATTGCTCCTGTCACTCCTATTTCTCCTATTGCTCTTATCTTAGCCTTTACCCCAGCACTTCCTTAAACGCTTCTATGAAGCGTTTGGCGTGGGAGCGGGGGAGGGAGAGGGGCGGAAGGAGGCGCACTGTGTGTTCGCCTGCGCCGCCGGTGAAGATGTGTTTCTCGAAAAGGAGGCGCTTGCGCAGCTCAGGTGCGGAGCCCTTGATTTCGATGCCTATCATGAGGCCGCGGCCTCTCACTTCGAGCACTTCGGGATGAGTGGCTGCTATGTTGTTGAGCTCTTCGATGAGATAGTCGCCCACAGCCGCTGCATTTGAGATCATCTGCTCGGTCTCCATCACGTCGAGCACGGCGATGGCCGCCGCACACGCCAGATGGCTGCCGCCGAAGGTGGTTCCGAGCATACCCTTGACCGGTTTGATTTTGGGTGAAATCAGTATAGCGCCCATCGGGAACCCGTTGGCTATGCCCTTGGCGCAGGTGATGATGTCGGGGCGGATTCCGGCATACTGGTGGGCGAAGAAACGGCCCGTGCGTCCGTAGCCCGACTGGATTTCGTCGAGGATGAGCACCACTCCGTATTTCGTGCAGAGGTCACGCAGCTGATGGAGGAAGTTGTCGTCGACCATGCGGATGCCGGCCACTCCCTGTATGCCCTCGATGATTACGGCGGCAAATTCGCCTGTCGACAGCTTGGCGTCGACGGCCTCGATGTCGTTGAGGGGAGCGAACTCGATGTGGTCGGTCTTGTTGAAGGGCGCCTGAATCTTAGGATTGTCTGTTGCGGCTACCGCGCCTGAGGTGCGGCCGTGGAAAGCCTTGTCGAAGGCGAGGATTTTGCTCTTGCCGGTGTGGAACGAGGCGAGCTTCATCGCGTTTTCGTTGGCCTCGGCGCCGGAGTTGCAGAGGAAGAGGGCATAGTCATTGTAACCCGAGATGCGACCGAGGCGGTCGGCGAGCTGCTGCTGGAGCGAATTCTGTACGGAATTGGAGTAGAATCCGAGTTTCGACACCTGCTCGGCTATGGCCGTCACGTAGGTGTGGTGGGCATGTCCGATGGAGATTACGGCATGGCCGCCGTAGAGGTCGAGATATTCGGTGCCGTCTGCGGTATAGACATGGTTGCCCAACCCGCGCACCGGCTCGATGTCATATAATGAATAAACGTCGAAGAGTTTCATACTTGTATGTTTTTAAAAAGCCGAAGGCTTCAGCCTGAGTCCTGTTTCTTCCGGGAAACCGCAGATGAGGTTGAAGTTCTGTACGGCCTGGCCGGAAGCTCCCTTGAGCAGATTGTCGATGGCCGAGAGGATGAGGAGCTTAGAGCCGTGTTTTTCGAGCGAGATTACAGCCTTGTTGGTGTTCACGACCTGTTTCAGATCGAGGGGACGGTCGGAGACGTGGGTGAAGGGGGCGTCGGCGTAGAAATCATTGTAGAGCTTCACGGCCTCTTCGAGCGAGAGGTCAGTGTCGATATAGCTCATGGCGAAAATGCCGCGGGGGAAGTCGCCGCGCACAGGCACGAAGCTGATTTCAGCGTCGAAGCCGGGCTGCAGCTGAGTGAGGGTCTGACGGATTTCCGCGAGGTGCTGATGGCTGAAAGCCTTGTAGACCGACAGGTTGTCGTTGCGCCAGCTGAAGTGGGTTGTGGCTCCCGGTTTCACACCCGCTCCGGTCGAGCCGGTTATGCCGGTGACGTGAACCTCACTGTCGAGCTTGCCCGCAGCCGCGAGGGGCAGGAGCGCGAGCTGGATGGCGGTGGCGAAGCAGCCGGGGTTGGCAACCTTGGTGGCCTTGCGGATGGCATCGCGCTTGGCCTCGGGGAGACCGTAGACATAGCCGCAGCTCTCGTCACGGTAGTCCTGCGCGAGATCCACAATCTTCAGGCCCTCCGGCATCTCGTTTTCCTCCCAGAACTTCCGGCTGAAACCGTGGCCCTGGCAGAGAAAGAGTACGTCGATGGCCGAGAGGTCGTAAGTGTCGGCGAAACACAGGTCGGTGTCGCCGATGAGACCCTCGTGGATTTCGCTCACGGGCTTGCCCGCGTTGCTCGACGAGTGTACGAACACTATTTCCGCCTCCGGATGATTGATGAGGAGACGGAGGAGCTCGCCGGCTGTGTAGCCGGCGCCTCCGATGATACCTATTTTAGCCATTGTTACTCCTTGCCGTTGCGCTTCTGGACGTTGTGGTAAATCTTCATCTGATTGCCGAGAATCTTGGTGAAGCCCTTGACGTCGTCGGCGCTCCAGGCCTTGTTGACCTCGCCGTATTCGCCGAAGTCGGTTTTCATGAGGTCGAAGGGTGAGTCGACGCCCACGAGGGTGTAGGAGTAGGGACGGAGGATGATTTCAACTGTGCCTGTCACATTGGCCTGCGAGCTTTCGAGGAAGGCTTCCATGTCGCGCATCACGGGCTCGAGATACTGCGACTCGTGGAGGAACATGCCGTACCAGGTGCCTATCTGGTCCTTCCAATACTGCTGCCATTTGGTCAGGGTGTGTTTTTCGAGCATCTTGTGGGCTGCGATGATGAGTACGGGGCCTGCTGCCTCGAAACCTACACGGCCCTTGATGCCGATGATGGTGTCGCCGATGTGCATGTCGCGGCCGATGCCGTAGCGGGAGCCGAGACGCTCAACCTCGCGGATAGCGTCGACCTTGTTGTCGTAATGCTTGCCGTTCACGCTGGCAATCTCACCCTTCTCGAAGCCGATGGTGATGTGTTCTTCGCCCTTCTCCGTCACCTGGCTGGGATAGGCGCTCTCGGGGAGAGTCTGCTCCGAGTGGAGAGTCTCCTTGCCGCCGATGCTGGTGCCCCAGAGACCCTTGTTGATGGAATATTCCATCTTCTTGAAGTCGGCCTCGATGCCGTGTTTCTTCAGATAGTCGATTTCATACTCGCGGGTGAGAGTCATGTCGCGGGTCGGGGTGATGATTTCAATCTCGGGAGCGAGAATCTGGAAAGTGAGGTCGAAACGCACCTGGTCGTTGCCGGCGCCTGTCGAACCGTGGGCCACCGCGTCAGCTCCGATTTTCTTGGCATACTCGATGATGGCGATTGCCTGGAAGATGCGCTCGGAGGAAACGGAGATGGGATATGTGCCGTTGCGGAGCACATTGCCCGCAACCATATATTTTATGCTCTTGTCGTAATACTCGCCGGTGATGTCGAGCGAGGCGTGAGAGGCGGCGCCGAGGCGCAGTGCCTTCTCCTCGATGGTCTTGAGTTCTTCGGGAGTGAAACCGCCGGTATTGGCTATAGCGGTGTGTACTTCATAGCCGAGATCTTCGGAGAGATATTTTGCTGCAAATGATGTGTCGAGGCCCCCACTGAACGCCAGGACAACTTTTTTCTTCTTGTTTTCCATTTTTTCTTACTGATGTTGGTTGACTGATTAAAATTACTTCAGATGCAAAAGCTTCTTGACGCGGTTTTGAATCCACATTCTGTAGGGAGCGCCTTTTGACGGACGCTCAAGCTTTGCTTTCGGGTCATAGAGCATACCGGTGCAGAGACACATACGTCGGTTGTTGCGCTGGAGTATATCATAGTTGACACATCCTTTGCATCCGGCCCAAAACTCCTCGTCGTCAGTAAGTTCTGAAAAAGTCACAGGCTTATAGCCCATCTGTGAGTTAAGCTTCATTACAGGAAGCGAGGTGGTGATACTGAACAGTTTTGCAAAGGGGAAGCGCAGGCGTGCGAGCTCGAATGTCTTTGCCTTGATTCGTGCTGCAAGCCCCAATCGTCGGAATTCCGGGTCCACGATAAGGCCTGATGTGGCCACATAGTCACCATGTTCCCAGCTCTCAATGTAACTGAAGCCGATGAGACGGTCATCACAGAGAGCGACGACAGCCTTTCCCCCGCGGATTTTCGAGGCAATGTACTCCGGTGTGCGACGGGCTATGCCGGTTCCGCGCTGAAGGGCTGATTCATAGATGAGGGTGACGATCTGCTCGGCATACTTGGCATGCTCTTCTTCGGCAAATATCACCTTTATCTGATCATTGTTCATCTAACTGTTATGTGTAATAAAAATATAATATAAAAAATGATAAAATGTCCGCAAAAATACGAAATTTCTATCAATTTTCTAAGGTTAGAATCATAAAAATATGGAAATTGCAAGTAAAATCGGGCATTTTTGAATTTTTAGCTTCCTCAGGCTATATTCTGTGCCGTTATGGGCTCCGGCCGGGAGGGTTCCGGCAAAAAGTAAGGCTGTGGCGGAACCCCGCCACAGCCTTACGTAAGCTGAATGTGATGAATCTGTCGATTACTGACCTACGAGAGCGGGATTTGCCTCCTTGTTGTAGGTGAACTCATCCTGCGGGATAGCGGCACGCCATCCGTTCATGAAGTCAGGCTGATAGGTGGCGGCTACTGTGGTCGGGTAGCTGCCGCTGTTCATGATATCGTTTTTGTCAAGAGTCTTGTACTCGATGACTTCGTTCCAACGCTTGTAGTCAAACCAGTTGAAGCCCTCGCCCCAGAGTTCGAGGCGGCGCTGGAGCTTCACTTCATCAAGAAGCGCTGTGCCTGAAGTGGCGGGAACGGTGTAGGTGGCGTCACGTTTTGCCATGAGCTCCTGGAGGCAGCTGACTGCGGTGGCGTTGTCTCCGTTATGGCAAGCGGCCTCTGCCTCGATGAGAAGCATTTCTGCGGCGCGCATGTAGGGAGGCCAGCAGGAAGTATATCCGTCAGGCAGTCCCTGGAACTTGTAGGGAACACCGAATGATATACCCTTGCTGTTGGTCGGGTAGATTCCCTTGATGTCCTCGGGGCGGAGTGAGGCGAAGCGTTTACCGTATTCCTGTATGAATTTCCACATGGCGAGATTCTTGCCTTTGGGTTTGGTTCCGGATCCTGTTATTGAGACGAGGTAGGTCTGGTTCGAGTAAAGGCTCGGATTGAAGAAGTCTTCCTCAGTAATGCCGAACTCAGCTGCCATTTCGGGAGCATGGCGTACGCATAGAGGGCCGAAGTAAAGCTGAGAGCGCACGTCGGTCTCTTTGAAATTCTTGTAGAGGTCATACTGCATTGAAGAGGTATAGCCCCAGCTCTTGACGTAGTGACCGTTGCAGGCATAATGAGGACCGAAGCCCCAGTAGTAGATGCCTAAGGGATCCATTGCGGGAGCCCACATCCATTCGTCGTTCTCGGTTGAGAAGCCCGATAGATAGTCGGTTTCCGACATGATGGGATAGCCCTGACGTGCGTCGTGGGCCATCTTCTGGGCTGTCTGATAGTCATCTTTCAGGAGGGCGAGGCGGGCGAAGAGGCCACGGGCCACATTCTCGTCGAGGAAGAAGAGCTGGTCGCCGCGATTCTTCGAAGATTTCTCGAAGCAGGCGATTGCTTCCTGAAGGTCTTTGTAGAGCTGATCATACACCTCGTTGCAGGTGCTGAACTGCTTGTCGTTGGGTTCGCCGGACTTGATGCGGAACACGATGCAATATTCCTCGCCGTTCTTCGAGTCAATCCAGCGGGGACCGTAGACCTGCATGAGACGGGTATATGCGTGAGCGCGCATACACAGTGCCGAGGCTTTGAGCCAGAGCTCGTTGCTGTTCTCCGTGTTTTCATTAATGTTGCTCAGGATTGAGTTCGCCGAGCCGATGATGGAATATGCGTAGTTATACATCCATGCAGGCCACCAGCCGGTCATGTAACGGAAGTTGGCCGGTTTGATACCGGAGGCCAGATATCTGGTGATTTCACTCGCATTGTTGTCCGGGCCGAGGCCTTCGCCGTAGACAGTGGCGAAGAAAGTCTCGCCGGATGCGTTGAGGTTGCCGTTTTTCAGATCCTCATACTGACGCTGCATCTGACGGACGAGACCCGTCACAGCCGCGTTAGCGCCTTCTTCGGTAGTATTTATGGTCTCGGAAGAAACACCGGTGAGGGGCTCTTCGTTAAGGAAGTCGTCGCCGCATGAAACCAATGCCGTAGACATCAGAGCCACTCCGAGAGCGCCGATAATATATCTATTTTTCATATTGTTTCAGTTTTAATTATTGTGTTTTAGAAACGTGCTGTGATCTCGAAAGAATATACGCGTGAGGGAACGAAGTAGTTGCCCTGACCACCGGAATAGTTGTAGGTCGGGTTCATACCGCGCATTTTGGTGAAGAGTTTCACGTTGTCGATGGAGAGGCCGGCGCTGAGACCGCGGAGGGTAAGCGGGGCCACCCATTTCTTGGGAAGATCGTAAGTGATGTTGAGGTTCTTGAACGCAAGATAACTGCTTGAGATAAGGAAGCGGTCGCTGGTTGCGTTATTGTCGCTGGCATTGACAGTGTTGATCTGCGGACGGATGCCACGGTTGATGCGGTTTTCGTCAGTGATGCCTTCTGCCATGTCAGGAGTCCAGGAATTGGTGATGGCGTCAACATGGAGCGATGTACCGGCGGAGGGAGTGAGCATGCTGCTGTAGACGGTGTTGAGGGTCTTGCCGCCGAGACTGTAGGTGAAGAGGGCGCTTACAGAGAGACCTTTCCAGCGCAGATTGGTGCCGAATGAACCGTAGACGGTGGGGAGCGATGTGCCGCGGAAATGCTTGGATGCAAATGAGGTACTGGTGGTGTAGTATCTGTCGCCTATCTTGACGAGAGCGTTGCCGCCTTCAGCATTGTCAAGGTTTGACTGCCATTTTGTTTCGTCAAATTCCCAGACACCTGTTCCCATTCCGTTCTGGTCGAGAATCTCTGACTCGAAAGAGTGGGAATCCTTGTTGATTTCGTAGAGGGACTTGCCTGTGGTCATGTCGACACCTGCCCACTTGTAGGTGTAGTATTCATAACGGCTCTTGCCTTCCACGAGTGCGCGGGGCGAGTTCCAGAGGTTGCCGGCGGGGAGTTTTGTGATTTTGTTCTTGATAAAGGTTGCGTCGGCATGGGCTGACCATGTGAAATCCCTGGTGGTGATGATGTCGCCGCTCACGAGGATTTCCCATCCGGTATTTCTCATGTTGCCGATGTTCTGCCATTGCGACATGGATTCGCCGCCGCCGTCGGTGCCGTTGGACGGTGCCTGAGGAACATCGAAGAGAAGGTCGGCGTTGACGCGCGAGAAGAAGCCTACAGAAGCGTTGAGGCGGCTGTTGAAGAAGTATCCTTCGAGAGCGAGGTCAAGAGTTTTGGTGGACTCCCAGCGGATATCCTTGTTTCCGAGCGTCGAGGGGAACACGGAGGGATTTCCGTCGAGGGTGTAGCTGTACTTCGCCCAGAGGTCGTAGGTAGGATAGTAGTTGCTGGTGTAGTCATTGCCGGCGGTACCATAGGCGGCACGGAGCTTGAGCTGGTTGATCCATTCCACTTCCTTGAGGAATTTTTCCTTGTTGATAATCCAGCTTGCGCCGACGCTCCAGAATGTGCCCCAGCGGTTGTCTTTATGGAACTTACTTGATGCGTCGCGTGAGATGCTGGCCTCGAGGAAGTATTGGTTGTTCCAGTTGTAGCGTGCGCGGCCCATGAAGGTTTCGGTGCGGTAGCGGTAAGCGTAGGCGCCGGTGCCTTCGTTTTCTGTAAAGTTGTTCAGATAGTATTTGTCGGGGAAGAGCTGGTTTTTGTTCTTTGCATAGGTGTAGGTGTAGTAGCGGCTGTAGCTCTCGTGGTTGAGCATGGCGTCGATGTGGTGTGCGCCGTATTCGTGTGACCATGAGATATACTGCTGGAGATTGGTTGTCTCACGTTTGTAGAAATATTTTGTGAGGCGTCCGAATCCCTGTGCTGAGCCGATGAGGGGGCTGTCGTAGCTGGTGTTTTCCTCGCGGTAGCGGTTCATTGTGCCGCGTACCGTCACCTCGAAGTTGTAGGGGAGGTAGATGGTTGCGAAAGCGTTGCCGTCGACCGAAAGACGCTCGTAGTCCTCGGAGTTGGCGCGGAGTATATAGGCCTTGTTGCTGGTGAAAGCTGAATAACCGTCCATGGTATTCCAGATAGGATTGCCGTTTTCATCGCGGAGAATTTCACCTGTTTTCCAGTCGTGTGCGTAGTAAGGGAGACCGGGAGCCGTGCTCTGATATGACATGGCGTTTGAGGTCGACGAAAGGTTGTCGCTGTCAAACTGTGGCTGGTTGGACTCGATTTCAGCTGCTGTGAGGCCTGCACCGAACTTGAGGTAGTTTGTGGGGCGGAACTCTGTGTTGAGGCGGGCATTCCAGCGCTCGAAGTCAGTCTTGAGGAGGTAGCCTTTTTCCTTAACATAACCGAGAGAGGCGTAGGCGCTGAATCTTTCGGAAGCGCCGGTAGCGCTGATATTGTATTCCTGACGGTGGCCGTTGCGTGAGATTGCATCCCACCAGTCGGTGTCATTATAGCAAGAAAGCGGATTGAGAATAACGTTGCCATTCTCATCAAACACCTTATCGGCACCGTCGGTGACGCTACCGTCAGTACCTGTGCCGTAGAGGTTGAGCACACCGGCTTCGGAGAAGAAGTTGCCGATGGTCTCCTTCATGGCTGATTCGTATGTGGGATAGACAGCGGGGTTAGATGTCACTTTGCCGTTTGAGATGGCCTGAAGCATGGCCTCGTTCCAGCGGTTGTAGCCCAGACGCTTGTATTCGGGGAGGGCACGCTGATAGACACCCTGACGGATTTTGGCTGTCACTTCGACATTGCCGGAATTTTTTGCTTTTTTGGTTGTGATGAGGACAACACCGTTGGCACCCTTGGCACCGTAGAGGGCGCAGGATGCTGCGTCTTTCAGCACTGAGATGCTTTCAACGTCGTTAGGGTTGATGTCGTTGTATTCACCGCTCCATACCACACCGTCTACCACATAAAGAGGTGCGGTGGTACCGTTGATTGAGTTGATACCGCGGATAAGGATTGAGGGGGAATCACCGGGAGTGCCAGTGGAGCCGTTGACCTGGACGCCGGGGGCCATACCTTCAAGGGCTGAGGTCACGGAGGTCACAGGGCGGCGCTGGATGTCCTTGTCGCTGATGACGGCGACTGAACCGGTCAGTGATTCCTTGGAGGCTGTACCGTAGGCCACGACTACGACTTCGTCAAGAGCCTTGATGTCCTCCTTCATTGTGATGTTGATGACGGAGCGCTCTCCTACGGTGACGCTCTGGGTCATGTAGCCGATATAGGAAAACTCAATCACAGAGCCTTTGGAGGCTTTGACTGAATATTTTCCGTCCATATCGGTTGCCATGCCGGTGTTGGTTCCTTTTACAAGGACTGACACTCCCGGCATCGGATCGCCGGATTCGTCAATTACTTGTCCCGTGATGGTACGGGTCTGCGCTGATGCACTGATGGCCCAGAGCGCGCAGACAACAAGGAGCAGAATACGGGTGAGGGATTTTGACCCCCCCCGATTTACTAATAAATGTTAAAACTCCGTTTGTCATAATGTTAATGATAATTGGTTTATGATAGTGTTGTATTTATTCTGAAAACCTGGTCGAAAAGCCGTCGAGCTTGCTCATGTAGTGGTCGCGGAGATCTTTCCAGCGGTAGTAGGGGCCGCGGACGGGTTTGACCGGGAGTGTCACTTCCTTTTCGTTGAGGAGAACTTTGACGAGGACTTCATCGGGGGTGTAGGCGGCTTTTTTCTCCGGACGGTAGAAAATCATCTGTATGTTGCTGCCCATGGGGAAGATTTCGTAGTTGCGCCATTGCGGTGCGAGCTGTTCGAGGTCGGTGATGTCGAGGGCGCTGTTGTCGAGTTCCATGAGGATGGTGAGGGGCAGTACGATTGACTCGTGGCCGAAACGGAGGTTGGCGCTGAGGCGCGGGGAGACCACTGCGGTGTCGGCCGACTCGATGATGTTGCGCAGGAGCACGCGCTGATTGTATGGGACGCGGTTTTTGGTGAGCGAGGTGTTGCCTGCGGCGATGTACCAGTCGGCGTTGTTGGCGAGCCATTCGCCGTGGAGTTCTTCGGGTGTGAAGAGGTCGTAGAGGTCAGGCTGGTCGTCGTGGCTCTGGGTGTTGACGGCGATGTCGAATATCCGGGTGAAGACTTTGACCGGGTTGAGGCTGTCGGTCACGAACTGGGGGTCGTTGAACACCTTGGAGATGAATGAGTCGTAGGTGCGGTGCTTGCGGCCGTAGTCGTCGGCGATGTGTTCGGCTTCGCGGGCCAGTTTCTTGGCCACGGTGTCGGTGCTGTTGTAGGCGAGGATTTTCTGAGTGGCGCGCGAGGCGTCGCAGGTCACTATGAGTTCAGGGCATATTTTCTGAAGTTCGGCAATCTCGTTGGCCATGGAGAGGATGCAACGTATCACGACGGTGGATTTGGCGTCGACGTGGGTGCCGGGGACGAAGATTTCAGGGAAGTTCTCGGTCATTCGGCGTGCGATTTCGCGGTGCTGACGGTGGCCGAGGGGGGTGAGTTCGCCGACGCGGTTGCGCGAGGCGTCGCGGATTTCAGTCAGCTGTTTCAGCAGGAGCTCGCCGCGGGGAGTGAGTTTGCCGTAGCGGGCTGCTTTCTCGAGATACTCTACGGGCTTGTCGTACTTCTCGTTATTGAGAAGCCAGCGGCTGCCGTGGCGACCGTAGTGCTCGATATGGAATGGAACATAACCTTTCGGAGCTTTTGTCAGCTCGGGGAGTCCGTAGGCCGGACGCGGATAAGCGAGATACTGGCTTCCTGCCTGATAAGGGTCGACCATCCCGGCCACCTTTGCTGGCACGGCAGCCTGGGCTGAAAAGAGTAGTCCCAGTCCGCTGATCCATAACAGAGCTGAACGCGCAAATTTTTTCATGGAGGTTAATTAGTAATGATGATTGGTATAAAAAACGGGTGGAGAGGGGCGGTGTAGATATAACAATTGCTCGTTTGCGCAAATTTAATCAAAAAAATATTAATAGGATATAATTTTGATAAAATTAATGGTGAAAATCGACGATTTTTTTGTTTTTTCATGGCATATAGTTAGCACTTATTAGTTAGTTAATAAAAATTAACTAAAAATTCCACTTGGATTTTAAGTTAATATACCGTTAAAATTAGTGCAAAAACGGACGTGGCCCGACATCGCTTTCAGATGCCGGGCCACGTCTGTAAAACAGTGTCGGATATGCAGGCGGCCGGAGATTTTTCCGGTTCCGGAGCCGGAGGGAGGGGAGACTATTTTTTGTCTTCGACGAAGCGGACGTTTTTGAGAGTCACCTGAGCGGTGGCGCTGTCGATTTCGGTGGCTTTGCCAGTGTAGACGAAGGTGCAGTCGCTCACGGTGATGTCATGTACGCAGTCCATTCCGGCGAGTCCGGAGGCGGCGATGGCGGTCTTGGCTCCGCGACACACCACGTCGTTGATGTGGATGTCGGTGAACTCAGGTACTTTCACCATCTCTTTGGGCGCCTTGATGTCGGATTCCTTCGAGCCGGCTGGACGGTCGGCGTAGTCACACTGGAAGCTGATGGCGGCGCCGGAGATGTCGGCCATCATTATGCCGCTGATGTAGATGTCCTCGGTCTTGCCTCCGCGCCCCACGCCGCTCTTGAAGCGCAGGCCTATGTCGGTGCCTGCGAAGGTGCAGTCGCGGACCACAATGCGCTTCATGCCGCAGACATCCTCGCTGCCGATGACGAAGCCGCCGTGGGCATGGTAGACGGTGTTGTCCTGGATGAGAATATCCTCGCAGCCGTTGACGAGAGCGTTTTTCTTGGCGTCGCCGCTCTTCATGCAGAGGCCGTCGTCGCCCGCGTCGACCACGGAGTTGACTATGAGTACCTGATGGCAGTCGCTGATGTCGATGGCGTCGCCGTTCTGGGCGTTCCAGGGACAGCGCACGGTGATGCCGTCGATTATCACGTTGCGCGAGTTGAATGGATGCACATGGAATTTGGGTGCGTTCTGGAAGGTGACGCCCTGCAGGAAGATGCCCTCGCAGTGGTGGACGCGGAAGAGGTCGTTGCGCATCTTCTCCTGGCGCTCCGGGGTTTTGGCGATGTCGCCGTGGCCCGATTTCAGTTCCCAGGGATACCAGAGGGAGCCGTCCTGACGCTCCACTCCGCCCATGCTCTTGTAGCGCTTCCACTCGACGTCGCTCACCTTCATGCGTTTGACCGGACGCCACTGGGCGCCGTTGCCGTCGATAGTACCCTCGCCGGTGATGGAGATGTTAGTGCAGCGCTCGGCGCGGATGCAGGCGAACACGCGCGAGGGGTGGGCGGAAATGGTGTCGACGTAGAGCGATTTGTCGGGCGAGAAGTAGAGGATGGCGTTGCGCTCGAGGTGGAGGTCGACGTTGCTTTTGAGTTCAAGGGGGCCGGTGAGCCATACGCCCTGCGGCACTATGACGTGGCCGCCTCCCACGCGGGCTATCTCGTCGATGGCCTTCTGAATGGCGCGGGTGTCGAGTGTCACGCCGTCGCCTGTAGCTCCGAAGTCGCGGACGTCGGTGGAGCGGGCGGGGAGGGTGAATGGTTTGACCTGACGGACCTCCACCGGCATATTGCGGTAGTAGTCACTGTAGGAGTCGGCGGCTGAGGCGGCAAATGCTAACAGGCTCAGCAGGAAGGAGAGGGTAAGGATTTTTTTCATGTCGGCTGGAATCAAGTATTTTCGTGAATTTATAATTGTCCGGAATAAAAACGCGCAACTCCACCACATTATTATATAATATATAGGTGTAATTGCTTTATGTGAGGGGGACAAGAGGACAGGAGATAACAAGAGATACAGATGATTTATTTTTTAGTTACTCGAATCCCGGATTCAAATAGTTTAAAATCATCTGTATCTCTTGTTATCTCCTGCCCTCTTGTGCCTTTAAGGGAACAAAGGTGTGGGGAATCAGAATTTAAGTGAGGCACCTATCATGGCTGTGGTGCCCTGGGCGGGGCGGAAGCCGATGAGGTCGGGGCGGCGGTTGAGGAGATTCTGTCCGTTGAGGAAGATGGTGAGGCGGTCGGTGACGGTGTAGGAGGCGCCGAGCGAGAGGTTCGACACGCAGCCGAGCGATTCGGAATAGGGTGTCACGATTGAGCCGAGCACGCCGTCGGATTCTGTGGAGTGCAGGTAATAGGTGCGGCGTCCTCCGCGGAATTCCCAGTCGAGAGTAACGAGGAGCGGGCGGATGGGGCGCACGGAAAGATTGGCGTTGACCACATGTTTTGCCCTGTCGCGCCATTCGTAATAGCTCTTGTCGTAGTCGTTGGGGGCGGTCTCATAGCTTACGCGGGCCGAGAACACATCGCGGTAGTCGTAGCCGATGGCCGAGCCTGCATGCCAGGCCGAGATGTCGACGGTGTCGTAGACGCCGTAGCCGGGATAGGTGTTGAAGCCGGCCGGCATGAGCCAGTCGTTGGCTTTGGCATAGCCGCCGAACACTTCAAGGTAGGCACCTAAGAATGGACCCACTGTGAAACGGCCGTCGAAGGCGTAGGGGATGTGTGACTGGCTGTAGGCCATGAATGAGTTGAGATAGGGGCTCACGTCGTAGAGTTCGGCGAGGGAGTTGAGGCAGGAGCCGCCTTTGGCCTTGGCCTCGAATCCGAATATCTGCGAGGGTGTCCATGCGAAAGTGACTTCCGGAGCGATGTGGAAGGTCTTGCCTCCGCCGGTGGTGATGTCGGCCTGGACTCCGAGAGAGCCCTTCACGTCCTGCGAGCCGAAGTCGAAGTGAGGTGTGAGCGAGATGAGGCCGCTTGTGCCTGCGGCGCCTCCGGCCATTTCACTGTCGCCTGCGTAGAGGGGGATAATGTGGTAGCCGGTGCGGAGGAAATCGGCGTTGACGTCGAGAGCGATGTCGGAGGTCTCACCCACGGGGAGCTTCACGCTGCCCCCGGCGCCGAAGAGGTTCTGTCGCGCACCCTTTTCGGGATAATTTTCGAGGTAGTGACTGTAAGCACGGGGGAAATCGAAGTGGTAGAATCCGAAATGTCCGTAGTGGATGCCTGCGGTGTAGCTCAGGCCGTCGGTGAGCGAGCTGAGGAGGACCGAGGCGTTGACGCGGCTGATGTTCTGTGAGTAGTTCATGTGGCCGACGGGGACGGTGTGGTAGCCGTAGGTGTAGTCGAGTGCGGCGTCGAGAGCGGTGGTCTTGCCTAACGACTGACGGAGGTCGGCGCCGATGGATGCCGAGTGGTCGCGCCAGTAGTTGGTGTATTCCGTGGCTGCCCCTCCTATGTGGTCGGTGACTTTGTCGCGGTAGATGTCGCCGTTATACTGGCTCCACAGGCTCAGGCGCGTCTTTTCGGTGTCAATCGCGCGGTAGCCTGCCGAAAAGGTGGCGTTGAAGAGGGGAGCCCCGAGGCCCATGACCACGTAGCCGCGGTAGGGCGACTCGTAGAGCTTGTCGCCGTAGGCTATCGGCGCGAGGGTGGGGATGGTGTTGGGCACACGGGCGGTGACTACGCGGTCACTGAACGCGAGCTGCGGACGGCTCACAGCCGGAAGCTGGAGCGTCGGGAGCACGTTGATGCGTGAGGCGTCGCGCTTGACCGGCTCTATCTTCTGGTCGACATTGATTTCCTTGTGCAGTCCCTGGGCGGAGGCTATGAGGCCTGCCGAGAGGCCCAGGGCGAGGATTGCTGTTCTGATATTCATGATGAGTGATGATGCGGGTGTGGGGGTGAGGATGGTTAGAGACGCGAGTCAATCATCTGGAAGATGTCGGCCTCGGTGCCGGGATAGTTGCTCTTGAGCGATTTCAGGTATTCGTCGGCCTCGAATTTGTTGCCCTCCTTGCGGAGCACGTCGCTGTAGAGGATGAAGCCGCGGGCGAGCCAGTATTGGTGGGGAGTGTCGGACGATATGAGCTTGTCGGCAGTAGCCTTTGCCTTCTTCAGCTGGCCGCGCTCGAGCTGCGATTCGCCTAAGTAGTAGGCGCTCTTGGCTCCGAAGATGTCGGAGGGGTTGGCTGCGAGTTCCGACCAGTCGGCTTCGGCCTTGTCGTGGTTGCCGAGACGGTCGTTGGCCATGCCGCGCATGAATTTGATTTCGCTGACGTCGGTCGAGGAGTTGGCTGCGGTCGACGAGAGGAGCTTGTCGGCGGTGGCCACTACGTCGTCGTATTTGCCGAGGTCGTTGGCTGTACGCATCAGCCCGAGCCGGGCCTCACGGAGCATATTGGAGCCGGAGGCGCGTCCTTCGAGTTCCTTGTAGGTCGAATAGGCGATTTCGGTCTTGCCGAGCGAGCTTTCGGCTGCGGCCTTTATGAGCATGGCATCCTCGGCCACCTCCGCGTCGGGATGCTTCTGGAGCACCTGGATGGCATAGTTCTGCGCTTCGGCGGCTTTGCCTTCGTTCCACGACGCGTCGGCGAGATAGTAGAGCGCCTGGGCGCGGTCGGCGCCATTGGGGTAGTCGGTGATGTAGGATGCGAGTTTGGCGGTGGCGCCGGAGTTCACGTAGTCGTTCTCGGCCGCCTGGAAAGCGAGTTTCTCAAGTTCGGAAGCCTCGTAGCGCGGAGCGTTGGGCACGGTGTTGATGAAGGTCACGAACTCGGAGATGCGGCCGTCGGCTGCATAGAGCTGCTTGAGGTCGTCGGCTGCGATGCGTGCTTCCTCGCTGGTGGGGAAGGTGGTGATTACTTCTTTATATGTGTCGATGCCGCGGTTGCGGTCGCCGTTGTTGATGTAGGTTATTGCGAGCTGGAGATAGCCGTTGCGCCCCGGGGCGGTGTTGGCATACTGCTTCACGAGCTGGCGGTAAGTGGCGATGGCCTTGTCGGTCTGTCCGAGTGCCGATTGGCTCTCGGCTTTTTCGAGAAGAGCCGAGGGAATGAGACCTGACGAGGGGAAGCGCGAGATGAGCCGGTCGATGCTCTCGATTTTTCCGGCGTGGTCCTTGCGCAGCCCCTTCATGATTGCGAGCTGATAGAGTGCGTAGTCACCGGCCTCGGGGTTGAGGTCGTAGGCGCGCTGATATTCCTGGGCGGCCGAGTTGAAGTCGGAGCTGTAGTAGTGGCAGTCGGCCATGCGGTTGTGGCAGTCGGACACGAGCGACGAAGGGAGACCCGTCTGATTGTTGGAGAGCAGATTGAGGGCGTCGCGGAAGTCGGTGAGCGCGTCGGAGAAGCGGTCCTGGTTGAAGCGGGTGTAGGCGAGGTCGTAATATGCGAGTGCGCGGTTGCCGGTGTCGGTCTTGGGTGCCGAGGCGAGGAAGGTGCGGTATGCGGTTGCCGCCTCGTCGTAGTTGCCGCGGGTGAAGTAGCAGTCGCCGAGCCAGAGGTCACACTGGCGCGCCATCGACGCGTCGGCGTTGCCGAGGCGTTTGGCCTGGGTCAGATGGTCAATTGCCTGTGAGATTTTGCCGGAGGTGTATTCGCGCGAACCGAGCACCAGGAGTACACGCTGCTTGGCGAGTGTGAGCTCGGCCGAAGGATTGGGGATGCGGTTGAGGGCGGCAAGGGCGCTCTCGTAGTCATTGTCGGTCATGTAGCCGTTGACTATGTAGCGCTGCACATCGGCGCTGTAGCGGGAATCGGGATATTCCTTGAGGAAGTTCTCGAGCAGGGCCACGGAGTTGCCGAATGGGACGCGGCCGCCGTCCATGCGGGCCACGGCGTAGTTGTAGAAGGCCGTCTCGCGCACGTCGAGGTCATATTCCTGACGGTAGGCGTTTTCAAAAGCCATGAGCGCCGAGTTATTGTCGCCGCGCTTGAGATAGGCTTGGCCGAGGAAGAGGTATGCGCTCTGCTCCATGGCCGAGCCGGAACCAATGGCCTGCTGGAGAAGTTTGATGGCCGCGTCGTAGTTTCCGGCGCGGTATTCGCTCACACCGAGTATATAGAAGGCCGAGGGCTGTGGATCCTTTGCCTCGGCGCAGTATTTCCAGAGATAGGGGAGGGCTTCCTGCTCCTGACCGAGATTGTAGAGCGACTCGCCGGCCAGACGGTTGCACTCGGCGGTGAATTCGGGCACGGTGCCTGAGGCGAGCAGTCCACGCGAGAGCTCGAGGGCACGCTGGAAGTCATCCTGCGCGAAAGCTATCTGAGCTTCGTAGTAGGGGGCGGCGTTGCCGGGCTCGCGTGAGGTGTCGACCGCGCGGAAATATTGTAGCGCCAGTGTGTAGTCCTTGTTGACATAGGCTATATAGCCGAGATAGTAGCGCGCGGCGTTGCCGTAGGCCTGCGAGCGCTGGAGGCTGCGGAACATTCCCGCGGCTGTCTGATATTCGCCGAGAAGCATATAGGAGTAGGCCGTGCGGTAGGTCATGTCATCGCAGCGCGACGAGGTGAGCGCTATCGGGTTGACCTGCGAATATTCCTGGAGGGCCTGCGCGTAGTTGCCCCGGTTGAAATAATAGTCGCCCACCGACATCATCACGTCGGCACGCAGAGGCGACACCGGATATTTTTCGAGGAATTGGCGGAATAGACCGAGGGCTTTGTCGCCGCCGAGACCCTGCGAGGCAAGTCCGAGATAGTAGAGGGCCTGCTCTTCCTGCTCGGGAGTGGCGTGGAGGGTGCCGAGATGAGAGAGCTGGTCGATGCAGCCTTCGTAATTGCGGTCTTCAAACATTAGGATGCCCCTTTCGAGATAGCCTCGGGCGTCGGGGCTGTTGGTCTGGGCTTGCGTGGCCCCGGCCAGGCAGCACAATGCGGTCAGTAGGAGTTGTCGTTTCATGAATATATGAGAGATTGTCTACCTGATGTGATAAACTACCGCAAAATTACGACCTTTTGGGCAAATATCCCTCACGGCGACCGCGAAAAATCCTGTTTAAGAATAATTAATGACTCTTAAAGGAGAAATTTGTGCCGAAAAGTCTAATTTTGTGGCTGATTACAATATTTACCAATCATTATTTATCAATCATTATCCTATTCTGCCATGAAATTTCTGAAATCCGCCACATTATTAATAATAGGTATGCTTGCGGGCCTTTCATCGCGGGCCGAAAACTATCCCTCCCGCAGCGACTGCCTGTGGATTACCAATCCAGATCACTCCGACTGGCTTTATGAGACCGGTGACAGCGCCGTGATTTCGGTGGAGCTCTACCGCTACGGTATTCCGGCCGACGGTGTCACTGTCAGCTACGAAATCGGCCCCGATATGCTCCCCGCCGATTCCAAAGGTACCCTCACGCTGAAAAATGGCCGTGCCTCCGTCAATATTGGCACTATGAAGAAGCCCGGCTTCCGCGACCTGCGCCTTGTGGCCGAGTTTGACGGACATAAGTTCCCCCACCACGTCAAAGTCGGCTTCTCGCCCGAGAAACTCACCCCCTTCGTCCGTGAGCCAAAGGATTTCAAATCCTACTGGGAGAAAGCCGTGGCAGAGGACAAGAAATTTCCGCTCATCTATTCCAGCGAGCCGGTGGAGAAATACACCACAGACAAAATGACCTGTCAGCTCATACGTCTCCAGACTACTCCCGGGGGAAAGTCAATGTATGCCTACCTCTTCATTCCCAAAGGTGGCGGCAAATATCCCGCCGTGTTCTGTCCTCCTGGTGCCGGAGTCAAGACAATCAAGGAACCGCTCATCCACCGCTACTATGGCGAGGGTGGCATGATACGCATCGAATGTGAGATTCACGGAGTGCATCCCGAGCTTTCCGAACAAGGTTTCGCCTCTGAACGCAAGGCCCGCGGCAACTATCTCGACCAAGGTCTCGACGACCCCGACACATATTATATGAAAGATGTCTATCTCGGCTGCCGTCGTTTCCTCGACCTTCTCACCTCGCTCCCCGAGTGGGACGGCCGGAATCTCTTCACCCAGGGAGGCTCGCAGGGAGGTGCCCTCGCCATCACCACGGCCATGCTCGATGACCGAGTCAGCGGCTGCGTAGCGAATCATCCCGCCCTTAGCGACATGACCGGCTATCTCGGCGACAAGACCGGCGGCTACCCTCACCACTTCCGCAAAAATCCATCGGAAGCCACTCCGGAGAAAATACGCACACTCGAATATTACGACGTGGTCAACTTCGCGCGCCATCTAAAGTGTCCCGTCCGCATGACCTGGGGATTCAACGACAATACCTGTCCTCCCACCACGAGCTATGAGGTCTACAACGTCATTTCCTCTCCGAAAGAAGCCCTGCTGACTCCCATCAACGAGCACTGGACCACCGTCCCGACGGAGCGCGGCCATTACGAGTGGATAAAATCACACTGCCGCTGACGCCACTCCGCGCCATGCGCTGAAGCCTCGGCCTGGAAAAACGCGCGATAGGCGGTAGGACGCCTGTAAAATCGCACCACCGTCTATCACGCTGAATATTATCTGTTTAAATTGTGTTTAACCAATACTGCGAGAAAAAAGTTGAAAAATTTATTGCAAAAAAGAGTGAAAATATTTGGTGGTTTCAAATATATGCGCTAATTTTGCATCGCTTTTGAGAGGGAACGCCTCTCCAAAACGCAAGAGTACAATTACTTGTTGCCTCTTTAGCTCAGTTGGCCAGAGCACGTGATTTGTAATCTCGGGGTCGTTG
>DXXM01000027.1 GCA_019416285.1 Bacteroidales bacterium
TATCTAAAAAATTCGCTGCCCCTCATTTCACTTTTGTTTTTAAACAGCCTCTTAAGTTATAATCGCTTTTATCCGTCACTTCGTTACTCGTGGATGTTCACGCGGTCGCGCACGACGCGGATCTCCTTGCTGTATGACGGAAATGCCTTGCGCAGTTCTTCGGCCGCTGCGTTGGCTTCCTGCTGGGTCTTGAAGTCGCCAACTTTCAGGCGCCAGTAGGGAGATGTGTACATCACGTATGTCTGATACTTCGGGAAACGCGACGAGATGACTCTCTGTTTCGAGCGGGCTTCGTTTTTGGCTGTGCGCGAGTTGTTGTCGCTGAACACCTGCACGCGATAGCCGGCCATGCGGCCGTTGACGGGACGCGCCACCTCCTCTTTTTCTTTCGGCTCTTCCTCGACCGCACCTTCTACGGGCATAAGTCTTTTAAGCAACTTTTCGGGCTGGTTGATTACATTGGAATTGCCGCTCGTGATATGGTCGACAATCGTGATGACCTCCGTTTCGGCGAAGGCTACCGGCGAAGCTGCAAGCAGCAACAGAGGAATAGCGATTGATTTCATGATTGAGGGGGGTGAAGGTGTTTGATGAGAGGTGGAAATCCCGCGCGGACGACGCAGGCCTGAATTTGTGACCGTCGCGGACATCCTGCGCGGGATATATTTTGGCTGTAATGGTTACGTCGGGCTTTCAGGATCAGAATGCGTTGACAATACCCATGAAGGATGCTGCCTCGAGAGCCGCACCGCCGATGAGTCCGCCGTCAACGTCGGGTTTTGCGAAAAGCTGTGCTGCGTTTGAGGGCTTGCAGCTTCCGCCGTAGAGGATAGAGGTGTTGTCAGCCACTTCCTTGCCGTATTTGTCGGCGATGGTCTTGCGGATGAAAGCATGGATTTCCTGAGCCTGGTCGTCGGTGGCAGTCTTGCCTGTGCCGATTGCCCATACGGGCTCGTATGCGATGATGATTTTACCAAATTCGGTGGCGTCGAGATTGAAAAGGCCCTCTTCGAGCTGGGCTTTCACAACGTCGAAGTAGCTGCCGTCCTCACGCTGCTCGAGAACTTCGCCGATGCAGAAGATAGGGGTGAGGTTGTTGTCAAGGGCAAGACGAACTTTCTCGCGGAGAGTTTCGGAAGTCTCGCCGTAATACTGACGGCGCTCTGAGTGGCCGAGGATGACGTAGGTAGCACCTGTCGAAGCGACCATGGGAGCGGAAACTTCGCCGGTGTAGGCACCTGAACGGTGGTCGGCGCAGTTCTCGGCACCGAGACCAAGACGGTTCTTGTCAATGACGTTGTTGATAGAAGCAAGGTGAGTGAAAGGAACACAAATCACTACATCGCATTTGGGAGTCACGTCGGCAAGAGCTGCGTTTACTTCTTCTGCGAGTTTGATACCTTCGGGCAGCGTGGTGTTCATCTTCCAGTTGCCTGCTACGATATTCTTTCTCATTTTTTACCTTATATTAATGTGGTTTTTGAAAATTCGATGGCAAAATTAACTATTTCCCGCGAATTATTCAACCAATTTCGCCATTTAATATACCGCGGCCGCACATGCAGAAGTCAAATTGGTGCTTTTGCCGATTTTTGTGACCCATTTTTTATGATTGGCGTGGAGACATGAAAAAAAATGACTATTTTTGCACATTGAATCGCATGTAAACAATCAATCATTATTTTTCATTTCATCCCGATGACAAAGATAGGAAGTAAATGGACCGGGAGCGGCCGCAAGGCTATGCTGCTCGGAAGTGGAGAGTTAGGAAAAGAAGTGGCTATCGAGCTCCAGCGTATGGGCATCGAAGTCGTGGCCTGCGATAAATATGCCAACGCACCGGCCATGCAGATTGCCGACAGCAGCCGCGTGTTCAGCATGCTTGATCCGGACGCTCTGCGCAATGCTATCATTGAAGAGAAACCCGACAATATCATACCTGAGGTGGAGGCCATAGCGACTTCCGTGCTTGTGGAGCTTGAGAAAGAGGGCTACCATGTCACCCCGACAGCCAAGGCCGCTCTCCTCACCATGAACCGCGAAGGCATCCGCCGCCTCGCAGCCGAAGAGCTTGGAATCACTACGTCACCCTATCGCTTCGCCTCTGACATAGATGAATTCAAGGCCGCTGTCGAGGCTGTCGGTATTCCCTGTGTAGTCAAGCCTATCATGTCGTCGAGCGGCCACGGCCAGAGCGTTATCAAATCCGAGGCCGACATTGAGAATTCATGGAAAATAGCTCAGGAGGGCGGACGTGCGGGAGCAGGCCGCGTAATCGTGGAAGGATTTGTGAATTTTGACTACGAAATCACTCTCCTGACTGTCCGTTCAGTCGCCGGCACATCTTTCTGCGAGCCTATCGGCCACATTCAGGTCGACGGTGACTACCGCTATTCATGGCAGCCCCAGGCCATGAGTCCCGAGGCAAAGGCCAAGGCTCAGGAAATCGCCCGCAAAGTGACTGATGCTCTCGGAGGCTACGGCATCTTCGGAGTTGAGCTTTTCATCAAGGGCGACGACGTGATTTTCAGCGAAGTTTCACCGCGTCCCCATGACACCGGCATGGTGACTATGATTTCGCAGGAACTCAGCGAATTTGCGCTTCACGCACGCGCTCTCACCGGTTTACCCGTCCCCGAAATCCGCTTCCTCGCTCCTTCGGCTTCACGTGCCGTAGTGGTCGAAGGCAATAGCCGAGAGGTTGTGATGGGCAATCTTGAGAAGGTGCTCGAAGAACCCGGCGTGCAGATAAGAATATTCGGCAAACCCGAAGTGCAGGGCCACCGCCGCATGGCTGTGATTCTCGCTACGGCCGATTCCGTAGAGGAGGCCAGGGCCAAGGCTGACCGCGCATACGGTAAACTCACAGTGGAAGTGCTTTAAGGCACTTCCACCTTTCTCTCCGTATCCCTCCGGCTCTCTTCCACCCCTCGCACACCTTAAATCATATTCATGTAAGATTCAATAGCCGTAAAAGCTAAGAGGGCGTTTAAACACCTTCTTGATTGTATGCAATCAGTAAAATGCACAGATATATTCCGATAATTTTAGCCTCGTTTTTTCTCTTCCTCCTTCCTGTATCTGTCTCCTCAAAGGTTTCTATCGGGGTAAAAGAGGTTGATGAAATTATTAAACGCCTTGACAACGAGCTGTCAAGAAGCAACACCTACGTCGACCGGCGAAGAAACGCGATTGATTCGCTCCGGCAGATTGTGTCGTCCGGTGATATTGACCTTGAAACACGCCTCGAGGGTATTCTCCGGCTTGGCGACAGCTACAGCGTGCTCAATACTGATTCGGCTCTGACCTTCTATTTCAAGGGTTTTCGTCTTGCCGAGGCCAACGGCCTTGATTCGATAAGCGCCCGCTTCCGTCTCAGAAACGCCACATATCTTCCTCTGCTTGCGTTCATTACTCAGGCGCAGGGCGTTTTCGACAGTATCAGTCCCGCTACGCTTCCGCCCGGGCTGATGGACGAGTATTATGATGCTGCACGTCAGATGTATTTCTATATAGCGTCATATTATGTCAACTACTCCGATATTCATGACATTTATATGAAGAAATCGCAGGAAGCACAGGCAAAATTGCTGACTTTTCTCGAAGAAGATACTCCTAAATATCTGCTGAATCAGGGTGAATATTTCTTCTATCATCAGGAATATGGAAAGGCTCAGGCCGTGCTGCTGCGGCTGCTTGACATGGTGCCGGTTGAAGACAACCTATATGCCAGAGCCTGCCATTTTCTGGCGGATATAGCTAAGGTGAGGGGAGAGCACAACGCCTACCTTTATTATCTGGCATTGTCGGCCATCGCCGACACGCGCGGCGCAACGCGGGAAGTGGCTTCGCTGCAGGAGCTCGGGCGCCTGATGTATCTCAACGGCGATGTGGCTCATGCCTACGATTATCTTTCCGAAGCGCTTTCGGCGGCGGTCGAATGTAATGCCCCGTTGCGTATCCTCCAGTCGTCGCAGGTCTATCCTCTCATCGAAAGTGCCTACAAGGAGGAACTGCACCGGTCGGAGCGCGGGATGTATATCGTCATGGCAATCATGGCTCTGTTGGTTCTGGTTCTCGCAGTGACGCTCTATATCCTTAACCGCAAAAACCGTCAGATGAACCGCATGGCCCTGAATCTGGAGGAGGCCAACAAGACAAAAGATGTCTATATCTCGCAATTTCTCAACCTTTGTTCCATATATATGGACAAGCTCAATCAGTTTAACAAGATGGTCAACCGCAAAATCACAAACGGAAAGGTTGACGACCTGCTCAAACTGACCAAACAGGGCAAATTTATCGAGGAACAGTCGAAGGAGTTCTACGATGTGTTTGACGACGCTTTCCTTCACATCTATCCCACCTTTGTCACGGAGGTCAATAAACTGCTCCGGCCTGAGGAGCGGATATATCTTCGTGAGGGCGAAAAACTCAACACCGACCTCCGCATAATTGCCTTCATGCGACTCGGCATAGAGGAGAGCACGCGAATCGCACAGATGCTGAATTACTCCGTCTACACTATATATACTTATCGTAATAAACTAAAGAACCGGGCCATCTCCCGTGAAACATTCGAAGATGACATCATGAAGATAAGATCGGGGATGTGAGATGTGTATGAAATGATAGATTTAAAGGTATGTTTTGTTAACAAATACCCCATATATCCTCTTGATTCTTTCTATATTCACGCTTGTTATTTGTCTATATAAACTATTTGTAATCATAGTGATGCACTTTGCATGGTGTTTGTATATTCTCAACTTCCGCCTTTAACTATTGCATACGCCTTGATTTCGCTATAATTTTGCAATGTAAATGACGGGCAAGTGCTCCGGACGAGTCCGAAACCAACCACACTTAGCGTGTCATTCATCAGGAAGAATTTTTAGTTTTAGGGTTAGTATAGATTGTTAGTATCTTAGCGTAAATTCATTAGTTATATGAGAAGAATTGCATAATAGTAAATGTGTTTTTATGTTAGGTTTGTAGAGTCTTATTGCTAAGACAACAATACGACTTCTCCGTGAGGAGAGGTCGTATTGTCGTTTATAAGGTTTCGGCGCCCGTTTAATATATTTTGGATATGAAAAGGATTTTTGCTAATTTCGCATGGTAAAACCAATGTCATCCAAACATCAGTCCGTAGCCACATGTTTCATCCGTTTTCTCTGAATCTCAAAGGCCGTTTAGAAGTCTATGACCGCCCTCAGGTGATGGGCATAGTCAACGTCACACCCGACTCTTTTTTCGAGAGCTCGAGGACAATGCGCGGGGCGGAAATCGCCGCGCGTGTCGAGAAGCAGATTGCCGACGGTGCTGATTTCATAGATGTCGGGGCTTATTCCTCGCGTCCGGGAGCCGCGGATGTTCCGCCGGAAGAGGAGATAGCGCGCCTGAAGGAAGGTTTGCGTATATTGCGCGCGATTGACAGCCATATACCGGTGTCGGTCGACACTTTCCGGGCCGATGTAGCTCGTGTGGCTGTCGAGGATTTGGGTGCCGACATCATCAACGATATTTCAGGCGGCAATCTCGACGGGCGCATGTTTGAGACCGTCGCGCAGCTCGGAGTGCCGTATATATTGATGCACATGCGCGGCACACCTGCCACAATGCAGACCTATACCGATTATGTCGATGTGACGGCCGACGTCATCTCCGACCTCTCCTCTAAGCTCCGCCGCCTCAGGCTGGCGGGTGTTTCGGATGTCATCGTTGACCCCGGTTTCGGATTCAGCAAGACCACGGAACAGAATTTCGAGATGATGAAGAATCTGGATGCTTTCGACGCCATCGGCTGTCCGGTTCTTGTCGGGATTTCCCGTAAATCCATGATTACCAAAACTCTCGGCGTGGCGCCCTCCGATGCGCTTGCCGGCACCATAGCGCTAAACACTCTCGCCCTCACCCGCGGCGCCGCCTTCCTGCGCGTACATGATGTCCGTGAGGCTGCGCAGGCGCTGAAACTCTACGAATTGTCAACATCCCTCTAACTCCGCCACATGGATCATTTTGGCATAAAAGACGCTTTCGACATAGCGATTGTCGCTTTACTCCTCTTCTATCTCTACAGGATAATGAAGGAGAGCGGCACGCTCAATATATTCTTCGGAGTGCTCGCTTTCATTGTAGTCTGGGTACTCACGTCGCAGATACTTGAGCTCAAGCTCCTCGGTTCGATTCTTGATCAGTTCATGGGAATCGGACTGCTTGTGCTCGTCATACTATTTCAGGACCAGATAAAACGCTTCCTCGTGGAGCTTGGCGACCACAAGCGATGGCGTTTTCTGAAGAATCTGTTCAGGCATGACAAGAACGAAGGGGCAAACGACACCCGCAAATATGTGCTCCCGATAGTCTATGCCTGCATGAACATGTCCAAGACAAAGACAGGTGCTCTGATTGTGATACGCCAGGAGATTCCCCTCGAATCCTACGAAAAGAGCGGCGATATAATCGACGCCGACATCAACTCACGCCTCATAGAGAACATTTTTTTCAAAAATTCGCCTCTCCATGACGGAGCTATGATTATCGACCACGACAGGATACGCAGCGCGGGTTGCATCCTGCCCGTCAGCCATGACCGCAACGTGCCCCGCGCGCTCGGTCTGCGCCATCGCTCGGCACTCGGAATCTCACAGGCCACCGATGCCTTTGCCATAGTCGTTTCCGAGGAGACGGGTAATATTTCCGTGGCTCACCGCGGTACGCTGACAACCCGCCTTAGCTCTACCGAACTCGAACACCGCCTCTCTCTCGTGATGGCCAACGATTGATAGGCCCCTATTACTGCGGAGCTTGAGGCCGACAGAGGCAATTTATCGGCTCGGGCGCTTGGCGGTATGCAATTTTTTTCGTAATTTTGTTTGCCCGAAAATTGCCCGCGGCATACGTCTCTCCACGAGTGTCCGGCATCCTCGGACTTAATAATCTTGTAATCATTCGAGAAACTATTTTAACCAGAATTATGTCAGAAGACAAAGAACGCGAAGAAGCGTATAGCGCCAGTAACATCCAGGTGCTTGAAGGCCTTGAGGCGGTGAGAAAACGTCCGGCCATGTATATCGGCGATATCAGCTTCAAAGGCCTTCACCATCTCGTCTATGAGGTGGTTGACAACTCAATAGACGAGGCTCTCGCCGGCTATGCTACCCACATCGAAGTAACTATCAACAAGGACAACTCCATCACGGTTGTCGACAACGGTCGCGGTATTCCCGTCGACATGCACGAGAAGGAACACAAAAGCGCCCTTGAAGTCGTGCTCACAGTGCTTCATGCCGGAGGTAAGTTCGACAAGGGTTCCTATAAGGTGTCAGGCGGTCTCCACGGCGTCGGCGTCTCCTGTGTGAACGCTCTTTCGACCTATCTGCGTGCGGAAGTGCGTCGTGACGGCAAGGTCTATATGCAGGAATATTCCTGCGGCAAGCCTACATCCGAACTCAAGGTGATAGGCGAGAGCGATTCCACCGGCACAACAATCACATTCCTCCCCGACAGCTCCATTTTCACAGTCACAGAGTATGACTATGACACCCTCGCCAACCGTCTCCGCGACCTCGCCTTCCTCAACGCAGGCATCACGCTTATCCTCACGGACATGCGTAAAACCGACCCCGAAGGCAATCCGAAAACCGAGACATTCTATTCACGCGACGGTCTCCGCGAGTTCGTCCAGTATCTCGACGCAAGCAAGGAGTCGCTGATCAACGATGTAATCCATCTCAACACCGAGCGTCAGGGTATTCCTGTGGAAGTGGCCCTTACCTATAATAATACATATAACGAGAACGTATATTCGTTTGTCAACAATATCCACACCATCGAGGGCGGTACACACCTCACCGGCTTCCGCCGCGGTCTCACCACAACCCTCAAGAAATATGCTGAGGACAACAAGCTCCTTGAAAAGTGCAAGGTAGAGGTGTCGGGCGACGATTTCCGCGAAGGCCTCACCGCCGTAATCTCCGTCAAGGTGCTTGAGCCCCAGTTCGAGGGTCAGACCAAGACCAAACTCGGCAACAGCGAGGTTCAGGGCGCCGTCTCCGCATCTGTGAGCGAGGCGCTCCGCTACTATCTTGAAGAGCATCCCCGCCAGGCCAAGATTATCGTTGACAAAATCGTGCTCGCTGCCCAGGCCCGCCATGCAGCTATGAGCGCGCGTCAGAAAATCCAGCGCAAATCACCTCTTGCCGGTGGTGGACTTCCCGGCAAACTTGCCGACTGCTCTTCACGCCATGCCGAGGACTGCGAGCTCTTTCTCGTCGAGGGTGACTCGGCAGGCGGAACAGCCAAGCAGGGCCGTAACCGTACATTTCAGGCCATTCTTCCCCTCCGAGGCAAAATCCTCAACGTGGAAAAGGCCATGGACCACAAGATTCTCGACAATCAGGAAATCACGAGCCTCTATCGCGCCATGCGTGTCACAATCGGCACCGAGGATGACCCGATGGCAATCAATATCTCACGCCTTGCATACCACAAGATTATCATCATGACTGATGCCGATGTCGACGGTAGCCACATCGCCACACTTCTCATGACATTCTTCTTCCGCCGTATGCGTCCCATCATCGAGCAGGGCTATCTCTATCTCGCCACTCCGCCGCTTTACAAGTGCTCAATCCGCGGCAAGAAGGAGGAATATTGCTGGACTGACGCTCAGGTGCAGCAGTTTATCGCTGTCAACGGCGAAAAAACCAAAGTTCAGCGCTACAAAGGTCTTGGTGAGATGAGCGCCGAGGAGCTCCGCGACACCACTATGGATCCCGAGCAGCGTCTGCTCAAGCAGGTCACCATCAGCGATGCCGTGGAAGCCGACCGTATCTTTGCGATGCTTATGGGTGAGGACGTGGGGCCGCGCCGCGATTTCATAGAATCCAACGCCAACTACGCCAATATCGACGCTTAAGCGTTATATAAATAAAGGGGAACCTTTTAATCATCAATTTCTACTATAAACCCACTATTATGGCTCGATCTAAACAGAATGTTGCCGGTTCACGAAGTAATCTCGCCCTCGAGAAGAAGGTAGAGGAATTCGTCGCGCAACAGAAAAACAACACATATAATTATAAACAGGTGGCCCATGCCATCGATGCTAAAACCGCGGCCCAGCAGCGCAACATCGCCCTCCAGCTTGTGGAAATGGCTTTCAACGGCGAGATTATCGAGGTTTCGCCGGGCAAGTACAAGTCGCCGCAGAGAGGTAACGAGGCTATCGGTGTCTTTGTCCGCAGAAGCAACGGGAAAAATTCTGTCATCACGGACACTGACGGCGAGACCATCTTCGTTGCCGAGCGCAATTCGATGCGTGCTCTCAACGGCGACAAGGTGCGTGTCAGCATAGCAGCCCACCGCCGTGGTGCCGAGCCTGAAGCGGAAGTAGTGGAAATTATCGAGAAAAAGGAACAGACTTTTATAGGTACTCTCAAGGTCGACCGCCATTTCGGTTATCTCCTCACGGACTCTAAATTCCTTGCCACCGACATCTTTATTCCCAAAGCGAAGCTCAAGGGCGGAAAGACCGGCGACAAGGCCGTCGTGAAAATAGTCGAGTGGAAGGAGGACAGCAAGAATCCGAGCGGCGAGGTAATCGACATCCTCGGAAAAGCCGGCGAGAACAACGCCGAGATTCACGCTATCCTCGCCGAATTCGGTCTGCCTTACAAATATCCCGCGGCTGTCGAGAAAGCCGCCGACAAAATTGATGCCGGTATCACGGAGGAGGTCATTGCGCAGCGTCTTGACATGCGCGATGTCCTCACCTTTACCATCGACCCGGTCGATGCGAAAGACTTTGACGACGCGCTCTCGTTCCGCGCTCTTCCCAACGGGCATTATGAGGTCGGTGTGCATATCGCTGATGTGACTCACTATGTCCATCCCGACACCATCATCGACCGCGAGGCCCAGAAACGCGCCACATCAGTCTATCTTGTGGACCGTGTCGTGCCGATGCTTCCCGAACACCTCTGCAACGGCATCTGCTCGCTCCGTCCCGACGAGGAGAAACTGGCGTTTTCGGTAATTTTCCACATGGATGACAATGCGAAAGTCATCAGCTCTAAGATTGCCCGTACCGTCATCAAATCCAACCGCCGCTTCTCCTATGAAGAGGCGCAGGAAGTCATCGAGACCGGTCTCGGCGACTGTGTAGAGGCGATTCAGAAGCTCAATGAGCTTGCCAAGATACTCCGCCGTGAACGTTACGAAAACGGTTCCGTCGAGTTTGACCGCGCTGAAGTGAAATTCCATATCGACGACAAAGGCAAGCCTCTCGGAGTGTTCTTCAAGGTGTCGAAGGACGCCAACAAGCTCATCGAGGAGTTCATGCTGCTCGCAAACCGCACGGTCGCAACATTCGTTGGAAAGCCGCAGGGCAAGAAGAAGCCCAAGGCCTTCGTCTACCGTGTACACGATGTTCCAGATCCCACGCGTCTCGCCGACCTTTCGGCCATAGCCCGCGCTTTCGGCTACAAAGTCAAATCCTCGGGTACTCCGCGTGAAATCAACCGCTCTATCAATCGTATGCTTGCCGAGGTGAAGGGCAAGGGCGAGGAAAACTATCTCGCCACTCTCGCCATCCGCTCGATGGCAAAGGCCATCTACACTACCGACAACATCGGTCACTACGGACTCGGTTTCGACTACTACACACATTTCACATCGCCCATACGCCGCTATCCCGACATGATGGTTCACCGTCTGCTCGAGCGCTATCTTGCAGGCGGACGAAGCGTGAATGTGCAGAAGCTCGAGGACCAGTGCAAACACTCCAGCGAGATGGAGCAGCTTGCGGCCACGGCCGAGCGCTCGTCCATCAAATACAAGCAGGTCGAGTACATGCAGGAGCATATCGGCCAGCAATATTCCGGCATTATCTCCGGTGTGACCGAGTGGGGGCTCTATGTCGAGCTCAACGACAATCTCTGCGAGGGACTCGTGCCGATGCGCGACCTTGCCGACGATTATTATGATTTCGACGAGAAGAACCATTGCCTCGTGGGACGCCGCCACAACCACCGCTACCGCCTCGGCGATAATGTTGACATCAAGGTGGCCCGCGCCGATCTGGAGAAGAAGCAACTTGATTTCGTGCTTGTCGACGACAAAGGCAATGCTCTTCGCCGTGAAGACGATATGGGCATGAAAGTCTCCGTCAACGAAGCTCTCAGCAATAGCCACGGCAAAAAGAAACGCCGCCGCAAATAAAGATATTATTTTCGATGTGGGGTAGTGTTTCATACATTACCCCGCCTTATTTTAATTTATCACAATCCATGAAAGAATTTGACGAATACCTCTCGATGGTCAATCAGGCCATAGCCAATCTCAAACTTCCCTCACAACCTGCCGGCCTCTATGACCCCATACGCTACACACTCGACTGCGGAGGCAAGCGCCTGCGTCCGGTGCTCGTCCTTTCAGCTTGCGAGGCTATGGGAGGAGAGCCTATGTCTGCGATACATCAGGCGATAGCGATTGAGATGTTTCATAACTTCACTCTGCTCCATGACGATGTAATGGACAATGCCGATGTGCGCCGCGGCCGTCCCACCGTGCATAAGAAATGGAACGAGGAGACCGCCATCCTTTCCGGCGATGCCATGCTGACCACCTCCACCATGCTTCTCGCCATAAAAGCAGGTGACAAACTCGCGACAGCTCTCGACCTCTTCAACGGCACGGCCATGAACATCTACGAGGGCCAGCAGTATGACATGGATTTTGAAACCCGTCTTGATGTCAGCGTCGAAGAATACATCGAGATGATTCGTCTGAAAACATCCGTGCTTCTTGGCTGCGCGTGCGGAATGGGCGCTCTCATGGTAGGCGCCGATTTCGAATCGCAGGTTGCTTTCTTCAACTACGGTGTGAATCTCGGACTCGCTTTCCAGCTTCAGGATGACTATCTCGATACCTACGGCAATCCGGAGACATTCGGCAAGGCTATCGGCGGCGATATTCTCAATGACAAAAAGACATGGCTCCTCATCATGGCTCTCAACGAGGACAAGACCGGCACCGTAAAGGCTCTCATCGGCGACAACAGCAATCAGCAGGAGAAAATCGAGAAAGTCCGCGCAATCTATAATTCTCTCGGCCTTCCCGACAGAATCCATGAGCTGATACGCGCGTATATCGACTCAGCCATCGCCTGTCTCGACCAACTGAATCTCATGCCCGAGGCCCGCGCCTTCTTCATGGATCTCGCGCTTAAATCAGCCACCCGCGAAAAGTAAAAGGCAGCTATGCTTATAGACACTCACTCACATCTCTATCTCGATGACCTTGCGCCGGAAAAGACAGAGACTGTCCGCCGCGCGCTTGATGCAGGAGTCGGGACGCTGATTTTTCCGAATGTCGATCTGTTGACAATCGCTCCCATGCGTGCACTTCACCGGGAGTTTCCCGACTGCACATTCATGGCAATGGGACTGCACCCCACGGAAATCGGAGAGAACTGGCGTGAAGATTTAGATACTGTAAAGCAGGAACTCGATACTCACAGCAATGACTATATAGCTGTAGGTGAAATCGGAATCGATCTTTACTGGGATAAGACCCGGCGGGAGGAGCAGCTTGAAGCCTTCTCCATTCAGGTCGACTGGGCCGTCGAAAGAAACCTTCCGGTGATAATCCATTGCCGCGAAGGACTTGACGAGGTGCTTGAGGTGCTCGACGCTAAAGCGGAGAAACCGCGGGCAGTGTTCCATAGCTTCGGAGGAAGCGCCGAGGATGTCAGACGCATCCGCGAAACAGGCGATTTCTATTTCGGAATCAACGGCATCGTCACTTTCAAAAATTCAAAGCTGTCAGAAGTTCTTCCGGAGATAGGCACTGAACGCATAGTGCTCGAAACGGATGCTCCTTATCTTGCTCCGGTGCCTTACCGCGGCAAACGCAACGAGAGTGCCTACATGGTAAGCACCGCGGCCAAGGTCGCCGACGTGTTCGGTATGTCGCCCGAGAATATTGCGGAAATAACCACGGAAAACGCCCGCAGACTGTTCGGCAAACTATCGTAACAAGCGGAATTATCATATATCCACTTAATAAAATGTCGGTTTAACGTATGTAAACCGACATTTTATCATTTAAATAGCTTCCCTGTCAGCAAATTTTAGTAATTTTGTGTCAGAATAATACATGCAGGAGCCTGCTGAGACACAGACTTGACTGAAATATTCTAAACGCCATTGAAACAATCTGTTTGCAAATGTATTTAAAGTATTCCTTTATAATCTTTCTTGCCATCCTGTCGGCCGCTCTGCCCGTGCGCCTCAGCGCGCAGGACAGTTGTTGGGTTCAGGTACGCATCCCCGTGGCCTGCATCCGCGATGGCCGTGGTCACTCCACGGAAATGACCTCACAGGCAATCATGGGCACACCTCTGCGGCTTCTCGAAAAACCTGAGGGCGAATGGCTGCATATTCAGACCCCCGAGGGGTATGAGGGATACATGAATATTTCGAGTGTGGCTTTCAGAAACGATGCGGAGATGGCCCGCTGGCGGCGCTCGCCCCGCGTGGTCTCGGTGTCGCTTCCCGAAGTGAAGATATATTCCTCGCCCATAGGACGCGGCCGGACAGATGTGGTCAGCGAGCTTGTGCTCTCGTCAATTTTAGAGGGCGAGGCATGTTGCGACAGCCTTGTCCGCGTCACTCTTCCCGACGGGCGCCGAGGATATGCGCGTGCCGACGCTTTCATGAAGGCTGAAGAGTGGGCCACCTGCCGCTTCGATATGGATAAGGCTCTCGATACAGCTTACTGGCTTATGGGCACTCCCTATCTGTGGGGCGCGTGCTCGACCAAGGGTGTGGACTGCTCCGGACTTGTCCGCGTGGCATATTTCAGCCAGGGTGTCCTGACTCTGCGCGACGCGCGGCAGCAGATTGAAATCGGTACGCGGATTGAACCCGAGGCCACTGCCCGCCTCGAAAGGGGAGATCTGCTTTTCTTCTCCAATACTCCCGACGGACGTATATCGCATGTAGCCATATATGACAGTGACGGCCGCTACATCCATTCTTCAGGTCTCGTGAAAACCAACTGCATGAGCTCTGATGACCCCGATTTTAGTAAGCGCTTCTATCGCGGTGCCTCGCGCATAGCAGGGATGGAGGACACTCCCGGAATATGGAAGATGATAAACCATCCGTGGTACTTTGAACGATAATATCAACGATATAATTATAATCCGGTCACATGATTACATTTCTAAGTTGCTTCTCTCTCCTTATCATAGCGTATTTTACCTACGGCCGCTATCTCGAGCGGCTTGCTGATGTAGACCCCGATAGAAAGACACCGGTCGACATCATGGAGGACGGCGTGGACTACATACGCCTTCCGCGGTGGAGAGTGTTTCTTATCCAGTTGCTTAACATTGCCGGTACAGGTCCGATTTTCGGCGCCATTCTCGGCGCGTGCTTCGGGCCCGTGGCTTTCCTGTGGATTACTCTCGGAGGCATTTTCTTCGGAGCGATGCACGATTTCCTCTCCGGAATGATTATTATGCGTCATGAGGGACGCAGCCTTCCGGAAATCATCGGCATTTACCTCGGCATCCCTGTGAGGACTGTTGTCCGTGTCTTTTCAATCGTCCTTATGGTGCTTGTCGGAGCGGTATTCATCCTCAGCCCTGCCGCACTTCTCGCCAATATGGTTCCGGCCGTCACGAAGAGCGTGTGGGTATGGATTATTCTCGCATACTATGTGCTTGCCACCATGCTCCCCGTCGACAAGGTAATCGGCAAGGTATATCCCATCTTCGGCGTGGCGCTCGTGGCCATGGCTGTGGGGCTGCTCATTGTCCTGCTTTCCGGTGCATATCCTATCCCCGAGTTAACCAGTCTCCACAACTATCAGCTCAATCCGGAGGCACTGCCGATTATCCCTACGCTTTTCATCACCATTGCCTGCGGCGCAATCTCCGGCTTCCACGCCACGCAGTCGCCCCTCATGGCAAGGTGCATCGCAAATGAAAAAAAATGCCGTTCAATCTTTTACGGCTCCATGATTTCCGAGAGCCTCATAGCCCTTATATGGGCCGCTATCGCAATGGCCTTCTTCCACGGCCCGACTGAACTTGGCGAACAGCTTGCCGAACATGGCGGCAACGCGGCCTGGGCTGTCGATGTGATTTCCAACACCACTCTCGGTAAAGTCGGCGCGATACTCGCCCTGCTCGGTGTGGTGGCGGCGCCCATCACATCCGGCGACACCGCTTTCAGAGGCGCCCGTCTCATCGTGGCCGATATATTCAAAATCGACCAGCGGCCGATTGCAAAACGTTTTGCCGTCTGCATCCCTCTGTTCGTGGTAGGTTATGCCATCACGCTCGTGAATTTCGATGTGATATGGCGTTATTTTGCCTGGGCTAACCAGACGCTCGCCGCCGTAGTGCTGTGGACCATCTATGTATGGCTCACACGCCGTCGCCGCAACTACTGGGTGGCTCTGATTCCGGCCGTGTCCATGACTTTCGTCGTGACATGCTTCGTATTTGTGTCACCCCAGTTCTTTGGTATTGAAAACCGCATCGTGGCCTTCATACTCGCCGCCCTCGCCACCGTGGGCCTCGGCTTCCTTGCTAATATGCGTGTCAATCCCAAAGTAGTCATTCCGGAAGAGAGCTCCGCCGTCTGAAACCGGGCCATTCGGTTATGAATTTATCCAAGCACTGCAATGATTATTCTCAATACAAGTTTCCATGTCCACGTAAGCCTTGACTCACGTTTCAGAGAGTGGGTGAGGACTTCATATATCAGATCGGCCCTTGAATCCGGCCTGCTTAAGTCGCCGCGCTTCGCCTCGATAATGATTGAGGTTCAGGAGGGCTGCCTGAGCTATGCCGTGAGCTTCGAGGCCGAGACAATTGAAAAGGCTGTGGAGTGGCATGACGGCGAGGGCGCGGCCCTGCGCTCCGAGCTTCATAAGCATTTCGGGGAGGGAGTGGTATTTTTCACAACATACATGGAGGAACTTCCGATAGACTGAGCCTCAGAGAGAGACAATGCACGATAAGATAATAATCGGAATCGACCCCGGTACAAACGTGATGGGCTACGGTATTCTCGGCGTCACTGGCAAGAAACCGGAGCTTATCGCCCTCGGAGTCGTGAAACTCAACAAATACGACAGTCATTATCTGCGCCTGCTCCGTATCCACGAGCGTGTGTTGGGCCTTGTGGAGCAGTTCTTGCCCGACGAGATGGCAATCGAGGCTCCGTTCTTCGGGAAAAATGTGCAGTCGATGCTCAAGCTCGGCCGTGCGCAGGGTGTGGCGATGGCTGCCGCGCTTTCGCGCGACATACCTATTACGGAGTATGAGCCGAGAAAAATAAAAATGGCTATTACCGGCAACGGTGCCGCGAGCAAGGAACAGGTAAGAGAGATGTTGCGTCGCATACTGAAGATTTCCGACGAACAGCTCGACATCGAACTTGATGCTACCGACGCTCTTGCTGCCGCCTTGTGTCATCACTACGAGTCATCGCGTCCGGTAGAAGTAGCCGGCCCGAAGTCGTGGAAGGATTTCATAGCCAAGAACCCCGACAGAGTGAAATGACGGGATGCAGTCTGTGAGGCCGTTTCGGAAATTTTTGTGAAGGAGGAAAGGGGAGAAGCCGCTCAGTTATTCTTTTTCCGTCGGAGATTGCGGATGAAAAATCCCACATGCCGGAAAAGCGTGGGGAAGAAGCCGAAATAGTGGCTCATTATCCTGAAGCGCTCCAGCAGAGATGCGCGGTGATTGGCCGTAGTGACGCCCTCCGACAGATAGTCAATCAGAATCCGGTCGATATAACAGTTGCGCTGTGAGCGCTGCAGGCAGCGGATACACCATTCATAGTCCGCCGAAAATCTGTAGCGTGTGTCGTAGTTGTCGACCAGTTTGTGCAACACGATAAATGCCTGGTGACACACCACCATTCCATTCTTGAAACTGTCGAGAGTCAAATCAGCCGGGGCAGTCAGATGGCGGTCACCAATCCTTTTGCGCGATGAATCCACTATCTGAGTCTGTCCGTAGACAATGCCGGGATAATCGTTGTCCATTATGGCATCGGCAATCAGCTGGAGCGTATGGGCGTTGTGGAAAGAGTCGCCAGCGTTTAGAAAAATCACATAATCGCCTGTAGCTATCCCGAGACCTTTGTTCATGGCGTCGTAAATACCCTTGTCCTTTTCCGATATTATGGTCATAGGTTCGATGCCGGATTTGGAGGCAAGTTTTACGGTGTCATCCGCAGAGGCTCCGTCTATCAGAATATATTCGTAGAGCCTGCATGTCTGTTCCCTGATGCTTGCAAGAGTCGCAGGAAGTGTCGACGCGGCGTTGTAGCTGACAGTTATGATGGAAAACAGAGGTTTCATTGGATTGCGGGGAAATGGTGTGGATGTTGAATGAAGAATCTCCTGCCGGCGCGGAAGCACGGCAGGAGTTATAGCGGTCAGACGGCATTGGCGCTACATAGGGAAATGTGGCTGTGTGCCGCATCAAAGCGTGACACTTACTTGTCTTGTACGAGAGAGATGATGAGCTCCTTGCCGTCCTCGCTCTCCTGGAAATTGATTTTACCTTCGCGGGCAAGCCATCCGAGGGCTGCGAAGAGTTCCTTCTCGGTCTTTACCTTGGCGATTTTCTTAAGCTGTTTGGTGCCGAGTGCTTCAGCTTCGTTAAGGGCTGCCCATACGCTGCCTGCGTTCAAACCGATAGTTTCAGTGTTCATTGTTAGTAGTTTTAATAGATTATACAAAAGTTATTTTGAAAATAAAAAATCTGTATATATGTGTTGATGTCACTCAAGAGTATGCTTTTCTTTCGTTTTGCTACAAATTTACAATTATTTTTTAATTTTATTACTATTTTTATTAACAAATTTCCGCTATAAAAAGTTTGCAAGGCACTAATGCTTTATGCACCAATGCCTTGCAACACGATATTTAGAAGCCGTTAATTACGATAAAGGATATAGGAGGTGAGTGGCGCGAGCGAACCGGAGATTTTACCGTTGTTGATTGTGAACGAGTTGCCGCTGACCGCGTCGGTATAGTCGCCGTCGGGGAGTGTGGTGGGAAGCGCATTGACTGTCTGAGCGGCCGACGAGAGATTGACGAGAGCTGCTCCGCGGTTGCCGCGTGCCACCTCGACCACAGCGTTATTGTCTGTTGTATAGATGGTTTCAGGCTCGCCCTTCATTTCGCGGCGGAATTTATTGGCCGCAACTACTTCGGGATGCTTGAATTCATCGTTTCCGCGGGCTCCCACACGGTTGTTGCCCCAGTAATTCTCGCGGGTGCTTCCGGCAGGACGGCTGAAGAAGAGGGGAGTGCCGTTCTGACGCGCTGCGAGAAATACCCAGCCCATGCGGATCTGCTCGTCGGAAAGTCCGGCTGATTCATGCTCGTTGGCGTAAGTGTCATGTGACTCAACCCAGGTCACGAGGTGCTTGCCGTCGACGGGATGATGCCAGTTGAGAAGCGAATCGGCTGTGAAATCCCCTTTGCCGAGCACATTGCGGAGCGCGTGGCCGTAGGCGCTTGCCGTGAGATCCATATATTCAGCATATTCTGTCTCTTTGACGTTCTTGTCCTGAAGGACTTCGCCGTAAATAAAGAGCGAATCGGCGGGGACGGCGAGTCTGAGGCCCTTGACCTCTTCGCGGCCGGTTGCCACATCCCAGAAATTGTTGCGTGTGGCGAGGCTGTCGAGCGGATCCGACGGCAGGCCGATGTGTTTGGCTGTGTCGTAGCGGAAACCCTTTACGCCGAGGCTCAGAAGGTCGTTTACATAGGTCATGTAGTAATGCTGGAAGTCGGGATTCTCTGTGTTTACGTCGGGGAGGCCGCCCATCTCGCCGGTGGTACACTGGTAACGGTCGTTGTAGTCGGTGATGGGGGTAAAACCGTTTGCGTGGTAGAGCTTGTCGTGGCCTCCCACAGCCTCGTCAAGTGAGGGAAGGACTGCTGTGTGGTCGATGGCGGTGTGGTTGGGAAGCACATCGACAATGACCTTGACGTTATATTTCGCGGCACTGTCCATCATGGCTTTGAACTGGTTGCGTGTGCCGAGAAGATAGTTGCCTATTTTCCAGTCGGTAGGCTGATAGTAGTAATACCATTTTCCGGTCACGGAGTCGCCGGGCTGGGAGAAAAGCGCGAGACCGCCGTTTTCGCCGACGTAGCAGGTGTTGGCGGGCGATGTCTGCACATAGGCATAGCCGGCTTCGGCTATATCCTTCATATTCGCGGCGATAGTGTCAAATGACCATGACCAGGCGTGGAGTATCACGTCGTCGTTGGTGTCGGCTGTCGCTTGCGTGTTTTTTGTCGTTTCGCAGGCCGACAGGATTCCTGCGCCGATAAACGCAAGACAAATAATTTTTTTCATCAGATGTTAATTATTGGTGTAAGTATGATAAAAGATTCTTTGTTCTCTATATTATATAGAGGCGGAGGGCGGTGAGATAGAGCAGGGAGGCTGGAATCACAAGGAGCAGTGAGTCGATACGGTCGAGCATACCGCCGTGGCCCGGAAGAAGTTTGCCTGAGTCCTTGACGCCGAGTGTACGTTTGATAAGCGATTCTACAAGGTCACCCCAGGTGGCGAATATGCTCACCACAACTCCAAGTCCGCAAAGTCCTGTGATGGAAATGTTCTCGAAATATTCGGGGAAAAAGTATTTAAACACGAATGACGATGCTATGGCGAATGCCACGCCCCCTACAAAACCTTCCCATGATTTCTTGGGCGAGATGCGTTCAAACAGTTTGTGTCTGCCGATGAGCGAACCCACGCAGAAGGCCCCGGTATCGTTCAGCCATATCATTATGAACATGGCGAGAAGTAAATGTTTGCCGTCGGGGAGTGTATAGTACATAGACATGAGACCGAGCGGGAGTGCTATGTACATTTGTCCCATGTATGAGAAAGCAAGGTTTGTGAGGGGGGAGGATTCCTGATTGTATAGCTGGATTACAAGCCTGACTATCAGGTAGAGAAGATATACTGTGAAAAATGTGCCTCCCAGGACTGCGGTTGTGAAAGGCGAGAGGAGCGACATGTTGACACAACAGAGTCCGACACACAGAATCAGGCCGCCGGCCACATCAATAATCAGTGTCGTTATGCTTTCGCCTCCGGTTGCGGAGTTGCAGAGATGATAAAATTCTTCAAGAGCGGCTATTGCAATCAATGAGAAGAATACGATAAATGACCATCCGCCAGCGAGTACACATGCGCAGATAAGTCCGACATAGATGATTCCTGTTATGCTTCTTAATATGAGGTTTTTCATCGCGTAGTAGTAAATTTTTGCAAAAATACGAAAATTTAATTACGCGCCAATCACTTCCATAGGATTATTTTGCTTAATAACTGCGGAAGTGAAGTCTTGTGAAGAGGATATGCGGAATAATCCGGCGGTCATCTGCCGGTTCCGAAGCGGGATGTGTCGATGTCGGTTTCCTTTGGCTTGAAGCCGTTGAAACGCCATACGAAAGTGAGATTAAGTTGCCTCGACATATCGCGGATTTTCATGCGGTAGTCCTGGGCCTGAAAATGTGTTTTCACTGTGGGCGACCAGGAGTTGAATATGTCATCGTATCTTAACACAAATTCTGCCTTCCCGCTTGCCAATGACCATTTCAGTCCGGCGTCCGTTCTCCACAGAGCCGATATGGTGGCCGGTCCCTGCAACGAGGGGGAGATATAGCTCGCATCCACGGTCAGCGACAGCGGATTTCTTTCGGTCAGGCGCAAGGTGGCTGAGAGCGAGGCATAGGACGTCAGTTTTTTGCGGTCGAATGACAGATCATGGAAATGCGAGGCCTTGGCATGTTCATAGAAACTCTGTATCGAGAGTGTTGAGCTGAATCTGTCGCCGGCGGAAAAGGGGATATGAAGATGTAGGCCGACTTTGCTATTGTAGTTGAAATTGATTGTCTGAAAAATAAGTTTCAGCTCGTCGGGCGACTGATAGGGGAGCTGGACGGAGTATCTGTCCTTGTGGTGATAGAAGAGTGTGGCCATATATTTCTGATGCAACACGTATGTGAACTGCGCACTGTATTGCATATACGGTTTCAGGTCGGGATTCCCGACGATTATGCTGTAGCCGTTGAGATAGCTGATGCCGCCGTGAGTCTCCCAATAGGACGGATAGATGCGCTCGGATGTGAAATTGAGAAAAAACATGCTCGCCGGAGTTTTGCGGTACGAAATTCCGAACTGAGGTATGAAATTCCAGTTGTGTTCGTCGGCATACCTGTAATATTCCACTGCGACGGAGGCCGACAGCGACATTCCCCATGTGAAGGATTTCGAGGTGCCGACGTAGGCCTGTGCGGTATGCTCTTTCATCTCGCCGTCGAAGCCTTCCTGCCCGGGCGAGGAATAGGTCTGACGGCTTCTGTCGGTTGCGTTGCGGTATTCCAGTCCGTAGTTGAGCGACCAGTCGCCGATCTCATGCGTCCGGTCGGCATAAAGATTCCATCGCCGGATGTTCTGACTGTTTTCGCTGCTGACAGCCGGGGCGCTCTCTCCGTTGTTAAACAGTCGTTGGCTGCGCCGCTCGTCGTAGAGCGTGTAGTCTGCCCGCAGCTCCAGTCCTCCGTTCCCTTTGTAGATAGCCGAAATATTGTGGAATTGCGTCGGATTGGTGTAGTCATAATCATTCACCGATGTGCCGAAAGTGCCCTCGGTCAGACTCTCCGTTCTGGCACGGGAACTTATCTGCCCGTTGTAGGAGAGTTGCAATCTGCTGTTCTCATTGAATTTATAGTTTGTCGAGGCATAGATGCCGTTTACGAGCTTGCGGCCGATACGCCGGTTGTCCTCGCTAATGTCGTGGAGAATACCGTTTACGGTGTGGTGTGATTCAGCTTGCTCGCGGTCGTGAATTTTATTTTCCGAGAGCGAATAGTTCAGGTCGAAAGCCCATCGTCCAGTCGCATACATAGTGGAGAGCCCTCCGGTATATGAGGGGTAGCGGTTCCATTCATAGCCGGCTTTGGCCTGACCCTGCAGACCATCGAGAGCCGAGGGAGTTCTGAGTATGATGTTGATGACCGTACCTTTGACATGATACCGGGCCGGAGCCGAATACATTATCTCCACTGATTTCAGCCGCTCGACCGGGATGGAGGCCAGACGCTGATAGAGATTCTCGAGAGGCATATTCTGCACCTCGCCGTTGATGATAATGGTCAGACCCGCGGCTCCTGCAAGCGTGAGCTGGCCGTTCTGCATCATGGCTCCCGGGAGATATGAAAGGGATTCGAGAACGTTTGTGACAGGTTTCCCGCTCACTATCGCCCTGAGGTCGACGCTCATGGCGCCGTCCGTATTCCTTATCAGTGGCCGCTCACCTTTGACTGTTACCTCTCCAAGAGTGAGAGCGGTTCCGACGGAATCCGGAGTCTCGGTCGTGGCTGATACAGTGTCACACAAAACGCAGAAAGCTAATATGGCAATAAAATTTTTCATGACTGATTGTTTTATTGCCAAAATTATGCAATCATGTCTTAAGTGACCCTTATTCCATCTTATTTAGTCTTATTACGATAGTATAGTGGTGTTTTTTATGAAAGGACGCGGACGGCATCGACATATTTGCTCAGTTTTGTCGCTTTCATAATTGCTTTGACCATTTTTCGCTCAAATTCGACGCCGAAATATTCCCAGAAAGGCTTGATTTTCGCCAAAATCTGCGTATCTCCGTTTAAAACTGTTGAATAGTGATCAAAAATTGCCTGATGCAGTCTTAGCAGAGCGGCCACTCTTTCCTCGCGGGTCCATGTGCGTTGCCCGAGCCATTCGGCAAAGAGGGAGGGGCGCATGAGCAGTCCGCGTCCGGCCATCACTCCCGCAAGCTGCGGAAATCTTTCTCTCAGTGAGTCGATTATTTCGGGCGCGGTGATGTCGCCGTTGAAAATAACGGGATGTTCCGCGGCGGCAAGAAGCTGTCCGAACTCATCGAAATGCAGCTCTCCGCTATATTGCTGCGAAACGGTGCGGGGATGGACGGTCAGATGTATCAGCGACATACCGTTGATAATGTCCATGACTTCGCGCCATTCGTCGGGGCTGGAAATTCCGAGCCTCATTTTGACTGAAAATCTCATTTCAGGCATTTCCGACATGGCGTCAGCAATTTCACGCATCTTATCAGGATTTGCAGGCAGTCCGGCGCCACGTCCTTTCCTGACTTGCGGGATGAAAGGACAACCCATATTAATATCCACGTTATTATAGCTCGCTTCGGCCACCACTCTGACGAGTTGCCGGAATTCCTCCCCGTCGCGGCATATTATCTGTGGAATCAGCCGATGGTTATCATTGAGACCGGAACTTATTTCCCTGACATCGCGCGGGCGCACGGCTCCTTTCTCCAGCCGCAGGAAAGGGGTATAATATGTGATGGCCGATGGCGGTTCCATCCCGTAAATCTCGGTGTGGAAATGCCGGAACACGGCTTCGGTATAGCCCTGGAGCGGGGCAGCCATCAGTAGGAAATCATTCATGGATTCAATGTCTGATTTGATTGTTTGGAAAAGGGGAGTGATATATGCCGGGGAAAAGGCGGAACGGCTGTCGAGGAGCCGATTTTTCGATGCAAAGTTACGGAAAATCTTATTTACTCTTATTTCTCGGCCTCAAATGATTGGTGAAAGAGCGGATTTGCCTACTTTTGTCTTATGAAGCGTTTTCGTTTGTTCTCCATATTGATTGTGACGGTTTCGTGCGTCATCGCCATCCTCAACGCCTATTATCTCGTCATGCTCTATAGCTCCATACGCGGAAATCTGGAGCGAGAGGTGAAGTGTGCGATTGCCGACATGGACATCGACGAGATGTGGTGGCGCGCGATAGCCTTCAACACCGGTCGTGTGCGGCGTCACAACTCTGTCAGCGCCAGTCTTAACCAGCACAGCGACAGCATTATAAGCCATTATCAGGATGAAAAGGGGGAGCACCACGTTCTCAACTCGAAGGAGATACTTCACGACATATCATATACGAATCAGATGGTCACGGAAATGAGCAATCAGATGCACGCCCAGATGGATGGCCTCCTGCCGATGGAGCCTGCGGTTGCCGACAGCATACTCTCGCGGCGTCTGCTTGACCGGGGAATCAGAACCGATTTTGTCGCTGTCGAACTCACTGACGACAACGGTTCCTGCATCGTGGCGAATCCCAAGCTGATTAAGAACCGAAGCGGCAAGGATGTATTCATGCTGACATACGACTATGACCGGGGGCTGACCTATCGCGTCTATCTCTCGCCGCTCACACAGAATATTTTCAGGGAAATGTCGGGTGTGATTGTCACTACGGTGCTTATGATTGCAGTTTTCGCCGTCGGTTTTTGGTATCTCTATCATTCTGTAAGCCGCCTCAAGTCAATCGAGGAGATGAAAGATGATTTCACCAACAATATGACGCATGAGCTGAAAACTCCTATAGCGATTGCATATTCGGCAAACGATGCGTTGCTCAATCACTCGGCGATAGCCGGTGACGAGAAGGCTCGCCGTTATCTGCGCATAGCCGTCGAACAGCTGACGCGCCTCAGCGGTCTTGTCGAGAATATACTGTCGATGAGCATGGAGCGACGCCGCAACATGATTCTGTCGTCGGAAGAGATAAATGTCAGGGATTTTGTCGGCGCAGTCGCCGAACAGATGAAACTCAAGGTTTCCAAGCCGTGCCGGATTCATCTTGACGGAATCCCCGCAGAGCTGACCCTGCTGGCCGACACGACTCATTTCGGAAACATTCTGACAAATCTCATCGACAACGCCATGAAATATTCGCGGGATAGCGTCGACATCACAATCACCGCCTCAGAGACGTGTATCACCGTCGCCGACAACGGTATCGGCATCCCTCCGAAAAATCTCTCGCACATATTTGAAAAGTTCTACCGTGTCCCGCATGGTAATCTGCAGAATGTGCGCGGCTATGGCATAGGTCTGTATTATGTAAAAGCCGCGGTAGAGCGCATGGGCTGGTCAATTGTGGCTGCGAGCCGCGAGGGAGTCGGGACGGAATTTACAATAACATTCACCCGTTGACAATGATGAAAGACCGCATACTGCTTGTAGAGGACGAAGCCTCGCTCGCCATGATAGTGGCCGAGACCCTTACGGATGAAGGTTTCGATGTGGATATTGCATCCGACGGGCTCGACGGGCTCGGGAAGATGGTCCGTGAGTCATACGACATTGTGGTGGCCGACGTCATGATGCCGCGTCTTGACGGATTCGAGATGTGCCGGAGGCTCCGTCGCATCGATCCTGATATTCCGCTTCTGTTTCTGACGGCCAAAAGCAGTATCGACGATATTGTCGACGGATTCGAACTCGGAGCCAATGACTATCTGAAGAAACCTTTCAAAATGCGTGAGCTGATAGTGCGGATAAAGGCGCTTCTTCGGCGCAGAAATCCGATGCCTGTCGCGCAGCCTGCCCTCGCAGTCCGCATCGGTGGCTATAAATTCTATTCCGTTTCGCAGACTCTTGAATTTCAGGGAAAGAGCGTGGAGCTTTCACATTTTGAATCTGTGATACTTGAAGAACTTGCGGCCAATATGAATCTGACCGTCGGAGCTTCGGTGCTGATGATGAAGGTGTGGCAGCGCGACGACATCTACAACCGCAATTCCCTCCACGGTTTCATTCATAAACTGCGCCGCTTGCTGCGCCATGACCCGTCAATCGCCATAATCAATCTCAGAGGAATCGGATATAAGCTCGTGGTGAGGGAATCCGGCGGTCAGGATGTCTGATGGATGCGGATTCAATATGTTTTGGATTTTATGACGGGTATTCCGAAATAACCCATCTCGATGTCAAGAGGCATTGTAGAGCCGGTGCGGGTGTGGCGGTATTTTCCGGTGGAAACGTGCAGTTTTTTCAGACGGCCGTCGTCAAAACGCACTTCGATGAAATATTCATAATAGACCTCCCCGGTTCTCACCATGCGGCGCCCGACCCGGCGTGTGCGCTGACGCTCCTCCCGGAATTTCTTTTCCACAGTCACTGTCTCGGTATGTTTGGTCTCGTCATCGGCGAGAAAATAATTCCCGGCGAAAAACAGAAAAATCATTATCGAGAATGAAACTATCGCATGGCAGCCGAAATTCACCGGCGTGTAGTCGGTCTGGGTCAGCTTCCGCCAGCGCCGGTGCATCACGGAGGCGGAAATCAAGGCGAGAACGGCCGTGATGCCTACCGGAATCTTCCAGTCTATGAGGGTGTTCTGGTAGAGAGCCATTGAGCCGCCGAGAAGCACCACCGTCACAAGTCCGACAAACATCCAGCCTACTACACGCATGGTTTCATTGAATATCATTTTTTTCATCGCACTGTATTTTCATAATTCCTTACGGGGACAAAATTACAAAATATCCTACAGGCTCGCATCGATTTTTACGAATGTTTTCAGTCGGACGGTCTGAATTTCGCGGGTGATTAGGAATACTGCTGTTAAATTTAGTAATAATATTAAAACAAATGTCGTACTTTTGTGGTTAATATAACAAGATTCCGGACCCCCTCCCGGACCACATTTATGCAATCTCTCCCCTTGGAATTCATCATAAGTATCAACCTCTTTAAATTTCACCACATTGAGCCGCAGCATTGGTAAAAAGCTTTTAAGAGCTTTTCTCTGGACACTTCTCGGACTCGTATTGCTCCTGGTGGCGATACCGGTTCTGCTCTATGTCCCCTTCGTGCAGGATTTCGCTGTGAAAATTGCCACCGAACAGGTGGCTAAGGCCACAGGGATGAAAGTCGAAATCGGGAAGCTGCGTCTGGCTTTCCCGCTGAAACTAAAGGTCGATGACGCCACTGTCATCCAGGCCAACGGTGATACCATGCTCACATCGTCGCGCCTCGCGGTCGATGTGAAACTCAAACCGCTCTTCAGTGGCGACATTGAAATCAGCGGTGCCGAACTCGACAGCGCTTTCTATCAGCTCGGCAACAGTGACTCAGTGATGTGGATTCGTGCGAACATCGCAAAAGCTGATATAAACGGTTCTGAGATAAAACTCAAGGATGGAATCATCGACCTCTCCACGGTCGACATCGACGGCGTGAAGGTCAGGCTCCGCATGCTGGAGGATTCGACATCAACTCCCGTCGACACCGCTCAGGGTACGCCGTGGAACATCTCCGCACAGCGCATCACCGTAAGCAATCTAGTCTATGAAATGTCGATGCTCCCGATTATCGACAGCCTGGGATGCCGTGTCGACAGGATGGAGCTCTGCGACGGGCATGTCCGCATGGCTGACAAACGCATTTTCGGCCGCTCGCTCAAAGTGGACAGCGTGAGCGCGACATATCTCTATCCTCTGATTTCAGAAAAAAGCACGGCTGCGGCTGATACCGTATCCCCGACACCAGTATCGGATATGTGGACTATCACCGCCGACACCTTGAGGCTCACGGCACGCGAGGGACTTTACGCGCAGCGGGGAGTCAAACCTCTCAAGGGCTTCGACCCGGCGTATATACAGGTCAGGGATGTAAACATAGAGGTGGATTCGTTCTACAACAAGGGCACATCCATCACCGTGCCGCTCAAAAAGCTCTCCGCCGTGGAGCGTTGCGGCCTTCAGCTTTATGCCGAGGGCGTGTTTGAAATGGATTCAAGCAGAATGGCGGCGCGTAATTTCACGATAGAGACTCCTAAATCGTCGCTCGATTTCACAGCTTTGATGGGCATGGGTGACATGATGACCGATCCGAATCTTCCGCTGTCGCTCAAGGCTTCGGGCCGCATAGATCCGACGGAGGTGGCTATGGCTTTCCCTGACATGAAAGCCATGCTCAAACCGGTCACTCCGATCTCCCTATCGGCCGACATCGACGGCACCGCCGGACTCCTCAACATCTACAATCTCGACCTCCGCGCTCCTCAGCTTGCACACGTCTCGCTTCAGGGCGATGTCAGCAACCCCTTTGACCCCGACAAAATCGGTGGCGAACTGAGTATCGACGGAAATCTCTCGACCATCACCGACAAGCAGTTCTCGTTTCTCCCGATAAAGACTGTACCTGCGCTTGCAGTCAGCGGCACCGTCAGCTATTATCCCCACCGTGTGGAAGGGGACGTGAAAATCACCGCACGCGACGGCCGCATAGCAGGTGCCGGGCGCTGGAACGGCCGTGCCGAATCCTATAATGCGACCCTCAATCTCCACGATTTCCCGGTGGATGCCTTTGTGCCTGAATACGGAGTGGGGAAGGTGACTGCCTCGCTCTCGGTCGACGGTAAAGGCTACAATCCCATGAGCCGCAACACTTACATTGATGCCGATGTAAAGGTAGGTAGTATTGTCTACAACAAAGAGACATACAGCGACATCACTCTCAACACTTCTCTCCACAACGGCAACGCCAAGGGTTCACTCGTCAGCGGCAACCACGACGCTGACGCGACAGTGGACTTTGACGCACGTCTCGACCGCGACACCATAGACTGGACCCTTAATTCGAAGGTCCGCAATCTCAACCTCCAGGCCCTCGGATTCTCGCCGACGCTCAACCGCGGAAGTGTCGATTTCACAACCTCAGGTACCTATAATCTCCAGTCATCCGCAATCGACGCTAAGGCCGACGTGAGCAATGTGGCATGGAATCTGCCGGAAGTCGACATCGTGTCGCGCCAGCCGATTTCCCTCACGCTCGTCTCCGGTGATTCGCTTCTCAACGCCAGTCTGCTCAACGGTGACATGTCGCTCAGACTTAACTCCCGCAGTTCGCTTTTCAGTTTTATCGATGGGCTCAGCGCGGGGTTGGCCGAAGTGAAATCGCAGACCGACAGCATGCGTGTCGACGTGGACCGACTCCAGCAGTCTTTCCCGAAATTCGACATGCTCCTCAACATGGGCGCCAACAATATCGCTGCCAAATATCTCAGCCAGTCGTCGAAGATGGATTTCAGCCGTCTGACAGCAGGTCTGCACAACGACTCGCTGATTTCGATAAATATGTATGTAAACGGGTTCGTCACAGGCTCGACACGCCTCGATTCGATTTCGTTCAACGCCATCCAGCATGGAAAATATCTCGTCTATCGCGCGGAGGTCAACAACCGGCCCGGAACATTCGACGATTTCGCCCATATAGTCCTAAACGGATTCGTCGGAGCCAACCGATTCTCGACCTATCTGAAGCAGGAGAATATAAAAGGGGAAAGCGGATTCAATCTCGGTCTCTCGGCCATGCTCAACGACAGTATCGTGACAGTGAAACTCGTTCCGACGCGTCCGACCATCGCCTACAAGCCCTGGACAATCAACAAGAATAATTTCATCAGCCTCGACCTCAGCAACAAACATCTTGAAGCAAACCTCGCGCTCCATGGTGACAACAGTTTCGTGAAGATTTTCACCGTGCGTCCCGAAGGAACCGACTCGCTGACCCACGGACATGGCGCCGGCGCCCGTCCCGACGACCTCGTGGTGCAGATTTCGCAGGTTCATCTTCAGGACTGGCTGGCCATCAATCCCTTTGCGCCGCCAATCAAGGGTGATCTCAGCGCAGACATGCGCTTCAACTATGATGCCGGAGTGCTTACCGGCAAGGGAGATGTCAGTCTTGCCGACCTGTTCTACGGTCGTGACATGGTGGGCGATTTCGACCTCGCCGTAAACCTTGAGAACTCCCACGGCGGCAAGCTGATGGTCGACGTCAGCCTGATGGTTGACTCCGTAAAGACCATCACCGCCCACGGCGTCCTCAACGACAGCACATCTTCCAATCCCTTCCTCCTGGATTTCAGAATGATTCGTTTCCCGCTCAAGGTCGTCAATCCGTTCATCCCACAGGGCATGGCCTCGCTCTCCGGAATGCTCAACGGCGAGATGAAGATAACCGGCAACATGGCTCATCCCGTATTCAATGGTTTCATTGATTTCGATACTACAGAGGTAAAGGTCAAGATGCTCGGCACTTCATTCGCTTTCTCGGAGGAGAAGATTCCAGTTGACAGCGGCATAGTCTCGTTCAATGATTTCGCAATAAAAGGCTGCAACGAGAACCCGCTCCGTGTCAACGGCACCGTCAACGCGCGCAATCTCGCCAATCTCGCGCTCGATCTCAGCCTCGACGCCAAAAACATTCAGGTTGTCAAGAGTAGCCGTCCGCGTGGAGCCGACGTCTATGGCAAGGCGTTTCTCGATTTGAACTCCACCGTCAGGGGCGACATGAAACTGCTCAATGTCAATGCGGACCTTGCAGTCCTTGCCGGCACTAATGTGACATACGTGATTCCCGAAACCTCGCAGACGCTCACCTCTCAGTCAAACGAGGATATGGTACACTTTGTCCAGTTCAACGACACTACAGCTGTCATGAACGCCGACTCTATCGCCGAAAATACAATGGCGCTCAATCTCACCGCCAACCTCGGGATAGAGGAGGGGTCGATAATCAATGTGGACCTTTCGTCCAACGGTTCCAACCGGATTCATCTGCTCCCATCAGGCGACATAGTGTTCAAGATGTCGGAACTGAACGGCGAGCGCATGACAGGACGAATCAATATCAACAGCGGTTTTGTCCGCTACACTCCTCCTTTCATGAGCGAAAAGAATTTCGCCTTCCAGGAGGGTTCGTATGTGGCGTTCAACGGCGACATGATGAATCCGATTCTCAACATCCATGCCGTCGATGTGATTAAGGCCAATGTGACACAGGAGGGACAGAACTCGCGCCTTGTCAATTTTGATGTCAAACTGTCGATAACCAACACCCTTGACAATATGAATGTGGCCTTCGACCTGTCGACCGACGATGATATAACCGTGCAGAACGAGCTTGCATCAATGTCGGCCGAGCAGAGGGCTAATCAGGCCATGAATATGCTGCTTTACAATGTCTACACCGGTGCAGGTACCAAGGGCAACGCCAATCTCTCGGGCAACCAGCTCTATTCCTTCCTGACATCACAGCTGAACTCCTGGGCCGCAAACAATATCCGCGGTGTCGACATCTCATTCGGCATTGACCAGTACGACAAGACATACGGAGGCTCGACCTCGACCACTACCTCCTACAGCTACCGCGTCAGCAAAACCTTCTTCAACGACCGTTTCAAGATTGTGGTCGGCGGCAACTATTCGACCGATGCCGATGCCGACGAGAATTTCTCGCAGAATCTCATCAACGACATCTCGTTTGAATACATGCTCAACAAATCCGGCTCAATGTATATCAGGATTTTCCGCCATACCGGTTATGAGAGCATCCTCGAGGGTGAAATCACCCAGACCGGCGTGGGTTTCGTACTCAAAAAGAAACTCAACACTCTTTGGGAACTTTTCGGAATCCGCCGTGACTGATGCCGGCAGCAGTGTCCGTGATTCGCAACCAAAACAACGTTTACAGCTATGAGAAAACTATTGATATATCTTTCCGCATGTCTGTTGCTCGCCGGCTGTTCGACCACCCGTCGGCTCGGCAAAGACGACATCCTCTATACAGGTCTTAAAGGAGTGAAAGTGGAGACTCCGGGCGATGCAAAATTTCCCTCGGGAGTCGAGTCTTCGCTCACAGAGGCTGTGTCGGTCAAGCCCAACAATTCTCTTCTCGGCTCGGCCTCGGTCCGCTATCCATTTCCGCTCGGACTATGGGTCTACAACAACTGGCCTAATCCGCCGAAAGGTTTCAAGCACTGGATTTACGAGAAGCTCGTGACGGAACCCGTGCTCGTCAGCGACGTGCGTCCGGAAGTCAGAGTCCACATGCTCGATCAGATTCTTGACAACAACGGATATTTCTCGGGTACGTCATCCTATGAGCTTGTGCAGAAAAAGAACAAAAAAAAGGCTTCGATTCTCTACACCGTCGAGGCCGGACATCCCTACATGCTCGATTCCATAATCCTGCTTCCGGATTCCATACACCTCTATCATTTAATTGATTCGGTGGCCAAGAGATCGAAATATTTTCAGACTGGGTCCCGCTACTCGACCGACTCGCTTTCGGCGCTGCGCGTGAACATAGCCAATGCCGTCCGCAACCGCGGATACTATTTCTTCCGTCCGGAATATATCCAGTATCTTGCCGACAGCACCATCAACAGAGGCAGTATCGCAATCAAACTCGACATAGCCGACAATGTGCCTGCTATGGCTCTCGCGCGCTACAAGACCGGAAACATCACCACCTATATCTATAGAAACAAGGGTGGTGGCACGCCTGACACCACCGAGACGCGCAAGGGTACCATGATACGCTATATGCCGTCGCGCCTGCGCGATGGGCTCATACCTTCCTGCATACTGTTTAACGAGGGACGCACATTTTCCGTGCGTCAGATGAATGTGACGCAGACACGGCTTTCGCGGCTCGGCATTTTCAATAATATCAACATCAATGTGGAGCGCGACACGGTCCATCTCGACCAAAATTTACTTGACGTGACAATCGAGTGTACCTACGACCGTCCTCTCGAGGCATCTGTAGAGGCCAACGTCTCTTCGAAATCCAATTCCTATCTCGGCCCGGGTATATCCCTCGGTCTCACAAATCGCAATCTCTTCGGTGGGGGCGAGTTGCTGACAGTATCGCTGACCGGTTCCTACGAATGGCAGACCGGCTCCGGCCGCAAAAGCTCCGTGTTCAACTCCTATGAGGTGGGTCTCAACGGCACACTGGCGTTTCCCCGGCTGCTCGCTCCGAAATTCATTCCGCGCATACGCCGCGATGTAAGCTGGACGCGCCTCTCGCTCGGGATCGACGTGCTCAACCGCCCGCACTATTTCAAGCTCAGCCAGTTCAACGCCGGTATTTCCTACGACTGGCAGCCGTCGAAATATATCTCCAACTCCTGGACTCTCTTCAAGCTCTCCTACAACAAACTCCAGCACACCACCGCCGTGTTCGATTCCATCATGAACGCGAATCCGGCAATCGCGCTCAGTTTTCAGAGCCAGTATATCCCGCAGATGTCATATAGCTTCGTCTATGACCGTTATATGAACCGTAACAACACCATCAACGTGCAGTTTACCCTTCAGGAAGCCGGCAACATCTTTTGGGGAATCTATGAACTATGTGGTAAGAAAGGGGAGAAAACCCTTTTCAAGACCCCCTTCTCACAGTTCATCAAGGGTTATGCTCAGGTTGTCTACGGGCGCCGCTTCTTCGGCAGTCACTGGCTCGTCAACCGCATCGGAGTCGGCGCAGCATACGCCTATGGCAATTCCTCGCAAGTGCCCTACAGCGAGCAGTTCTACTGCGGAGGTGCCAACTCGGTCCGAGCTTTTACCGTGCGCTCAATCGGTCCCGGTTCATATCGCGCTCCGGCCGATCAGGTCAATGGCTATTTTGACCAGACAGGTACCTTCACGTTCATCGCCAACAGTGAATACCGATTCCCGATACTCGGTCCGCTTCACGGGGCGGTGTTCCTTGACGCAGGCAACGTCTGGACGCTCAAAAACGAGCCGATGCGTCCCGGCGGACAGCTAAAGGCAAACTCCTTCTTCAAGGATCTCGCTCTCGGTACGGGCGTGGGCCTCCGCTTCGACATCTCGATGCTCATTATCCGCGGTGACCTCGGCATAGGCATCCATGCTCCCTATGATACGGGCAAACGGGGCTACTACAACATGGAATCGTTCAAAAAATCGCTCGCTTTCCATCTTGCGATAGGCTATCCTTTCTAAAGAGCGTTTGAACACATACAAAACCGCATCACACATCAGGACAGAACTTTTGGAGGTTTGAATTGTCTATATTTATATGGATAGTTCAAACCTCCTCTTATGAAAAAAACATTCAGTTATATAGCGTTTTTTGCAGCCATCGTCCTTCTTGTCTCAGCCTATTCCGAAAGAGTCGTGAAGGCGGAAAAAGGTTATACCGCACCTGAAATAGAGATGCTCGCCAACGATTCCGTCAATGTTTCTCTTCACAATCTCCGCGGCAATTATGTCCTGGTCAATTTTTGGGACTCCTCAAATGCCGTTTCCCGTATTGCCGCCGGCGAGTACGACCGTTTCCTCCACGCCAATCCTCCTCATTCGTTCTCACTTCTGTCGGTCAACACCGATGAGAATCCCGAAATCTTTCGCGAGGTCGTGAAAAAAGACAATCTTGACCCGCTCACACAGTTTCATATCTCTCAGACCAAGGCAAAAAATCTTTCCTCCAACTATCGTCTCGACAAAGGATTTTCCTCCTATCTGATTGATCCCCAGGGCAAGATTGTAGCCGTGAACCCCTCCGTGACCACTCTTGAAAAATACCTCTCGAGCCACTGAGAGCCGGAAACTGCTTGCTAAAATTAATAATTCTCACTAACTTTGCATCAATATTCATCATGAAAAGATTCTTCACATTATTTGCCGCAGCCTGTATCCTGAGCGTCCCTGTGGGTGCTAAGGTGGTGAAAGGTTTTGAATCCTCGTCGGATAACACTCTTATGTTCAAGGTCGACAGCATCGACTACCGCAAGGATCTCACGAGGGTCTACGGCAAGGTCACGGGACGCCCGCACACATCCAACCGTATCGACGAAGTGAAGCTGATAGGAAATGGGGGAGTGCTTGTCTCCGACGACATCGACGGAGTTGATTTCCACCGATATTTCCAGTGGGAGGATGACGGACAGATTCCTCTTGAGATAGATTTTCCGGCCACAAAACCGTCTCGGCAGGTGCTGTTTCTTTTCATTACCGCTCATGGCCAGTCGACCACGACCGCCATACAGACGACGACCGCAAAGAAACCCAAATGAAGCTCTGCATCACCGAGAAACCAAGTGTAGCGAAAGATATAGCTCAGATTCTTGGCGCCAATACGCGCCGTGACGGATATTACGAGGGGGGTGACTATAAAGTCACCTGGACCTTCGGCCATTTGTGTACACTCAAGGAACCCGGTGATTACGACGACCGCTGGAAGCGCTGGGCGCTCGGTGTCCTCCCGATGATTCCGGCCCGCTTCGGCATAAAGGTCATACCCGACAAAGGGATAGAGCGTCAGTTTCAGGTGATAGAAAATCTTATCTCGGAAGCCGACGAGGTTATCAACTGCGGTGATGCCGGGCAGGAGGGTGAGCTCATCCAGCGCTGGGTCATGCAGAAAGCGTCGATTAAGTGTCCGGTCAAGCGCCTGTGGATTTCATCACTGACCGACGAGTCAATCCGCGAGGGCTTCGCGCATCTGCAACCCGAATCGGATTTCAATAATCTCTATCACGCCGGACTCTCGCGCGCTATAGGCGACTGGATTCTCGGCATGAACGCCACGCGCCTGTATTCGCTCAAATATTCCTCGCCGGGCAATGTCCTTTCAATCGGCCGCGTCCAGACTCCGACGCTTGCCCTGATAGTGCAGCGCCATTTCGAAATAGAGAATTTCAAGCCGGAGGACTATTGGGAGCTGAAAACGCTCTACAGAGGAGCCGTATTCAACGCCACCGCCGGACGCTTCAAGTCGCCTGAGGAGGCGCAGTCGACACTCGATGAAATCAGCGCTCTGCCGATGGTCATCAAGGATGTGCAGGAGAAAAAGGGTCGGGAGGCGCCGCCGCGTCTCTTTGACCTCACGTCGCTTCAGGTTGAGTGTAACAAAAAATGGGGATGGACGGCCGATGAGACCCTTCGCCTCATCCAGTCGCTTTATGAAAAGAAAGTGACAACCTATCCGCGCGTCGACACCACATATCTTTCCGAGGATATTTACCCGAAAGTGCCGGGAATCCTCGGGAATATGACCCCATACGCGGCTCTGACAGCTCCGCTGCTCGGCGCGAAGCTCCCGAAAAGCAAAAAGGTGTTTGACAACTCGAAAGTGACCGACCACCATGCCATCATTCCCACCGGCCAGTCGCCTACGGTGCTCGTGGGCAATGAACGTAAGCTGTATCATCTTATCGCTCTGCGTTTTATCGCCGCGTTCTATCCCGATTGCAAGTTCCTGAGCACCACGGTGATGGGCGAGGTTGGAAAGACCGGATTCAAGGCCACGGGCAAGGTGATTGAGGATGCGGGATGGCGGAAAATCTATGAGAATACCACGCCTGACGCCGATGAAGCGAATCAGAACCGCGAGGATAATCCGGATGATCGTATTCTGCCTGATTTCAAGGTAGGAGAGAGCGGCCCCCATGAGCCGTCGTTGCAGAAACGCACCACTCAGCCTCCTAAATATTACACGGAGGGTACACTCCTGCGCGCCATGGAATCGGCAGGTAAAACCATTGAGGATGAGGAACTTCGTGAGGCGATGAAGGAAAACGGGATAGGGCGTCCGTCCACCCGTGCGGCCATAATCGAGACCCTTTTCAAGCGCAAATATATCTATCGAAACCGCAAATCCATAATGGCTTCGCAGGCCGGTATAGATTTGATTGCCACCATCAACGAAGAACTGCTTAAAAGCGCGAAACTCACGGGTTTATGGGAGAATAAACTGCGCCGTATCGAGCGTGGCGATTACTCGGCCGCCGACTTTATCCAGGAGCTTAAAACGCTTATCAACGAGATTGTCATAAACGTATTGAGCGACAACTCAAAAGCCAAAATCTTCATCGAAAGCTCCTCGCCGAAATCGGGCGGTGGCAAAGACAGTAGTCAGCCTACCGAGGACAAATCTCCGAAACCGACCAAACCGCGTGCGCCGCGCACCACGAAGTTCGAGCAGATCGAGTGTCCATTATGCGGCCAGGGTCACATACTCAAAGGCAAGACTGCATTTGGTTGCAGCCGTTTCCGCGAAGGATGCACACTTCGTCTTAATTTCACGGAATATCCCGAAACCCTGACTCCCGCCAAACTCAAAAAACAACTCGCCAAGAAATAACCGGAGTAAACGGCGTAAAAGAGTAATACGGATATTACATCCCAACTAAGGAATATTATAATTCCTGCGAAGGGATTAGCTTCCGCTCAAGCAAGCCATAATCCAGCAAAAAACTTACACAATAGGGGACGCCATCGTTCCGTCGAAAGCATAATAATTCGAGTCTTAAAATAACGCTATGTATTCTATTTAACATAATCATGATTATGGGAATTATCTTTGCTCTCGTATTAAATTTTATGATATGAGAAAAAAAATAAAACCCTGTCCCCGTTCTCTTTCAGAGTGCTATTGCGCTAACTCTTTTCAGATGGAACGTAATTTGCATGATTATATTGCATTTGAGCTTAGGTATATTCGTGACTATTCGGTTGCGCTTACTTCTTCTTCCATTGCCGAGCGCTTTAACGCTATCGGATGTGCTTACAATACCATTGCAACTTTAATTCGTCGTCGTTATGAACGTTAAGGAGCGTCTATCAGTATTGCAAGTCTGTTCTGATATTCAGTCTGTTCTTTCTGATTTAAAGTCATCACCCTCTATTGAGGTTCTTGACCGATGTTTTAAGGTTCTTATGTCTCTTACTGAGTCTACTCCGACTAAATTGACGGAGCATTTTACGGTTGAGGAATTTTTGGCTTCTCCTACTGCTGTTAAACATAATATTACCCTTACTCCTAATGCTACGGTGTTTGCTAATCTTCGGCGTCTTTGTGTGGAAGTTTTGGAGCCTGCTCGCAAGAAAATTAATAAGCCTCTTATCATCACTTCCGGCTATCGTTCTCAGGCTCTTAATCGGTTAGTTGGTGGTGTTCCCACATCCTTACATCTCCAAGGCCGTGCCGCTGATATAGTTGCACCCCTTGGTTATCATTCTGAATTATTCAGGATATTTGCTGAATTGCCTCATGTTGAATTAATTGATTATAAAACATTTATCCATGTTGCCTTATAAAAAAATCTCTTATCAAAAAAATTCTCGAAGTAATAGTCGCTGTCGCTTCAGCTTTTCTCGGTTGCCTTGGCGCCTCCTCTATTTAGTATTAACTTTAATTCTTAAGATTTTATGCCTAATCCATTCGGAAAAAGCGGTGGTCCGGTAAATTCCGTGCCTCGTAACACTTTTGATTTGTCATTTCAGACTAATGGTACCTATCAGTTTGGTGGACTTTATCCTGTATTATGTAAGGAAGTAATTCCAGGAGATTCCTTTAAGATAGATACAACTTTCGGTCTTCGCTTCATGCCTACTGCATTTCCTTTGCAGACTCGTATGAGAGCTGATATTCATTTCTTCTATGTTCGTAATCGTAATCTATGGAAAGATTGGGCCGATTGGTATGGTAAGACAAAACAAAATTTGTCTTTCCCCGTTATTAAACAGACTAAAGAATTTTATCGCACTGGCTCTCTTTCTGATTATCTTGGTTTGCCTACTTCTATTTATGGTAGTGAAACAAATCCTTCTAATATTTCTACTTTAACTTCAACTTATGATAAATATTGTTCTTATTCTTTAGTCGGTTCTACTATAGGTCTTACGACTTCTTCTCGTGATGTTGTTGTTGGTACTCGTCTCACCGGTGATGTTGTTTTATCTTCTACTGGTTTAACTTCTGGTTCTCCTTGTTTGCGTGTCGGTTTTTCTTCTATGACTCTTTCTAAGGGTTCTTCTATTGTTGTTAATTTTGAAGCGTATAAGCCTCAAAGTGCTGAGCCATTTGTTTGTTATTTTTATAGTAATTCTGTTTGTGTCGCTTATTCTGTTGGTTCTATTCAATCGATTAGTAATATTGAGTATGGTGATTATTATGTATCTTTTCCTGTTCCTTCAGATATTCAGTGTCAGGGCATTTTTGTCGTTTATCCTGATGTAAGAAAATTAGGTGATTCTACTCTTGCTTTTAGGGACTTTTATAGCTTAGGTTCTTATTCTCCACAGTCTTTTGTTGATTACCCGGATTCTACAAGTGATATTTATTCATCTATTTATCCGTCTGCTTTGCCTTTTCGTGCTTATGAATCGATTTATAACTCATTTTACCGTGATGAGCGTAATAACCCTTTTGTTATAGATGGCGAGAAGGAATTTAATCGTTATCTCCCTACTCAGGAAGGCGGTAATGATACTATTCCTTATTCTTTGCGTTTCCGTAATTGGGAGCAGGATTTTCTCACTACTGCTGTTCCTACTCCTCAGCAAGGTGTCGCTCCCCTTGTCGGTATTTCCGCTACTGGTGTTATTTCCATTTCTGATCCTGATACCGGTCAGGTCTATCAAGTTCAGGCTAAAACTGCTGATGATGCTGATACTATTGTAGGATATGATGTTACTGAGACTCTTCCTAAAGCTGTTACTCGCTCTCTTGTTAACTATGCCTCTTCTGGTATTTCAATCAATGATTTCCGCAATGTCAATGCTTATCAACGTTGGCTTGAGACAAATATCCGTCGCGGTTTTAAATATCGTGATATGATTAAGTCTCATTTTGATGTTGACATTTCTTTCCAGGAACTTGACATGCCTGAATTTATCGGAGGTGTTTCAATTGATATTATGCCTCAGACTATCTCACAGACTTCTGCCGATTCTGAATTTAACCCCCTTGGTTCTTATGCCGGTCAGTTGTATGGCTCTGGTTCTTCCAAAAATTCCATTTCTCAATATTTTGATGAACATGGCTTTGTGATTGCGATTCTTTCCGTTGTTCCGGTTCCGAATTATTCGCAACTTACTCCTAAGCATTATTTTAAAACAACTGATTCTCTTGATTATTATTCTCCTGAGTTCGGTCATATCGGATTGCAGTCTATTCAGAATCAGGAAGTATCTTTATTGCAATGTAATATGGATACTTATAATAAAACTTTTGGTTATCAGCGTGCTTGGTATGATTATTTGCAGTCTGTAGATGAAGTTCACGGTCAGTTTCGTACTACTCTACGTGATTTTGTTATGAATCGTGTTTTTGATAATCTTCCGGTTCTTGGCCCCTCTTTTACTGTCATTGACCCAAAACAGTTAAATGATGTGTTTACTGTTCGTGAAGTTGAAGGTGAATCTATCGACCCTATACTCGGTCAGATTTATTTCGATATCAAGGCTAAACGTCCGATACCTCGCTATGGCGTTCCTCGTCTTGAATAATCTTCACTGAATAGCCCAAAACAAAAGAAGGAGCTAATGCTTATTTTCGGAGTAATATACAATTACTCATTCTCCTCTCTCCTCATAATAAAATCGTGAGCGAAGCGAACACCTTTTAAAATAATAAAATATAACAACTATGATTTCAAGAATTAAACAATGTCGCAGTGCCCGGACTGCTCATATTATTGATGATGGCTTTGAAAAAGTCACTCCCGGTCTTTCCGTCTCACCCTCTCAGATGGCAAAAATGGCTGAAAGAGGTATCCCGATTACAGCTCAGATGGCTGATACATTCTTCGATGGTGTTTCTAATCCCTCGTTTGAGATGCCTATCGAGGATTTGCGCGGTATTGATGTCAATGCCGTCTGGAATGCTCAGAAAGATGCCCGTAAACGTCTCATTGATGCTCATAAAGCTGACAAACAAGCCTACGACAATTGATTATGGGAAATATCTTCAAGTCTATTGCTAAAGGAATTGGCGGTGCCCTCAGTGGTGCCGCTTCCGTTATTCCAGTTGTTGGCCCTATAGCTTCAAAAGCTGTTGATGGTCTTTTAGCTTCTTCTGATGCCCGTGCTTCTCTTCGTGCTCAAAATGAGTTACTTCAAAAGCAACAACAATTCGCTCATGATGAAGCTGCTTTAAATCGTCAGTTTCAACGTGAGATGTTTGATACTACTAATGAGTACAATTCCCCCAAATCTCAAGTTGCCCGTATGGTTGAAGCCGGATTAAATCCTGCTTTAATGTATGGTTCCGGCGCTGGCTCTATTGCTGCGCAGTCTCCTTCCGGTTCCGCTGCTTCTGCTCCCAGTGCTCCGTCTCCTCAAGGTCTTTCAGATTTGTCCCTTCGTGCTGCTGAGATTGCCCGTGTTAATGCTGAGACTGCTGCCATTAAGTCACAAACAAAGAAAACAGAAGCTGAGACGGGTATTTTATCTTCTGATGCTTCTTTTCGTGATGCTCTTAACGCTGCTAATCTTGAAATGACTTATGCTAATATTAAGTTAAATAAATCGGTTGAAAATCTTAATGATAATCAGGTTAAGGTCCTTCGTCAACAATGTAAGAAAATTGATTCTGAGTGTCAGGTTCTTGATTCAACTATTGGTGAGATTAAAGCTAAGATTGCTAATCTTGGTGCTGATACTTATTTGAAGCGTCTGCACGGTTTTTTAGATTCCTCTATTGCAAAAGCTCAGATTCAAAAAATGGCTTCTGAGACTTCAATGAATTATGCAAATGCCCGTGCGACTGTTGAAAAATTGGCTTATGAGATTGCAAATCTTCAAGCTAATACTAATCTTCTTGAAGAGACTGGCCGTAAGGTTATGTATGAAGGTGATCGTTTATCTTTAGATTATGAGGTTGACCTTGGTGGCGCAAAGGATTCATTTCGTTATATGGAGCGTCTTTTTACCTCTGCTTCTTCTGAGGTTGGTGCTCTTACCTCTGTTTTGCGTATGTTCTATGATTCGTTGAAGTAGGTTAGCAAGGGCAACTGCCCTTGCTTTCCCCTTGCTTGACATTAACATAGTCAATGACACACCGCTGTCACTTGACGGAAAAATTTACATCTTTATCGCTTTCTGTTTACTCTTTTGAAAGTAGTAAAATAATAACTATATTTGTCATGTGTTTGTCACCCAATATTATTCTTAACCCGAATTATTCTCAACATCGTCATGAATTTCGCTACTTGTCTTTGGCTTCTCGGATTATCGAGCAAAAAAAGCTCTCGGATGGCACGTACTTCCCTGAAAATTTACCTCCTTTTTCGAGTTTTGGTTTATGTCCTGATAATCTTAGTCTTTTTATTGCTGTTTCTGATGAAGGTGAAGTAGTTCCTATCTTCATGGCCGTTCCATGTGGCAAGTGTTTAGAGTGTATCGAGTCTAAGCGCTCACAGATTCGTGTCCGGATGTATCTTGAGCAGATGTCACATGACGTTCCCCCTATCTTTGTCACTCTTACCTACAATAACGAGAATCTTCCCGCGGATGGTGTTTCCCGTGAGGATGTTAAAAAGTTTCTCAATCGATTTCACCTTTACTTAGGCCGTGCCGGACGTTCCACATACTTCCGTCATGTTTTCTTTTCTGAGTATGGCTCAAAAAATGGCCGTCCTCATTATCATGGTATTATCTTTGGTCATGCAGTCGAGGATACCTATAAGGATAAAATGGAGTTCTTCGATATTCTCGAAAAAGCCTGGGGTAAAGGTTATGTTCGCTTTGATATTGTTCATTCCCGTGCCTTTGGCTATGTTTCCAAGTATATTGGTAAGGATTCTTTTCTCGATACTCGTGTAGGCCGTAACCCTAACTTTTGGACTGCTTCCCGCCGTGATGGTGGACTTGGATCTAGAATTGTTACAACAGATGCTTTTCTCGAGCTGTGTTCTACTCCTCACTTTCCAACTGTCAATCTTCCGTGTGAAGGTAGATTGTATACTGTTACTCTCCCGGCATATATTCGTGATAAGGTGCTTCCCCCTCTCAGGAAATATATTTCCCGTGAGATACGTGATGCCTATATACAGTTTAAGAAGGATTTGTGTCTGCTGAAGTGTATTGACTTTAATCTTTGTCAATTTCATACTGTTTGGCCTTGTCCAGAGCTTCGTTTTACTGATGTTGCTGAAGATTTCCGTGATTATTCCCGTTCTCCTAAGTGTATTGCGCATGATGAGTGTGCTAAGTATGCTCGTCAGGTAGTTGAAGAGTTGTCTCCCATTGTTGAGAAGTATGATTATTTGCTTGGTTTTTATTATGGCTCTGATGAGTATTGGAAAACTCAGTTTGAGCATTTGCCATGGTGCTTTGATTATAATAAGTTATATACCCGTCTTTATCGTAATGCTGAGATACTTTCATCTGTCTCGCTTGATGTCCCCTACTTGCTTACTCAGATTTCTATCCGTGACCGTGTATCTCGTCGTTTTGTTGCTCGAGTGAAAAAACATTTGGAAGAGTTGCCGCCTGATGAAGAGCGTGAGCGCATTTTATTGTCTAAAAATATTCGTGATTTCCAAAATCGATTTAAGGATTTGCAATAATTAACATTTAGTTAGGTATTTTTAACTACAAATGTGTTTCTTAATCATGATTATGGGAAAATGATATGCCCTGATTTTACATGCGGTTTCCATTGCTTTTCCATCAGACTCAAATCTTCTTTTCTTCGTTCACCGGCCTCTTTCCATTATTCTGTGGCGGTTTATGAATGGATTTAGCCGCTGCTAACGGCGATGTTTCGGTGCGTTAAGAATATTTTGCTTAAAAATACCGCTATTAACGGCTTTATTCTCATTCGGTAGTTAAATCATCGGACTCTTTAGCCAATATGAGTTAAGCTTGTTGCATAGGCTTCCGTTTATGACTAACTTTGCACCACTGAAAAATACACAGATGAATAAACACACAAAATATCATAATCTGGCACAAATATCATTTTTAAGACTAAACAATCTATACTGACCGTTTGGAAATACAACTAAATGTTATCGAACTATCATACTTTGTCTATAAATTAATACCTTTATCGACACAGTCAAGTAGACTCTAACGAACCATTCTTATCCTTTTCTGAATTAATTTTTTTACCGCTAATTTTCCTATCCCTTATCAATTAAGCAGTTATCATCTCTGAAGATGAAGCGCTCCGCAACCGAAGCGCCTCATATCAGAAAAGAGTTTGAGAAAACAAATACCGATAATTAGAATTGATGATTATAATTTCGGGCGCTCCGCTGCGTGATGCAGCGGGCGCTTTTGTTTTAAGGGATTGACTCCTGTATTATATGAATTCCAGGCAGAATTTAAGACTACCTAAGTGTCAATGCCACAACGTTTTCCACGTGCTGAGTGTGCGGGAACATATCCACCGGCTGCACGGCTTCGATGTCGTATTTCTCATGCAGAAGCGCGAGGTCACGAGCCTGTGTAGCCGGGTTACAGCTGACATACACGATTCTGCGCGGCGAGGCTTCAAGTATCACCTTGACCACATCCTCGTGCATGCCTGCGCGTGGCGGATCCACAATCATCACATCCGGACGGCCGTGAGCCTCGATGAAATCTGCGGTCAGCACATTTTTCATGTCGCCCGCATAAAACTCGGTGTTGTCGAGGCCGTTGACTGCCGCATTGATTTTCGCATCTTCAATTGCTTCGGGGACATATTCGATTCCGACAACGTGACGCGCTTTCGGAGCAATGAAACATGCGATTGTACCTGTTCCGGTATAAAGGTCATAGACCAGCTCATCTCCTGTAAGTCTTGCAAATTCACGCGCCACACTGTAAAGCCTGTGGGCCTGACGGGAATTTGTCTGATAGAATGACTTCGGCCCTACCCTGAATTTCAGACCCTCCATCTCCTCCTCTATAAACTCGCGTCCTTTGAATAGGATTATCTCCTGGTCGGCTATAGTGTCGTTGACCTTGGTATTCACCACATAGAGCAGCGATGTGATTTCCGGAAACTCTTCCGCTACCGCACTGAGAAGCGTGTTGATTTTTTCCCTGTCGTCTTCGCCGAACACCATCACCGCCATCACCTCGCCGGTGGAGGAAATGCGTATCATGAGCGTGCGCAGCAGGCCCGTCTGCCCTCTCAGGTCATAGAAAGCATAGTCATGCTCCATGCCGAATTGCTTGATAAACAGTCTGAGGCGGTCACCCAAATGGTCCTGCAGATGGCAACTGTTGATGTCGAGCACCTTGTCGAAGGCGCCGGGGATATGGAATCCGGCACACCTGCGCTCCGGAAACTCCTCTCCTGAACGAAGCTGGTCAAAGGTGAGCCACTTTTTGTTGGAGAAGGTATATTCCATCTTGTTGCGGTATTCCCATATATTTTCCGAACCGAGAGCCGGTTTTACTTCCGGATACGGGATTTTCGCTATCCTTTCGAGCGCGTCGACCACCTGCTGACGCTTGCATTTCAACTGAAAATCGTATGGAAGATGCTGCCAGCGGCAACCACCGCAAACGGTGAAATGCTCGCAGCGCGGTTCAACGCGCACGGCCGACGGAGTGGTCAGCTTCTCGATGTGACCCTCGGCATAGTTCTTTTTCTTGCGGTCTATTTTCACATCGGCGATGTCGCCGGGTGCGCCGAAAGGAATGAACACGACCATATCGTCGACGCGGGCTATCGAATTGCCTTCGGCTGCCACATCAAGTATCTCAACACCGTTCAGAAGCGGTAAATCTTTCTTTTTTCTTGCCATAAATTTCTGTTTATATCCCCTATTCCACCGGCTTTGACGGGATGCCGGGAATCGGTTGTGCAAAATTACAAAAAAAATTCGTCGGTTAATGGCTGAGTGGCCGATTAACCGACGAGTGTGGTATTTTTTCAGAAGTCAGGTTAAGATATCATGTCCTTAAATTTCTTCAAAATTACTGTTTTTTATGATAAGTGCCAAGATGATTTTGATATTTAATATTATTTAACTTCGGGCTTCGGGCTGCTTTTCACCGATAGTTTTCGCAGTCGGAGTATTACGAAAGCAGTCAGAATCACCGATGCGAGCACCAGCATAGGCGAATCCTCGCCCCATTCGTTGAGTAATTTCGTGCCTTCCGAGGGGACGTCTGTCAGCTTTTCGCGCCAGCTCACATATACGACAAGTGAATTGTTGAATATATGTATCAGTATAGGTAGCCACAGTGACTTCGACCAGTAAAGCAGGTAGCCGAAATAGGCGCCCATCAGCCACCGCGGGAAAAAACCGTAGAACTGCATGTGGAAGGCGCTGAATATAAATGCCGTCAGCCATATTGCCGCATGATAGCTCATGCGGCTGCTCCCTATTATATTCTGAAGCGCTCCCCTGAAAAAGAGCTCTTCGCTCAGACCGGCTAATACTCCTATAATCAGCAGGCTGACAATCAGCGAGCCGACGCTGTCGCCTCCAAGCATTGTCTCGACGAGTTGCTGCGCATTGTCCTCGGATTCGCGCATCCACTTTTCAATAGCTCCCATCGACTCCGGCAGAGTGAGCTCGGCGTTGAACTTCACAAGGAAATTCATGGCCGGAAGTGACACAAGCATGACTGTCACGGCAAGCAGCAGCTGCCCCATGGTGAACGTCCTGTCTATCCCGAGAAAGCGCGCGGGCAGACTGCAGATCATGGCGGCGGTTATGACGGCCGGAAGGATGAACACAAAACAGTCCTGAATGACGGTCGACACCCTGAGCGTCTGAGTGGTCATTCCGTTGAGTGTGACCGCCGCTGTAATCAGCGAGCCTACAAGCGTGCATAGAAAGAGTGCTACGAGGAGGATGACTATGCTCTGACCGGCGGTAAAACGTAGATTCATATTGCGGTAATGATTGGTTTTTATTCTTTAGTGAGTATTATTAATCACTCAGTTATTTGTCAAGATAAAACGGCGATGTCAGTCTGACGTATTCTTCACTGAAATCGTTGTTTCTGTCTCTTATATATAAGGTGTCTGTCACGCATCGCGTTGTTCCATCTTCGTCGCGTTTAGCCTGCCAGAGCGTGCGGATGGAGGTTTTCCCCTCCTTGGAATACACGCGCGTGACATGCACGGGACTCAGCCTGGCGAGCGACAGCAGAAACTCAATCTCGTCGGTCCGCGACGTCGGGGCGATGAACGACAGTGAATCCCCGGGGCCCGTAAGCTCCCGTCCGGCAATTGAAATCAGAGTCTCGACGCCGAAATCATCGCCGTGACGGGCCAAAGCACGCTCCTCGATGGGCGACCGGAGCTTTTCATTGAAAAACGGAGGATTGGAAACAATCAGCAGCGGATGTGCGGCGGCAGGAAACCCGCGTGTGATGTCAAGTTGCATCGCGGAGAGACGCGCACTCCAGGGGGAGCGTTTGAAATTGTCGGCCGAGTCCTCGCATGCCGCCTGCTCTATATCCACGCCGATAATTTCTGCCGTGGCGTTTCTCTGGGCCATCATCAGCGAGATTACTCCCGAGCCGCACCCCGCGTCGACGATACATTTCGCACCGCCGACGTCGGTCCACGCGCCTAACAACACGGCATCCGTTCCGATTTTCATGCCGCAGTGGGTGTCATCCACACTGAACTGCTTGAAGTTGAATACTCCCATCTCTCCTGTTGTTTTCTGATGTTTAGAGGCTATTTAAAAACAAAAGTGAAAATGAGGGGTCACAAGGTTGAGATGGATATGTCCTTGCAGTCG
>DXXM01000028.1 GCA_019416285.1 Bacteroidales bacterium
CATCTCAACCTTGTGACCCCTCATTTTCACTTTTGTTTTTAAACAGCCTCTAAGAATATCACCTTTTAACATATTTGCAATGAGAAAAACGACTCTGTTAGTGCTTGCGGCCCTCGCTTCGATGGACATGGCCGCTCAGTACCCGACTATCCCTGATTCAGTCAAGGCCCGTGCCGCTCAGTGGGAAGCCCAGTGGGAGGCCGCTTCAGACAAAGCCTGGGCCGAGGCATATCCCATCGTGATGAAGGAGGAGGCCGAGTGTGGCCGTCCATACCGTCCGTGGGCATCTAAGCCCGAGGATCTGATTAAGGCCGATATCGTGGCCTTCCCCGGTGCTGAAGGCGGCGGTGCATACACTCCCGGCGGACGTGGTGGCAAGGTTTACGTGGTTACTTCGCTCGCCGACAGCGGCCCCGGCACTCTCCGCGAGGCTTGCGAGAAGGGTGGAGCGCGTACAATAGTGTTTAACGTGGCCGGTACCATCAGGCTCAAATCGCCCATCACCCTGCGTGCGCCCTACGTCACTATTCTCGGTCAGACTGCTCCCGGCGACGGTGTCTGCGTGACCGGTGCGTCATTCCTCATTGACACCCACGACGTCATCATCCGCCACATGCGTTTCCGCCGTGGCATGCAGGATGTGGCTTTCCGCGATGACGCTCTCGGCGGCAATGCGGTCGGCAACATCATCATCGACCACGTTTCCGGCTCGTGGGGCCTCGACGAGAATATGTCGATTTACCGCCATGTCTACAACCGCAATCCCGAGACCGGCAAGGGCGAGAAACTCCCCACGGTCAACATCACCATTCAGAACTCAATCTTCTCCGAGGCACTCGACCTCTACAACCATGCCTTCGGAGCCACTATCGGCGGCCACAACAGCACTTTCGCCCGCAACCTCTTCGCGTCAAACATCTCGCGCAACTGCTCGATAGGTATGGATGAGGATTTCAACTTCATCAACAATGTGACCTACAACTGGTGGAACCGCTCGGTCGACGGTGGTGACCATACAAGCCGCCTCAACATCATCAACAACAACTTCAAGCCGGGTCCCATGACCGACACCAACTCAGCCGATGCTCCCATCCGTTACCGTATAGTCAAGATGGAGGCCGGACGCGACAAGGCTTTCAAAAACAACTTCGGTAAAGCCTACGTGAGCGGTAACAAGGTTTGGGGCAACGACAAGGTGACTGCCGACAACTGGGCCGGAGGCGTGCAGATTTTCAACGGTCCCGTGCCTGAGGAGCGCATAGCCGAGCTTAGGGCCGACAAGCCTTTCCCCATGGCCGAAGTGACAATCATGGAGACTGAACCGGCCTACGAATATGTGCTGAAGAACGCAGGTGCCACCAAGCCGCGCCGTGACGCCGTTGACGAGCGCGTGATGAAAACCGTCAGAACCGGTAAGGCCATCTATGCCAAGGATGCCGACCAATACATAAGCTCGACTCCCTATGTGAAGCGCCGTCTCCCGGCCGATTCCTACAAGAACGGTATCATCACCGATCCTCGTCAGGTAGGCGGTCTCCCCGAATACAAAGGTAAGCCCCGTGTCGACAGCGACAACGACGGTCTGCCCGACGCATGGGAGAAGAAACACGGCCTCAACCCCAACGACCCTACCGACTCCGCCAAAGACTCCGGCAACGGCTACACCTGGATTGAAATCTACGCCAACGAACTCGCCGAATAAGCCCTATCTTCCCACATTCTCATACCACCCTAACGATAAATAGGTAACGGTATAGAACACAAATAACGGTACAGACCCCGGCCCAGCCGGGACTTCTGTACCGTTATTTTTTCAATAAAGTTCCGCAATATTTTAATCTGTTTTATTCAGACCATGTTAAACTATCCGTAATGGTTTTGTGTTAATAAAACGTCAAATCTGTTATTTTTTAACGCTCAAAACTCACAAAAACCTATGGATAAGAAATACGTTTGCACTGTCTGTGGCTGGGTGTATGACCCGGCAGTAGGTGACCCAGAAAATGGGATCAAGCCCGGAACTTCATTTGATGACCTTCCCGATGACTGGACATGTCCGGAATGTGGTGTAGGGAAAGACCTCTTTGAACCCGAAGAATGATTTAACTGTAAAATCACTCCCGTTCTCTTGATATGATAATCAATTAAAAGGCTTCGGCCTGATGGAACCGCACACTGAAAGTTTTCATGTCTGACATTCAGTGTGCGGTTAGTAATTTTAGCCTCTGGTCATAGACAGGAGATTGGATTTAGTGAATAAGTGTAAGGAATAAGCCATTATGCTGTGGCTGAGTATGGCGAACAGGGCGCCGATGAGTAAGCCGCCGAGGATGTCGCTGGGGTAGTGGACGCCGAGGTAGAGCCGGGAGTAGGAGACGAGGAGCGACCAGGAGATGATGGCTATGGTGAAGAGTCTGTTTTTGAATAGTAGCGACAGAAAAAACGCGAGGGCGAAGGTGTTTGCGGCGTGGCAGGAGGGGAAGCCGAATCGTCCGCCGCGATAGTCATTGACAAGGTGGAGGAGTGAGGAGAGTGGATTGTCGGGTGACGAGGGGCGCAGACGGCAGACCACGGGGCGTATGATGCCCACACATGTCTGGTCGGTGGCGGTAATCATGGCTGCGATGATGAGCAGACATACTATTCCACCGGCAGTGTTGTATTTGCGGAAAACAAATGCGGAAAGCAAAATATAGAGCGGTACCCATGTCCATTTTCTGCTTATTTCCCACATGAGCGAATCAAGCGCCGGAGTGTGGAGGCTGTTTGCGGCCAAAAGTATCATCCTGTCGGCCTCTGACAGCAATGAGATGAATTCGGAGATGCAATCCATAGGGTTTCGGTTGGTTTTGAGCCAAAATTAAACCGCGATTTTGAATACATTCTGAATTTCTACAAAATTTAGCCATATATTTGCCGTTAAAATATTAGCATATGAAGATTTTGATAATAGAAGATGAGCGGCAGTTGTCCGACAGCATAGTGAGCTTTCTCGGACATGAGGATTATTTGTGTGAGCAGGCGTTTTCCTATTCCGAAGCCGCCGGTAAGATTGAGGCTTACGAATATGACTGCATACTGCTTGACCTCATGCTTCCCGGCGGTACCGGGCTTGACCTGCTGCGCCGGATAAAGAGAGTGGCGCCGCGGACGGGTGTGATAATAGTATCCGCTAAGGATTCGCTTGACGACAAGGTGGCCGGACTGCGGCTCGGAGCAGACGACTATATAGCGAAACCTTTTCATCTTCCGGAATTGAGCATGCGTGTCTTTGCTCTTCTGCGCAGGAAGTGTTTCACGGCGAGCAATGTGATTGACTGCGGTGCAGTCTCGATAGACTTGCTTGAACGCACGGTGACAGCCGGGAGTAAGCAGCTCGATCTGACAAAGACAGAATATGACCTTCTGCTGTTTTTGATAGAGAACCGCCGCAGGGTGGTATCGAAAAGCGCTTTGGCCGAACATCTCAGCGGCGATGTGGCCGACATGATGGATGATTTCAACTTTGTCTACGCGCATATCAAGAATCTGAAAGCCAAACTTGCCGATGCCGGGCAGGAGGACTGCATCAAGACTTACTACGGCGCGGGCTACAAATGGATAGCTGAATGATGAAAAAGAGAAGCCTGATTGAAAAGACCCTTCTGCTGTTTCTGATATGCACGGCCGTAATATTCGTGCTGATGACACCGCTGTTTTATCTCCTGACGAAATATTTCTATGCCGAGGATCTAATGGATGTCATTCAGGCGGTGGAAAACGGCCACGCAATCCCGCCCCTTGATCTGGAACGGGATATAATGGCCGGTGTGATGATTCAGTTCGTGATGACATTCATGCTGCTGAGTCTCGCACTGTTCATAACCGTGCGTTTCATCACCCGCCGGTTGTGGCGTCCATTCGACGATACGCTCGCCAAGGCCGAGCATTTCAGTCTCGCGCAGAGCGATGTGCCTGAGTTCACGCCGACGGATATACTCGAATTTTCGCGGCTCAATGACTCATTAGGGCTGCTGATGCACAGGAACAAGGAGGCTTACAAGATTCAGAAAGAATTTACCGAAAACGCCTCACATGAGTTGCAGACGCCGCTTGCGGTGACGCGCAGCAAACTGGATCTGCTGATGCAGGAGGAGCTTTCCGAGCGGCAGCTCGGTATCGTCTCGGAACTGTACAGGCTCAACACTCGCATGGGACATCTGAACCGGAATCTGCTTATGCTCGCCAAGATTGAAAATGCGCAATACGACAGATTCGAGCGTATTTCCGTCGGCGAGTTTGTGGCAAACCTCATGCCTTCGTATGACATGCTTAAAGGCAATTGTAATGTGAGAGTTGACGGTGCTGAATCTTCAGGGTGGTGTGTGCGGGCTAATGCCATACTTTTTGAATGTATGCTAAACAATCTTGTTGTCAACGCTATCAGATATACGCCGGACGGTGACATAAATATCGATATATCCCGTGAGGGCATTATCGCTGTGAGCAATCCTTCGGCCGGTGGCGCTCTTGATGCCGGGAATTTGTTCAAGCGGTTCAGGACCGGTGATTACAGGACGATAGGCAACGGCCTCGGGCTCGCCATAGTCAAGGCTATATGTGATTTTCACGGATGGTCTGTTGAATACGGTTTTCTGAATAAGCACCATAATTTCACAATCAGATGTAATGCAGAATAGACTATGTGGAAAATAGTCGTAAATATAAAATATCCCTGCCGCGGCGAGCCGTGCGGCAGGGATAGATTTTTAGAGGACGTTTAATTCCTATTATTGGACACTCTTAATCTGGTACTATTTGTGTTCAGAGTTTTTTGAACCAGTAAACCGAAGTCTTGTCGGGAGTTGACAGGGTGTAGTCACCGTTGATTTTCACGCTCTTATTGACGATACTGCTTTCGCCTGATTTGGGATTGAAGGCTGTGATGCGGTATTTGCCGGGAGCGAGACTGAGGGCGATATTGTTGGCGCCCTGCGAGTAGACGATAGCTCCGTCAGCTTTGCCTAAAATCTTGAAATCATCGCTTGCGGAATCGACGATGTTCATTCCGGCTGCATCGGTGAGGAAAGCGGTGTCCTTGACGGGCACTCCGGCAAGCGAGCCACCGGCCATGAATACGGCCCAGGCCATATCGGGATAGTTTTGGGCATAGTAGGTCACAGCCTTGTCGGGATATTTCTGACGGTATTCGCTGACGGCCTTGTAAGCCTCCTTGAATGTGACTTTGCCTACTTTCATCTTGCGGGCATGCTGACGCGGAGCGAGGTTCTTGCCACCTTCGGGAGCGTAGAGACCGTCGGTCTTGTAGTGCCAGTAGCGGATGTCGATGATGTCGACCACATCGGCATACTTCGGATTAGCAAGTATGGCGTCCTGCACATCCTTTGTAGTGCTCAGAGCCACTTTCGCATCTTTGCCGGTCTCTTTCTCCCATTCGTCGATGACGTCGAGCCAGAATTCGACGAAGTGCTGCGGGCCGGTGAACTCGGCGCTGATGAGGTGGACCACATTGGGGTCGTCGGCAAACTTGTCGAGGTTCATGCGGATGAAATTTTTGTGGAGCTCACGGCGCGTGGGGTGGTTGACGTCGTAGAACATATCCGCAACGAATATTCGCTTGTCGCCAGCAAAGGGGACGGGTTCGGGGAAGTCGGTCGAATTGATATTGTTGGTCGAGCGCCAGGGGGAGTCTACCCAGTGGGCGCCGGCCTCAAGGATGTTGTGCTGGAAATAGTGCTCGTTGAAAAGGAGTTTACCAGCTTCGGCACCCTTGTCGGCAAATTCGCCGAGACGCGACCAGTACCATTCGTTGGGACGGGTGAGGTCATATTTGCTGAGACCGTCCCAGGCAGTGCCTTCGCTGCTGCGGGCAAAGGGCTGCTCATAGAAGGGAGCCCAGACATCACCGTCGCGGCGGCGGATGCGCTCGTGGTCATCGCGGCGGCGCTCATACCAGAGACCGTAGTTGTGGTCGAGCACAGCGATATCCTTCTCCACCATATATGTGATGGTCGAGTCTATTCTGTCGGTCAGGCCAAGTCCCTCGCGTCCGGGAACGAAGCGGGTCACGTGGGGTTTGGCTTTCGGAAGATAGTTGTAGCGGATTTTGCCGTTCCACCAAGGGACTTCATGGCGTCCGCCGGTGATGACAGCGCCGTCCATCACTATATGGCCGTCGGCAATGTCATAGCTGTGGGCAATCTTGGCGGGGGCGGGCGCCTCCTTGAACTTGATATTGTCGATGTCCTTCAGCCCTTCGGGAGATACCGAAGCGGTGAAAGGTGCATCCTCAATCCATTTCTTCAGGGTGAGACGCGGAGTGTAGGCTTCCTTGGCGAGTTGCATCGCAGCCTCTACCGTGGGGCTGCTGGTCGCATTGGTTGCCATGGGGAGGATGCGTGACTGGGACTCGGGAACTTCCGAGCCGAGGCGGTCGGCAAGCTGTGCGTAGAAGAAACTGCGGGGAGACACATGATTGTTGGACTGCGCCCACTCTCCGTTGCCCGAGAACTGGGCCCAACAGCCGTAAGCGGCATTTTTGGAGTCGTCGGTGGGTGAATAGCACTCGATTTCGGCTGCGGTACACTGCCAGAAGAGGGAGTTGCCGGTGTTCCAGCCCGCGCCGTTCTTGTCCTGTCCGAGATTCTTGTATGTGAGATTGTTTCCGTCGATGTTCACCACGTCAAAAAGCAGCCCGGGCGCCCATGCGTCGACCGCTCCGCTGAAACCGAGGGTTTCCTCAGCCTCACACTGCACGAAGGCGTTGGGGCCGGGAGCTATGAAAGCGGCTGAGAAGTCGTTGATACCGTTTTTGGAATAGCAGCGCTGGAAAAGATTCTGCTGACCCATGGTCTGGAATACTGCGCGGCGCATGCCCCCGATTTCCGACACGGGGTCGGTGGCTATACAGTCCTCGACAGTGATTTTGGAAGCCGTGCGCTGGAGAATCACCGCACTGCCCGCGAAATGGCGGAAATCGACTTTGCGCACCCAGCAGTTTTCGGCGTTGGCGATGGAGATTCCGTCCCAGGCGTGGTCCTCGTCCTTGGGATATTTCTTATTGTAGTCCGAAACGATGCTGAGGTTCTCGACTCCGTCGTCGGAAATGCGTCCGGGCCAGGAGTAGGGGAGGAGCTTGGATGCCGCCCACTTGCTGTCGAGCGCCATTGTGACGGGGGCGTCAAGTGTCACGACACCATTGTTGTCGCTCACCACCGTGCGGTCCCAGAGCATATCGATGTCGGTCTCTTTCCAGGAAATTGCGCTGATGCCGCCGCCGAAAATGTCGCAGCCCATCGACTCTATCCATTCCTTGGTGGAGGGACGGAGGATGAACACATCCTCCCCGGCCTTGAGTCGGGCCGAGGGGCTTACGGTGAGTCTGTCGGAGTTTACGGGAACATAGGAATCGGTGATGGCGATTGTGTCGGTGACGGTGGGGTTGAAAACACCCTCGATGTATATCGCCGCACCGCGGTCGAAACCAGTCTTTTTGAGCACGGTCTCGTTCACACCGCTACCGCGGAGTACGATTCCGGATGATGCGATGCGCAGTGGGGCGCTGATTTCAAATTCGCCTTTTCCGAGGAGCACGGCGCCGCGGAATCCGTTTTTGTCGAGCGGAAGGGTGGCCGCATAGTCAATGGCCCGCTGGATTCGGGCGCTGTTGTCGCCAGCACGCCAGGGCACGTAGACCACATTGTTTATGTCAGGTATCGGCTGCGACGAATTGCGGTAGCCGCAGGTCGAATAGTCGAGCATGCGGTTGCCGCGCGCATCAGTCTCATAGCTGATTTTTCCGTCCTTGACAGTGAGCGGAAATGTGGCGCCATAACTTGACAGCGCGAGTAGCGATGCAAGACTTGCTGATAGGAATTTCTTGTATATCATGTACTGTGACTTATAATTTCATGTACTGTGACTTATAATTTAAGGTTGTAGTGGTAGAGACAGCCGTCTGAATAAAAAGTGCCGAAACCTACGCGCCTTTATATCAGCAACATGATTTCAGCACTGTTATGTTCAGAGGGGGAGCGGGGACGGTGTCAGATTGTGCCACCGCGAGCCTTGATACGTTCATACCAGGCCTCGCGCTCTTTTTTCAGGTCGTATCCGCGCTTGGTGAGATAGTTGTTGATGCGGCCTTTGTATTTTCCGAATACCTCGTGCTTCTTGTTTGAGGTCTCGGCGTCGATGGCGAGTTCGCGGGCTTCGATGAGCCATGCCATAATCTGAGCCTTTTCCTCCTCGGTGAGAGTAGGAATCATGTCGAGATGTGAGTTGTAGGTCACCATGACGACACCGTAGGTCATGCCGTCTTTCACGGCCACAATCTGCTCGGGCGTGAGATAGAGCGAGAGGTCGGCGGGAAATTCGAAGTGGCAGCGGTAGAGGGCGGCGTCCTTCTCATTCTGCGCGGCCTGTATTGCCGCGTTTTTCGCATCGCCGGTGAGAGAGTCCTTGGCGGCTTTCACCTTCTGGTCGCGGACTGTGTAGATGTCGTTGAGCTTGAAGTAGCGGTTTGCTATGATGTTGGTCACATCCTTTGCCTTGGCTGCGTCGGAGATGCCGAGTTTGTCGACAATCTTCTGTGAGCGGTTGACGATTGACTCGACGTAGCCCGGGTCACGTCCCTCGCTGTTCAGCTCGACCGCTCCGGCGCCCATTGATAGCGCCGAGAGCAGAAGGCCGATGATGCAGGTTCTATACATTTTCGTGATCGGTTGAAATGATGATAGAGCGTTTTGTAGGTGGGATTACATAAGTTTGCCCTTTGAGGCAAGAGTGTCGAAGTTATTGCGGAGGTCTGTCCAGTCGATGCGGAGCTTGGTGCTGATCCCGTTGATATACTTCTCGATGTTGGTATATCCGTCGCCGGTGCAGTCCTTGTTGGCGTCAGAGGGGTCTTTGGGGTCAAGACCGTTGGCGATTTCCCACTCGTCGGGCATACCGTCGCCGTCAGTGTCGACGCGGGGAGTGCCTTTGTATTCGGGATAGCCGCCCATCTGGAGGGGGTCCGTGATGATGCCTACCTTATAGGAATCTTTCGGGAGACGGCGGTATTTGAACGAACCGTCCTCTGCCTGGGATTTCTCTGCGAGACCGGAGGTGTCGCCGTGGTGCTTCTTGGCGAGCTTTTCGTCGTAGTAGGGGACACCGGTTCTCACTTCCTCGATGATGCGCTCGTCGATGATGTCGCGGGTGGGGATGGTGGCGCCGACATTTTTCAGGATGTAGTCGTAGGCGTCGTCAGCCGAGGTGATGCGGACGTAGGGCATCTCGAAAGGAGTGCGTGAGCGCATGTAGTCGGTAAATTCGCCGGTGTTGGGGTCGGTTTCAATCTGTATGCCTCCTGCCCAGTTGTCGGCGGAAATCTCGGGATAACCCTCCATGATGTTGCCTTCGGCATAGACGCGGCCATAGACCTTGTGGTCGAGTTTGCTTCGTCCGGCTTCGGGCTTGAGGATGCGGTGGCCGATATTGCCGTCTTTGGGAGTGGCGGGACCTGGTTTATAGTAGTTGTTGATCATGTTGAACTTGGCTGTGTAGTCGCCGCCGTCGGATGAGCGGTGTACCCAGTTGTAGACAACATTGTTGACGAAGTTGAAGACGCCGTTCCAGCCGATTGACGGGTTGCGGCCCGAGTTGCTTGCCCAGAGGTTGCGGGCGAACATACAGTTTTCGCCGCCGAGTGTCGAGCCGAAGGCGTGGTTGTAGGTGTCGAGCGCTTTGGCAGAGATGGTGTTCTGGATGGTCACGTTGACTGTGGGGAGCTTGAGCTCGGTAGTCTTGTACTGACCCTCGCTCGGGTCGTACATGTGGCGGTAGAACGAGATGTTTTCGTCAAGACCCCATTCGGCGGAGCAGTGGTCAATCATGATGTTGCCGACAGGGTTGCCGCCGAAAGAATCCTCGCGGTTGTGGACGCGGGTGTCTCCGCGGCGGAAACGCATGTGGCGCACGATGACGTCGTGAGTATCGACCTGGAATGACTCACCGGCTATGCAGATGCCGTCGCCTGGTGCTGTCTGACCTGCGATGGTGACATAGGGGGCGCGGACATAGAGGGGGGTCTTGAGGTTGATGACACCGGCCACATTGAACACGATGATACGGGCACCGCCTGTCTCGCAAGCCTCGCGGAATGAACCGGGACCACTGTCGTTGAGGTTGGTGACAGTGATTACTTTACCTCCGCGGCCGCCGGGAGTGTACATGCCGCCTCCCTCGGCTCCGGGAAATGCGGGAATAGGAGCTTTAAGAAGGTCATCGGGACGCGAAGCCCAGGGTACATACGGACGGCCCTCGCGCGCTTCTTTCTCGACGATGGGAAGAGCCACTTTCCATGCGGAATCAGCGTGTTCGCGCGCGGATGTAATCATTTTCTGGTAGTAATCTTTTGCTTCAGGTGAAAGCTGGGGATACTGGGCCATCATCGTCGCGGGAACCGACATCATGGCTGCCGCAGCCAACAGTGTTATTTTACGATTCATTGTTCTGGAAAATTTAAACAGTTTGAATGGTGATGAATCAGAGTTTAACCTAACGGTTATTGGATTGGTTTTATCAGTGATGGTTTAACGTGTCGGTTTCTGAAAAGTTGTTAAAAAATCGTGGGGAATACGGTGGAAACCACCATTCGTTCCCCACGATAATATGTTCAGATTTCAGTGATTAATTTCCGGCAGGTGCTGCAAGCGGGTCGAATGTGCCCTGAGCTCCGCCGTTGGCCACGTTGCTCCAGCCGATGGTCTGTTCGATTGTCGGGTTGGCTGTCATAGCACCGTAAGAGAGACCGGGGAAGTAGTAGTTGGGACGGAAGTCGATGTATAGCTGCTGATGGTCTGAATTGTAGCTGTCGCCCTTCTTGGTCTTGCGCTCAAGATATTTGCCATACCACTCGGCGAGAGTGGCGAGCTGGGGCTCAAGCTCGTTGCGGTAGTCGATGGCCGCGCAGCGCTCCACGTCCTTGAGGGGGTCGGGGTTTGAACCGTCGCTGCCCCACTTGTCACCGCCGAGACCACCGTTGTATTTGCTCTGAACACAGAATTCCATGTTCTCACGACGGGTCCCGTTGAGAGGCTCGAAGCCGAGATAAGCGCAGGTGTTGCCACCCCAGCCGGTGAGCTTCCATGTGGCAGGTGCTCCGGCTACTGTGCCCTGACCGCCGTCGAAGAGCATCCAGCGGCGGAGGTCATCGAAGCGCTTGCCTTCGTAGGCGAACTCAATCTGACGCTCGTAGAGGATAGCTGCCATACATGCTGCTTCGTCAGCCGAGAGATTGGCCTGGAGACCGCAGTCGCCGGTATAGCCTACGCGTGTGCGGACTTTCTTGAGCTGGTCGACAGCAACATCTGGATGTCCTGCCTGACATGCTGCCTCGGCGAAGTTGAGCACAACTTCAGTGTAACGCATCTCGATGTTGGGAGCTGCGGAGAATCTGAAGCCGTTGCCCTGTGAGAATACATAGCGATAGGCTCCTGATACATGGAGGTCATCAGTGCGCTTGCGGACATACATGCCTTTGGCATTGTCGAGGAGACCGTCGGGACCGTAGGTGTCGCCGCTCTCAATGTTGTTGCGGTCCTCAGCCTTGGTGTACCATACATAGTTCCAGAGCTGGTAATTTACACCTTCGTAGGGGTAGTGTCTCTCTGCGTTCACGGCGTCACCTTCGAAGGCCCAGCATACACCGGGGAACGCGAATGTGCGGTAGAAACGCGGGTCGCGGTCAAGGAAGGGGAGCTCACGGTTGTAGGTGATGGACGAGGGATCGAGTACGGTATAAGAATTGTAGCTCGAGGGGCGCTTGCCATCCTTCATGGGGAAAAGGTCAATCATCGCTGCCGAGGGAGTCTTGCCGCCTCCGCCGAAGCTGTTGGAGGGACGGATGCCGCTCTCCCAACCATTGTTCTTGGAGTAGTCGGGTGTGCCGCCGGTTGCGATTGTATTGTGCTGGGCGAACCAGATGGCCTCGGGGTTGGCCTCGGATGCACCGTCGATAAACATCTTGGCCCAGTTGGAGGCATTGGTACCGGGATTTCCTTCGTAGGCGAGATAGTTGCCATACTGGTTGATGACGGGAATAGCCTGATTGAAGAAATTATAGGCATCCGTCCAGCGGCTCTTGTCGTTGGCGCGGTTGAAGAGAGGACTCGCATAGAGCACCATGATGCGGCCTTTGAGCGCGAGGGCTGTGGCCACTGTCGGACGACCATACTCATAGTTGTTGCGGCCTGCCACCTTGCCGTCGAGCAGGGTTATGGCAGTGTCAAGGTCCTTGAGGATGAAATCGTAGGTCTCCTTTGTGGTCGAGCGGGGTACCCCGGCCTGCGGGATGGGGTTGAGCACCTCAGTGATGAGGGGCAGACCGCCATACCACTTGAACATCAGATAGTAGCACCATGCGCGGAGGAAGTATGCCTGGCCGAGAAGCTCGGATTTTTCCTCTTCGGTGAGTGTGCTGCCGGTGACACCGTTGATGAAGTCGTTGATGTCGCGGATGCGGCCCCATGCTGAGTAACGGATCTTATCGGCCTGTCCCTGGAAGAAATCAAGGACTCCGTTGGTGTTTGACAGAGCTGTGAGCTCAATCTGCGGATTCACGAAAGATCCGAAACCGCTGTACTCTTCTGTACTTTTTGCCATATCGTCAGCATCGCCCGAGCTGGGTGATGAGAAAGGCAGAGCACCGTTATAGGCATAAGGTAAAGCAAGCATGTAGAGGTCCTGAAGACGACCGTTGGCTCCCTCATAATAGTTGTAAGCCTCGGGAGTGGTTGAGTCAAAGTTCTTCATGTCCTTCATGAAATCATCGGAACATGATGAGAAAGCCAGACATGCAGCCGCGGTTATGATATATGATTTGAGTTTCATCTTGAATAGATATTAGAATGAGAGGTTAACACCGACTGTGAATTTGCGGAGGTTGGGATAGTTGCCATATACGCCGGCCATCGGGCTCATGAACTTGTCGGGGTAAGGATTGTAGAAGTTCAGGAGGTTCTGTCCGGTCACGTTGATACGGGCTGAGTTGATGCCGATGCCCTTGATCCAGCTGGAGGGAATCGAGTAGGCGAGTGTGAGACGGGTGAGACGCACACTTGCCGAGCTGATGCGCCAGAAAGTGGATGCGGTGCTGTTTATGCTCCAGTTGGGGTTGGGAAGTGAGGCATCGTGATTTGCTTTCATGAGAAGGTTTCCACCCTCGTCATAGATGTCCTCGTAGACATAAACATCGTCAGGATTCCAGAAGGCCGGCATGTTGATGTACTGCATGTCGTTGACACTGGTCGAAATCGCCTTGCTGGGCACGGTGGTGTAGCCACCCCACTGGGCGCTGAGCTGAGCGGTGAGCGAGAAGTTTTTGTAGTTGGCACCGAGGTTGAATGTCATGCCGTAGGGATTGGCACGGTTGGAGAGCTGAACTTGGTCATTGTCCTTGTCGACAACACCGTCGGGGGCAGCGTAGGTGCCGTCGGGAAGCTGAGGTCCGCGGACATCTTTGAAGATGAGCATACCGGGACGAACCTGATCTTTGTTCATTCCCATGTAGGAAGTGATGTTATACTTGGCGAAGTATTCGTCGATTTCCTGGAAGCTGCGGAACATGCCGAGACACTGCATGCCCCATGTGCCCATATCGGAGCGGTGGCCCTTGGTAATCTGACGGTAGAGGTACTCTGTTTCCCAGGGCATGAGGAGCACTTTGTTGTCTGACAGACCTGTGTTGAGACCGACACGGTAGCTGAAGTCCTTGCCGATGTTGCCTCGCCAGTTCACAGAGAGTTCGGCACCGTACTGATCCATCTTGCCGTAGTTCATCGGAGCGGATTTAATACCGACGAGACCGGGGACGCCTGAACCTGAAGTGAAGGGCATAAGCATTTCACGATCCCAGGTATAGTAACCGTCGATACCGATGTTGAGGCGGCTGTGGAGGAGGTTCATGTCGATACCGGCATTGAACTTGGAGCTCTTATCCCAGTGGGCGTTGCGGTTAACGGAGGATTTGTCGTTCATCTTGATATTTGAGCCGGCCTGGATAGTGTTGCCGAAACCGAATACCGGACCTTTATCGAGGTCGGTGCCGTAGGTCTGCATCCACTGCCATGCGGTGGTGTTGTCACGACCGGTAAGACCGAAAGATGCACGGAGCTTGAGGAAGTCGATCCAGTTGACAGCGTTGCGGAACCAGTCCTCTTCGGAGATTACCCAGCCTGCCGATACAGAGGGGAACTTGCCCCAGTAGTTTTCGGGCGCGAACTTGGTCGAAGAGTCGATACGGAGAAGGAATTCAAGGAGGTAACGGTTGTTGTAGGCGTAGTTGGCGCGGAAAATGTAGGAGAGTGAACCAGCCTCTGCGCGTGTGAACACTGTGGTGGCCTTACTCTTCTCGCTTACAGAGTTTGACTGGCCGGTTGTGAAGGGATAGGGATATGTCACCATGCCCTCAAGATATTCGCTCTCGAATTCTGATTTCTCTATACCGAAGAGGGCGTTGATGGAGTGATTGTTGAACTCACGGTTATATGAAAGTGTGAAGTTCATCTGGTAGCTGTCAGTGCGGTCCATCGTGCGGCTGAGGTAGCCGCCTTCCTGACCGTTGGGAACGGGGATACCGCCGTTGGCAAGAACGAAGTTGGTGGCGTTCATGAGCGCGTTATAGGAATCCTCCTCGCCGGCGATGGGTGTGTAGAGGTGATTGCCGGAACCGGAACGCACGTTCATCATATAAAGGTTGTATTGCGAGCCGTACTGATTGGTCTTGGAGTTACCGATGTTCTTCGAGTAATTGAAGCGAGCCTTGAGACCCTGGAGGGGTGAGAAGAAACCGAAATCAAGTTCGAGACCGGTGTTGATCTGGAAATTGGAATTCTTGTTGCGGTTGTAGTCACCGGTATTCTGAAGAACGGAATGGTTGTAGTTCTGATTCTGGTTCACCTGTGAGTTGGTGGGACCGTATGTGGCTACTGGGAGACCGTTGACAAATTCAGGAATATAGCGGGGATGAGTTAGGAGAAGGTTATAGGCCTTTTCGTCGCTTGAACCGCCTACTTTCACGAGGGGTTTGTTCTTGTCGCCGTAGTCACCGGAAATCTGAAGAGATGCCTTTACCCATTTTTTGAGGGTTACGTCGACACCTGCGCGGTAGTTCCAGCGGTTGTAGTCGAGACGACCGAGATTACCGTCCTGATCGAAGTAACCGATGTTGGCATAGTAGTTGGCCTTCTCGGTAGCGCCGCTGATACCTACACTGTGTTTCATAGTGAAACCGGTTTTCCAGTTCTCGTCAAGAAGATTGTAGTCGAGACCGCGCATGGCGTTGAGCTCGTCTGCCTGGAAGAGAGCAGTGCGGTGGTTGAGGGTGGTATTGGTGGGATCGGCTGCAGCCATGGCATTGTATAGACGGCCATAGTTGTAGGCACTGAGCATTTTGGGATTGCTGACGGCATCGGTAAAACCGAAGGTGCCGCTATAGCTGATGACAGGTTCGCCGAGCTTACCTTTCTTGGTGGTCACGAGGATAACACCGTTGGCCGCACGGGAACCGTAGACGGCTGCCGATGCGTCCTTGAGGACGGTGATGCTCTCCACGTCGTTGGGGTCGAGATTGTTGAAGGCTTCGGCACCGGGATTGGTGGTGATGTTGCCGACCTTTACGTCATTGTTGTAGACCACTCCGTCGATTACGAAGAGCGGCTGCTGAACCTGTGAGCCGACGTCGCCGATGCTGCGGACACCACGGACATACATTGAAGCGGGGTCGCCGGGCTGACCGTCGCCGCCTACTACGCTAAGACCATTTACAAGACCGCTGAGTGACGAAGCGAGGTTGCCGTCTGCGAGGTCCTTGATGTCGTCCATAGGCACGGTGGAGATAGCGCCGGTGAGATGGGCTTTCTTCTGTGTGCCGTAACCGACGACAACGACTTCGTCAAGAGTCTGACTGTCCTCCTGAAGAACGATGTCCTTGATTTTGAAATCGGTGATGACCATGGGAAGATAGCCGATGTAGGATACCTCCACTCTGCCACCCTGGGGGACTTTGATGGAGAAATTACCGTCAATGTCGGTGATGGTGACAATATCGGTGTCAAGTACACGGACTGTGGCGCCGATCAGTGGCTCGGCCTGTGCGTCGGTGACTGTGGCCTGATAGAGAATATCCTGCGCGAACACGGGGAAGGCCATCAGAAGCGCAAATAGGACGAGGCTTATTTTTGCTATACTGTGTTTCATTTGTTTTTTGATTTAAGGTGTTTATTCAAACCAACGGGGATCGCCAATCTTTTTCTCGACGCAGAGTGGTGCCTGGGGACGGAAGTTGACGCTGGCTTTGGGATTGTCAATGTCGAGATCATTGGCAGTCGGACCTACGAAGTCCGGGTCAAGCTCGGTGGAAATCTTGAGGACGTTGCTGTGGATTTTCGCTTCAGTACCTGCAAGCCAGGAAACGTTGTCGTCGGGGTTGGCAATATAGGAAGTGCCGGAGCGGAAGCAATACTGGTCCATGCGGTTGATATCGTAGAAAATCACACCCTCGATGGTGAGAGTCAGCTTGGAATTGTCCATGTTGTTGGCAAACTGCTGGGCAGGGAATGTCTTGTAGAATGTGACGTTTTTGAGTAAATGTTCGGTTGTGGCACCGGGTCCGAATACTCTTGTAGGATCCGTACGCGTTCCGTAGCGGATGAAGCGTGCCTTAACATTCGGGTCACCGTTATTGTAGAAGGTACTGTTGGAGACACTCATGGTTTTGATTACTGAAAGTGTGCTTCCCTCAAGACTGATTACCGCCTTGTCGTTCACTTTCTTGAGCTGGACGATACAATCGCTGATGCGCAGATTGTTGAGTGACCACATGGGTGCGTCAGCAGCCCAGTCACCGGTCCACACGATACAGCTCGGGAGGTTGCGGATGTAGCATGATTCGATTGAAATCGGGTTCATGACAACGTAGCCGTCTTTTACGCTGGATGATAGGGCTTTGAATCCGAGAGCCTCGGTCGAAAGCGCTGGATTCGCGTCGGGACTGAGACGGATGAGGGTTGTGGTGGGAGCATCGCTCATATCGAAGTTGATGTAGCGCAGATTCAGACCGCCCTGGGTGACAAACTCACCTTCGCCAGTGACTACGACAAGAGGACGGTTGTAGCGGTCGCCACGAATTGTGACATTCGCATACTTCATATCAGCTTTGGCTGTAAGCTGGTAGGTTTCGCCGGGAGTAAGCTCGAAAGCTATTTCGTCGGTAGAACCTGCCGGAATGTTTTCGGCAATGAATTGTGAAATTTCAACGCCGACGGGGATAGCGGTGGCGGGAAGCATGGTGCTGTAAGCTATGACAGAGGGTTCGAGAGAGCCCTTGTTGTTGAGTTTCTCGTTGCCTAGAGTTCCGACACTAACCTCATACTTGGTGTCAATCTCGCGTTTGAACGAGAAGTGACAGCCGTCGATGACGCTGTCTTTCACCACTGCGATGGGATTTGTGGGATCATTGACGATGCTGACGTTGGCAACGTAGCCGCCTGCGCCGTAAACAACGGGCCAGGATACATCAACACTTTGGGAACCGTCACCTGCCGTCTGGACCTTAAAGTTCTCCAGATCAAGCTTCGGAGCCTCCAACTGAGCATTGGTCACACCTGCTCCTGCGCTGAAACGCTCGTTGTCGTCTACGCCATCGGCGCATGAAGTCACGAGTCCCAGCATCATCGAGGCGTAGCAAATGCCACTGAGCCATTTGATTCTGTAGTTCATGGTTCTTGATTGATAGTTAAATGGTTAAAATATGAATTGATTTTATTTTGCAGTGTGTGGATATAAATCTCTCATTCGGCCTGGAACACCTCTTTAATATAGCTGATGTTGCTGCCGAAGTTGTGTTTCACATCTCTCACTTTGTCCTTGTCGCGCGAGCGCTCCACGACAAGCCATCCGCTCCAGCCCATTTTGTCGAGCGCTTTTTTGATTGCAGGGAGATTGACGGCCGGGTCATCTCTGAGTATGTGACCGTCGGTGTTGCTGAGATGTATCTGGCAGATATTGTCTTTGCCGAGTGTGCGGAGCTCCTTGACGGGGTCACGACCGGCGTCGAGAGCGTCCTGAAGATTATAATAGATTTTAATACCGTCGGAATTGATTTCCTTGATGAATTTTTTTGCGTCCTTGGCGGGTAGAGGCACGCGGATTCCGATGACCATTCCTTTTGCCGCGGCTTTGTCGCCGGACTCACGCAGACGTCTGATGAGTTCGTCGCGTGCGGGGCCTTTTACTGTCCAGTCCTCCTTTATTCCGCCCAGCGGCAGGAAGGCTACCTTCGCGTTCATGGCTTCCATTGTAGAGAGGCAGTCGTCGATAAGTCCGGCGTAGGTCTTTTTTCCGATGAATGACTGGCCGAAGAATCCTGACATGGCCACCGAGGGGACAGCGATGCCGAGGCTGTCGGCGGTCTCGCGGAAGAGTTTCCTGAAATGCGGCTGATGGAACTTGTTGTCGAAAGTGTCACGGGCACCAAGACCGCCGACGTCCATTTCGACGCCATCGCCTTTAAGTTCTTTCATGAGTTTAAAGGAACCGATTTTCTGACGCTTGAGCATCATCCAGTCACATGCCGCCACTTTATAGCGGTGGTTGCATTTTTGTCCCTGTGCGAATATCGGCATACCAAGCAGCGCTATCAGAATTATGCCAAATAATTTTTTTAAATTCATTACAGTTGACCTAAGGTATGTTCGTTGTTGTATTATTTCCAAACGATTTAAGTAAAATTTGGTTATACAACTGTCTTGAAATCGTCCAACCTGATGTCAATGCCCCCTATGTGAAGCTTTTTCAATTTAGTTTTTTGACTTAAAGACACGTAACCGATTGCAAAGATATATAAATTTTCACAAAGTAAAATCTTTTTTGCGATAAAAAGTGTAAATTTAACACTTAATCTACTTATTGTATTTTAGCCGAAAGCGAATTATATGTTTTTTAGCATAAAATATCTGAAATTACTGTAGTTTTCGGGGTGTGGAAACAAAAAGGCAATCGCCCCGGCCGCATGAAGCGGGCCGCAGGGCGATTGCCATGAAAAAGAGCTGTTTCAGAGATTGTCTACATTATATAAATTCAGGCAATCTCCCGGATGTTAGAGCGGGATATCACTATCCGGCTGTCACGTGTGTGTTATTTTTTGCGAGGTTTCATTTTGAGATCATCGGGACGCATGTCGTATGCCTTCTTGCCGACGGCCGGTTCGTCAGTCACGGTTTTTGCGGCAAATGCTTTGCGGGCGATGAGTTTTTCGAGAGCGTCGGCATATTGCTGGTGTATCTGTGCGTCGTCGCGGTCGCGGTTGTTGTAGGCGATGAAACGGAGATAGCCCACACATTTCTCAAACCATGAATCGGGAAGTTCCTCGGATTTGTAGCCGAGACGGACCATGAATTTCATGCGGTCGATGAGTTCCTGGCGGTCTACGGTCTCGTCGGCTATCAGCGCGTCAATCTTAGTGGCGGCGGTGGTGTAGTCGGCGTTGCGCAGCAGATTGTTGATTTCGATGATTTTCAGATTGAAATCCTTGCCGGCGAAGTCACAGAGCGAGGCTATTTCGGCAGGATCGCCATACCGGGTCTCTTTGTTGAGTTTGGCATCCACGGCCTCTTTGCTGATGCGGGCGCAGTAGTCGGCGTAGTTGTCCGACACCTGTTTCAGATAAGGGGTAAGGCCTGAGATATGGCTGTCGAAGAGGGGCCAGACGTCGGCGTCGGTCAGAGCGGCTCCGGAAGCCATGAGCTCGTCGAAGGCTGCGGTGACTTTGTCGCGTTTGTAGATTGAGGCGTAGTAGTTGATGTAGTCGCCGAGAAATTTGCGCGAGCGGTCGCCTGACTGATATTTCTCCTCAATATGGAATGAGCGCAGCTCGGGGTCGAGAGCGTCCTGGCCCGTGCGGATGAATCTTTCGGCGCTCTGACGGCTGCTGCTGCGGTGCACGAGCTCGCCGGTGGCCGGGTCGATGAATCCGTAGGTGGGGAAGGAGTGGACGTTGTATTTCTTCGCAAGGGCGACTCCCTCTTCCGGCTCCTCGCAGTCAATCTTCATGCTGAGGAAGTTGTTGTTGTAGAAATATCCTACGTCTGGAAGGGTGAACACGGTCTTCGCCATGTTGTAGCATGGACCGCACCACTGGGTATAGAAGTCTACGAAAACCAGTTTGCCTTCCTTTTTTGCTTCTTCCATGGCCTGTGTCCATTTCAGGTCGTGACGGAAGTTGATGCCGCGCTCCTCGGCTCCGGTACGGAGGCCGGAAAGAGTGAGCAGGGCGAGTGAAATCGCTAATATTTTTTTCATATCAGGTAAATATATTAATTATAGCCGGGATTCTGTTTGCAGAGCTGGTTGGCGCTGATTTCGCCGGAAGGTATGGCGTCGATGCGGCGGTCGATGATGCGCTGGTAGTAGGCGTCGCCCTTCTCCTGCGAGGTCTCATACTCCTTGTCGATTGCTTCCTTGAGGAGTCTGTTCATTGCGAGGAGACGAGTGAAATCGGGCTTGTCGTAGCCTGCGAAACGTATCATGGCGAACCATTCGTGCCAGTTTTCGAATGACATCTCAATCATCCATTCGCGGAAAATGGTGTCCTCGAGAGCCTCGCGGTTTGCCGGAGTCTCCACACTCGCACCCGCGCGGCTGCGTACCTGAGCCACCGGAGCGTAACAGTCGCTTATCGAGGCTCCGGTGCGGTAGAGCGATTCAGCCTTGATGAGATAGAGCTCGGCTTCGCGGCTGAAGATGATGGGCATGTTGTCGGCCGGATTCCAGGTTTTGCGGCAGGTCTGATAGTTGTAGAGAGTCTGCTGGTCGCGGTTGATTTTCAGTTCGGGCACGTTGCGGTAGATTGCAGCGGTGCGCGGGTCATCGCCCGCATATTCCTGAAACTTAGTCGAGGGTCCCCAATAGCCGGTGTGGTCCGACTCGTTGCTGAAAGCCGAGATACGCATGGTGCGGCCGGCGTCGTTGTCGTCGAATACGCGTGCGAAATATATCTCCTTGGTCGAATTGAAATTCTCGAAGATGTTGCCGTAGCTTGTCTCGGTGAGCGGACGGTTGGTGTCGACCGCATCGTCTACAGCCTTGATTGCGTCGGCATATCTTCCGGCATAGAAGAGGACTTTGGCTTTTAGGGCCTTGGCTGCCTGACGGTTGGCCTGTGAAATCTTTGAGAATTCAGGGGCGTTGGCTATCGCCACTTCGAGCTGCCGGAGGATATAGTCGTAGGATTCGCCCACGGTGCTGCGGGCCATGGGTGAGTTGCTTACCGACGGCGCCTCATTGCGGAAAATCACGCCGTACTCGCTGTCCATATTCCAGAACTCGCAGAAGTGGTTGAGGATGCGGAAATAAGCCATGGCGCGGAGATAGGCTATCTCGCCGATGATTTCCTTGCGGCGGTCACCGCTGAAATCGCCGTCCGACATGCGGTTGACGGCCACTTCAAGGAAATTGGCGTTCTTTATCACAGCGTAATCCGAGGACCATTCCGTACCGTCGGAATAGCTGAGGAGGGGCAGGTTGCGCTCGGTGTAGTATACGGCGTTGCCGAGGTTGAAATCGTCCGGGCGGGTCATCAGACCTGCCTTGAACGAGCCGCTGACGGTGGGATAGATTACATTGGCCGGAGCGCCGGGCATCTGCTGATAGACACCGTTGAGTGCTAACTCCACTGCGGCGGGTGTGGTGATGGCGCCGTCGAGGTCAGCCTGGTATTTGGGAGGCAGGTCGAGGACTTCTGTAAGTTCGCACGATGCCATACATAACGATATGAGGGCTATGGAAAATATCTTTTTCATTTTGATGTTGTCTGTTTTATCGGTTAGAAACTTACTTGCAGACCGGCCGAGAATGAGCGTATGCCGGGATAGGCGCATGTCTCATAGTTGCCGCCGTAGTTGCCTAAGTTGTTGACGGTGGCTGCGTCAGTGCCGGGATAGGAAGTGATGGTGAAAAGGTTTGTGGCCGATGCGAATACATTGCAGCGTACAATCTTCTTAAAGGGAATAGTGTAGGTCAGGCGGACTTCCTGGAGACGGAAGAACGATGAATCGAAGAGCTCATGGTCGGTGAGCACGGGCACACCGTCGCCGATATAGAGGGCCGGGAGGCTCGCATGGGGATTCTCGGGGCTCCAGCGGTCGTTAAGACCGTAGTCGATGAGGCCGCAGAGCTGTCCGGGAAGATTCTGGAGCGCCTTGCTGTAGAGTTTTTTGCCTCCTATCTGATAGCCGAAGTTGCAGAAGAGAGTGAAATCCTTGTAGCGGAGATTGGCGATGATACCGCCGTAGACATCAGCTTCGGGACTGCCGATTACGCAACGGTCGTTGTTGTTGATGGTGCCGTCGCCGTTGAGGTCCACGAGTTCGAGATGGCCCGGCTTGAGGGTGTTGGTATAGTAGTAGCGCTGTCCCTTCTCCACGGCGTAGGCGTTGAGTTCGTCCACACGCTCCTGGGTCTGAATGATGCCGTTGTGCTTATAGCCGAAGAACACGCCCATCGGGTAGCCTTGCACGAGCACCTGATTGCCCGATCCCTGAACCACCTCGGTCATGGCTGACTGCGCGCGGCCCTCCTCGACGAGCTTTGTCACCTTGTTGCGGTTGTGGGCGAGGTTGAGGGTGAGGTCGAGTCCCCAGTCACGGGTCTCGATGATATTGCCGGTCACGTTGAGCTCGATACCTGCATTGCGCACAGAGCCGATGTTGCGGGGCATGGTGCCTGAGGTTGAGCTCGGGGGAAAGGAGAATGACCAGATGAGGTCGTTGGTCACTTTCCAGTAGCCTGAGAGCGAACCGCGTATACGGCTGTTGAGGAATGCGAAGTCGAGACCGAGGTCATACTGGGTCGATTTCTCCCAGCGGATGTCGCGGTTGCCAACCTGGTAGTGATAGATGGTGTTGGCGCCGTTGTAGCTTCCGGAGCGGTAGATGTCGCGGTTGGCGTAGGTGCCGAGGTTCTGCACACCGGTGCGGCCCACGCTTGCGCGGAGCTTGAGGTCATCGATGAATGTGTAGTCACGCATGAAGCCTTCGTTGTTGATGCGCCATGCGATTGCGCCGGAGGGGAAGAAACCGTAGCGGTTGTTGGAACCGAACATCGACGAGCCGTCGTAGCGGCAGGTGAAGGTGAACAGGTAGCGGTCGAGAAGGCGGTAGTTCACGCGTGCGAATGAAGAGAAAAGGCCGTTTGACGAATAGCCGCTGCTCCAGTTGGTGATGGTGGCCGCACTGCCGATGTTGGTGAAAATCTCGTCGTCGGGATAGGTCTGACCGGAAATACTCTGCGATTTCGAGATGTATTTTTCCCACGACACACCCACCATGGCGTCGATTGAGTGCATGTCGTTGAACTTGTTGTTGTAGCTGAGAGTGTTGTCCCAGATTGTCTTGCTGCGGCGGGAGTGAGATTCACTTCCGTAGTTTTCCTTACGGGTGCTGAGGATTGCAGGGGTGAAGCTGTCGCTGTCAGTGTGGCCGTAGGTTCCCGAGAGACTGGTGCGGAATTTCAGGCCCTTGATGATGTCGAGTTCGCCGTATACGGTGCCCATGATGGTCGAATTTTCATTGCTGTTTTTTCTTTCGAGCTGGGCCACGGGGTTATTGGAAATCGAGAGATTGTATGCGCCGTTGTCATAGTAGGGCGAGAGGTCGGGGCGGGTGCCCTGTGCGGTGAAAAGTGAGGTCTGCGCGCTGTGGCTGTCATTGTAAGTCATGTTGGCATTCATACCGAAGCGGAGAATGGGGAGCACCGAGGCCTCGGCGGAGATGCGTGCGCTGTAGCGCTTCAGGCGGTCGCCTATCACCATACCTTTCTGATCCATGACGGAGAGCGACATGAGATACTTTGAATTTCTGCCTCCCCCGCTCACGCTCATGCTTGCGTTGTGGCGGATAGCGGTCTGCTTCACAAGGTCGAACCAGTTGGTGTTGGCGTCGCCGAGCACCTTCGAGCCTTCCTTGAGTATTTCGTTGGCATAAGTGTTGGAGGGGTCGAACACAAGTGTCTCGCGGGCGAAACGGCGCACAGTCTCGCGCCACTCATCGCCGTAAAGGATGCGGAAGTTATTGATTTGCTTGTCGGTGGTGACGTTGTAGTTGAACGATACGGTGGCTTTCTGGTCAGCCTCGCCGCGTTTGGTGGTGATGAGCACTACGCCGTTGGCTGCGCGCGAACCGTAGATGGCTGCGGCCGAGGCGTCCTTGAGCACATCCATCGACTTGATGTCGCTCGGGGGAATGTCGTTGAGAGCGCTCGCGCCTGATACGGGGATTCCGTCAATCACGAAAAGAGGTTCGTTGCTGCCGGTGAGCGAAGTGGCACCGCGGACACGCACTCTTACGGTCTCGCCGGGGACACCTGTGCCCGATGATACCTGTACGCCTGCCGCAAGGTTCTGGAGCATCTGAGTGGCGGTCGGCACGTTGAGCTGGCTGAGGGTGCGCTCTCCGATTGAGGCCACTGAGCCGGTGAGGTCCTTGACGTTGGTCGTACCGTAGCCCACCACAACCACTTCGTCAAGATTCTGCTGGTCGGGAGCGAGAGTGATGTTGAAGGAGGTGCGGCCGCTGACACTGACGGTCAGAGGCTTGTAGCCGATATATGAGATGTTGAGAGTGCCGTTGGAGGGCACGTTGTTGAGGGCGAAGTGGCCGTTGATGTCTGTCGCAACACCTGTTTTGGAATTGCGGAGCATCACGCTCGCGCCGATGACGGGGTCGCCGTTTTCGTCAGTCACATTGCCGCTGACGTTGATTTTGGTGGCATTTGCGGCATCGGCCTTGCGGATAATCACCGTATTGTCGATGATTTCATAGCTCAGTCCCATCTGTCCTGCCACCACTTTGTCGAGGATGTCGCTGAGGCTGGCGTTGCGGTAATTGCCGTTGATTGTTGCCTTGATTCCGCTCACGAGGTCTTTTCTGTAAACGAAATCATAGCCGGTTTCTTTTTTGAGTGTACTAAGTGCGGTTTCTGCATTGTCGTTGCGGAAGGAAACGTTAAAGCTTCGCGCATAACCGCCCAATGGAATGAGCAGAAGGGCGGTGACGATTAGAATCAAAAAACTTTTTCTCATGATTTAAATGTGAATAACGTGATTGGTTTTTGATTGAAGTTATGTTAATTGTGTGATTGGTGTATCGTGATGAATATAGACGTGAGGAATGTGTTGAGACGTGAGGGAGGGGGACGGAGAACGCGTATGGATGCTATTTCCTTTTGGCAGCTACTATGATGCGGTCGCCGTCGGTGCGCAGTTCGATGTCGCCGCTTTGCTCGAGAATGTGTTGCGCGGCTGAGAAGTTGCTGTAGCGCGGGATGCTTCCCATGAATACTATATTTTCGAGATCATGATCCTCGAACTCGTATTTGAAGTCATACCAGCGGGCCAGGTCACGCATGATGTTCTTGAGCGGCTGCTCCTCGAACACGAAACGCCCGTGGCGCCAGCCGGTGATTACCGCCGGGTCCACGACCTTCATGTTGATTTTGCTCTCCACGCGGTTAAGCGAGGCCTGATGGCCGGGGGAGAGGAGGAGCTCGCCGGAGTTTATGCCAAGCCGACGGATGGCGATGGAGCCTTTTTCAAGGGTGGTATAGACAAATTCGTCATCGTCGTAGGCACGGACGTTGAAGGCTGTGCCGTAGACTCTTACAGTCAGCTCTTTTGTCTCTACGTAGAACGGACGCGAGGCGTCGTGCTTTACGATGAAATAAGCCTCACCCTCTACCTGTACGCGGCGCTCGTCGGCGCTGAATACCTCGGGGTAGCGCAAGCGCGACTCGGAGTTGAGCCACACTTCCGTGCTGTCCTCAAGCATGATTTTGAACTCGCCTCCGCGCGGCACATCGAGACAGAGCTCGCTGACCTCGCTGCGACCATCTTTGTCTTGCGGGAGCAGCATGTCGTGGCTCATGAGAGCGGTGTCGGTCGCATTGAGTTCTATGGCAGTGCCGGTGCCGGAAAATAGTTTGGCCCGTGTGGTTCCGGGAAGAATCCTGTCGATGCTTATCGAATCCTGATGCGCTTCAGCCACGAGGCCGTTTCCCGACCGGGTGTCGAAGGCCCCGCCGTTGCTATATATAAAATATGTGGCGGCTACGCCTGCAATCAGAGCTACACCGGCCGCTATGCTGAAAGCCTTCAGCCTCTGGCGCAGACGGGAGGCTCCGATGAAGCGGCGCATGTCAGCCATCGGGCGGCTCACGGATACGAGCGAGCGTTTTGAAAGCTGGGCGGCCACATAGTCCGGGTCGGCGAGACGTCGGAGCAAATCAAGGCGCGCCTTGTTGCCCGCGGCCCATTTTTCAAGCTCCTCGCGCTCGGCAGGGGTGCACTGCCCTATGGATAGACGGTAAAGTAGTCTTTTTATATCTGTCATGACCTGTATTTGCGTTCTTTATCTGTAAAGTGCGATGGTGTGCAAAAAGTATATCAAATTTTTATGATTTTTTTGAAATATTTATCGGATTGATACTTATTGCTTGTTTTTTGATGATAAATGTGATAATTTTGCAATGTGTACAATTACGATAACATCTATCGGTCGTTCATGGCGGGCGATGTGACGCCGTTTTACGACAATCTTTATCCCGGTCTGCTTGTGTATGCGTCCCGGCAGCTTGGCGATGAACTGTCGTATCTCGCGGAGGACTGCGTGCAGGATGCGGTTATGACATCCTACACGGAGCGTCGGCGGCTCACATCTTCCTGCGTGTGGTATGCCTATATATTGAAATGTATATATCATGGTGCGCTGCAGCTGATACGCAAACATAATTCCCGCAATAATTATCTCGGTTCAGGCGATAGAGATGGCCTTACTCCCGACCTTGATGTCGAAATTTTAGAACAGGAAACGCTTGACATGCTCGATGCCGCGGTGAAATCCCTTCCGCCGAGGTATCAGGAACTTCTGCGGATGAGCTACCACGAGGGCCTGAAAAATTCAGAAATCGCGGAGCGGCTCGGAGTAGCGGAAATCACTGTAAAGAAACAGAAAGCCAAGCTCCTGGCCATGCTGCGCGAGAAGATGGATGGCTGTCCTCCCTACATAATAGCTTTCCTTGTCGAAAAGTATGTTTTCATAGCATGAGGCCCGTGGGCGGAGACGTTTTGGGGGGTTAAAGTATGCGTATAGTCGGTGTGAGGCATGTGCTTACATAGGTCGTCAACGTGTGGTCGCCAATTTATAGCCGTGTAAATATTGTAATGTGAAATAAAAGTCCTAACTTTGTGCTTCAATTTTTAAGGAAAAGGATTTAATATGTTACGAATTGCAATACAGGCGAAGGGACGCCTTAATGAAAAGACTATGGCTTTGCTCGCGGATGCGGGAATCTCGGCATCTGTCGGCAGCCGCTCGCTGATAGCTCACGCAAAAGGATTTCCGGTGGATCTGTTGCTCCTCAGGGATGACGATATTCCACAGGCTGTTGCAATGGGGACAGCCGATATAGGAATCGTAGGCTTCAATGAGGTTTCGGAGAAGGATGTGGAAGTCGAAAAGGTGCTCGACCTCGGTTTCGGAGGATGCCGTCTGAGTCTCGCAGTTCCGCGTGAGGCAGACTATAAGGGACTCGAATGGTTCAACGGCAAACGTATAGCCACATCGTATCCCGTGATACTCTCGCGTTTCCTGAAGGAAAACGGAATTGACGCGAAAATCCACACCATTACAGGTTCTGTAGAGATAGCGCCCGCAGTCGGCATGGCCGATGCGATTTTCGATATCGTTTCGTCGGGTGGCACACTGATTCAGAACGGTCTCGTTGAAGTGAAATCTGTCATTGACTCGCAGGCTGTTCTCATAGCCAATCCCAATCTCGACGAGGAGAAGCGTGCTGACCTCGACAAACTCTGTTTCCGATTCCGCTCCATCATCGAGAGCCGCGGCATGAAATATGTGTTGATGAATCTTCCGAAATCGTCGCTCGACGAGGCTCTGAAGATACTTCCCGGCATGAAGAGTCCCACAATCCTTCATCTCGCAGACCCGGAATGGCTCTCGCTTCATGCCGTAATCCCCGAATCGCAGCTCTGGGAGCGCATCGAGAGGCTGAAGGCCGTCGGTGCCGAGGATATTCTTGTGCTTGTTCTTGAAAACATCGTGAAATAATTACCGCCAGATGGAAACATATATAAATCCGGCGCGTTCCGAATGGGAGGCGTTGACAGTCCGTAATATTCCCGATGACCCCGCAGTGGGTCAGACTGTCGCAACCATAATCGAGGAAGTTCGGGCCAAGGGTGATGCCGCGCTCCGCGATATGGCGCTCAGATTTGACGGCGCCGCAATCGACGGGCTTGAGGTATCCGAGGCAGAGATTGCCGAGGCTTGCGCCAAGGTGAGCGATGAAGTCAAGGCCGCAATCGGAGTGGCCAAAGAGAATATTTCGAAATTCCATGCCGCGCAGCGTCCGGCCGAAGTCGATATCGAGACTCTTCCCGGCGTGAGATGCGTGCAGCGTCCGGTGGCCATCGACCGTGTCGGGCTGTATATCCCCGGCGGCCAGGCTCCGCTCTTTTCGACCGTGCTGATGCTCGCATGTCCGGCTCGGATAGCCGGTTGCCGCGAGATTATACTCTGCACCCCTCAGAGCGGAAAGCATCCCATCGCTCCGGAGATACTTTATGCCGCCTCAATCTGCGGTATCGATAAAATTTATCGCGTGGGCGGCGCGCAGGCTATCGCTGCAATGGCTCTCGGCACAGAGACCATAGGGCGTGTCGATAAGATTTTCGGTCCGGGCAACCGCTATGTCACCAAGGCCAAGCAGCAGTTGAGTTCGGTGGTGGCCATCGATATGCCCGCCGGTCCGAGTGAGGTACTGGTGATGGCCGACAGTTCGGCCGACCCGTCGTTTATCGCGGCCGACCTGCTCTCGCAGGCCGAGCACGGGCGCGACAGCCAGGCGATACTCGTGTGCGATTCCGAAGAGCTTGCCGCAAAGGTCGATTCCGAGGTGAAGCGTCTGTGCGGCCATCTCAGCCGCGTCGAATCCGTGGAAGGCTCTCTCTCCCACAGCCGACTCATAGTTTTCCCGAAGATTAACGACATGCTCGATTTTGTCAACAGCTACGCTCCGGAGCATCTCATCATCTCCATGCGCGACGCATGGACGGTGGCTTCCAAAATCCGTGCGGCCGGAAGTGTGTTCATCGGCAACTATTCGCCGGAGAGCGCCGGAGACTATGCTTCGGGTACGAACCACACGCTCCCCACTGGAGCCTGGGCCCGCTCGTTCAGCGGTGTGAACCTCGACAGCTTCATGCGCAAGATTACCTATCAGGAACTCACGCGCGAAGGCCTGCGCACGCTTGCCCCCACAATAGTGACTATGGCCGGAGCCGAAGGGCTCGATGCCCACGCGCTCGCGGTAAAAATCCGCATGGCCGACGGTCAGATATGATTAACGAATAATTCTCATCCACATTAATATAATGAACAGAATGAATCCGCTCGACCTCGTGCGCCCCAACATCCTTGCGCTGGAACCTTATTCCACCGCCCGCGACGAGTTCAAGGGTGGCGACATATCGGTCTGGCTCGACGCCAACGAGAGCCCTTATCCGTCCGGACTCAACCGCTATCCCGATCCGCATCAGAAACAGTTGAAATCGGCCATTGCCCGGCTCAAGGGTGTGGCCGAGAATCAGATTTTCATAGGCGGCGCCGGAAGCGACGAGGCGATTGACCTTGTGTACCGTATATTCTGCCGCCCGGGTGTCGACAATGCCATCTCCATTACTCCGACCTACGGAGTATATGAGGTAAGCGCTGACATCAACGACGTCGAACTGCGAAAAGTTCCCCTCGGGCCGGGCTATTCCCTTCCCATCGATGAACTGCTCGCGGCTGCCGACGACCACAGTAAGGTCATGTGGATATGTTCGCCCAACAATCCCACTGGCAATGCCTTCAGTCCGGAGGATATTCTGCGACTGGTGGATGGATTTAGCGGAATGGTGGGTGTAGATGAGGCATATATAGATTTTTCACCCTATCCATCGCTGCTTAATGTACTTAACAGTCACCCGAATCTAATTGTCATGCAAACTTTCTCCAAAGCGTGGGGAATGGCCTCGCTCCGCATGGGGCTGGCCTTCTCTGCACCGGAGATTTCCGAACTTTTCGCACGGGTGAAGTATCCCTACAATGTCAATGGCCCCACGCAGCTTGAACTGCTGCGCCGTATCGCGGAGACTGACATCAGTGAAAATGTCAGCGAAATAATAGCCCAGCGAGCCATGCTTTCCGACGAGCTTGCAAAGCTGCCGCAGATAAAGGCCGTGAATCATTCCGATGCCAATTTCATCCTCGTGAAAGTCGATGATGCCGACGGCATGTATGACTATCTCATTTCCAACGGCGTGATAGTCCGCAACCGCAATCGCGTCAGGGGCTGCGAGGGGTGTCTGCGTCTCACAGTCGGTACTCCCGAAGAAAATGTACGTCTTCTGTCACTTATAAAGAATTTTCGATGATGCTGAAAAAAGCCATATTCATTGACCGCGACGGCACTATCATCAAGGAACCGGCTGACGAGCAGATTGATTCGCTCGAGAAGCTCGAATTTATTCCGGGCGCCATCTCCGGTCTCCGCTCGCTGATGAACCGCGGCTATGATATCGTGATGGTGTCGAATCAGGATGGTCTCGGCACGGACTCGTTTCCTGAGGAAACATTCTGGCCTGCCCACAATAAAATGTTGTCGACTCTCGAAGGGGAGGGGGTGAGGTTTGACGATATACTGATTGACCGCTCTTTTCCGGAGGACAACGCGCCGACACGCAAGCCGCGCACAGGTATGCTGACCGCCTATATGGACGGAAGCTATGACCTGGCGGAGAGTTTCGTAATCGGCGACCGCCTGACCGACGTACAGCTTGCAAAAAATCTCGGCTCGCGCGGCATACTTATTGCTCCGGCCGATACGGAGAAGCCTGACGGCTGCGAGCTTGTCAGCGACTCATGGGAGGAAATCGCGCGCCACATACTTTCGTCTGACCGCCGGGTGACGGTGGAACGCAACACTTCCGAGACGCAGATTTCAGTGACTCTTGACCTCGACGGAAAACTGCCGTCGGCGATTGACAGCGGGCTGAAATTTTTCGACCACATGCTCTGGCAGCTTCCGCATCACGCCGGAATCTCGCTTGACCTGAAGTGTCACGGCGACCTTGAAGTCGACGAGCACCACAGCATGGAGGATATAGCCATAGCGCTCGGACAGGCTATAGACATGGCTCTCGGTTCGAAGCGCGGAATCGACCGCTACGGTTTCGTCCTGCCGATGGACGAGTGCCGGGCGATGGTGCTGATTGACTTCGGAGGTCGTGCGGATTTCGTGTGGGATGTCGAGTTTACCCGCGAGTATGTGGGCGACACCCCCACGGAGATGTACCGACACTTCTTCAAGTCGCTCTGTGTGGCCATGCGCTGCAATCTCCATATCTCGGCCCGCGGCGAGAACAACCATCATCTTATCGAGGGCGTGTTCAAGGCTTTCGCCCGCGCCCTGCGCATGGCAATCCGCCGCGATGTGTTCAGCTATTCACTTCCATCAAGCAAAGGAGTCCTATGATTGCTATAATAGATTATGAGATGGGCAATCTCCGCTCGGTCGGAAATGCCCTTGACCGCCTCGGTGCGGAGTGGAAACTTACCGCCGACCCCGCTGAAATCCATGCAGCCTCGAAGGTGATTCTGCCCGGTGTGGGCAACGATGCCGAAGCTATGATGCGGCTGCGTGAGCGCGGGCTGTGTGATGTCATCTGCGACCTGCGCCGTCCCGTGTTGGGTATCTGTGTGGGCATGCAGGTGATGTGTCGCCACTCGGAGGAGGGCGATGTGGATTGCCTCGGGATTTTCGACGCGAAAGTGCGCCGTTTTCCCGACGAGGATGGTCTGAAAGTGCCTCACGTGGGCTGGAACAGCATCAACAATATCGAGTCCAAGTTGCTGAAAGGCATCGAGAGGGGAGCATACGTCTACTATGTCCATTCGTATTACGCTCCGCTCTGTCCCGACACTATCGCTACGACCCGCTACGGCTCCACCATGTTCAGCGCGGCCCTGAAATATGAGAATTTCTACGGTACCCAGTTCCATCCCGAGAAAAGCGGTGAGGTGGGAGAGAGGATACTGAAAAACTTCCTTGAATTATGATTGAAGTAATACCTGCGATTGACCTTATAGAAGGCAAGTGTGTGCGTCTGAGCCAGGGTGACTATGACCGCTGTACGGATTACGGTGCATCGCCTGTCGACATGGCGAAAATGTTTATCGACAACGGCCTGCGCCGTGTGCATGTAGTCGACCTCGACGGTGCCAAGGCAAGTTCTCCCCGCAATCTGCACACGCTCGAACAGATAGCTCGTCTCGACGGCGTTGAAGTGGAGTGGGGCGGAGGCATCAAGACAGATCAGGCACTGAAGGATGTTTTCAACGCCGGTGCGACGTATGCCATAATCGGCAGTGTGGCCTCGCGTCAGCCTGAACTGATGAGCCGCTGGCTCGAGATTTTCGGCGGTGAGAAACTGATTCTCGGGGCCGACGTCCGCGACGGCAAGGTGGCCGTGAGCGGATGGCTTGAGGACACGACCGACAGTATCGACGACCTCCTGCGTCGATTTTTGCCCTACGGACTGACTCAGGCCATCTGCACCGACATCTCAAAGGACGGGATGCTCGAAGGTCCGAGTTTCGACATGTACACACGTCTTGACAAGGATTTTCCGGAGGTCGTTTTCACCGTCTCCGGAGGCATAAGCTCGCTCGACGACATCATTCGCCTCAATGACCTCGGCCTCAAGCGTGTGATTACGGGCAAAGCGCTTTATGAAAACCGCATATCCCTACGCGATTTGCAGCGCTTCGCCCGTTGATTCAGTGGCGTTTTCTTGGAAATTGTCTTGACAATCGCGGCAAATGCCCTTAGCGTTTCTGCTGCCCCTCATTATAATCGGTCTCGATCAGGTCACGGTTAGGGTCGAACTTGGGCAGATCCGCTGAATTTACCTGAACCTGCATGCCTTTTGCATTTAACGCTCCCATAGGATTGTCGAGTGCCTTGCGGTGGGCGCGCAGGATTGACTTGCGGTCTGTCCTGTCGTAATTGTCGGTGCTGTACATGGCGGGAATCGGTCTGTCGCTCTTCTCTAAGCCCTCGGCTGTGAATGTGTAGAGCCCGGAGGGTTCGGAGACTTCAAGAATCAGACCGGGGAGACCGTGAAATTTCCAGGGGCCGTCGCTTATGGGAATGTCAGGGGTGAACCATGCCGTCCATGTGCGTCCGTGATAGTCGGTCGTGGCCTCCGTGCAGTCGTAGCCGAGAATGTTTTTCGTGTTTTCACCGATTGTCCATGTCATCTCGGAGTAGGGTTCGGTATAATAGACCAGTTCCTTTGCGGAGAGGTCGTCATAGACGGTAATCGTCGAGTCGAGTGCGGATTTCACCACGTAGAGATAGGTGGTTTTATGCGGAAGTTTGCGCACATCTATCACTCCCTGCGCAAGCATTGATTTCATGGCTGTTTCCTGCGCTTCGTCGAACTGCGCCTTTCCCTGCGGAGTGGAGCACAGCGAGTCTATTTGCTCCGATTGCGGATTGAAATACTTGGATTGATGCGGATTGGCGAGCAGACGGTATTCTCTGGTGCGTTCAACGCCTTTAGGAGAGATAGTGCGGTAAGAGTAGCTTACCTCAATGTCGGCGTTCTGCGCAACAGCAGCTGCCACCGTCAGCGCAATCATTGAAATGAGAGTAGCAAATTTATTTTTCATAATTGAATCGGGTTTTCGGGATTCATAATTAAATCAATTGTCGATATCTGTGCTATTGAAGCAATCCTTATCCCAGCGGCTTACGTTTTCATCAATATACGTCATGATATTGTCGAGTGCATGCTGGTTGCGGATTATATGTTCATGGAAACGCGGTTGCCATACCGGTAGGGACGCGATACATCGCGTCCGCGCCAGGCGTGTTACTGCCGCCTTGAACGAACCGACGATAACGGCCAGTCGGCTGTTGTGATGAAAATCGTTGCAAATTTCACCGTGTTTCGGCGGTTTGAGGCAACCGAGGATATTTGATTTGGCACCGGGGGATGCGATAATTGATTCGGCGGATGAGGACGCGATATATCGCGTCCGTACAGGGCCGGGAATACCAGAACCGGGGACGCCAGGATTGCCGATGGCCGGCCTGGTAATGGCGATGATGATGTGGAGGTGGTTGGGCATGACGACGTGGCTGATGATTTCTGCGTCTGGATGGTGAGCGGGGATTTCATGCAGACAGTCAGCGGCAATCCTGCCTAATTCCGACAGCCGCATTTCGCCCTCGGCTATTTCGCCGAAAATATGCTTTTTGTCAGCGCTGCATATTGTCACGAAATAGACTCCGTCGCAGTAGTCGTGCCAGTCAGCGCGTGATTGATGTCTGTTGCCGGTGGCGTTCATTTTTTCAGAAAGACTGTGAAGAGAAATTCGCGGCCGCGCAGGTAGCGCTGTGATTCGAAGGAGGAGAGCTGATTGTAGGTCGTGTAGTTATACGTCCTGTGGTTGAGGATGTTGCTGAGCGACGCGCAGAGCTCGATTCGGCGGCTAAGCTTGAAGAGGAGCTTTGTGTCAAGCAGCACTACGTCTTTAAATCTGTCGGCGGAGATTTCATTTCGGTAATGCTCGCCGATGAGGTGCCATTCCCATTTGGGGTGGGGAATGACGTTGAAAAGAAGCGAATTTGTCATCTTGCCGAGCCACGAAGCCCCTATGCTGTTCATTTCAAGCCGGTTTTCGGAGTAATCGAAGGCATAGTCCACGCTCAGCCATCTGAGAGGCTGGCCGTTGACGCGCGCACGGACGCCCCAGGCCGTGCTCACTGAGGAGACAGGAGCGTTCTCCGAAAGCAGGTTGTGCTCGCTGCGGTTGAAACTGCCGCTGAGGTTGGCGCTTCCGCGCATGAAATCGAGCGTCTTGCCGAGACTCGCCGTAGCCATGAAGAGCTTGCGGTCGCTTTTGGCCGGTGAATACGAGTAGACTATGTAGTCGCCGTAGAGCTGCTGGGCGAGAGTGTAGGGATTTCTTCCCCACGACTGCGCCACCCTTGCGTCGGCGAAAATTCCCTTACGGGTGTTTTTGAAAGTCAGATTTGCCGACAGACGCTGTGAGGTAGAGGTGTAGAAATCATCCACGCCCTTCTGAAACGAGCGGTAGTCGGTCATGATATATCCCGGCTGAATGAGATTGAGCGCCATCGGTGAGCGCCCCGAGCCTCCACGCAGGCTCATGGAAAAGCGGTTGTTGGGTTTCCAGCTCAGACTTAGTGACGGCGAGATGAATACTTCCGAGCGGTTGGCTATGGCTTTGTCGAAATCATAGTTGGCGAAACTTACCGGCGCGCTGAGCGAGATGTTGACACGGCTTATCCAGTATTCAAACTTCGGGCTCGCATAGAGGGTAAGATAATTGGTGTTAAGCACATTCTGCGTCTCGCCAGGTATTTCCTCCGGCATGTCGGGCAGCGATGTGTCGAGGGAGCGGACATAGCCTTTTAGTCCACCTTTCAGGCTGACTGTTATTCCGCGGAATGAAAAGCCGTAGGCTACGCTCTCGTCGGTGAAGAAGGCGTGGTTGCCCACATGCTGGCGCAGCCGTCCGTCATTGGACAGGCTGACGGCGAGTGTCTGCGGAAGCGATTCCCATTCGTTTTTGCTCTCGAATGTGACGAGGTGGTTTTTACTCCGCCCTTTCTCGTCGGGAGTTCCCGTGAAACGCTTTATCATCTTGAAATTGTTACCGACGTAATAGTCCGGCAGCTCTACCGACTGGGTGTTGGGGATGGAGCCGTTCATAGACAGACGCATTTTATCCCAGTCGACTTTGGCATTGAGCGTGTTGTTGATAAAAGTTGTGCGGCGGTTGAGCTCATAGATGAATTTGCCCGAAAGCGTGTGGGAGCGGTCTGTACCGCTGCGGTTTTCGGTGACAGTGCGGTCGCCATCGGGGAGGAAATAGGTAGTCACATTGGCTGCGTCGGAGGTCACGCGGTTGAAGGAATAGTCGAGCTGCGCCTTGAATTCGCCGTTTTTCAGTTTCCAGAGGCTGTTGGACGAGAACAGAGCCGAGCGGTTGAAAAGCGTGCGCTTTTCTTTCAGTGACGGCACGGAGGGAAGGGAGACCGTGACGTAGGGCGACAGGTCTGTCTCGCGCCTGCCGGCGAAGAAGTCAGTCATCTGGTCGGTGAGATTGGTGCCTGTGTTGTTGGCTTTTAGCGTCGATATATTCTGAAACGAGCCCATCACGGCCATTGCGAAGAGATTTCCGTCCCACGCCACGCCCTCGGGCTGACAGGAGTAGCCTGCGCCGGCATGTCCGTTGAAAGCCCATGTCGCTTTGGCCTTGTTTTTAAGTTTCAGGTTGATGGCGGCTTTGTCGGAGTATGATATGCCGGCGAGTACCTGCATGGGCTGATGGTTTTCCATTACCTCCACAGCTCCCACATCGTCATGGCTGATGCCGTTTGTGGCTATGCCGTATTTTCCGCCGAGCAGGTCGGACCCCTCGATATAGAACTTGTTGATGTCCTCGCCCTGATATTTGATTTTGCCCGATTTCTCCACGTCGATACCGGGCATGCGTTTGAGCACATCGCCTATGGTGCGGTCCTGAGCCTGGGCGAAGGAGCCGACGGAGTAGGTGATGGTGTCGCCCTGCTCGCGTATGCTCTGAGCCTTGACCGCCACTTCCTTCAGCTCGAAGGCTGCCGGTTCGAGAGCCACGGTGAGAGGAAATTTCGCCCCGGTCAGACTGACGCTCTTCTTGGCGAAGCTTATCATCGAGACCTCGACGGTGCATCCGTCGGCGGAGGGGACGCTGATAGCGAAGTTCCCGTCGGGGCCGGTCGAGGCATACTTTTTGATTTTTCCCTCAGCGTTGCGGAATATTACTGACGCGCCGGCAAGCCCCTCGCCGCTCTCCTTTTCAATCACGCGCCCGGTCACGCTGACCTGCGCCACAGCCACAACCGCAACACAAAGGCATAGCAGAAATGTGATGAATGTTTTCATTCGTGATAATCGGTTTCGAGAAAATCATCATTGCCTTTATAATCCGCGTTTTCTTTAAGCCTGACCTCTCCCCGTGTCATGGCGCTGACCTGGGAACCGCGGTTTCTGCGTGAATAATCCTTCATGCGCAAGAATGAAATTCTTTTGGTTTTGAAAAATTTATCGTTTTCAAACGGGTCTTTCAGCGGCTCATCACACGCCTGCAGACCGGTTGCCGAAAATGAGTAGTCGCCGTCGGCTGACGTGGCCTCCATGATGAGGCCGGGGAGTCCGTGAAGCTGCCACGGGCCGTCGCTGGCCGGAATGTCGGGTGTGAACCACACGTTCCATTGCCTGCCGTGATAAGTTCCGCTTGCAAGACTGCACTCGTAGCCAAGCAGATTCTTTGTCGAGTCACACAATTCCCATTCGGCATCGTCCATTTCAATGTCATAGCGGTACCGGTCACCCATATTGGAATCCCACACGGTTATAGTGCGGTCGCCATAATTTTTCAGGCATCTGTAACTCGGGCCCCTCATCACTCCTTTATCCCTCTTGTAGTCAAAAGGATCTTTGCCGGTAGCGGCAAACTCTTTCCACGCATCATTTGAAATCTGGGCGAGCATGGCGCTGCCGGTCGGGTCATTTTGCAGCGAATCGACAAAAAATGTCTGAGGGTTATAGTAATATGATGCCGTGGGTGCAAGCTGCAGAATGAAGTTGTCTGTGCGTGCTTTTTTCTCACCTGACGCACCTGTGTGACTGACAGAACTCATTACATACTCAACCTTTATGACGGCAACTGGGCGCTCCTCCGCCTTTGCGGAAAAGGCCGCAAAGGTCAGACAGAGAAAAGTCATGAATTGATATATGGCCGATTTCTTCATAAGTCGTGGGGATAGTCGGTTTCTTCTTTGTCGTAGTTGAGCTGGCGTTTTTCGCTGACCGGCGGGGTCGGCTCGGCTGACTGGACGCCGAAAGCCGCTTTGATTTTCGCTATGGAGTTAGAGTGTTTGTATTTCCACCAGTTGTTGAAAAATTTGTCGCGCGTGAGGGTGGTGATGCCTCTCTTTTCCCGATAAATCAGGAAGCCGACGTCGGGGATACCTGACTGACGGAGACCGTTGGCTTTGAAATGATATACATTTCCGGTATCTGACGCTTCAAGTATAAGCCCCGGGAGCCCGCAAAGTTTCCACGGGCCTTCCTGAATTGGTATCTCGGGTGTGAACCATGCAATCCAACGCCGTCCGCGATAGTCGGCTGTGGCCATCAGGCACTCATAACCGAGTATCTCTTTTGTCGAGTCGGAGATTTCCCACTGGGGTTTCTCCCAGTCCTCTTCGTAGCGCCAGTCCTCCATGTCAAAATATGAAGTCTCAGTCACTTTCCCGGGAGGGTAGTTTTTGTAAATGAAGCTCCAGTAACGTCCATGGCGGTCCAGAAGGGTGCGGTCATGTTCCTTAGGGTCTTTGTAGAATGATTCCGACTCCATCTGCCAGTATAGACCCGGGTTGAGAAACATGAGCGAATCATGGTAGAATTTTGGCACAGAGCAGTAGCGCGACATGGTTTTGCCGATGCGCAGCATGGTTTCCTCGTTGAAGAAACGGGTGTCGCGTCTGGTGGTGTCTGTGACCTCAGTCCGGGTATAGAACACTTCAAGAATCGCCGGTTCGGTATCCCGTTCCCAGTCAACGGCCTGTGCCGGGATAAGCACGAGAAACAGAAGGAGAGCTAATAATATCTTTTTCATATTAAGGAGGTTAAGGATGATATTTGCGGTGGTCTGAGAGCTTCCGGCGCCGGAGGCATAAGTGCGGCGGGGGATTCTCTGTGAGGTTCGGGCTGTCGCTGCGATAGCGGAAGAGTGCGATGGCGCGATGAGGAGGGGGCTGTGCATGGTGACGGATGGGAAAAAGTACCTGTGATGATAATGTAGTGGCAAACTTATAAAAATAGTTTGAATGGCGCAAATTATTTCAATAGTTTTTCGACATAAACAATAGTTTTTTGTCGCGACGCGTGTGTAGGGCCTTCTTCATGACTTTTCAGACAGCCCGTCGGTCACGTGAAAATTATACCTATTATATTGCAGGGATAAATCCGATTATTTTCACATTGAGAATTGGTCTATAATATTCAAACCTCTAAAAATCTAATTTAAAAATGGTTACTATTAAATTGAAATTTCGTCCGATGGATGCGGACGCCACTCGCGGACGAATCGTCATCACAGTCAGCAAAGGTGGAAACGTGCGTCAGATAAAAACAGCCCACCAGGTAACGAGGTCGGAATGGGATGGCCGCCGGGAGCGCCTCATAATCCCGAAAGGTCCTGACCGGGACGGCAGGCTCGTGGAAATCCGCGAAGAGCTCGACAGGGATCTGGCGCGGTTGCAGATGGTTGTCGGAAAGCTTGAACGGGAAAGCTATGGTTATACGGTCAACGACATCATCGAGGAATACACGCTGTTTACTGCCCGCTTCTCGCTCTTCAACTTTATGAACCGCATGATTGAATCGAAACTGCAATGCGGACGGGTGAGGACTTCGGAGACCTATCGCGCCGCCCTGATGAGCTTCAGCCGTTTCCGCAACGGTGAGGATGTGATGATTGACGCCCTGAGTACAGAGATGATTGACAGCTATGAGGCTTTCCTGCAGGCGTCGGGGGTCACTCCGAACACGAGCTCTTTCTATATGCGCATACTCAGGGCGGTCTACAACAAGGCGGTGGAATGTGGCGGAAGCGTGCAGCAGCAACCGTTCAGACATGTGTATACCGGAGTAGAAAAGACCCGCAAAAGGGCGCTTTCGCTCCGCGAAATCAGGCGCATACGCTCGCTCGACCTGACAGCGCAGCCCGCGCTCGAATATGCGAGGGATATTTTTATGCTGAGTTTCTACACGAGGGGTATGAGTTTCGTGGACATGGCTTTTCTCCGCAAAACAGATCTCAGCGACGGATATATCACCTACCGCCGCCGCAAGACCGGACAGAAACTGCAGGTGGAGTGGACCCGCGAGATGCAGGATATAATCGACAAATATGCCACCGCGACGGGCCAGTTTCTTTTCCCGATTCTCAGGGACGATGAGGCCGACCTGCGCAGGCATTATCATAACGTGGCCTCGCGCATTAACGGAGGTCTAAAGAAGATAGCCGAGGCGATAGGCTATCACAGTCCGCTGACGCTCTATTGCGCCCGCCACTCGTGGGCCTCGGCCGCGCAGACCAAGAAGATTCCGGTTTCCGTCATAAGCGCCGGCATGGGCCACGCCTCCGAATCGACCACACGCATCTATCTGGCGTCAATCGACCATACGGTTGTCGACAGGGCCAACAGTATAATCCTTAAGGCTCTGCGATGATGGCCGGATTGATAAAAATGACACTTCGATTTGGATAATCCCCCCAAGGCTGTTAACTTTGCAATAAAAATCAAAGATAACCATGTTGATCATAGGCATAGCAGGCGGTACCGGTTCGGGTAAAACCACGGTCGTCAACAAGATAATCAATAGCCTTCCGGCAGGAGAGGTGGCGGTGCTCCCGCAGGACTCCTATTATAAGGATTCAAGCCACGTCCCGGTTGAAGAACGCAGCAAAATCAATTTTGACGAGCCTGCGGCTATAGAGTGGACTCTGCTCGTCGACCACATCAGACAGCTGAAGGAGGGGAGGACTATCGAAATGCCAACATATTCCTATCTCACCTGTACGCGCCAGCCCGAGACCATCACTGTGGCGCCGCGTGAGGTGGTGATTGTGGAGGGCATACTCGTGCTGACCGACCCTGTGCTCCGCGATATGATGGACGTGAAAGTGTTCGTCGATGCAGATGCCGACGAGCGCCTTATCCGCGTCATCGCCCGCGACTGTGTAGAGCGTGGCCGCACTCCCATGATGGTGCTCAACCGCTATCAGGAGGTGCTCAAGCCGATGCACGAGATGTATATTGAGCCGTCGAAGCGCTTTGCCGACCTCATTGTCCCTCAGGGGGGCAGCAATGTCGTGGCAATCCAGCTGCTGACCGACTATATCGAATCGCGTCTGCGCCGGGCGAATCTTTGAACTGTCAATCCACGATGCCATAATATATAATGGAAGAAAATCAGAATACACAGCCGCAAGCGCAGCCGGCCCGCGATTATCCCATCGGGACACCCGACAAGATGGTGCTCCGCACGGAGAATCTCGTGAAAAAATACGGCAAGCGCACTGTGGCCAACCATGTGTCTATAAATGTCACGCAGGGTGAGATTGTCGGGCTTCTCGGCCCCAACGGAGCCGGAAAGACCACCACATTCTACATGACCGTAGGCCTCATCACTCCAAACGAGGGGCAGATATTCCTCAATGACCTGAACATAACGAAATATCCGGTCTACAAGCGCGCCAAAAACGGTATCGGCTATCTCGCTCAGGAGCCGAGTGTGTTTCGCAAGCTTTCTGTCGAAAACAATATCAAGGCCGTCCTGCAGATGACCAATACTTCAGCCGAATATCAGCGCGACAAACTGGAGAGTCTTATTCAGGAATTCAGCCTTGAGAAAGTGCGCCATAATCTTGGCGACCAGCTTTCGGGAGGTGAACGCCGCCGCACCGAGATTGCACGCTGTCTGGCCATCGACCCCAAGTTTATCATGCTCGACGAGCCCTTCGCCGGTGTTGACCCCATTGCGGTGGAGGATATTCAGTCTGTGGTCTATCACCTCAAGGAAAAGAATATCGGTATCCTCATTACCGATCACAACGCGCAGGAAACCCTTCGCATCACCGACCGAGCCTACCTGCTCTTCGAGGGAAAGATTCTTTTTCAGGGCACATCGGAAGAACTTGCCGAAAACCCCACCGTCCGCGAAAAATATCTCGGCCGCGACTTCATGTTCTATCGCAAGAAATTCGACTATCCCGACAGCAAATAACCCCGGTCGCTGCCGATAGCCCCAACTTCTCTGGCTCCCGAGAGACAACTCAGCCTCTCGGTTCCCGATGAAAATTCCCTCCCGGCCTTCGGAACCAAATCGCCAGGGCGTTTTCTGTAGGTCTGATAATTAGAATCTAAATGCTGTAAATAAACAAAGCCAGGATGCGGGTTGACACCATATTTCACCCCACATCCTGGCTAAATATTTCCCACAATATATCCATCTAACAATATCTGTGAGATTTTACCGATCGTTCTGTCTCCGTTTTAAAATCGGTCGCAGAAAAATCAGTAAAAATTTCGGCGGCTGAAAAAAAATAATTAAATTTGCATTACAAAATCAATGCGACAGTAGCTCAGTTGGTAGAGCATCAGCTTCCCAAGCTGAGGGTCGCGGGTTCGAGCCCCGTTTGTCGCTCAATTGAAAATCAGGCAGTTAATAAATATTGACTGCCTGATTTTTTTAGACTGTTTTATCTATTTCTGTTTGATTTTATTTAGATCATAGGGCTTATGGCGTGGACCGATGACTTCCTCACGCCATTTTCCGGGGCTCAGACCGTATTTTTTCTTGAAAAGAGCGTTAAACGGATTTGTCGAAGTGAATCCGGAGTTTAGAGCTATTTCTTTAATAGGTACATTGACTGAGACATGTCTCATGAGATTTATCGCATGGTTGAGTCTGAGATTTTGCAGCCATTCCGGAAAGGTTTCATCGCTTGTCTCACGGAGATAGGCAATGAGATATGTTTTGTTCGTACCGAAACTCTTTGCTACATCTTCCTTTGTCAGATTGCTGTTTAGATATTCCTTGTTTTTGATAAACATATCCATTGCTTCTTTCAGCTGTTTGCGTGATGTTTTAATGATTGGAGTTCGTAGTTCATTTATCCGTGTTTCGTAAGATGCCGCAATATATCTTTTAAATATGAATATGGCTGCGGAAATAGATAACACCACGCTCAGTATAAACCCCTTCCCTAACAGTAATAAATCTGACTGGGAGTTTCTTAATGAGTAAAATGCGTATATAGTCGCACCGGCTACCAAGACTATAGCGATGGGGCCGATGAGGGGCTTGAGCCGGCAAAAAACTCCTGATGTTTCCCTAAGACGACAGGTTGTTGAATATGCAAAGAGCGATATGGCCGAGACAGATGCGGCGATAAAGAGTCCTGTGGTCATGGTTGGTTGGTATTATTAATTTTGTTTTCTGAATCAATCTGAAAATCAGATGTCAGGTCCACTTCCGCTATTTCACTTTGAGGGCTGAAGAATTCCTTGCGCCATTCAGTTGGAGTCTTTCCAAATTTACTTTTAAAGGCTAAACTCAATGCGCTTGGAGTGCCGAATCCTGACCGGTGGGCAATCTCTTTTATCGTTACATTCATCGGTTCACTGCGTAGTAGATCCACAGCGTATTCAAGTCTGTATGATTGTATCCATATTTTGAATGGCACGCCGTATGTCTCATGTATGTAGATAGACAGATACGTACGATTTGTATATAACATTTTGGCCATCAGAGGCATGCTCATTTTCTGAATTATAAATAACTTGTTGCTCAGAAATTTATCTACACCTGCTTTTAGTTCATCCCTTATGCTCCTGTCCATAGGTTTTGTCAGTTCCTGAATCTTAGTTTCATAAGAATCTATGAAATACCGCCGTATGATAAATATTATTATGGATGATGCAGTTGTGGTGCCCAAAACGAGACCGATGAGAAATATCCGATTATCCACATTATAATATATATTGGTATATAGTATTGCGGTTATGACGTTCAGGATAATAAAAGCAGCAATAAGAGGGGAGGCGTACTTGAATTCATTTAGAGATTTTAATTTCAGTGCCTTACAGTTGTAAACGGAATATACGCACAGCGACAAAGCCGTAAAGATGGTGGCAATAAGTAATTGGGGATTCATGGTAGGTTTGCAGTTGGGTCAAAAATTTGACTGGTGAGGATGTGAATGGAGAATGAGATGATGAGGAGATGAGCTGTGGAAGAGACATTGATGCCTGAGACATAAATGATTGAAGGACAATGACAAATTTATTAGAGGAAGCATAAGGAATTAGTCTCTGATTGTCGTGAATTTTTGGTGTCTGACAAGGAATTGACTGAATTTTGTAAAATTAATATATATGATCGAAATAAACGAAAAATTTTATCTCCAATATGGCGACATGTCGACATTTAGGAACTGTCGTTTTTTCTATATAGGGAAATTTTAAATGAATAATTCAGTAAAGTTCCACTTAATAGTTGGTAATAATTGTTAATAAAATAAAAATTGAGGTGGCGGGTGTGGGGGTTGGTTTTTGTATATAAGACGTTTAGGGTAGGATGGGGGTGTGTTTTTGATGGGGATGGGTTTAAAGTGTGTATAATAAGTGTAAAACGCACACTTAAATAAAAAGCCGACCTATCAGGCGACTGCCGATAGTTACCCGATAGGCTCTGTTTTCGCGCCTAATCGCAGAGATTTACGTGAGAATGACCCTACAATAAGATTTGTTTGAATGGTGGAAATTTATTACTTTTGTTTTGCCAAAATTATCTTCCATGAAACTACTTGCAAAATCATTGATTCTTTCAGCGATTACAATGCTGTCGCTTGATGCTTCTGCCTCGCAGGAGCACAAATTATGGTACGACAAACCCGCACAGGTGTGGACTGAAGCTCTTCCGCTCGGCAACGGACGTCTCGGAGCGATGGTCTACGGCAATCCCGGAGCCGAACAGATTCAGCTCAACGAGGAGACCATCTGGGCAGGTCAGCCAAACAACAATGCCAATCCAGAGGCGCTGGAGTGGATTCCGAAAATCCGTCAGCTTGTGTTTGAAGGAAAATACAAGGAGGCGCAGGATATGGCTACCGCCCATGTCAAGTCGAAAACGAACCAGGGTATGCCTTATCAGCCTTTCGGCGATCTGCGCATCACTTTCCCCGGACATACACGCTACGACAACTATTACCGCGAACTCAGCCTTGACTCCGCGCGCACGGTCGTGAAATATACCGTGGACGGTGTCAATTTCACCCGCGAGACATTCGCTTCGTTTCCCGATCAGGTGGTGATAACCCGCATCACTGCCGACAAACCGGGAAGCGTGACTTTCAACGCTACCCTTACCTCGCCTCATCCCGACGTGATGATTGACTCGGAAGGAAACGACATCACCCTCAGCGGTGTCGGCTCGAACCACGAGGGTCTCAAAGGCAAGGTGGAGTTTCAGGGACGCGCCACAGTGGTTCCCAAGGGTGGACGCATGACCTCGCGCGACGGCGTACTTTCGGTAGAGAACGCTGACGAGGCCACCATCTACACATCCATCGCCACAAATTTCAACAACTACAAGGACATCACCGGCGACGAGGTGGCGCGCTCTAAGGAATATCTTCAGAAAGCCATCACCAAGCCATACGCCGAAGCCAAGAAAGAGCATGTCGATTTCTATCAGAAGCAGGTCGGCACATCGACCCTCGACCTCGGTCCCGACAAATATGCTGACGTGCCTACCGACATCCGCATCGAGCGCTTCAAGGAGACACACGACAACCAGCTCGTGGCAAACTACTACAAGTTCGGCCGCTACCTGCTCATCAGCAGCTCTCAGCCAGGCGGTCAGGCTGCGAATCTCCAGGGTATATGGAACGACAAGATGTTCCCGTCGTGGGACAGCAAATACACCTGCAATATCAACCTTGAGATGAACTACTGGCCCGCTGAGGAGACAAATCTCACCGAGCTCAACGAGCCGCTATTCCGTCTCATCAAGGAAGTGAGTAAGACAGGTGCCGAGACAGCCAAAATCATGTACGACGCTCCCGGATGGGTGCTCCACCACAACACCGACATCTGGCGTGTGACAGGTGCCATTGACAACGCTCCCTCCGGCATGTGGATGAGCGGTGGCGCATGGCTCAGCCGTCACCTTTGGGAACATTATCTCCACACCGGCGACATCGAATTTCTGCGCGAGGCTTACCCCATCATGAAGGGTGCCGGAGAATTTTTCGATGCGACGATGGTCTACAGTCCTGAAAACGGTATGCTCGTGGTCTGTCCCAGCAATTCGCCTGAAAATGCTCCGAAAGGTCACAAGGCCACCACTACCGCAGGCACCACTATGGACAACCAGCTCATCACCGAGCTCTGGAACAATATAATCACTGCTTCCGAAATCCTCGACACCGACCATGAGTTTGCTGAGCGCCTGAAAAAGCGTGTGAAAGAAATCTCCCCGATGCGCATCGGCAAGTGGGGGCAGCTTCAGGAATGGATGGGCGACTGGGACGACCCCGAGGACGTGCACCGTCATGTCTCTCACCTCTACGGCATGTATCCGTCGAATCAGATTTCGCCTTTCCGCACCCCCGAGCTGTTTGACGCGGCCCGCACCTCGCTCATCCACCGCGGCGACCCCTCCACCGGCTGGAGCATGGGCTGGAAGGTGTGTCTGTGGGCGCGTATGCTCGACGGAGACCACGCATATAAACTCATCACCGACCAGCTGACTCTCGTGCGCAACGAAAAGAAAAAGGGCGGCACATATCCCAACTTCTTCGACGCGCATCCGCCGTTCCAGATCGACGGCAACTTCGGCTGCGTGGCCGGTATAGCCGAAATGCTCATGCAGAGCCACGACGGATTCATCTATCTCCTCCCCGCGCTTCCCTCCGTATGGCCCGACGGCGAGATTACAGGCCTTGTGGCCCGCGGCGGTTTTGTGATTGACATGTCATGGAAGAACGGTAGAATCGAAAAAGTGACAATCAAATCAACCATCGGAGGCAACTGCCGTCTGCGCACCCTCACTCCGCTTAAAGGCAAGGGTCTGAAAGTGGCGAAGGGCGAAAATTCAAATCAGCTCTTTGAAGTCAACGAGGGTCTTGCTCCGATAATCAGTCCGGAGGCCAGGCTCAATCCCGTTGAACTCAAGAAAACGTATCTCTATGACCTTCCCACAAAGGTCGGCGAGACATATACGCTTTACGGCAAATAAGAGGCTGTTTAAAAACAAAAGAGAAATGAGGGGCAGCGAATTTTTTAGA
>DXXM01000029.1 GCA_019416285.1 Bacteroidales bacterium
CATCTCAACCTTGTGACCCCTCATTTTCACTTTTGTTTTTAAACAGCCTCTAAGACCGCCGGCCGCGTTGTAAACCAATAATTATCATTGAAATATCAAAACATTAAAATACGAATCATGAAAAAACTTAGCTTGATTGTGTGCATCCTCATTGCCGCAATGAGTGCCATCTATGCTCAGGATCCTGTCAAAAAAGTCTACAAACCCTGGGACAACGGCAAGCTCCGTGTTTCGGATAACGGTACTTATCTTCAGCACGAGAACGGTACTCCCTTCTTCTGGATGGGCGAGACCGGATGGCTCCTGCCTGAACGTCTTGACCGCGCCGAGGCTTCATATTACCTCTCCGGATGTCGTGACGCAGGCTTCAACGTTGTCCAGGTGCAGACCATCAATGGTGTGCCTGCCATCAACTTCTACGGTCAGTTTTCGCATCCCGACGGCTGGGATTTCTCTGAAATCAACAAGAAAGGTGTTTACGGCTACTGGGACCACATGGACTATATCATCAAGCAAGCTGAGAACAACGGTATCTACATCGCCATGGTGCCCATCTGGGGCGGTCTCGTGAAGGCCGGTCTCATGAGCGTGAAGGATGCCGAGGCCTACGGCAAATTCCTCGCCGAGCGCTATAAGGACGCTCCCAACATCATCTGGGTGATGGGTGGCGATGTCAAGGGCGACATTAACCCCGACCAGTGGAACACCATGGCCCGCACAATCAAGTCAATCGACAAGAATCACCTGATGAGCTACCATCCCTTCGGCCGCACATCGTCAATCAACTGGTTCCACAATGCCGACTGGCTTGACTTCAACATGTTCCAGAGCGGCCACCGCCGTTACGACCAGGTGCGCGGCGACGGCGACGATACCGCACAGGCTGCGCAGGCCGAAGACAACTGGCGCTATGTCGAGGCCGGTCTCGCCATGAAGCCCCGCAAGCCGATCTTCGATGCCGAGCCCTCGTATGAGGAGATTCCTCAGGGCCTTCATGACCCCTCACAGCCCTGGTGGAAGGCTCCTGATGTGCGCCGCTATGCTTACTGGGCAGTGTTTGCCGGCGCTTTCGGTCATACCTACGGCCACAACTCAATCATGCAGATGCTCAAGACAGCCAACAATGGCGGCTATGGCGCGACCAAGACCTGGTATGAAGGCATGAAGGACCCAGGTTTCAATCAGATGAAACATCTCAAGAACCTCATGCTCGCTTTCCCCTTCTTCGAGCGCGTACCTGACCAGAGCATCATCGCCGGTGAAAACGGTACACGCTACGACCGCCTTATCGCCACCCGTGGCAATGACTATCTCCTTGTCTACAACTATACCAACCGCCCGATGGAAATCGACCTCACCAAAATCTCCGGCAAGAAGAAAAACGTGTGGTGGTATGACCCGACAAACGGCAATCTCCAGTATGCCGGCGAGTTCGACAGCAAAGTGACACCCTTCCAGTATGACGGCGCCCACGGCGCAGGCAACGATCATGTGCTCATAGCAGTCGACTCATCCAAGGATTATATCGGCAAGGACTGGAAAAATCTTCCGACAAAATATTGATAAATAATTGATAGGGGAGTCCTACTAAACACTTCATTAATTTTACGATGCAACGCATATCACTGATTATAATCTCACTTCTGATTGCTCTCGGGCTGCGGGCCGGAGTGACTGTCGGTTCTCTCAGGACAGAGGGACAGGTCACACCCCTCAGCATCGAGTCGCAGCATCCGCGTCTGAGCTGGATAATCTCGTCAGACCAGCGCGATGTCATGCAGACCGCCTATCATATCCTCGTGGCCACATCTCCCGAAAAGCTTGCGGCCGGCGAGGGCGACCTTTGGGATTCGGGCCGTGTCAGCTCAGACCGGTCCGTCTGGGTCCCCTACGATGGTAAGGAACTGGCCGACAACACCCGCTGCTACTGGAAAGTCAAGGTCTACACCACCCGTGGCGAATCTCCCTGGAGCGCCGTGGCGGAGTGGGGAATGGGTATCGTCGGCGAAGGCCACTGGGGTGGCCGCTGGATCGGCTGGGAAGGCCCGTTTGAATGGGATATCGAGGATTCCCACAGCCGCATGAGTTCCCGCTATCTCCGCAAGGAATTCAAGAGCGAGTCCAAAGAAATCAAGCGCGCCACCGCCCATATTTCCGGTCTCGGTCTCTACGAACTATATATCAACGGTCAGAAAGTGAGCGACGATGTGCTTGCACCGGCGCCAACCGACTACCGCCGCACAACGCTCTATAATTCCTACGACGTCACCGACCTTCTCAGGGGAAACGGTGAGGCAAATGCCCTCGGTGTCACTCTCGGCAACGGCCGTTTCTATACCATGCGTCAGAACTACAAGCCCTACAAGATACCGACTTTCGGCTATCCCAAAATGCGCATGAACCTCATAATCGAGTATGCCGACGGCACGAAGCAGCGCATCAATTCCGACGAAAAGTGGAGTCTGACCGCCAAAGGTCCCATTCGCAGCAACAACGAGTATGACGGCGAGATATATGATGCCCGTCTCGACCTCGGCGACTGGACCAAACCCGGCTACGACGACTCGAAATGGCTCAAGGCCCAGCGCGCCGAACTCCCCTTCGGAACCCTGCGCGGCAACAAGTCGCCCAACATGAAGGTGATGCAGACCCTTTCGCCCAAGAGTGTACGCAAACTCGGCGACCGCTATATGGTGGACTTCGGTCAGAACATGGCCGGATGGGTGAAGATAGCAGTCAACGGTGTGGCCAAGGGCGACACTGTGACCATCCGCTATTCGGAGCGGATATCGCCCGACAGCACCCAGCTCGATGTCGAGAATCTTCGCCACGCCCAGAGCATCGACCGCTACATTGCAAACGGCACCGAGAAAGGCGTGAAGTGGAGCCCGAAATTCTCATATCACGGCTTCCAGTTTGTAGAGGTGACAGGTGTGAAAGACCTGAAGCCCGAGGATATTGTGGCTGAGTTTGTCTACGACAATCTACCTAATAACGGCACATTCGCAAGCTCCAACATGACCATGAACTCCATCTTCCGCAACGCATGGTGGGGTATAGCGAGCAACTATAAGGGTGTACCCGTCGACTGTCCCCAGCGCGACGAGCGTCAGCCCTGGACCGGCGACCACAATATGGGAACCTGGGGCGAGAATTTTCTGTTTGACAACGCGAATTTCTATGACAAGTGGATGGACGACATGCGCGAATCGCAGCGCGAGGACGGCTGTCTGCCAGACATAGCCCCGGCTTTCTACAATTACTATACCTCGGATATGACCTGGTCGTCGACTCTCCCGGTCGTGTGCGACATGATTTATGAGCAGACCGGTAATCCCGAATCCATCATCCGCAACTACGGCGCGATGAAGAAGTGGATGAACCATATCCGCAAGGACTACACCGACAAGGACGGTCTCATCACCGCCGATAAATACGGCGACTGGTGCGTCCCGCCGGAAAAACCGGATATGATCCACAGTCAGGATCCCGCCCGTAAGACCGACGGCACACTCATCGCCTCCGCCTATTATTATAAGGTGTGTCAGATGATGGCCAAATTCGCCCGCATGCAGGGGCTCGACGCCGAGGCCGCGCAGTGGGAACAGGACGGCGACAAGGTGCTCGCCGCCTTCAACAAGCGTTTCCTCACCGTCAAGAAGGGCACATCTCCCGTAAAGACACCCCATATCCTCTATCCCGACAGCATTTTCTACGGTAACAATACCGCTACCGCCAACGTGCTCCCGCTCGCTTTCGACATGGTGCCCGCTGAATATCGTCAGGCCGTGGCCGACAATCTCATCAAGACCATCATCGAGACGAACAAGGGTCACATCTCCACAGGCGTTATCGGTGTCAACTGGCTCATGCGTGAGCTCTCGCGCATAGGACGCGGCGATGTGGCCGCAATGCTTGCCTCCAACACCTCATATCCGAGCTACGGCTACGAGATTTCAAAGGGCGCCACCACTATCTGGGAACTCTGGAACGGTGACACCGCAAGCCGCCGCATGAACAGCAACAACCACGTCATGATGCTCGGCGACCATCTCAACTGGTATTTCCAGGACCTCGGAGGCATCAATCCCGCCAAACCGGGCTACAAGGAGATACTCCTCAAACCGGACTTCTCAATCCAGCAGATGGACAGCGTCAATGTCTCTTACAATACCCCCTACGGTCTCCTCGTGAGCCACTGGGTCAAGACTCCGATGCACATCGACTGGCATATCGAGGTACCGTGCAACACCACTGCTATCGTCTGCGTGCCCACGCCCGACCGCAAGGCCGTCAAGGTGCGTGGAGCCGAGTTCGTGCGCGCCGAAGGCAATGATTCCTACTGGCGTGTCGGTTCCGGCGCATACGATTTCGACATCAAGGTCGACCCCTCGCTCGGCGACAAGCGCAAAGGTATCCTCAACGATGAATTCCTCTATGAAAGCGCCTCCTTCCCCGAATGTCACGGCGCCACAATCACCGAGCTTGCCAACGGCGACCTCGTTGCGGCCTTCTTCGGCGGTACCAAGGAGCGTAACCCAGACTGTGTGATATGGGTGTGCCGCAAACCGAAGGGCGCTACCGAATGGACTGCACCCGAGATTGCAGCCGACGGTGTGTTTGACCTCAGTGACCCGACCGTGAAACTCGCAGGTCTTTCCGGTATTAATGCCGAAACCACTCCGGCCACGGCAGGACCTGTCGGCCCCAATTTCAAGGGCGACATAGCCAACGCACGCCGCAAGGCCTGCTGGAATCCGGTGCTTTTCCAGATTCCCGGAGAGAAGGAGCTGATGCTCTTCTTCAAGATAGGTTCAAGCGTGGGCGACTGGACCGGCTGGGTGACCCGCTCGACCGACGGCGGCAAGACCTGGAGCCAGCGCGAGCCTCTTCCCGAGGGTATTCTCGGTCCCATCAAGAACAAGCCCGAGTATATCAACGGCCGCATCATCTCGCCGAGCAGCCGCGAGGGTAAGGGATGGCGCGCATGGATTGAAATCAGCGACGACAAGGGTAGAACCTGGCACACCACCGGCGCTCTCCCGACCGATTCGGCCGTCCGTACCGACCGCACCGAGCCGGAGCCCATCTATGCTATCCAGCCCAGTATCCTGCGCCACGCTGACGGGCGCCTGCAGATTCTCTGCCGCACCCGCAACTCGAAGATTGCCACAAGCTGGAGCAGCGACAACGGCGACACATGGACTCCCCTCACCCTCATCGATATGCCAAACAACAATTCCGGCACCGATGCCGTCACTATGGCCGACGGCCGCCATGTGTTGATATACAATGACTTCGCTACCATCCCCGGCACACCCAAGGGAGTGCGTAATCCTCTATGCGTAGCAGTGTCTGACGACGGTATCCACTGGAACAATGTCGTGACGCTCGAGGACAGCCCCGTCAGCCAATATTCCTACCCCAGTATCATTCAGGGCAAGGACGGCAAGCTCCATGCAGTCTACACCTGGCGTCGTCAGCGCGTCAAATATGCGAAACTCGATTTGTAAAATAAATATATAATACAATGTGTGGCCGCGGCGTCCGCGCCGTGTGCCACACGTCAGACAGACATGAGAATATTAGCAGCAGCCATCGCAACCATAGGCCTCTCGCTCGGTCTCGCTTCCTGCAACTCGGGCAAGTCCGACGCGGGCCGACAGGGTGAGCAGCCCGGGGATGACCTCTATATGTTCACCTCCTTTCACGAGCCTGCCGACGAAGGCCTCCGTTTCCTTTACAGCGAGGACGGTATCCACTGGGACAGCATAGCCGGCACATGGCTCAAACCGGAGCTCGGCATGAACATCATGCGTGACCCCTCGATTGTGGTCGGCCCGGACAGCACATATCACCTCGTATGGACTATAGCCTGGAAGGGCGACACCGGTTTCGGCTATTCCAGCTCGAAAGACCTCATCCACTGGACCGAGCAGCGCCGTGTTCCCGCCATGGATTCCATCGCCTCCACCCAGAACCTGTGGGCGCCCGAGCTTTTCTATGACGACGTTAAGGAGCAGTTCATGATTATCTACGCTTCCTGCGTGCCCGACGCCGGTTTTGATGTCGGAGTCGAGGATGTCAACAACAATCACCGCCTCTATTATGTGACCACAAAGGATTTCGAGTCGTTCTCGGAGCCGAAACTCTTCTATGACCCCGGATTCAGCTGCATTGACGCCGTGCTTGTCAAGCGCGCTTCCGAGGACTATGTGATGGTGGTCAAAGACAATACCCGTCCCAACCGCAACATCAAGGTCGCGTTTGCGAAATCGGCCGAAGGGCCCTACAGCACCGCCTCCGAACCCTTCACCGAATCATTCACCGAAGGCCCGACCGTGGTTAAGATAGGCGATGACTACTACATCTACTACGACACTTATCAGAAGTACACCTACAGCGCCCACAAGACCCGTGATTTTGTCAATTTCACCGATGTCACCGATAGCGTGAGCGTTCCCAAAAACCACAAGCACGGCACCATCTTCCGTGCGCCCCGTTCAGTCGTTAACAAACTTATTGAAACAAGTAAGAAATGAAACTATCCTCCTTACTTCTCATCTCGGCCACCTGCCTCGCCGCAATGAACCTCAACGCCGAGGAGAAGATTCACTATACAGGCACACGCCTTTCAAATCCCAACCGTCATGACGGCGCGCTCTCGCCGGTGGTCGGTGTGCACAACATACAGACCATGCGTGCCAACCGCCGCTATGACCTCTATTCGCCCAACGAAAACGGCTGGACCTATAACCATCAGCCCATGATGGCCTATTGGAACGGCAAGTTCTACATGCACTATCTCTCCAATCCGGTCGACGAGCATGTTGGTGGCGGACGCACTCTTCTGCAGACCTCGGAGGACGGCTATAATTGGAGTGCTCCCGAGATTCTCTTCCCGGTCTACCCGGTGCCCGACGGTTTCACCAAGGAGGGCATCGACCAGAAGGCTCAGGGCCATGACGCGGTGATGCACCAGCGCGTCGGTTTCTACGTTTCGAAATCCGGACGCCTGCTCGCCATCGGCAACTACGGCATTGCCCTCCATCCGAAAGATGACCCCAACGACGGCAACGGCATCGGTCGCGTGGTGCGCGAGATTTACCCTGACGGTAGCTTCGGCCCGATTTATTTCATCTACTACAACCACGACTTCAACGAGAAAAATACTCTCTATCCCAACTATAAGAAGAGCAAGGACAAGGGATTCCGCGAGGCATGTGAGGAAATCCTCGCCAATCCGCTCTACCGCATGCAGTTTGTAGAGGAGGCCGACCGCAACGACCCCATGATTCCGCTCTCGAAGCCCTACAAGGCTTTCTGCTGGTACACCCTGCCAAACGGCGACATCGCATCGCTCTGGAAACATGCCCTCACCTCCGTCTCCAAGGATGGGGGCAACACCTGGGCCGAACCCGTGGAGCGCGCCAAGGGATTCGTCAACAGCAATGCCAAGATATGGGGGCAGAAACTCAGCGACGGCACCTACGCCACCGTCTATAATCCTTCGGAATTCCGCTGGCCGCTCGCCATATCGCTCAGTTCCGACGGTCTTGAATACAATACGCTCAATCTCGTTCACGGGGAGGTGCCCCCCATGCGCTACGCCGGCCAGTACAAATCCTTCGGCCCGCAGTATGTCCGCGGCATCCAGGAGGGCAACGGCACTCCCGCCGACGGTGACCTTTGGGTGACCTACAGTGTCGGCAAGGAGGATATGTGGGTCGCACGTATCCCGGTTCCCGTGCAGACAGTGGCCGTTGAGCATGCCGACGAGGACTTCGGCAAGTTCGGTAAGCTTTCCGAACTTGACATGTGGAACATCTATTCGCCCGTGTGGGCTCCCGTCTCCCTGCAGAAGAAGGATGGAAAGACCTGGCTCACTCTTTCCGACAAGGATCCCTACGATGTGTCGAAAGTGGAGCGCAAGATTCCGCCGACACGCGAGCTCACAGTCGAATTTGACCTTATGGCCGAGCAGAATGACCACGGCGACCTGCTTATCGAGTTTGTGGACGACGAGGGGACAGCCTGTGCCCGTCTCGACCTCACTCCTGAAGGTGAATTCCGCTCCAAGGGTGGCGCGCGCTACGGCAAAATTCTCAATTATGAGCCCGGGAAACCCTATCATGTGAAGGTGGACCTCTCGCTTGACAACCGCAATTCAACCGTCTATGTCAACGGTGAGAAAAAAGCCACACGTATGCTTTTCGCACCTGTCCATGAGGTTGAGCGTGTGGTGTTCCGCACCGGAAAACATTCGGATTACCCCAATGTCGACACCGAGGCCGACCAGTATAACGACATGCCCCGCGCAAACGATGTTGACAAAGAAGCTACATACCGCATCGCCAACTTCAAGAGCTCCTCGCGCGACATCGACGGCACTTCCGCGCTGCTCAAATATGACGACTACGCACACTATCCCGAGTATTTCAATGAAATGGAGGACGAGAATATCGTCCAGGCCATCCCCAACTCCAAGTCTTCGGAATGGATGAAGGAGAATGTGCCCCTGTTCGACTGCCCCGACAAAGACCTTGTGGAAATGTACTATTATCGCTGGTGGACCCTGCGCAAGCACATAAAGGACACACCTGTGGGCTACGGCATGACCGAGTTTCTTGTCGACCGTAACTATGCCGACAAATACAATCTCATCGCCTGCGCCATCGGCCACCATATCTACGAGAGCCGCTGGCTGCGTGACCCGAAATATCTTGACGGTATCATCAACACATGGTATCACGGCAACGACGGAGGCCCGATGGCCAAGATGATGAAGTTCAGCTCATGGAATCCCGATGCCGTCTATAACCGCTATCTTGTCGACGGCGATTTCGATGCCCTCGCCAAGCTGTATCCCGACCTCAAGGCCGAGTATGCCCGCTGGGAGGAGAGCCACCGTCTGCCCAACGGTCTCTACTGGCAGTCGGATGTTGCCGACGGCATGGAGGAGAGCGTGAGCGGCGGCCGCCGCAAGCAGTATGCCCGTCCCACCATCAACAGCTACATGTATGGCAACGCCAAGGCGCTTGCAGCCATAGCCGGAAAACTCGGCAAGAAGGACGAGCAGGAACTTTATGAGAAAAAAGCCGAGGAAATCAAGAATCTCATCCAGTCACGTCTCTGGAACAAAGACCATGCTTTCTTCGAGACTGTCCGCGGCGACACCTGTGCTCAGGCCCGTGAAGCCATCGGCTATATCCCTTGGTATTTCAATCTCCCCGACAAGGGTGTCTACGATGAAGCCTGGCTTCAGATAAATGATGAGAAGGGCTTTTCGGCCCCCTACGGTCTGACCACCGCCGAGCGCCGTCATCCTGAATTCCGCACCCGCGGTGTGGGCAAATGTGAGTGGGACGGTGCCATCTGGCCTTTTGCCTCCGCGCAGACCCTCACCGCACTCGCCAACTATCTCAACAGCGAGGAGAATCCGGTTGTCAGCGACAGCACCTATTTCGCACAGATGAAGCGCTATGTGGAGTCGCAGCATCACCGCGGCCGTCCCTATATCGGGGAGTATCTCGACGAAGTGACAGGCTATTGGCTCAAGGGTGACCAGGAGCGCAGCCGCTACTACAACCACTCAACTTTCAATGACCTTGTGATTTCAGGCCTTGTCGGTCTGCGTCCGCGCGCCGACAACACTATCGAGGTCAATCCCCTTGTGCCTGAAGGCGAATGGGACTGGTTCTGCCTCGACAATGTGCCCTATCATGGCCGTAATGTCACCATAATCTGGGACAAGGACGGAAGCCACTACCATCAGGGCAGTGGGCTGCAGGTGCTTGTCGACGGTAAGGTCGTTGGCCGTCGCTCTGATCTCGGACGTCTGATATGCAAAGATGCGCTCTGAAATATCCTGACAAATTTATCAGCATTATCAAATGAAGAAAATATTATATCTGATGATAATGATTGCGGCGTCACTCCCGTGTTTCGGCATGGAAGTGACCCGCATGACTGTTGAGATGTGTGATTCTCCGCTGGCTGTCGCCGCGGAGAATCCACGTTTCGGCTGGCAGCTCGCGGGCGACAACGGCGCCATGCAGTCGGCCTACGAGATTGAAATTCTCACCGCCGACGGCAAAAAGCAGCGCAAGGTATGGACTTCCGGCAAGGTTGTTTCCGGAAAAAGTCAGTTGGTTGCCTACACCGGCCCGAAACTCACGCCGATGCAGCGCTATCTGTGGCGTGTGAAGGTGTGGGATGAAAAGGGAAAGGCTTCGGCATGGAGCAAGACCTCCGAGTTCCGCATCGCCCCCGACAGAAAGTTTCTCGACGGCAAATGGATAGGTGCCGTAAGCTATGAGCAGGCAGCTCTTCCCGCAGACCGCAACTACACCTACGACAAGTGGAAGAAGCCTGAGGTGAAAGAGGCCTGGGAGCGTGTTGACTCCATGGCCTCGCGCAGCATACTCCTCCGCGATGAGTTCGACCTGCCGAAAAAGATTGCCGACGCCACTGTCTATGTCTGCGGTCTCGGCCACTACGAGCTTTCGGTCAACGGTACCAAGGTGGGCGACGGAGAGTTCACGCCCTTGTGGAGCGACTATGACAAGACCGTCTACTACAACACCTACGATGTTACCCCGCTTGTCAGGGTGGGAGAGAACGCCATAGGCGTACTGCTCGGTAACGGATTCTACAATGTGGTCCGCGGTTCGCGCTACAGCAAACTGCAGATCGGTTTCGGCCCGGAGACACTGTGGCTCAAGATGCTCGTATGCTACACCGACGGTTCTTCGGAGGTCATTTCGACTGACGACACCTGGAAATATGACCTCAGCCCCATCACCTTCCACTCCATGTATGGCGGCGAGGACTATGATGCTCGCCTCGAACAGCCCGGATGGAATCTCCCCGGCTTCGACGATTCGAAATGGAAACCCGTGGTGGTGCAGCGTGCGCCGAAAGGTGAGCTTGCGCCCCAGATGGCTCCTGCGGTGAAGATTATGGAGCAGTTCTCGGTTGTCAGCCGCCACAAGCTCACTCCCGATGAGGTCGAAAAAGCCTGCAAGACCACCAAACGCACTGTCGACCCCTCGGCAATCCTGCTCGACATGGGTCAGAACCTCGCCGGTTTCCCCGAAATCACACTCAAGGGCAAAGCGGGACAGAAGGTGACGATGCTTGTGGCGGAAAGTCTTACTGACGAGAACGCCGCCAACCAGCGTCAGACCGGCCGTCAGCACTATTACACCTACACTCTGCGCTGCGACAAGCCTGAGACATGGCATCCGCGTTTCTCCTACTACGGTTTCCGCTACATTCAGGTCGAGGGAGCCGTGTTCCCCGGCGAGCCTAACCCCGAAGGCCTCCCGGTAATCGAGGATATAAAATCATGTTTCGTCTACAACTCTGCTGCCGAGGACGGCATATTCGAGTGTTCGAGCGAAGTGCTCACAGCCGCCCACAAGCTCATCCGCAATGCTGTCCGCAGCAACATGCAGTCAGTGTTCACCGACTGTCCCCACCGCGAAAAACTCGGATGGCTCGAACAGGTTCATCTCAACGGCCCGGGTCTGCTTTACAATCTCGACCTGACAACCTATCTGCCCAAGGTGCTCCGCGACATAGCCGACAGTCAGCGTGCCGACGGCATGGTGCCGACGGTAGCTCCGCAGTATGTGGTTTTCGAAGGTCCGGGCATGGATGATTTCGCCGAGTCGCCCGAGTGGGGCGCGACGCTCATCATCTCCCCCTGGATGTATTACGACACATACGGCGACGATTCCCTCATCCGCGAGTATTATCCCAACATGCGCGCATACGTCGACTATCTCGGCACCCGTGCAGATGACAATCTCATTGACTTCGGTCTCGGCGACTGGTATGACTACGGCGATTTCCGCGCCGGATTCTCGCGCAACACTCCTGTGGGTCTCGTGGCATCGGCCCACTACTATCAGGACCTTCTCTATCTCATAAAATCAGCCGAACTTCTCGGAAAGACAGAGGATGCCCGGCATTACTCGGCCATAGCCACAAAGGTGCTCGCTTCGTTCAATAAGAAATATTTCGACGCCGCCACCTGCGACTACGGGACCGGAAGCCAGACCTCAAACGCTCTTCCCCTCTATCTTGACATGGTGCCTGCCGACAAGCGGGCCTGTGTGCTCGACAATCTTCTCGGCGACATCCGCGAACATGGCTGCCGTCTCACCACGGGCGATGTCGGCAACCGCTATCTCTTCCGCACGCTCGCCGACAATGGCCTTGATTCGGTGATGTATCGCATGCACAACCATTACGAGGCTCCGGGCTACGGCTTCCAGCTCCAGTTTGGCGCCACCACACTGACTGAGCAGTGGGATCCGCGTCAGGGTTCATCGTGGAACCATTTCATGATGGGGCAGATTGACGAGTGGCTTTTCCGCTCCCTCGCAGGTATCCGGGCCGACGAATCGCGTCCCGGCATGCAGCATCTCGTCATCCGCCCGTCGGTTGTCGGCGACCTCACATCGGTCAAGGGGCGCACCGCGACTCTCTATGGCGATGTCGATGTGGACTGGAAACGTTCCGGCGATGATTTCACGCTCGACATTGTAATTCCCGCCAACTGTTCGGCTGATGTCTACCTTCCCGGCGAGCCTCAGTCCAAGACCGTCAACTCAGGAAAATATTCATTCACATCCAAACTGAAATAATGAAAACATCCGGTATAATTCTCGGACTCGCGCTGGCGTCGGCCATTCCCGCCGCGGCGCAGAACACATACGAAAACCAGTTCCGCCGTCCGCTCGGAGAGGTGCTGACTGAAATCGGCGAGCGATTCCACGTGAAACTGAAATATGACATTGACACAACGGGCCTCGTGTTGCCCTATGCCGACTCGCGCATCCGTCCCTACTCGGTGGAGGAGTCGCTCAATAATGTCCTCAAACCGTTTGATTTTAAATTCGTGAAGCAGAACGAGACCACCTACAAGCTCAAGCGCTACGAATATCCCCGCCGCACGGAGGACGATGGCCGCAAGATGATTGCATGGCTCACGTCGCTCTATTCCGACAAGGCATCCTGGGAGCTGCGCCGCGACTCGCTGCGCAAGGAGGTGCGTGAGCTGCTGGCTATCGACGACGCTCTTGCCCGGAGAGTCGATGCCAAGCCGGTGTTCTCGAAAATCAGAAAATTCGACGGCTATACCGTGCAGAATTTCTATCTTGAGACCCTGCCGGGACTTTATGTGTGCGGTTCCATCTATGCGCCTGCGTCAAAAGGTAAACATCCTCTGATTATCTGCCCCAACGGACATTTCAGTAACGGCCGTTACAACGATGCGCAGCAGCAGCGCCTGGCCACACTCGCCCGCATGGGTGCCATCTGTGTGGATTATGACCTCTACGGCTGGGGCGAATCGGCCTTGCAGGTTGGAAGCGAGGGACATCACACCTCGCAGGCTCACGTGGTTCAGGCTCTCAACGGCATATCGATTCTTGATTTCATGATTGACCGCAAGGACGTCGACACCACCCGCGTCGGAGTCAACGGTGGTTCCGGCGGCGGCTCACAGAGTGTGCTGCTCACGGTGCTCGACCCGCGCTACACGGCGGCTTGTCCTGTGGTAAGCCTCTCGGCATACTTCGACGGCGGCTGTCCATGTGAAAGCGGCATGCCAATCATGACTGCCGGCAAAGGCACCTGCAATCCGGAACTTCTCGCCATGTTCGCACCCCTCCCGCTCCGCATCGTTTCCGACGGTAAGGACTGGACAAACATCGTTCCTGAAAACGAATACCCCTACATTCAGCGCATCTACGGATTCTATGATGCAAAGGACCAGGTGTCGAATGTGCATCTTCCCAAAGAAGGCCACGATTTCGGTCCCAACAAGCGCAATGCCGTCTATGATTTTTTCATCGACACCTTCGGTCTCGACCGCTCCAAACTCGATGAGTCGAAAGTGACTATTGAGTCGGCCGACGCCCTCAAAAGTTTCGGCACCGACGGCGAAAATCTCCCCGCAAACGCCATTCGCTATAAAAAATAAGCCCAAGACTTTAAGAAATCTGAATTTATATAAGGCAGATGGATGTCGGATTCCTCTCCGGCATCCATCTGCTTTTATATAATTTCACGGTCTGACCACTTGTCTGACCGCGGAAAAGTCCGCGTAGGATGAATAATGTGACAAATCTGTATGGAAATGAGCGGCCGATTTGCGGCAAGTGACAATTTGGAATGGAATAGGATATTGGGTGAATTGCCCTATAGGAGATGTTTTCTAATTTTGTGAAAGGATTAAGAAAGAAATTCTGAAACAGTTTTCAGAATGTTAAATCAAGCCAATCATGAAACATTATCAAAAACTGCGTCGGGCCGTGGTGTGGCTGATGGTTGCTGTACCGCTGGTGCTGACGGCCAAGGTCTCATCCCCTTCGGGCAATATAAAGGTCGGGTTTGAGGACGGCCGAGGAATAACCGTCGATTACTCGGGCCACGGGAACAGGCAGCGAGTTCTCACTCTCGGTTTCGATGTGGAAGGAACTCCGGCCATAGGCGCGCAGACCGAGGTGAGATATGACATGCTCACCGGTAAGCGCCGGGAGTGCTCCAACAGTTTCATACCTATAGAGTGGAATCTCACTGATGGCAGCGTGCTGCTTATGCGGCTTTACAATGACGGCATCGCCTGGAAAATCAACGGCAAGTCAAGAATAGATGTCGCAGGAGCCACACACCGGTGGCTGCAACGCTGGACGGATTGCTATGAGGAATTTTTTCCGAAAGACAGGGCCGTGACCGCAGGCGAGCGTTGGGCGTATCCGGCATTGTTTGAATATCCAGGTAATGTGTTCGCTCTGCTGACGGAGTCAGGCATAGACGGCGACTGCGCCGCTTCGAGTCTCTATAAGGATTCGGTGGGGGAGAGATTCGTAATCAACAGCGACGGTGATGGAGAACACGGATGGCAGACCCTGATTGTCGGGGCTCTGAGCGATGTCGTGGAGTCAACGCTGGTCACTGACAATTCTGCCCCTTGCCGCCTGGATGATACATCCTGGATTGCTCCAGGAGTAGCCTCATGGGTTTACTGGTCCTACAACCACGGCTCCAATGATTATGATATAATCAGGAAATACATAGATTTCGCCGCCGAACTTTCATTGCCTTACACCCTCATAGATGCCGAATGGGATGAGATGAAGGATGGCAGAACCGTAGAGGATGCCATTGCCTACTCCCGCGCGAAAGGTGTCAGGCCGATGATATGGTACAACTCTTCCGTGGGTTGGATTGATGGCGCTCCCGGACCGAAATTCAGACTCAATAATCCGGCCGACCGCGAAAAGGAGTTCGCGTGGTGCGAGCGCATGGGCGTGGCCGGAGTGAAGATAGATTTCTTTTCGGGCGACACGAATCTGAATCTGAAATATATGGTCGAACTGCTTGAGGCCGCGGCTTCCCACAAATTGCTCGTGAATTTCCACGGCGCGACACTTCCACGCGGGTGGCAACGCACATATCCGAACCTGATTACGACTGAGGCGGTCTATGGCGCGGAGTGGTATAACAACGTGCCGACATTCACTGACAAAGCAGCCTCCCATAATGCGACTCTGCCATTCACGCGCAACGTAGTCGGTTCGATGGACTACACTCCCTGTGCGTTCTCCGATTCACAGCATCCTCACATCACGACCAAAGGCCATGAACTTGCCCTGACGGTGCTTTTCGAATCCGGAATCCAGCATATTGCCGACAGACCTGAAAGCATACTGGCGCAACCGGCGGAAGTGGGTGATTTCCTGTCCGAGTTGCCGACGGCGTGGGACGATACCGCACTCCTCGGCGGCTATCCCGGTGAATATGCTGTGATGGCTCGCCGGAAGGGTGACGCGTGGTATATCTCGGGAATAAACGGCAGTGATGCGCCGCGGGAAATATCCCTCGATTTAAGTCGCCTCCGGTTGCATGGCGCTCCTGAGGCTGTGAAAATCTATACAGATGATACGGGGACGTCCGGCGCCTGGAAGATTGCATCGCTTGACAGTGTGCCCGAAAGCATATCCTTGGAGCCGAGAGGCGGTTTTGTATTGGTTGTCAGATAAATTTGCTGTATGATGAGAAATAATTGCTATATAGAATCCAAGATAATTCTATTGTCGGCTCTGTTGGGGCTGATGTCGGCTTTAAATGCGAGCGGAGAGGAACCGCTGACACTGTGGTATTCGCAACCGGCTGCGGCGTGGGTCGAGGCATTGCCTGTGGGAAACTCGTGCATGGGTGCGATGGTGTTCGGAGGTGCTGGGCAGGAGCGCATACAGCTCAACGACGAGACATTCTGGGCCGGAAGTCCGCATGATAACAATAACCCCGCCGGACTGTCGCATCTGCCGGAGATACGGAAACTGATTTTTGATGGTAATCCTATGGCAGCCGACAGTGTGATAGGCAGATACTACATGACTCCCCGCAACGGCATGGGATTTCTGACTCTTGGCAGCCTTTTGGTCAATTTCAGGAATCCCGGCGACATCACGGACTATCGCCGTGAGCTCAATTTGTCAAATTCCTGCGCCTCGGTTTCATATAAATCCGGAAATGTGAAATATCTCCGGCGCATAATCGCGTCACTGCCGGAAGAAATGATTGTGTGTGAGTTTTCGGCTGATAAAAAGCGGGCGCTTGACTTTTCACTCGGATATTCTCTGCCGGTGAAGGATGGCGAGGTGAACGTCGAGGGCAATACAATGTTTGTCACCGTCCCCGGCATTGAGCAGGAGGGTGTGAAGGCCGGCTTGATAGCCGTCTGCGGGATAAGGGTGGAGACGGACGGCACGGTATCCGGTGCCGATGGCAAGATAGATGTCAGAGACGCGACGAAAGCGGTGGTCTATATCTCCTCCGCCACTAATTTTATTTCCTACAATGATGTGAGCGGGAATCCGCGCCGTAAAGTCGAATCACGGCTTGCGTCGGCGACCGGTAAGAATTTCAAAACACTCCTTGGCGAGCATGCAAAGGCTTACAGGAAGCAGTTTGACCGCGTGCGCCTGTCGTTGCCTGCAACCGCAGCATCCTCAATGGAGACACATCTTAGGGTCAGAAATTTCAGTGAGAGCTACGACCCCTCGCTGGTGGCTTTGCTGTTTCAATACGGCCGCTATCTGCTGATTTCATCCTCGCAGCCGGGCGGACAGCCTGCGAATCTTCAGGGCGTGTGGAATGAGAGCCTTTATGCCCCGTGGGACAGCAAATATACAATCAATATAAACACCGAGATGAACTACTGGCCTGCCGAGGTCACGAATCTTTCGGAGTGTCATGAACCTCTCTTCGATATGATTGAGGATCTGTCAGAGACCGGACGGGAGACAGCCCGCGTGCTTTACGGTGCCGACGGCTGGGTGGCCCATCATAACACGGATTTATGGCGCATCTGCGGCCCGGTGGATTTCGCTCAATTCGGCATGTGGCCCAACGGAGGGGCATGGCTTGCTACTCATCTTTGGGAACATTACCGTTTCACCGGCGACAGGGAATTTTTGAAAAGATACTATGACGTGATGAAAGGTACTGCTGATTTCTATATGAGCCATCTGATTGAGTATCCGGGCAAGGGATTCCTCGTCACCTCCCCGTCGATGTCGCCCGAACACGGATATGCGGGTACATTCATCACCGCAGGCTGTACGATGGACAATCAGATTGCTTTCGACGCTCTGAACAATACACTCTGCGCCGCAAAAGAGCTTGGGGCCGGTGATGATGACGGCTATGTCAGACGGCTGCTTGAGACAATAGCCCGGCTGCAGCCCATGCGCGTCGGGCGCCACGGCCAGTTGCAGGAGTGGATGGTGGACGCCGACAATCCCACGGACCAGCACCGCCATGTGTCGCATCTCTACGGGCTTTATCCCTCGTCGCAGATTTCGCCTTATTTCACTCCCCTTGCGTTCAAGGCTTCCGAGACTACTCTCCGTCAGCGCGGGGACATGGCTACGGGGTGGAGCATCGGCTGGAAGATAAATATGTGGGCACGGCTTCTCGACGGCGACCATGCCGACAGGATAATCAGAAACATGATTACCCTCCTGCCTGCCGACGGCAACAATAGCTATGAAGGGGAGGGGCGTCTCTATCCTAACCTCTTCGATGCCCACCCGCCGTTTCAGATTGACGGCAATTTCGGTTTTACGGCGGGAGTGGCCGAGATGCTTCTGCAGAGCCATGACGGAGCGGTGCATCTGCTCCCGGCGTTGCCTGCGGCATGGAGCCGCGGAGAAGTCAGCGGTCTGAAGGCCCGCGGAAATTTCGAAGTGGCTATGGCGTGGAGCGACGGCGCTCTCGACAAGGCTGAAATCAAGTCCAATATAGGAGGAGTGTTGCGTATCCGCTCATACGTGCCCCTTGAAGGACGCGGTTTGAAAAAGGCTTCCGCTTTGTGCGCCAATCAGTTGCTCAATCCGTCCAGAATGGCCGATGCCGAGCTGTCGGCGGAAATTTCGCTTTCGTATCCCGAAATCCGACCTGTTTATGAATACGACATTTCCACCGAGCCCGGTAAAACCTATAGATTAAAGGCAATCAAATGAGTATAAATATAGTGCGTTTAAGAGTTATTTGGCGGGATTAGTTTATGGTTTCCAATCCGAAATATCCCGATTCCCGCGACAGACGGTATCTGATGCGGAAATCGGGATATTTTACCCTTTGATTACAGCGACGGGGGAGAGGCGGGTGCGGATGCGGACAAGGTCAGACTGCGCTGCCATCACTTCGTCGATATTCTTGTATGCTCCCGCCGCTTCGTCGAGGTCATCGCGGCCGCGGATGGCGTGTATGACACCGAGGCGTTCAAGCCGCCCGATTTCCTCTTCGAGCGAAAGCTCATTGCGGGCCGCAGTGCGGGAGAGACGGCGCCCGGCTCCGTGTGAGCAGGACATGAATGATTCAGGATTGCCGAGCCCCTCGGTGATATAGGAGCATGTGCCCTGCGAACCGGGTATGATACCCGTGGTTCCCGCTGTGGCAAGAGTGGCGCCCTTGCGGTGGACTATACAGTTTTCTCCGAAATGATTCTCCCAGGCGGCATAGTTGTGGGCTATGTTGATTATCGGCTCAAATTCGGCGCCGCTCAGAGTGTCGCCTATCACCTCCTCTATGCGCTGCATCATCAGGGAACGGTTGCATAGAGCGAAGGCGACACAATATTCCATCTCAGCCCAGTATTGGCGGAACTCATCGGTTTTCAAGGGAAGGAATGGGAGATTTATTTCGGAAGGCACGACCGAGTACCAGCGGCGGTTGAGTGATTCGGCCTTGTCGTTATAGTAATCTCCCACCTGCTTACCGAGATTGCGTGAGCCGGAATGAATCATAATCCACATCCATCCTTCATCGTCGCGCTGGATTTCGATGAAGTGATTACCTCCGCCGAGGGTTCCTACCTGCTTATGTGCGGAGGTGAGCTCACGGCGTATCACCGTCATCGAATCCGTGTCGAATCCCTGCGGCATATATTCCTCGGGCTGCGCCTGTTTGTGATGGGCCATGCCGAGTGGAATCTGTTTGCGTATGCCGCGGAGAATCTTTTTGCGCAACACTTCCTGCGTGACTTCCTCAACGCGTACGTTGGTTTTGACGGCACACATTCCGCAGCCGATGTCGACACCTACAGCATTTGGAATCACCACACCTTTTGTGGCGAGAACGCCGCCGATAGGCATACCCTTTCCACCGTGAGCGTCGGGCATGAGTGCGAGATGATGGTGGATGAAGGGCAATTTGCAGATATTCTCCACTTCCTGACGGCCATGTTCGTCAAGTTCCGTGGCCCAGTTTTTCACAATGACATTGTTGATGATTTTTACTTCCATAATAATGTTGTTTTAAGATTATGGCGCAAAGTTCATACCTGACTACGCAATGATTTTGCGTAGTAGAAATAAAAATCATATATTTACCGAAAATTATGGTCTGAGCACCATAAATTATGAATTGTGCATTATAAATTATGCATTATGAATTGTGCATTATGAATTAAAAAAATTATGTCACAGAACAAAAACGCACTTCTCCGCTACCGCACCATCGACCGTTGTCTGCGCAACACTGGCCGTCAATGGACATTGCAGGATCTCGTGGACGCCTGCAGCGATGCCTTGTTTGAATATGAAGGTAAACAGGATTCGGTGAGTGTGCGCACCGTTCAGCTCGACATACAGATGATGCGGTCAGACAGACTTGGCTATGAGGCGCCGATAGAGGTCTACGACAGGAAATATTACCGCTATTCCGACCCTGACTATTCTATAAGCAACCGCCCCCTCTCGCAGCATGATATAGATGTGCTCAACCGGACAATCGACCTCCTGAGGCAGTTTGACGAGTTCGACCGTTACCATGACATGGCCGATGTGGTCAGCCGCCTGCAGGATAAGGTGGCATCCGCGCAGCGTCGGCCTCCGATTGTCGATTTCGAGCGCAATCCCAACCTGAAAGGTCTTGAATATCTCACGGAGATTTACGACATCATCGCCGCACGGCAGGCAGTCCATATCGTCTATCGTTCCTTCAATGCACGCGAGCCAAAGGACTTCATCCTTTTCCCTTATCTTCTCAAGGAATACCGCAACCGATGGTTTCTTTTCGGTTCGCGTGCGGGAGATATGAAGCTGTTTAATCTCGCTCTCGACAGGATAGTGTCGGTAATAGCTTGTCCAGACATACCGTATAAGGAAAATCCTGATTTCGGTGAGGATTTTTTTGATGATGTGATAGGTGTGACGAAACATCCGCGTCTGAGGAAAGAGCGTGTACGCATTTTTGCTGATAATTCACAGGCGAGCTATATACTGACGAAGCCGCTACATTCGTCGCAGCGGCTTGTCGAGAGGAATAAATCAGACGGCTCAATGGAGTTTGAGCTTGAAGTTGTGGTGAATCCCGAGTTCATATCGCAGATTCTCGGCTTCGGAGCGGGAGTAAGAGTCACGGCTCCGAAATCGCTTGTCAAAACCATCCGGAATATCTGCCGCAGAGCTGCGGCGCAATATGACGAGTGAATATATAGGGATGACTTTATCTTTTTACGCTAAAATCATAGATTCTATCGGATTTTGTTTACTTTTGCAGGAAATTTCCCTGAAAAAGTAACAAACTTATAGCACATGACAGAAAAACGCGCACAATTCGCAACCAAACTCGGTGTAATCGCAACGACAGTCGGTTCGGCAGTGGGACTCGGTAATATATGGCGCTTCCCCTTCGAGGCCGGAGTCCACGGCGGAGGGGCTTTCCTGCTGATAGACCTGTTTTTTATATTTATCGTGGGTATTCCGGTTGTGTGTGCGGAGTTTATAATCGGGCGTCACACGGGCTCCAATGTGCGAGGCGCTTTCCGTGCGCTCGCTCCGGGCAAACCGTGGGGCATTGTGGGCTATCTCGGGCTGCTTGCCTCGATTCTGATTCTGAGCTTCTATTCGGTAGTGGCCGGATGGACTCTTGAATATATCTACCGCTCGGTGACAGGATTCGGCGGCGTGACGTCGGTCGAGGGATTGCACGAACAGTTTGACGCTTTCGCCACGTCCGACTGGCGCCCGGTGATGTGGACCCTTGTGTTTCTCGCCGTCAACTATGTGATTCTTGTGCGCGGCGTTCAGAAAGGCATAGAGAAGATGTCGAATATAATGATGCCTCTGCTGTTTGTGATTCTGATAGTGTTCTGCATCAATTCGCTTCTGATGCCGGGAGCGGCAGAGGGGCTTGAGTTCCTTTTCCGGCCCGATTTCTCAAAAGTCACTCCTACGGTGATGCTCAGTGCCATGGGGCAGGCATTTTTCTCGTTGAGTCTCGGGCTCGGATGTCTGATTACCTATTCAAGCTATTTCAATAAACGCACACCGCTGCTGAGAACCGCGGGAGTCATGGCGTCGCTCGACACACTTGTGGCAATCCTTGCCGGAGTCATCATCTTCTCGGCCGTGTTCACTTTCGGGATGGAGCCTGCCGCGGGCCCGAAGCTCGTGTTTGAGATTTTGCCCTCGATATTCTACCACACTCCCGGCTCGGTCATCTGGTCCACGCTCTTTTTCGTGTTGCTCTTCCTCGCCTCCCTTTCGTCGACCATCTCCATGAGCGAAATCTGCATAGCATATCTCACGGACGAATTCGGGATGTCGCGCCGCAAGGCCACGAGCTGCAACATAGGTGTGGCTATGGTGCTCGGAACAGTCTGCGCCCTCTCATTCGGCTCGCTTTCCGGATGGACGGTGTGCGGACTCACGGTGTTCAACCTCTTTGACTACGTGTCGTCCAACATAATCCTCCCCGTCGGCGGTATGATTATTTCTGTTTTTGTCGGCTGGGTTCTCGACAGGAGCGTGGTACGCGGCGAGCTGATGAGCTCCGGAAGCGGAGTGCGTCCGTGGATGGTCAGCATCGTGGTGTGCTGTCTCCGCTACGTGGCTCCCGCGTGCATAGCCCTTGTGTTCATTTTCGGTCTGGGGATTTTTTGATGTTGCAGAGAGTCGTTTGAATTTAACTTTACGAAATCTTTAGAGGTCTTTTCAGCCTGTTTCGAAAGATCATTAAGTCATTAGTCATTATGGAGTCCCATAATTCCTTCATTCAACCTCAAAACACCCTCTAAGGAGTCTTTTTCCCTAAAATTGCATAAATCTGTCACTTGATAGCGACAGATTCGAAAATTTTCATTAAGTTTGTGGAGACATTGTCCGGATTATCCGGGTTAGTTAATGGGTGGCGGTGAGTATCCGCCTCTCTGTAATTATAAGTTCTCCCATGAAAAAAAAGACTCTCAACATTATTAAAAACGATCCGTGGCTTGAACCTTATTCCGACGCAATTATTGGCCGTCACAACGATGCCGTAGCTAAGGAAGCCGAACTATGCGGCACTGACGGGTCGCTTGATTCTTTTGCAAACGCACACAATTTCTTCGGCCTGCACCATCTGTCCGACGGCGGATGGGTGTTCCGCGAGTGGGCTCCCAACGCTACCTCCATCACTCTCATCGGCGACTTCTCGAAATGGAAACGCATGAAGAAGTATGCCCTGAAACCTAAGAAAAACGGGGTTTGGGAAATCCGTCTCAAACCTGCCGACATGAACCACGGCGACCTGTATAAGATGATTGTCACCTGGGACGGCGGCGAAGGCGAAAGAATACCTGCCTATGCCACCCGAGTGGTTCAGGACGAGCAGACCAAGGTGTTTTCTGCCCAGATATGGTCGCCGGAGCCCTACAAATGGAAGGTGCGCCGCTTCCGCCCCGATACCCGTCCGCTCCTTATATATGAATGTCATATCGGCATGGCGCAGCAGAAGGAAGGCGTCGGAACCTACACCGAGTTCCGCGACCTGATTCTTCCGCGCATCGCCGCCGACGGCTACAATGCCATTCAGATAATGGCTATACAGGAACATCCCTACTACGGTTCCTTCGGCTATCACGTGTCGAGCTTCTATGCGCCCTCGAGCCGCTTCGGAACTCCGGAGGAGCTCAAGAGCCTCATCGACAAGGCCCATGAGCTCGGCATAGCCGTGATTATGGATATTGTCCACTCTCATGCCGTAAAGAACGAGGTCGAGGGTCTCGGACGTCTCGACGGAAGTTACAATCAGTACTTCTACGGCGATTCGCGCCGCGAGCATCCGGCATGGGATTCCCTCTGTTTCGACTACGGCAAGAACGATGTGATAAACTTCCTCCTCTCCAACTGCAAATACTGGCTTCAGGAATTCCGTTTCGACGGTTTCCGCTTTGACGGCGTCACCTCGATGCTCTACTACAGCCATGGTCTCGGACAGGCTTTCTGCAGCTATGAGGATTACTACAACGGCGGTCAGGACACCAACGCCATCACATATCTCACCCTTGCCAACAAGCTCATACATCAGATTAACCCCAACGCGATAACCATCGCTGAGGAGATGAGCGGTATGCCGGGGCTCGCAGTGCCCGTGAAGGACGGCGGTATCGGCTTCGACTATCGCATGGCCATGGGCATCCCCGACTACTGGATCAAGATGCTCAAGGAGAAAAAGGACGAGGACTGGCATCCGACCTCGATTTTCTGGGAACTCACTAACCGCCGCGCCGACGAAAAGACAATCTCATACGTCGAGAGCCATGACCAGGCGCTCGTGGGCGACAAGACGGTGATTTTCCGCCTTATCGACAAGGAAATGTACTGGCACATGATGAAGGATGACGACAACATGGTGGTGGCACGCGGCATGGCGCTCCACAAGATGATACGCCTCGTCACCGCAGCTACCATCAACGGCGGCTATCTCAACTTCATGGGCAATGAGTTCGGCCATCCCGAATGGATTGACTTCCCGCGCGAGGGCAATGGCTGGAGCTACAAGTATGCGCGTCGCCAGTGGGACCTCGTGGACCGCAAGGAGCTGAAATATGAGCTTCTCAACGCCTTCGACAACGCGATGATCCATCTGCTTTCGGGCGTGTATAATTTCCAGGCTCTTCCCGTGGTCAAGCTCTGGGAGAAGGACGATGACCAGGTGCTCGCGTTCATGCGCGGCGACCTCGTGTTTGTGTTCAACTTCAATCCCTCGAAGGCATTTACCGGCTACGGCGTTCTTGCTCCCGCAGGAGAATATGATGTCGTTCTCTCGACCGACAATCCTCTCTTCGGCGGCTACGGCAATATCGATGAGAGCGTAAGCCATCTCACTCAGACAGACCCGCTGTTCGCTCCCTCAGGCCGCGAGTGGCTGCGTCTGTACCTGCCTCCGCGTTCCGCACAGGTGCTCCGTCTGCGCCGCCCGCAGCCTGAGTCCCGTCCCAAAAAGCCCGGACGTCCCGCGAAGAAGTAAACTTCTTCACAAAAATATAAATATAATCAGGCCCGGAATCGCATCGGATTCCGGGCCTGATTATATTTTATACCGGGTGGCCCGAGGATTATTTGATGTCTATATCCTTGTTAGTGCCGGTGTAGGAGATTTTTTCGGCATCAGGAGTGTTGAGGGTGCAGTTTGTGAAATCGGCGTCGATTACATTGTTTATTTTCAGAGCAGGACCTTTCTGCGCGGTAATGTTCACATTGTCGAAGCGGATTCCGGTCGACTCAGAGATGAGACCGCCGTTTTTGGCTGTGAAAATCGAGTTTGTGAGGCTGACATTCTCGATGTGCATCTCCGGCAGACCGTTGAATTTCACGCTCATGCCCGAATGGAAGGCCGAGACGCCGTTGATTGTGATGTTGCGGAACTGGGGAGTTGTCTCGTCGACCGGCGGGATGGTCTTGGGAGCGTTTTTCACCCAGTAGTAGAGGTCGAAGAGGAGCGCTTCCTCGCGGATGTTGAGCATATTTACATTGTCGATGAAGATATTCTCCACCACTCCGCCGCGGCCGCGGGTGCTCTTGAAGCGCAGGCCCACGTCGGTGCCTATGAACTGGCAGTCGGTGACGGACACATTGTTGACTCCGCCCGACATCTCACTGCCCACCACGAAACCTCCGTGGCCCTGAAACACACGGCAGTCCTTCACGATTACGTTTTCGGTCGGGATTCCGCGCCTGCGGCCATCCTCGTCCTTGCCTGATTTGATGCAGATGGCGTCGTCGCCTACATCGAGAGTCGAGCGGTATATAATCACATTTTTGCACGACTCCACGTCAAGACCGTCGCCGTTCATGGCGTATTCGGGATTCTTGATGTAGACATCGTCGATGATGAGGTTCTCGCACATAAGCGGGTGGAGGTTCCATGCCGGAGAGTTCTGAAAGAGGACGCCCTGGAGATACACGTTTTTACATTTGACGAATTTCAGCATCACCGGACGCACGAAGCGTTTGATTTTCTCGGCTTCCTCCTTTGAAAGCGCCTTGAGCTGGTCGTGGGAGAGTTTGGAGCCCTCTATATAGTCCTCGCCGGGATACCAGGCATAGTCATCCTTCACGATACCTCCCGAGGCCACGAGACTTTTCCATTGTCCGGGAGTCATTTTGTCGCGTTTCACAGCGCGCCATGCCGCTCCGTTGCCGTCGATGGCGCCTTCGCCGGTGATGGCTATGTTCTCAAGACCCTCGCCGTAGATGGGGGAGATGGCGCGGTAAGCCTCGTAGCCCTCATAGACGGTGTAGATTACGGGGTAGAGGTTCGGGTCGGGGGAGAAAAGAATCAGCGCGCCGCCGTCGAGGTGGAGATTGATGTTTGACTTGAAGATAATGGGCCCGGTGAGCCAGATGCCGGAGGGGACGTTGAGTGTGCCGCCACCTTTGGCCGAGAGAGCTTCGATGGCGCGGGCAAAGGCGTCGGTGTTGAGTGTCTTGCCGTCGGACACGGCGCCGAAGTCGGTGAGCGATACGGTGTTGGCCGGGAACACGGGCCTGTCAATCACGGGCATTTCAAAGGGAAGTCCCTCGTAGAGATGGCTGTAGGTGGAATTTCCGGCGCCAAATGCCGCGGCGCAACTGAGGCAGAGTCCAAGCACGGATGTCAGTAATCTCATGGTTAGTCAGATTCGTTGTAGGGTAATTATTAATGGATTAAACGGAGAAGAGATGGCGGGGAGAGATTTCATTGTCCAAAGTTACAGATAATTCCCGTCAAAACCAACTGTGGCGAATCCGATTTGCTTTATTCGGCCCATTTCCGTATTTTTGCATCAGTAAAATTTACTGACCATAAATTTATCACAACCATGTCAACAGAAAAAACTATCACTCCCGAAGAGGCCCGCGAATGGGTGAAAAGCCGCGAATGGGCCAACGGATGTAAGCTCAATGTCGATGACACCGTGGATGCTGTGGAGTTCGCCACTCAGTATCGCCGCAACAAGCCCCTCTGGGACAAACTCTTCAAATTTCTTGCCGAGACTGACCCGATGACTCTCGAACCGGGCAAAATCGAGCTCGAGAAGGGACGCGTGTGGATTAATGTCCCCGCCGAATATACTCCGAAATCTGCCGAGGAGACAAGAACCGAGAATCACCGCAAGTTCATCGACCTGCAGTACACTTTTGTAGGTGATGAGCTTTACGGTCTCGCCGACCCCGACAAGGTGACTCCCACTATGGAGTATGACCCCGTGAAGGACCGCACCTTCTACACGCTCGACGCTCCGGCCTCATACGTTCCCGCCGGTCCCGACCGCTTCTTCCTCTATTTCCCGCATGACCTCCACCAGCCTTCGGTGCAGGCATCGGAGAACCCCGGCGTATGCCGCAAACTCGTCGGCAAAATCGAATACGCGGCAGACTGACGCCTCTGACCCGCTGACAAAACATCATCAGGCCCCCGGCATCACCGCTGGGGGCCTGATTTGTCTGATATGATTGGCTGTTTACTTATTTCAGGATACCTGAGGAAGCGCCGGAGGCCTGATAAGCTTCATTTTCGGCCTTTACTTTCTTTCCGAATCCAAAAGTATAGGTAGCTGAAATCTGGAAGAAACCTGCGTGGCTTCCGCTGTAGATGTAACGTGTTGAATCATAATACTTGCTATTCATCACGCCTTTGGTCTGATATGTGTCATAGCGTAGGAAATTGCGTGTGAAGAAGCGCAGGTTCCATTTTCCGTTGCTCCAGCCAACCTGAAATGTATAGGCGTCGCGCGACGACATCCATGTTCCCACCATACATCCGTCGGCATAAGCGCTCGGAGTGTTGTATGTCGCTCCGAAGTAGAGTTTATCAAGATAGTAAGTTGCCGAAATGGAGACGATAAGCTTTGATTTGGTCCAGTTGTAGGGGACTCCGTTATGAGCCTGCTGCATGTAACAGGCAACTCCCAGTTGAAGATTCCTGTCAAACAGTCTTTTCGAACCTTGACAACCGTATTGCCACGTTGAATAATTTCCCATAGGCTGCTTGATGGTTCGCAGGATACCGGTTGATGTAGCTTCGTAATCATTCACATATCTGTTACCCACTATCCAAGCCGAACCGAACACCGATAAATTGAAATTATTGCTCGGAATCAGTGTGTAGCTGCCCTCTATCTGATAGGAATTGTAGGGGACGAGTGCAGGATTGCCGGTATAACTCATCAGGGGATTTGATTCGATTACGGCGGCGCTGCGGAAACTGGATGCCGGGATGGATTTGCTGTAACTGAAATCCAGCGAGAGCGAGTTTTTCCGGTTGAAGGCATATTGCAGCGACAGATTTATCCATGGTGCAGTCGAGTTCTCTTTGATAGTTCCGTATTCGGACTTATCCCAATATAATCCGGCACCGAAATTTCCGTAAAACTTATCGCCGGAGTAGCTGTAACTGATTCCGGGGCCGACACGGTATGTGCGGGCCATGTCAGCGGTTGTGGAAGTGCCCGAATATCGGGTTTTATTTTGCAGGAAGCGTCCCTGACACATAGCCTTTAGCGTACCTGCTTTACCGAAAGGATGAACAAATGTAATGTCGCCGTTGGCCTGATGCGAGTCATCAGCCGCGCCGTTGAACAATGGTGCTATTCCAGCCTCGTCATAGAGGGAGCGTTGGTTGGTATGCGTATAGGCATAGGAGGGATTGAACGTGATATAGTTTCCATGTGATAATGAAAAATGCCAATAACCGTTGTAAACCAGTGAATTAATACGGTTGCGGTTTTGTGATATATAATCTACTGACGCGTAATCCGCCGGTGTATATGTCACCTTTCCTTCTGTGACATGCTTGGGTATTCGCTCGAAATCAGCGGTGACCATGTTGCTTGCGACTACATTTTTTGTCCGGTAAAGGGCTTTGAATGATGTCCAGTAGGAAGCGCGTCTTTTCCTGGTATAATCCACCACGGAATTTCTTTCAAATTCCTTTACAGAGCCATCTTCCTGAGGAAGCCTGAAGGTTTCAACTATATTTTCATAATTTTTCCTGTCGTTCATATAGAAAGCTCCTCCGGCCCAGTCAAAAGTCATATTTTTATATTGGACTTTGGCATATCCGTTCAGTTGCCGCGAGGTTATGAAATTGTCATAATATATCCCTTTGACGTAGCCGCCATATTCATACTTCTGCATGATGAAATTGATTACATGCGCTTTGTTGAGAAAGCGGGGATCACTCGGATAGTCATAATATTCAACGCGCTTCACATCATCCATCCTCATTCCCGCCATCTCACCCTGGGAGGCTGGCATGAAGTCTATGAAAATGTCAACAGGCTGGCCGGTGACGGTCTTGATATCGCCGTCTATCCCTAACTGTGGAATAGCCATCCGATTAATCAGGTCCTGTGCGGTCTGAGCGGCGTTCTTCTGCTTTGCCGTCGGCACATATACCGATTTGTCGGCATAGAGTTTTGCGTTGTCGCCCTCCACGGTTACGGTGCCTAATGAAAGAGCTTGCTCGTCCATTATTATGGTGCCGACAGAGAAGGTGTCGAATCTTTTCAAAATCGGTTTATATCCGAGACATGACAGCTTGCCGATTACCCCTTCTCTGTCGCATGGGATTGAGAAGCGGCCGGCGTCGTCGGTTATGCCGTAGGTGATGATGGTGGAATCCTTCGGAGCGAGCAGCATGACGGTGGCGGCTACGACGGGCTCGTTGTCGTTTCCTATGGCGCGGCCGGTGTAGCGGAACTTGCCGTGCTGGAGGGCCTCGACGTAGTAGCGGTCGCCATTCTTTATGACGGAAATCGGATTGAAGCCAATGGTCTGCCGCAGGGCTTGGTAGGGGTCGTCGGTATATACGTGAGCCGATGTGCGGTAATTGTCCAGTTCCTTATATATAAACGAGATACTGACGTCGGGATGGTCTTTGCTTATGGTCACTATGGCCTCGGAAATAGGTGTGTCGCTGAACGAGTAGGCATACTCGCGGGCACTGGCTGAGATTGTGCTTATCACAGCCAGGATTATGGAAATGAGAACCCTCATAATCAGTCGATGGTTAAAGTGTTGCCGTTGCGTCTGATGTTTATCTGCTCGAAGGTGTTGAGCTGGGCTATCACTTCGTCAAGGGGCAATGACGGGTCGAGTTTATAGTAAAGGTGTAGGGCGGCCACTTCCGGGCTGTTGAATTTCACTTCCACGCCGTAGGTTGCGGCCACGGTGGTCATGATTGTCTCAAGCGCCTGGTCCTCAAACATTACAGGTGCGGTCACTGTCATTACTGTGTCGGCAGGGATTGTGTCGGAGCCTACGATTACTGCTACCGGAGCTGACTTATAGGCTGTTTCGGCGAGGTTCTGAGCTGACTCTGCGGGCCGGTTAATCACACTGACTGTTATGGCGATTCCGGCAGCTACGGCGACGATTGACGTGCAGACGATGGCTGCAATCGAGGCGGCGCGGCTTCCGAACCAGCGGAATGAACGCGCTGCAGGGCGGTCGCCGGAGGACGCACGGAGATTCTGTTTCCGCGCGAAGTTTTCCCACTCGGCATCGACATCGATTTCTTTTGCGGATTTTATGGCGGAATCAGTCTTGCAGAGAAGATTATAGATTTCACGTGTCTCCGGATCGGTCAGTATCTCGGCCAACTGTTCCGAAGTATATTTGTCGGGGTGCTCGATAATGTCAAGTACAAGTCCGTACTTGCCGGCTCCCATGCTGTCATCGGGCTGAGTTTTCATTTTTCGTTGAGTTTTTGACGGATTATTGTTAGCGCATGACTCAGATGACGGTAGACGGCAGTCTCGCTTATGCCCATCGCCGCCGCGACTTTGGAAAACGGCAGCCCGTCGGAAAAGCGGAGCTCCATGACGCGCCGCGCCTGCGGGGAGATGTCGTTGCGGATGAGGCTGTATATTCGCGCAATGGTTTCCTCGTCAGGCCAGTCCTCGGTGTCGTATTCCTCGTTTTCGAGGAAATAGCGGTCGGCTATGCGCTGATGAATCTCGCAGTCACGGATGTGGTTGAGACAGCGGTTTCTGACCGCTTTAAGGAGATAGCCTCCGGTGATGAGGATTTGGGGCGTTCCGTCGAGCAGCGAGGCAAAGACATCGTGGACGATGTCGCGCGCAAGTTCATCGTCGTGCAGAAGCGCCACGGCCAACCGGTGCATCTGCGCGTAATGTGCTTTGAAAAGCTGCTCTATGTCATTTCTGTTTGTCATACACTTATAAGACACACGGATTTCTCAAAACTCAACCCTGAAAGAGAAAAATTTTTGTGTCCCGAGTGTATATGCCTGTGGATGTGGAGGTTTTATGCCTGCTCGTGTGGAGGCTTTTGTGGTGTGGATGGTTTTTCAGATGCCGGTTTCGACGATTTTCCGGACTGTCGGCGGTTGCGGCCGTGGTTGCGCCCCTTGCCGTTGCCTTTTCCGGAATTACCTTTGCTGTTATTGCCCTTATTGGCGTTGTTATTGCTGCTATTGTTATTGGAGTTATCGCTGCCGGTGGGGGTGCTGTTGCCGTTATTCTTGCCGCCGTTGGCGGTGTTTTTGTTGCTGTTGCCGTTGCTATTGGCGCGTCCGCGTCCGTTGCCACCACGCCCGTTTCCGCTACGTCCGCGCCCGCGGTTGCCCCCGGGACGGCGTTTCTTGGGATTATATTCCGGCGCCTCCCCGAGTTCGGCGGGAACCTCCTGTTTTCTGACCTCATAGCCGAGGAAGGTCTCGATTTCGCCGAATTTCGACTGTTCGCGCGAGCTGATGAGCGTCACGGCCATGCCGTCGGCGTTGGCACGCGCCGTGCGGCCGATGCGGTGTACATAGTCCTCCGCCTCGTGGGGGACATCGTAGTTGACTACCATTGCTATGTCGTCGATGTCGATTCCGCGCGCGAGGATGTCGGTGGCCACGAGCACGTCAAGGCGTCCGGCGCGGAAGTCGAGCATCACTTCGTCGCGTGTGGCCTGTTCGAGATCCGAGTGCATTTCGCCGGTTTTGATTTTGGCGCGGCGGAGTTCGCGGGCCAGCTCCTTGACCTTGAGTTTTGACGAGGAGAACACTATGACGCGCTTTGAATGGGCTGTCTTGAAAAGATGGCGCAGGATGCCGCTTTTCTGACCTTCGTGACACACGAAAGCCGACTGGTCGATTTTCTCCGTCGGGCGCGATACGGCGATTTTAACCTCCGCGGGATTGTTGAGGATAGCCTTGGCCATCTGCTGGATTTTGGGAGGCATTGTGGCCGAGAACATCAGAGTCTGACGCTCCTTGGGCAGATGCTTGACAATCTGCATGATGTCGTCGTAGAAACCCATGTCGAGCATACGGTCGGCCTCGTCGAGAATGAAGTATGACACTTTCGAGAGGTCGACGTAGCCCATCTGAAGATGCGCAAGCAGACGCCCCGGAGTGGCGATGACCACGTCGGCACCCATTTTCAGTCCGCGCTGCTGCTGGGCGAAGGTGGCGCCGTCGGTTCCGCCGTAGATTGCCACGCTGCTGACGGGGACATAGTAGGCGAATCCCTCCATCTGCCGGTCAATCTGCTGCGCGAGTTCGCGCGTGGGCGACATCACTATGCAGTTCACATAGTCTTTCGCTTCAGGCAGGTAGGCGAGGCGGTCGATGACCGGAAGCAGATAGGCCGCCGTCTTGCCTGTACCCGTCTGGGCTACGGCGATAAGGTCGCGTCCTTCGAGTATCACGGGTATTGCCTGTTCCTGAATCGGGGTACACTCTTCGAATCGCATCGCATCAAGAGCGTCAAGTATATCATCGCTTAAATTAAGCTCGTCAAATCTCATAATCGTGTTTCTCTATTAACGGCGCAAATTTACGACAAAGTTTCAGATATATCAAATTAGCGCCCCCGACTGTAACACAGTCGCAATGCGGGCGCCGAAAAACCGCAATAATGGTAATTCTATCAGTGATTTGTTTTGACTTTATGTCAATCTTTAGTGGTAAATTTGCAATATTGAAAACAATAGACTGAAACAATTACAAATTACTGCGATGGATTATAGAATGTTAGGACGTAGCGGCCTGCGTGTGAGCGCTATATCTCTCGGATGCGAGGGCTTTATGCACAAGACGGCCGAGGATGTAAAGGCCGATTTTGACTATGCGATTTCAAAGGGTGTGAATTTCATCGACATCTATTCGCCCAACCCCGAATTGCGCCGCAATATCGGTGTCGCGCTTGCCGGACGTCGTGAGGATTTTATCATACAGGGGCATCTGTGTACGGTGTGGGAGGACGGCCAGTATCTCCGCACCCGAGAGGTGCCGAAGATTATGCCTGCTTTCGAAAAACAGCTTGAGGAACTTGCCACCGGCTATCTTGACGTCGGTATGATTCACTATGTCGATTCCGAGGAGGATTTCCATAAGGTTTTCGACACGGAAATCATCAAAATCGCCCTGCGTCTGAAAGAGGAGGGGAGAATACGCCATATCGGTATGAGCAGCCATAACCCGAAAGTGGCTATGATGGCTGTGGAGACCGGTCTGATTGACGTGCTGATGTTTTCCATCAATCCCGCCTACGACCTCCAGCCATCGGACGTGGATATCTATTCGATGTTTGAGGGGGAGACATACGAGGCCGAGCGCCATAACATCGACCCCGAGCGTGAGAAGCTCTACGAGTATTGCGAGCGCAATAATATAGGTATCGACGTGATGAAGGTCTATGGCGGAGGCGACCTGCTTTCGGAGCAGAATTCTCCATTCGGCAAACCGATGACTCCGGTGCAGGCGATTGAATATGCTCTTACGCGCCCCGCTGTGGCCGCGGTGATGATAGGGTGCAAGAACCGTGAGGAAATCGAGGCTGCGATAAGCTGGTGTGACGCCGACAGCCGCGAGCGCGATTATGCCGAAGTGCTCAAGGGGCTCGACCGCTTCTCCTGGGAGGGGCATTGCATGTATTGCGGTCATTGTGCTCCGTGTTCGGCCGGAATCGACATTGCTTCGGTCAACAAATTCTACAATCTCACCACAGCGCAGGGTGAGATTCCGGAAACCGTGCGCGAGCATTACAAGGCACTGACGCATCACGCATCCGACTGCATAGCCTGCGGTGCGTGCGAGACCCGATGCCCATTCGGAGTGGCCATTGTCAGCGGCATGGAACGTGCCGCAGAGAGATTCGGCTATTGATTTCCGCATTTAAAATAATAATCACATATATTTTCAACATCATGAATCTGAAGAAACATCTTCTCGTCGCTTTCTTATGTTTGGGTCTGGCTTCGGCCCTTACACCGGCAGCCGACGCTCAGACAGCCGGTAAAGCAGACATCCAGGTATCTGACAGCGCCGTAGTCTATATGACCCGCGAGATTTCACCGGAGGCCATCATAAAGCTCTATAAGCAGCTCGGCCGCGAGGCAAAAGGGAAAGTGGCGGTCAAAATCTCGACCGGCGAACCCGGCGGCCACAACTTCCTCCAGCCTTCGCTCATAAAGGATTTCGTGAAACTCGTGGACGGTACCATCGTCGAATGTAACACCGCCTATCAGGGCAAGCGTTTCTCGACTGAGGACCACCGCAAGGCTGCGGAAGAACACGGATTCACCGCAATCGCTCCTGTCGACATCATGGATGCAGAGGGCGAGGTTAAACTTCCGCTTGAAGGTGGACGCCATCTGAAATATGACATTGTCGGCTCGCACTATCCTCAGTATGATTTCACCGTTATCCTCTCGCATTTCAAAGGTCATGCCATGGGCGGATTCGGAGGCGCTGTAAAGAATATGTCGATAGGAATCGCTTCGTCCAATGGCAAATCATATATCCACACGGCCGGCAAGATTGACTCTCCCGATAAACTGTGGCAGAATCTTCCCGAGCAGGATATGTTTCTCGAATCAATGGCTGAGGCTGCAAAATCCGTGGCTGACCATTGCGGCGACAATATCATTTATATAAGTGTGGCCAATAATCTCTCGGTCGACTGTGACTGCGACTCGCATCCCGCCGATCCGCAGATGGGTGACCTCGGTGTGCTCGCTTCGCTTGACCCGGTGGCTCTCGACAAGGCTTGCACGGACCTCGTCAGGGCTTCGGAGGACCACGGTAAAATCCATCTTATCGAGCGCATCGACTCGCGCCACGGCATGCACACTCTCGACTATGGTGAAAGCATCGGCCTCGGTACTCAGAAATACAAACTCGTAAAACTCGACTGATGGCCAGGCTGACATATCTCCTGATATTTTCCTCTCTCTTTGCCGGCTTTGGTGTCGGCGCAGAAAATTTATCGGCGGATTCAGTGCCATCTCATAGACTCGGGGAAGTAGTGGTCACCGGGAGCAACGATGCTGTCGGCCGGAATCTGCTTCCCTACACAGTGTCGACCGTCGGCAGTCATCAGCTGGAGGCTACCGGACAGCCGCAGCTGCTTCCGGCAATATCGGGCATGGTGCCGAGCCTTTTTGTCACCGAGCGCAATATGCTCGGTTTCGGCCTGAGCAACGGCGGCGCGGGAGGCATCAAGATAAGGGGCGTCGGCGGCTCACCGACAAATGCCGTACTTATGATGGTGGACGGACAGCCGCAGTTTGCAGGAATCTACTCGCATCATGTCGCAGATTTCTATGGCACGGAATATGTCGACCATGTCGAGGTGCTCCGCGGTCCAGGTTCGGTGCTCTATGGCTCCAACGCGATGGGCGGTGTCATAAATGTCATCACCAAAAGTCCCGCTCATTCCGGCGTCCGTACCACACTGAGTTCCCGCTACGGCTCACACAACACCTGGCTCAACTCACTCACGAACACCACCCGTTTCGGGCGTTTTTCATCGCTCGTCTCACTGGGCTATGACCGCACCGACGGCCTTCAGAAAGATTTCGACTTCCGTCAGAGCAATCTTTATGCGAAGGTTGGCTACGATTTCAGTGACCGTTGGAGCTCCCGTGCCGATTATTCTCTCATGCAGTTCGTCGGGAATGATCCGGTCTATCCGAAACTCTCGAATCCCGAGTCGACAGACATCTATCATCAGGACGTGATACGCGGCGAGGCTTCAGTCACAGTGAGCAACACTTATGGCGCTACCAACGGCGCGGCTCGCGTCTATTACAGCTACGGCAACCATTTTGTCGATGACCCTCGTCATTTCCATAGTGTCGACGACCGTTTCGGTGTGATTCTCTATCAGAATTTCAGACCGTGGTCAGGCTCTTCGGCCACTCTCGGCTTTGACTTTGACCGCTATTCGGGCAAAATACCCGTTTCCGGCGGCAATCATCATACCGATGGTTCGCTGACCACCATGTCGCGCCGCCACATCATCGAATATTCGCCATATCTCACCCTGTCGCAGCAGCTTCTTGGCGATGCTGTGATTCTCAACGGCGGCCTGCGTATGGCCAATAGTAACCGCTTCTCCACTCAGTGGATTCCGCAGGCCGGAGTGGTGCTCCATCCGGGGGAGGACTGGACTGTCAAAGCCTCGCTGTCGAAAGGCTACCGCAATCCATCGTTCCGCGAACTGTATCTCTATCGCATGGCCAATCCCGGACTTGAACCGGAGCGGATGATGAACTATGAGGTAAGTATCGGCAGGCATTTCAGCCGCTACCTTTCTGTGGATGTCACCGCCTACTATAGCAAGGGCTCGAATCTGATTCAGATTGTCGACATGAAAAATGTCAACACCGGCCGTTTCATCAACAAAGGAATCGAACTCTCTGCGCGCAGCCACCTCACGGAGCGATTGCAGTTATGGGCTACTTACAGCTATTTGCACACATCGCTCCACAATCTTACCGCCGCCCCGAAAAACCAGTATTACCTCGGCGTAGGATGGGATGCCTTTAAGAGATTTCACATCGATGCAGAACTTAAAGGCGCGGGAGGTCTGTACGTAGCCGACGATGTGAGCAATCAGAACTATGCCACAGTCAATATGCGCCTGTCCTATCGCCCCCTCCACCTCCTCACGTTCACCCTCGACCTTGACAACATCACCGACACCCGCTACACCATCAACCGCGGCTACGAAATGCCCGGCTTCAACCTCATCGGCGGCTTCAAACTCACTTTCTGATAAGTATAGAGATTCAGAATTGTGTATCTATAATCAAGAGTCCCCGAAAAGTTTCGCATAAAACTTTTCGGGGACTCTTGATTATGGGCGGACGGTTTATAGCCGTCATGTATTGCCGGTTTCATTCCTCCTTACCAGTAGGCAGAGGGGAATAGGTGGCGTTATTTTTTGGTGAAGGTGGTTTTGGTGTCGGCGAAGTAGTAGTACCAGTCGGGTGCGGAGGTGGTGCCGAAGTTGTACCATCCGGTCCAGCCTTCCACTGTGATGACACGGCTGCTGCTGATGGTGGCTACTACGGGAGCATCGGAACCGGTGGTACCGGCGAAGATGTAGTAGCCCCATTCCTGCGGCTGGAAGGTCACAGTCATGGCCTTGAGATCCACTTTCCCTACTATGGGACACTCGCTCCAATAGAAATTGTCGAACACGAGGCTGTTGGGGTCGTCGGCCGATTTCGTGACGGTCAGTACATTGTCATAGGAGAAGGAGCCTTCCTGCGATTCAACATACTGATAGCCGGTGGTGGTGACGGAATATTCACCGACGAGGTCGTCGATGGTCATGGCGCCAGTGCCGTTGCCCCAGGTGAATACGTCGGAACACCAGTCTGCACCGGAGACGGCTGCTGCATAGACGCAGAGACGGAGGGTGCCGCCTGTGGCACCGCCGGTGATGAAGGAGCTTGTGTCCTCGTAGGCGGCGTCGTAGCCGGGCCAGATATACAGGCCGTAGTAGTCGCCTCCGAGTCCGGTGTTAATCCAATAGCCGTTTGCGTAGTAGCCTTCGGCATTGAGAATCTCCTCGACGCTTCCGTTGTTGGCGGGGTCAACTCTGAATTCCAGGTTGTAGCCGTCGACACCATACCAGGGCTCAAGCGAATAGGTATTGTCGTCGTAGGCGGTGAGGGTTTCATTGTAGGTCTCGCCGGTCACTGCGCTGCGATAAGTGCCCTGAGCTCTCCACAGCACCTGGCGTGCGGGTTCCCAGATGAATGTGTCGGTGCCGGCACCGTAGTTGCAGGTGTGGATGTTGATTTGGCCGCCGCGCTCGTTGCCGGAGAAGGTAGAGGGCACGTCGTTTGAGAGGTATATATCGGGAAGAGCGCTGTCGCCGGTCGGGATGATATATTCTCCCTCCGAATTTTTGCTGTAGCTGCCGTAAGGGGTAATCACACCGTTTTCATCGACAGAGAAATCGAAGTTATAAGGCTCCACACCATACCATGACATGAGCGAATAGGTGTTGTCGTCGTAGGCAATCATGGTCACGGGATATGATTTGCCGAGATGGGCGCTGGTGTAGGTTCCGACTACGGTCCACGTGCGGGTGTGGGTCATGGTGAATGACACGGTGGCCTTTTCAGACTCGGTGTAGACCTCGTCGGTGGAAACGGCATATACGCTCACTGTGTACTCACGGTCGATGTCGAGACCGGAGATTGCGACGTAGAGCTCGGAGGTCTCTCCTTTGATTTCCTCGGAAGCGCCGGTCTCCTTGCCGGTGATTTCATAGGAATATATATAGGATGTGGCATGGGGGACCTCTTCCCAGCTCACGGTGGCTACACCGGCGGCCACTTCTGCTGTGAGTGTCGGAGCGGCGAGCGGCTCGGTTGAAGCTGTGGTGCCCGTGAGAGTGGCAATCTTGGATGTGCCGACATCACCGTAGACTTTCGAGTAGGCCCACACCGAAAGCGTGTAGGTGGTGGCGGGGCGCAGACCAGTGAAATGCACCCGTGTATATTTGGTCACGTCAGTGTAGACCGCTTTTCCTTCCGGATCGGTGAGCTCATAGCCATACTGAGTGGCGTCATCCACCTTATCCCATGAGAATGTCAGTGAGCTGACAGACTCCGAGACATTGGCCAGCGACGGGTCTTTAAGCACCGACTTGATGGCGTCGTCATCGTCGCTGCATGCGCTCAGCCCGAAGGCGAGAGCGCATGCCATGGCGACAGCAAAAATCTTATATATTTTCATGATGGATTTCTGATTTTTTATTCAAACATTTCAAAAAGCGGGTCGGAGTATGAGAATGACACATATTGCCAGCTGCTTGAGCCGTCGTCGTAGGAGGTATCGATGGTAATCTGACCGGTCTTTCTGCCGAAACGGATGTAGGTGTAGGGCGTATCGTTACCGTAGGTATAAATCAGAGCATATTCGATTAAGGGTGACGATGCACCGTCGGGGCTCCATACGGGGTAGTCGCCGGTCTCCTGATTGTAGAGATACCAGCACTGGAATTCATCCTCCGGATAATAGTTCACATAGGGATCGTCGTTTGCTGTAGGATAGATAATTGAACGGCTTGCCGACGGGTCATCCACTTCAAAAGGAAGGTCGATGCCTGAGCCGAGGAAGTTCTCTATTTTGAACTTTTTTGTGCCGGGCATTGCATATATATTGCAGTAGATGTCGGCGTAATAGCTTGTGAAACTGAAGCACGCGTTTTCCGCCCAAAGCTCCCAGTCTGATACAAGCGACGACACAGTGACTTCGCTTGTGCCTTCGGCATACGGATTGGAGTAGCTTTCGGGGATAGAGAGTGTGAGGGTATATTCCTGTTTGGTGGGGAGTAGCGAGCAGTCCACTTTTATGGTGGTCTCAGTCTCGCCGTCGGCAAATCTGACTTCAGAGGGGAGTGAGAACCCGCCTTCCACATTGGCCGACACGGTCACCGGGACAGTCACCTCGCCGTTGGCGTCAAGTCTCCTGACAGTGACATCAAAGGTCTTGTCGTCGTCATCGCTGCTGAAAATGTAGGAATACTCACTCTGGAGCGGAAAATAGACTGACGGATTGCCCGGTTCCACCGCCGGCCCCGGAGCGTAGTCGTCGTCATCCGAGCATGATGCCAGCGGGAGCGAAACCAGCATGGCTACAAACGCCATGCCAAATATATTTTTGATTTTCATATCTTGGAAATTAACTTGTTATGACTTTAGTTACTGCCATTCCACACCGAGATTGCATTCGAAGGGTCGGGATTGAGAATCACAGCCTTGTTGTAGTTTTTCTCACGGTCTGGAATATAGAGGGTCATCCACGGAGCCACGGCGTTGGGATAGGAATTGAAGCAGAAGTCGGGATACCAGTTTGTGCCGGCATAGCCGCGGATCACGGGTTTCTCGAGACGGCGGTAGTCCCACACAATCAGACCTTCGAGCCACAGTTCGATGCGCTTTTGGTCAAATATCTCGTCAATGAGCTCCTCGATGCCTGCGGCATTGCAAACATAGCTGTTGTTGCGGTAGCGGTAGCTGTTGAGGAAGGATTCAAGGAGCTGCTTGCCGGCTCCGACGCCCGACACGCGGGCCACAGCCTCGGCCTCGATGAGATACATTTCCTCGATACGCATAAGAGGCACGCTGACGGCATTGCCGACGGCATAAGTGGTGCGGTCACCGCTGCCGGGATGGTATTTGAATCCGACATACGCGCCGTATTTGCGCCATTCGTTATAGCCCATAGCTGTGCCCTTGGCATATTTGGTGTTGTAGGCCTGCTCGTCGGCCACATCATCGGGAGCAATCCAGGTGGTCTTGCGCCAGTCTGAATCAGAAATCTTGGAAAACAGTTTGGCGTCAATCATGCGGGATGCGCCATAGCCCTGGTCGCAAAGGCCCCATGTGGCCTCAGGCGAGACGTAGGACACGAATGACTGCCATTCGAGATTGACGGCAGGATTGTCGAGAGTAAGTGTCACACACCACATCCATGCCGCGTTGGGGGTATTGAAACCGGTTTTGGGGTCAAACCACTGCGATTCGGTGAGGGGTGAATAACCTTCGGAAATGGCGCGGCGCGCATAGATGGCTGCGTTGTTGAAGCAGTCGTTGGCCGTACTTATGCCGAGCTTGGCGTAGGGGATTTCCTCGTCGCTGTCGTGGCTCAACTGCTGGTCGAGATCGCCGGGATAGAGTTGGAAACGTGTGCCGAGCTCAAGCCAGAAGCGAGCCTTGAGGCCGTAGACCACTCCCAGCGAGGCGTTGACCTTTGATGATACTGTGTGGAAATCGGCAAGATATCTCTCGGCATTGTCGAGGTCCTCCGCGATGAAACGATACATGGTGTAGAAAGGCGCGCGGGGATTGTCGCGTCCGTCGGCATCCGAAGTGTTCTCAGTCACGATAGGCACGGTGAGGCCCATTATGCCCGAGGCCTGGGCCTGCTGGTCAAGCGACGCCACGTCGGTGTGACGGTATTCATACAAACGGGCCATGTCAAGATAGGCCATGGCGCGGTAGGCGAGGGCATTTCCGGCATATTCTTTGTCTTCGTCACGCTGTTCGGGGTCAGACACGCTGAGCACGATGTTGCACTTCTGTACGAGATAGTAATATCTTCGCCAGAATAGGCTCTGCGGAGCGTAGTCGCCGAGGTAGTTGAGATAGCTGAATTCGGTGAAATAATCGTAGGTAGGATCGTAGACGGGGACGTCGGCTGTCATGGCGTCGCGTCTGATACCGAAAGCCGGAAAGCCGGCGTCGCCTGCGAGTCCGTTGTCGGAATATGAGTCGTAGGCAGTCATGTAGGCACTCACCGCACTCGAGAGAGCGCTCTTGTCCTCACCCTTGATCTGATCGGCAGTGGCCTGGTTGGTGGGAGTGAAATCCTCGAGGCAACCGGTGAGGCCTAAAGCCGCAGCGATGACGGATGAATATATTATAAATTTTTTCATTGTCGGTTGATTGAGATGATGGTCTGATTAGAATTCGACGGAAAGGCCGCCTGAGATGGTGCGCATGGGGAAAAATGCGCCTGCATATACTCCGTAGTATGAATCGAAACGGGGGTCAAAGCCTTTGCGCTTTGTCCAGTAGGCGATGTTTTCGGCTGCGCCGTAAATTCTCAGTTTTGACATCTTGAGCGCCGAGGAGATGCGCTTGGGCAGAGTGTAGCCGATGGTCAGGTTCTTGAATGTGAGATAGCTTGCGTCTGTGAGCCAGCGGTCCGAAGCAGAGGCGGCATAGAGGTCATTGTATTGCCAGCGGGGGATGTCGCTGGTGGGATTTTCGGGTGACCATGCGTTGAACACATCCTTGTGTATCTGCGAGCCCACGATGGCGTTGTAGGGCGGAGTCATCATCGACATATAGGCCCAATCCCATTTCTTGCCGCCGATAGAGTAGTTGAACTGTGCGTTCAGGTCAAATCCGTAGATACGGAGCGATGTGTTGAAGCCGCCGAATATCTTGGGAAGTGCGGAGCCGCAGAGCGAGTAGGAGGCCTGTGCGTAGTCTGTGGTTGTTGAGAGTTCGCCGGTGGAGGGGTCTTTTTTGTAATAGAGAGCCTGGCCGTCGTCTGCCACACCTGCGTAGCGCTTGAGGTACCATGTGCGTACGGGGAGCCCCTCGCCGTAGAACACCTCGCCGCTTGAATAACCGTCGTGGCCGTCCACGGTGTAGCGTTTGTTTTCTTCAGGAAGAGCTGTCACGCGGTTGCGCTCCCATGTGAAGTTTAGACCGACAGTCCAGGTTACATTGCGGTTGGCGATGATGTCGCCTGAAAGGTCGATTTCTACACCGGTGTTGCGCATGTCGCCGACGTTGTCGTAGTAGCCGCTGTAACCGAGGCTGTAGGGAGCCGAGAAATACATGAGCATGTCGCGGGTGTTGCGGATATAGAATTCAGCTCCGCCGCGCAGACGGCTGTTGAACAGCTCGAACTCTACGCCGGTGTTGAGGCTGCCGACGGTTTCCCAGGTGATATTCTCGTTGCCCTTGGTGTTGAACACATAGGCGATGTTGCCGTCGGAGTTCTTGATTGAATAAGTGTCGACATAGCGGAAGTTGCCGATGCCGTCGTTGCCCTGCTCACCGTAGGATGCCTTCAGCTTAAGCATGTTTAGCACGCTGTTGGAAGGGAACCATTCCTCTTTTGTAAGAATCCATGCCGCGCCGAGCGACCAGAAATTGCCCCAGCGGTGCTTGGGATGGAAACGCGATGAACCGTCGCGGCGGAATGAACCTGAGGCGAAGATGCGGTTGTCGTAGTCATACTGCGCGCGGAGGAAGTATCCTTCAACGTTGTAGTTGGTCTGGTAGCTGTCCATATCGCTGTCCACCACGGCGCCGGCGATTTCGGTGTTCTTGTCAAACATGGCCACCTTCGTGCGGCTGGCCTCGACGCGGGTGCCGTTGTTGCGGCTGTATTCGTGTCCGATGAGCACGTCCACATTGTTTTTGCCGAAAGAGTTGTTGTAGTTGAGGAGCTGCTGGTAGTTGTAGTCGACAGTGCGGTAATGTCCGACAAATACCGCGCCGAGCGATGACTCGTTGGACGCATAGCCATAATAGGGGTTTGTGCCGGTGTTGATGCGGTTTTCGGTTACGTAGACACTGCCGTTTACAGTGAGGCGGAAGTGGTTCAGGAAATCCACATTGGCAAATCCCTGGATACTGAAGGCATTGCTGACATTCTTGTTGACATTCAGCAGGTCCTCCTGGACATAGTTGCCGTTAGTGTCCGAAGCGCGGAAGAGTCCGGCATTGTTTCCGGAACCGTAGTCATATACTTTGCCATGTGAGTCGCGCATGATGTTTCCCTCGCCGTCGCGGACATAGAGCGGGAAAATCGGAGCCATGTCGTTGAGGCAGTTGAACACTCCGGACTGCGAATTTGTCTCGGTGTGATTGTAGCTCGCGCTCGCGCCCACACGCAGGAATGAGAAGGCGTTGTATTCGGTTTTCAGACGGGCGCTGTAACGCTCGATGTCTGTGCCGTATGAGATGCCCTTGTCATCAAGATAGCCGAGGCTGCCGTAGAAGCTGTATTTTTCATTGCCGCCGGTAAGGTTCAGGTTGTATTCCTGACGGAAACCGTTGCGTGTACCTTCCTTCATCCAGTCGTCGGGATAGAGGGTGTAGATCTGTCCGTCGTGGGCCACGCGGTTTCCGAGAGTGGCGTTGGGGTTGAGGCGACCGTTGGTGCCGATGAGCATCTCGCCTGCGGGCACACTGTAGACCATATATTCGAGACCACCGGAATTGTGGGAGGCGCCGAGGATATTGTTGGCATTGATATGCGCTTCGGCAAACTGTTGGCCGAGGCTGTTCATATAGTAGTTGCGCATAGCGAGGTAGTGTGCCTCGTAATACTGTCCCGGGGTGTCGATGTAGTCATATTTGACACGTGCGTCGCTGTTTGCACCCCACTTGGCGCCGAAATTGACCTTGGTGTTGCCTCGGCCGGCGTTTTTCGTGGTGATGAGTATGACACCGTTGGCACCGCGCGCACCGTAGAGTGCATTGGAAGCGGCATCCTTGAGCACTGTCATGCTGGCGATATCGGCAGGGGTGATGTCGTTGAGATAGCCGTTGTAGGGCAGACCGTCGAGCACGATAAGAGGTTCGGTGCTCGCATTAATCGAACTGACGCCACGGATAAGGATGCTCGGGTCCTCGTTGAAACTGTTGGTAGTTACCATCTGCAGACCTGTCACATTGCCGCTCAGAGCCTCAAGGGGATTCGTCACCTGCTGACGCTCGATGTCAGCAGCGCTTACGACACTTGCGGAACCCGTAAAGGCCTCACGCTTCTGCTTACCGAAAGCCACCACCATAACCTCGTCCATAAGCTCCGTATGGAGGTTGAGGTAGATTTTCAGATCCGGTTTGATGTTCACCAGCTTGGTTTCGTAGCCGATGTACGACACTTCAAGTTGCTTGTCAGCAGGGCGGATACCTGTAAGGGTAAAATTACCGTTCTCATCGGTGGCACAAGCGATTGTCGTGCCCGGCACCTTCACGGTGGCTCCGATTAGAGGCAAATCATCCTCTGATGAAAGCACTTGTCCTGACACGCGCAGATTTTGCGCGAAGGCAGTGCCTACAGCAAAGAGTAGGAACGCCCAAAATAGCATTATTTTTCTCATAAGAACAAGAGATGAATGTAATATAAAAACTGTAATTTCTAAGGTATGTTTTTTCTCCCCAACAGCTCAAAAAAGGAGAAAATGAGTCGTCTGCTTTTAGCACAAAATTAGTAAAATATTTCTAAATAGTGTCTATATATGCTAAATTTTTCTTTGCGAAAATAACATTTTGTCACCAAATAGCCCGCAAAACCGATAAAACCGCAGTTTTTACCTATAAAATATATAGCTGCATCTAACATTTGAAAAGGGACCCAGGTACAGCAATTGAAAAGGGACCCACC
>DXXM01000003.1 GCA_019416285.1 Bacteroidales bacterium
CCCCCTCTACGAGAGCCGGAAAGCTGAACCAATCAGCCCTCCGGCTCTCTTTTTTATATACCGATGGCACGAATGGTCCGGTTGTTTCCGGACTGCAATCCACGGGTGGGAATATATTGAATTTGATGTTCTATTTATTTTGCGTATCTTTGTAATGAGAAATTGTCGTCATGTGGGAACAACTCTCTTGCATGGTTTAGCATTTAATTCTCGAATTTGTTTATGAAGTTTGTAAATATATTGAGACAGACGACTTTAATCCAAATGACAACTGTGGCTCTGATAGCTTCGGCGGATTATCCCGTTGACTATGAGGTGTCACTCACCGGCGGGGACGGAAGCGGTACGTTTGCTCCATATTATATATCGTCGTTGCGTCACGGGCGTTTTACGCAGACATCCAACATCCAGCTTGAGGCTTCAGCTTCAAGGGAGATGGATATGGCGAAGAAATTTTCCTATGGCTTCGGAGCCGATTTTATCGGCGGCTATGCCTCGGCCAACGACTATAAGCGCTATTCGGCCGATACCGGAAGCTGGTACTGGCACTCAGAGCGCCCCTCGTCGGTGTGGATTCAGCAGTTATATGGCGAATTAAAATATCGCTCGTTTTTTTTCGAAATCGGCATGAAGGAGCGCGGTTCCGCACTCCTCAATCAGAATCTGACGAGCGGCGATCTTGTGGAAAGCGGCAACACACGGCCCATTCCGCAGTTGCGCGCGGGATTCACCGGCTTCCGCGACATACCCTTCACCAAGGGGTGCCTTCAGATTTCCGGTGAAGTCGCATACGGAAAGATGATTGACGACGGCTGGTGGCGTGACCATTACAATTACTATAATTATCACATCACCCAGGGCCAGCTCTACAATTACAAACGCATATATTTTCGGACAAAGCCGTCGGAACCGTTTTCGGTCACTTTCGGCATGCAGGCGGCTGCCACTTTCGGCGGAAACACCACCTATTATGTCGATGGTAAGCTGAAACTTCATGAAAAGAATGTTCAGAATCTGAAATCTTTTCTCAAGATGCTTGTGCCACTCCGTGACGGCGGCGAAGGCTTCTACACCGGAAACCATCTCGGCACCTGGGACATCCGCGGGCGCTACCAGCTCAAAGACGGGACGGAAATCTCGGCCTATACGTCGTGGCTGTGGGAGGACGGTTCCGGAATCGGCAAGCTCAATGGCTGGGACGGACTTTGGGGACTCGAATACAAGGCCCCGAAGCCGGGAATAGTGAGCGGCGCGCTTATAGAATATCTCGACTTCACCAATCAGAGCGGCCCCATCCACTATGAACCCGGAGATTTTGACGGTGTGACGCTGCCCGGACACGCTTCCGGCGCCGACGACTATTACAACAACGCCACCTACAACTCATTCGCATACTTCGGGCAGTCAATCGGCACACCTGCGATGATGGCCCCCATCTATAACCTCGACGGCTATCTCGCTTACACGGCAAATGCCGTGCGCGGGTTCCATATAGGCATCGAAGGGTCACTGAGCCCCACGGTGGACTACCGTCTGAAAGGTGGCTACCGCAAGGCGTGGGGCACAGGCAAGACAATGCTTGTGAAACCGATACACCTGACGGCGGTAATGGCCGAGGCTTCGTGGCACCCGGAGAGAATCAAAGGGCTCACGGTCAACGCCAAAATCGAGCTTGACCGCGGCGATATGCCCTGCAATGCCTTTGCCGCTATGGTGAGTGTGAGATACAACGGACTGTTTAATTTCTGAACCGGCTGACTATGAGCGGAAAAATAATTTCAGGTCTTGTGATTGCGCTTATGAGTGCCATCCTCTGCGGATGCACCCGCAACAACGGGGACATAGGCTGGCTTTTCGGCGAATGGCGCCTCGACAGGATGACGGCCGACGGTACCGAAGTGGATCTCTATCCCGGAGGGGATGACGAGGCGATACTTTACACCTGGTCTTTCCAGAGCGATATCATCAGGATAAATACCATGCTTCCGAATCATCGGCGCGACGAAGTGTTCGGGTCGTGGGAGGAGAAAGACGACATTCTTGAGCTGAATTTCAGCTACAGGTATGACGACGGACTTTTCATGCCTCCCCCGGCGCTCCATCTTGTCCGTGGTGGCATAACCCAGCTTCACATCGACAGCCGGGGGGGAAAGAAAGCGGTGTTCAGCTACACGGCCGGCGACGGTGTGAGCTACACATACTATCTCTCGCATCCCCATTAAGAGAGCCGAGGGAATACACATGAAAAATAAGTAACTCTTAAAAATTAAACGCAATATGTTTTTTACAAAGTAACTCCGAAATGCTTTTATACTTTCTGCGGTTTTATTCCGGTAAAAATCAAACTGTTCATCGGTCGTTTATAACTATAAACTCCCTCTTCACACTTCGATTTTTCCTCGAAATAAATCCCGCATCAAGTATAAATTAATTTTTAAGAGTTACTTAATCCGAAAAAGAAACTATAGACAACTACAAAGATATGGACAGCAAACAAACAAAAGTGCTCGTGACCGGTGCCGACGGTTTCATCGGCTCGCATCTCACCGAAGCTCTTCTCGCCGAAGGCTACGCCGTCAGAGCGCTGTGCCAGTATAATTCATTCAACAACTGGGGGTGGCTTGAAGGCGTGAGCCATCCCGCGCTTGAGATTGTGACCGGCGATGTCCGTGACCCGAATTTCTGCCGCCATATCAGCGAGGGCATCGACACCGTCTATCATCTGGCGGCCCTTATAGCCATCCCTTACAGCTATGTGGCTCCCGACAGCTATGTCGACACCAATATCAAAGGCACTCTCAACATGTGTCAGGCCGCCCGCGACTGCGGTGTGCGCCGCATCGTGGTGACTTCCACCAGCGAGGTCTACGGCACCGCCCGCTATGTGCCTATCGACGAGAAACACCCCAAGCAGCCGCAGTCGCCCTACAGCGCTACCAAAATCGGAGCCGACGCGATTGCTCTCAGTTTCTACAACGCCTTCACTCTGCCTGTGGTGCTCGCCCGTCCGTTCAACACCTACGGCCCGCGTCAGAGCGCTCGCGCGATTATCCCGACAATCATCACACAGATTGCCAACGGTGCGCGCGAAATCAAGGTTGGCGACCTCACTCCGACACGCGATTTCAATTTCGTGAGGGACACAGCCGCCGGCTTCATCGCCCTGGGCCGTGCCGAGGGTGTGGAGGGCAAGGAAATCAACATAGCCACCGGCGTGGAGACCAGTATGCGCGACACACTTGAGGCGATTGCCGATATAATGGGCAAGAAGGTAGACTATGTGACCGATCCGGCCCGTCTGCGTCCCGCCGGAAGCGAAGTGTTCCGTCTCTGCGGCGACAACACCCTGATTACCTCGCTGACCGACTGGCGTCCGCGCTACTCGCTTGAGGACGGCCTGCGCGAGACGATTGACTGGATAACAAAACCGGAAAATCTCTCGAAATACAAGTCGGAGATATATAACGTATAGTCTGAAAAAGCATATCAGTATCGGTTGAACAGATGGAAGGGCAGACAAACATATCATCAGGTACACGGCAGTGTGTCAATGTGCTGTTTCTTGGCGGCGCCAAGCGAGTGTCATTCGGCCACAAGCTCATCGATGCCGGGCGCCGTCTCGGTGTCGATGTGAAAATCTACAGCTACGAGCTTGAACCCGAGGTGCCGGTGGCGCTTGTCGGGGGAGTCATCATCGGCCGGCGGTGGAGCGCTCCGGATATTCTCGAGCATCTCCATCAGGTGGTCGGCGCCTATCATATAAATGTGCTGTTGCCCTTTGTTGACGGCGCCATTTCCGTGGCCGGTTCATACGTGGCCAACTACGGCGACGTGTGGGCTCCGGTTGTAGGTCCCGGCAAGGCCGAGACGCTGTTCGACAAAATCCTCTCGGCCCGCGAATTCGAGGCGGCCGGGCTCGACATACCCGCCACATACGCCGGCGGACGCCCCGTATTTCCGCTCATCGCCAAGCCGCGCCGCGGTTCAGCCTCGAAGGGTATAGAGGTCATCAGGGGAATCAACGAATTCCGGAGCATCATGAAGCATCAGGGCGAGTATCTCCTCCAGGCCTACTATCCGGAGCGGGAGGAGTTTACCGTCGACTGTTACATATCGCGTCGTGGCGAAATCCTCTGCGTCAGCCCCCGCAAGCGCCTGGAAGTGGTGGGCGGAGAAGTGTCGCGGACAGTGACAGTGGATTCTCCCGAAATCCTCAAGGCCTCGGCCGACGCAATCGAGCGCCTCGGGCTGCGCGGAGCCGTAACACTGCAATATCTCCGCGACACGAGCACCGGACGGCTTATGCTGATGGAAATCAACCCCCGTCTCGGCGGCGGAGTGGTCTGCTCGATACATGCCGGAGCCGATATTCCCGGCATGATACTCTCCGAAGCTCTCGGACTGCCGCTCAAGGCGGCCGCCGACATCCGCCCCGGTACGCTTATCTGCCGTTATTTTGAAGAAGCCGTGTTTTCAGTATGAAAAAGTCAAAAAAAATAATCATAATCGCCGAGGCCGGTGTCAACCACAACGCTTCGATGGAAATGGCGCGCCGTATGGTCCGTGAGGCCGCGAAAGCAGGCGCCGACTATGTGAAATTCCAGACGGCCGTCCCCGAGCTCGTCATCTCCTCCATCGCCCCCAAAGCCGAGTATCAGAAGGAGACCACCGGCGAGGAGCAGTCGCAGCTCGAGATGTGCAAGGCCATCCATTTGCCTCTGAGCGCCTACACCGAGCTCGCCGCTCTCTGCCGTGAGGAGGGGATAGGCTTCATGAGCACACCCTTCGACCTCGTGAGCATCGACACCCTCGACCCTCTCGGCATGGACTACTGGAAGATACCCTCGGGCGAAATCACCAATCTGCCGTATCTGCGCAAGATTGCCTCGAAAGGTGGCAAGGTGATACTCTCGACAGGCATGTCGACTCTCGAAGAAGTCTCGCAGGCAGTTGACATCCTTGTGGACGGAGGCATCAGCCGCGAGGATATCTGTCTGCTCCACTGCACCACGCAGTATCCCACTCCCTATGCCGACGTCAATCTGCGCGCTATGGAGAGCCTGCATACTCTTGAGGTAGGAGGCGTGGGCTACAGCGACCACACCCTTGGAATAGAAGTGCCGATTGCAGCAGCCGCCCTCGGCGCGGACGTGATTGAGAAGCATTTCACCCTCGACAAGAATCTCCCCGGCCCTGACCACCGTGCGTCGCTCGACCCGTCGGAACTCGCCGCCATGGTGAAGGCCGTGCGCCATATCGAAGAGGCTCTCGGCTCTGCGGAGAAGAGGGTGGCCGACAGCGAGCGCCCCAATATAGAGGTGGCCCGCAAGAGTATAGTAGCCGCCAGACCTATCGCTAAAGGCGAAACCTTTACGGAGGAAAACATCACGGTCAAGCGCCCGGGCAACGGCATCAGCCCGATGGAATGGGACAACGTCATCGGCCGCACAGCCGTGAAAGATTTCCCTTATGACGCACTGATTGAACTTTAGGTGCTGCAGGTGTTTTTATTGTAGGACACACCCTCTTCTCCCAACCACGTGAATATGAAAGAATCGCTCAAGCTGACACTATCACAGAAAATGCAGCAGAGGCTATCGCCGCTGCAAATCCGTTTTGTGCGTATGCTTGAGATGAACGGCCCCGAGATTGAGGACGAAGTGCGCCGTGAACTCGACGACAATCCCGCCCTTGAGGTGGCCGACTACAAAGACAGTCCGCAGGAAGAGGAATTTCACGAGAGTGCCGAGGAAATGCAGCTCGCCGATTACCGCGACGAGGATGACATCCCGTCCTACCGCCTGGAGGCGCGAAATTCATCGCGCGACGATGTGTATTACGAGCCTACAGCCGTGGCCGGGGAAAATTCATTAGGCGAATCGCTGCTCGCGCAGCTTGCAGAGACCGATATGAGCGACTCCGACATGCTCATAGCCCAGTATATCGTGGGCAATCTCGACAGCAACGGCTACCTGACGCGCAAACTCAGCCAGATACTCGACGACCTCGCTTTCAACGCCGGAATAGAGACCGATATGACCCATCTGCGCTCCATAGCCGACAGAATCCGGAGTCTCGACCCGCCCGGAGTCTGCGCATTTGACCTCCGCGACTGCCTTGTGCTTCAGTTGCGCCGTCTTGCTCCTACGAAGGCGCGGAAACTCGCCCTTGAAATAGTGGAACATTATTTCGACCTCTTCTCGCTCAAACATTTCGACCGACTGACGAGCCTGCTTGATGTCAACAGGGAGGAACTGCGCGAGGCGGTCGAGGTAATCCGTTCCCTCAACCCCAAGCCCGGCGGTCAGCTCGGTGACAGCGATGCCGATTCCAAGTCGCGCCATATAATACCCGATTTCAATGTAGAGGTGGACGGAAATACAGTCACCCTCACACTCGTCAACAATATACCGGAGCTGACAATAGAAAAAAGTTTCGTCAGCGACGGCGAGGAATTCATGGCCGACACCACGGCCAAAGCCCGTCGGGAGGCGGAGGCTTTTATCGCGCGCAAACGCGAGGATGCCACTGAATTTATCGACCTGCTCCGTCTCAGGCAGGATACACTCTACAAGGTGATGGCCGCAATCGTCAGACTGCAACACGACTTTTTCGTGAGCGAGGATGAGAGCCGCCTCCATCCGATGATACTTAAGGACGTGGCCCGCGAGACAGGCTATGACCTCTCGGTCATCTCACGCGCCACGGCCGGAAAATATGTCGCCACCCCCTGGGGAGTCTATCCGCTGAAATTCTTCTTCAACGAAAAGGTAGGTAACGACGAGGAATCATCCTCACGCGAGATACTCGCCGCCATCAGGCAGCTCATCGATAGTGAGGACCCCGAGCACCCCCTGAGCGACGACGCCCTGATGAAAATGCTCTCCGACAGGGGCTATGAGATAGCGCGGCGCACCGTGGCCAAATACCGAGAGCGCCTCGGAATCCCGGTGGCCCGGCTTAGAAAAGGAATATAAAACGAACTGACACATAGACACATTATTACTGACCGCCACAACACAGCATCATGAAGAAATTTTCTGAAATAATATCGGCCATATTCTCCCCTCTGCTTGTCCCGACCTACGGGATGATACTCGTGGCCTATCTCACCATACTCAGTTTCCTTCCGGCCAACCTCCTCTGGACAGCGATAGGAATCACTTTCGTAATCACCTGTCTCGTCCCCGTCTCGGCTATCGTGGCCCTCTACCGTTCAGGCATGATAAAGGACCCGGGGCTCAACGAGCGCACCGAGCGGCTGATACCCTACGGCATAGCCATACTCTGCTATCTCGGCTGCGCTTTCTTCTTCTACAAGGCGAGCGCACCCTTCTGGCTCCCGATGTTCTATGCCGGCGGTGCACTGGCCACGCTCATCAACACCGTGGTCAACCGCTGGTGGAAAATCAGCGCCCACGGAGCGGCGATGGGAGGACTTGTGGCCCTTATGTTCAGAATTGTGGCCTCGCACTATGCGCTTTACAACATGAATGTATGGCTATCCGCAGTGATAATCCTCGCCGGACTCGTCATGACCGCCCGCGTATATCTCGGCCGCCACACACTCTGGCAGGTGATAACCGGATGTGCCAACGGATTCATCTGCGTCTATTTTCTCTCGATGATAAACTGATTTTAACCCAATAAATTCATCATGAAACCGACAGTAAGCATTATCATGGGAAGCACCAGCGACCTTCCCATACTCAAGAAAGCTGCTGATTTCCTCAATCAGATGGAAGTGCCCTTTGAGATGAACGCTCTCTCAGCCCACAGGACTCCCCGCGAGGTCGAGGCCTTTGCGAGCGGAGCCGAAGAGCGCGGCATAAAGGTCATCATCGCCGCCGCAGGCATGGCTGCGGCGCTTCCGGGAGTAATCGCGGCAATGACAAGGGTTCCGGTAATCGGTATCCCCATCAACTCAACCCTCGAAGGTGTCGACGCACTTTATTCAATAGTCCAGATGCCTCCGGGCATTTCAGTGGCCACCGTTGGTATCAATGCCGGAATGAACGCGGCGGTTATGGCTGTGCAGATTCTCGCTCTCAGCGACCCCGAACTCGCCAAACGCTTCAACGCCTACCGCGCCACACTCTCGCAGAAGATTGTCAAGGCCAACGAAGAGCTCAAGACGGTCAAATATGATTTCAAGGTGGACTGAAAGTCCGCTTCATACACAATCGATAAACCGAAGTCAACCGCATGGACTTTAACTATAAACGCCGCTCAACCTGGCCTGTAAGAGTAGGCCGGGTTGAGCTCGGCGGCTCAAATCCTATCCGCCTCCAGTCCATGACCTCGACGAGCACCATGGACAGCGAAGGCTCGGTGGCACAGATTAAGAGAATCGTCGACGCCGGCGGCGAAATTGTGCGCCTCACCGCCCAGGGTGTGCGCGAGGCCGAAAATCTCGCCGACATCGAATCGCGTCTGCGTGCAGAGGGGGTCGACACACCTCTTGTGGCCGACATCCACTTCAATCCGCGCGCCGCTTTCGCTGCGGCGTCGAGGGTGGAGAAGGTGCGCATCAATCCGGGCAATTTCGTGGATCCGGGCCGTGTGTTCAAGAAAATCGACTATACCGACGAGGAATATGCCGCTGAAATCGAGAAAATCGAGGAGGGATTGGTGCCGCTTCTCGACATCTGCCGCGAGCACTCCACCGCTCTGCGCATCGGAGTGAACCACGGTTCGCTCTCCGACCGCATCATGAGCCGCTACGGTGACACTCCGGCCGGAATGGTCGAGAGCGCCATGGAGTTTCTGCGCGTGTGTCTGAAACATGATTTCCGCGACGTGGTCATCTCCATCAAGGCCTCCAACGTAGGTGTGATGGTGGAGACGGTGCGCCGTCTCGTGGCTGCGATGGATGCCGAGGACATGCACTTCCCGCTCCATCTCGGAGTGACCGAGGCAGGCGACGCCGAGGACGGCCGCATCAAATCGGCCGTGGGCATAGGTTCTCTTCTTGCCGACGGTATCGGCGACACAATCCGCGTGTCGCTCAGCGAAGAGCCGGAGTGTGAGATACCCGTGGCGCGCGCCATCACCGATTTTATCGGCACGCTGAAAGACGGAGGCGAGGTGCGCCCGGCTGAAATTCCTGCCGGTTACGACATTTACGCTCCCGTGCGCCGCAAGAGTCTCTGGGCCGGACGACTGCCGCAGGTTGTCGGTCTCGACATGAGCGCCGGCGCTCTTGACGGAGCCCTGCATCTGCGTGCGGAGGATGGTCTGAGCGATGAGACGGCTGCTACGCTCGCAGCCGAGCCTGAGCGCACGGTGGTGCTTGAGTCAGCCGATGCAAATGCCATCGGGCAGATGAAATCGCTGATGTTCGCCATGATGAACCGCGGGCTGGAAAATCCCGTCATCATCCGTCGTGACTATGGCGACGCCGAGGAGGACCGTCTCATCATAGCCGCCTCTATCGAACTCGGCGCCATGCTGCTTGCCGGCTTTGCGGACGGTATATGGATTGACTCCGCCCGTATTGACCGCGAGAGACTCAATGCAATCTCGCTCAATATACTCCAGGCCACACGCCTACGCATCTCCAAGACGGAGTTTATCTCCTGTCCGGGCTGCGGACGCACTCTCTATGACCTACAGTCGACTCTTCGCGACATCAAGGCGGCCACTTCACACCTGAAGGGGCTGAAAATCGGCGTGATGGGCTGTATAGTCAACGGCCCCGGCGAGATGGCCGACGCTGACTACGGTTATGTGGGTGCCGGAGTGGGACGCATCAGTCTCTACAAAGGTAAGGAGTGTATCGAGAAGAATATCCCTGCCGAGGACGCCATAGCCCACCTTGTTGAACTTATCAAAGCCAACGGGGATTGGAGGGAAGTTGGAAATTGAAATTTTCAACTCTCAACTTTCAATTTTAAACTTTCAACTTCATGAACGAGAAGTATATGCGTAGGGCGCTGGAGCTTGCAGCGCATGGTGAGCTCGATGCTTCGCCGAATCCGATGGTGGGAGCGGTGATTGTCGATGCGTCCGGTCGTATAATAGGGGAGGGATGGCATCGCCGCTGCGGTGAGGGCCATGCCGAGGTAAACGCCGTGGCTTCGGTCGCGGATCAGGAGGCACTGAAGGACTCCACGATGTATGTGACCCTCGAACCCTGCTCACACTACGGCAAGACACCCCCCTGCGCGGAGCTGATTGTCAGAACCGGTATTCCGCGCGTGGTAATCGGCACGCTCGACCCTTTCGCCAAGGTGTCGGGGCGCGGCGTGGCGCGTCTGCGCGAGGCCGGAGTGGAAGTTGAGGTCGGGATGCTCGAAAAGGAGTGTCAGGAACTCAACCGTAAGTTCATGACCGCCCATCGCTGCCGCCGTCCGTATATCACGCTGAAATGGGCGCAGAGCGCCGACGGTTTCATCGACGGGCGTATCTCCACACCTCTTAACTCCATGCTCGTCCACAAGCTCCGCGCGACTCACGACGCCATTCTGGTGGGGAGCGGCACCGCTCTCGCCGACAATCCCGGCCTCGACACGCGTCTCTACGCCGGAAAGTCGCCGGTAAAGGTCGTGCTTGACCGCCGCGGAAGGGTCGGAAACGATCTGCGCATGTTTTCCGAGGGGGAAACTGTGGTGATGCGCGACTACAGCTCGCTCGCCGACGCGATGGAGCGCCTTTATGAGAGAGGCATCACCTCCGTACTCGTGGAAGGTGGCGCGACGCTCCACCGTTCATTCATCGAAGATAATCTCTGGGATGAAATCAGGATTGAGGTATCGCCTGACGACATCCACGGTCAGGTCAGGGCCGCGGAACTCCCGGAAACAGACATAATTCCAAATATCATGACCGTTGACGGTCACAGAATCATAACCTACAGAAAATGAAAATTACAAAAGCACGCAAGGAGGACGCTCCGATGATAGCGCAGTCCGTGATGGCTGCAATCGGCGATGAAATCTGTCTCGGCCTCGCCGGAGAGAAGAACACGCTTGACGATGTGAGGCGTATGTTTACCACTCTCGCCGGAAGAGATGACAGTCAGTACAGCTATCTCAACACTCTCGCGGCCGTCACCGACGAGGGTGAGACCGTGGGTGTATGCGTCGGCTACGACGGCGCCCTCCTCCATGAGCTCCGCAAGGCTTTCATCGAAGAGTCCAGGAAGGAACTCGGCCTTGAATTTGACGAGATGGAGGACGAGACCGACCCGTCGGAGTTTTATCTTGACACTCTTGCCGTCAATCCGGAGTATCGCGGACAGGGAATAGCCAAAAAACTTCTCCGGGCATCAATCGACCGGGCTGCAGAAATCGGTAAACCTGCCGGGCTGCTCGTCGACAAGACAAATGCAAACGCACGCCGGCTCTATGAGAGCATCGGGTTCAGGCAGGTAGGGGAGAGGCCGTTCTGCTTCGTGTTGATGGACCATCTTCAATTTCCGGCCGGGCGATGAGCCGCCGGAGGTTTTTGCGGACTGTGGCGGTACTTGCCGTGGCGGTCTGCGGTGCGGTGGCCCATGCCTTCCCGCTGAAAGTTGCGGGTCTCGACACTCTCAACACGGCCATACTCATACGTGACCTGCGTTTCGGCCACAACATCATAGCCGAGAATATCGACAGGCCGCTGATTCCGGCCTCGGTGATGAAGTCGGTGACAGTGGCGTCGATGCTTAACCTCGCTGACACGGCGGAGCGCTTCGTCACGCCGGTATTTGCCGAGGGAGTGATACGCGACAGTGTGCTTGACGGCAATCTTGTGGTGCGCGTGTGCGGCGACCCGACAATCGAATCGCAGTATCTCCCTGAATCGCAGGGTTTCGCCGACAGCATTGTAGCCGGAGTGCGTCGGCTGGGCATACGCGAAATCAAGGGGCGTGTGATTGTGGACGAGTCGGACTTCCCCGACGCCACCACACCTCCCGGATGGATGGACGAGGATATTCCCTGGTATTACGGGGCCCGTCTGCAGGGGGCAAATTTCCATGACAACCGTTTCAGGCTGCGGCTGCCCTCGAAAGAGACCGTGCCCTTCGTGCCTGACCTGAAATTCCAGTTCGCGCCGTCGAAAAGCCGCGGCATAAAAATCGACCGCAAGGATGGTTCGGAGACTTTCGTTGTGAGCGGCAATGTGCGCCGCGGTCTGAGTGACAATTTTGCCACTCCCTATCCCTCGAAAGTGATGCGCCACGAGATTGACGCAACTCTCCGGAAGAACGGCATAAAGATAGGTGGCGCCGACATACGCCTGTCGGGTACGACGCAGACCGAGGTCTACACTCACCGCTCGCCGGTGTTCGCTCAGATTATGCGCAGCCTCATGTTCCGCTCCGACAATCTGATGGCCGAAGGTATTCTGCGTGGTCTTACCCCCGGCGGAACGCGCGCCGACGCCATCATGGAGGAAAACGCCGTGTGGACCATGGCCGGAATCAGCGCCCACGGTGTAGAGATTGTGGACGGCAGCGGTCTGTCGCGCAACAACCGGCTCACGGCCCGTTTCCTCGCCGACATCTACCAGTATATGACCGGCGAGCCATTCGCGGGCGACTATACGTCGCTCTTCCCGCGTGCGGGCTTCGACGGCACGATGCGCAATTTCCTTGCCGGGAGTCCGCTGGCCGGGCGCGTGGCCATGAAAACGGGGTCGATGAAAGGCGTGCAGAGCTTTGCGGGCTATCTTTTCGACAGCGAGGGAAACCCCACGCATGCGATAGTTTTCATAGTCAATAATTTCAAGTGCAGCCGCGCGAATCTGAAAAAAGCCATCGAGCGCTTGTTATTAGAAAAATTTAATGTAAGTTTGCAGTCCGAATCACAGGTAGAAAACGTTGTGATTTCAGACGCAATAGACACGACAGAAGAAAATGAACAATAACGATATGACAGGGCTGCTTAATCTCGCCTACGAAATCGAGGGGCTTCTGCTTCTCCATATCAACCGTGGCGATGAAGCCGCGCCGGAAATGAAACGACTCCTGGTCGAAAAGGCCACCAGACTGCTCGAGGGCCTTGAGAAAGATTCCGACGAGAAAGATTCCGCCGGGCCTGTTGCCGCGGCCGCTCCGGTGGCTGTGCCCGAACCTGTGCAGGTTTCCGCGCCACAGGCCGAGCCTGCTCCGGCACACAGCGCCGAGGAGATTGCCGATGACAAGGCCATAGCTGCAAGTGTTCTCGTCGAGGAGACAGAGGACGCGGGCGGGACTGTGGCTCCGGAAGCTCCTGCGGTTCAGGAAGCTCCGGCTGTTAAGGATGAGCCTGCGCCCGCTCCAGCCACCATCAACGACAGCATGGGTGCCGAGAGTCAGCTTACGCTCGACGAGCGCCTCGCGCGTGAGCGTGCGGCCGACATCTCGAAAGCCTTCACCCTCAACGACCGTTTCCGTTTCCGCCGCGAGCTTTTCAGAAATTCAGATGAGGAATTTAAGGAGACGCTGGACGTAATCGGCTCTATGTCCTCAATGGAAGAGGCCGAGGACTATTTCTTCAATGACCTCTGCTGGGATCCTGCGAAGGAGGAAGTAAAGGAGTTCATGGCTGTGGTCGCAAAACATTTCTAAACAGGTATCCGTTTTCCATAACCGTCAGTTTTATCCATGGGCAAACTCTATATAGTCCCGACTCCGGTCGGCAACATGGCCGACATGACACCGCGGGCGGTCGAGGTGCTGAAAAACTGTGACCGCATCTATGCCGAGGACACGCGGACGTCGGGAGTGTTGCTGCGACAGTTTGACATCACCACTCCCTGCTCCAGCCATCATAAATTCAACGAGCACGAGACTGTCAGGCCTATAATCGAGCAGCTTCTCGGCGGCGAGACCGTGGCCCTCATATCCGACGCCGGCACCCCGGGCATCAGTGACCCCGGTTTCCTGCTCACGCGCGAGTGTCGCCGCGAGGAGATAGAAGTCGAGACGCTGCCAGGAGCCACCGCATTTGTGCCCGCGCTCGTCAATTCCGGGCTGCCGACAGACCGCTTCACATTCGAAGGCTTCCTGCCTCCGAAAAAGGGGCGCCAGAGCCGCCTGGAGAAGATAGCTGAAAGTGATTGCACATCGATAGTCTACGAATCGCCGTTGCGTCTCGTAAAAACCCTCGAACAGCTTGCGGCCGTCTGTGGAGGCGACCGTCAGGCATCGGTGTCGCGCGAGATATCGAAGCTACACAATACCACCGTCAACGGAACTATTGATGAACTCATTGTGCATTTTGGCGAAAACCTTCCAAGAGGAGAAATTGTTATAGTTATAGGTGCCCGGCAAAACATGGGGCCTAAAGTCCATAAAAATAAATATAAGGATGACAAAACATCCTACAATATCTGAATATCACATCAACTAAGAATATTTATGAAAAAGTTTATGACTCTCGCAGTCATTGCGACTGCTCTTCTAAGTTCATGTAACGGAGGCAAACTCCGCGACGCCGAGGCTCAGAACGAACAACTCAAAGGTGATCTCCGTGAGACTCTTGCCACTCAGGACAGCCTCCTTATACTCGTCAACGATATTTCCGACGGTATGAGTCAGATCAAGGATCTTGAGAAAATCATAGCCACTCCCGGCGCTCTCGGCGAATCGGCCTCGCGCAAGGAGCAGATTAAAAACGATATGATTGCCATCCAGCAGGCTCTCCAGGAGCGCCGTCAGCGTTTGGAAGAACTTGAGAAAAAACTCGCTGCCACCAGCGGTGAAAGCTCTACGCTTAAGCGCACCATCTCCAACCTCAAGGCTCAGATTGCCGAGCAGCAGACTGAAATCGGCACTCTTACCAACCAGCTCGCAAGCGCAAACATCAAAATCGAAGAGCTTACTTCCACAGTCAACACCCTCACGACAGTGAAGGATTCGCTCAACACTGACCTCACCGAAGAGCGCGCCCAGAAAGAGGCCGCTGAACAGGCCGCCATTGCAGCCGCCAACGAGCTCAACACCGTCTACTATGCAATCGGTACCGGTAAGGAGCTGAAGGAAAAGAAGATTCTTGAATCAGGTTTCCTCCGCAAGACAAAGGTGATGAAGGGCAACTTCGACATGAGCTACTTCACTTCGGCCGACCGCCGTACTCTCACCGAAATCCCCACCCACAGCAAAAAGGCAAAAATCAAGACTTCGCAGCCTGCCGATTCTTATTCAATCGTAGACCAGGGCGGTCAGAAGGTAATCAAGATTACCAATCCCGACAAATTCTGGCAGCTTTCGAACTTCCTCGTAGTCGAGGTGGACTGATTCCGGCCCGACTGACATCAGAAAAATACACAACTATTACAGTTAATTCCATACTTACTATCGGGGGTTGAATTTCCGGCCCCCGATTCTTTTCATTTCTTACAAGTTTTAATTCCATTTTTTAATGAACCAAGGATTATCCCTCGTGACAATGCTTGCAATCAGTGCAGCTTCGGTTGCTACGGCTCAGAATGTCGATGCCGTATATCTGACTTATCCGAGCTACGACGGCCAGGACCTCGAGCTCACAGTTGACAACAAAGGCACACACTGGCGTCTGTGGTCACCCGCAGCTGAGGAGGCCCGCGTGATTCTCTATCCCACGGACCGCAACACTGCTGCCACCGATACTATTGCCATGACCCGAAGCGAGAAAGGCACATGGGTGGCAAGTGTACCCGAAAAACTTTACGGGAAGTTCTACACCTTCTCCATCCGCGACAAGGGCAAATGGCTCGACGAGACACCCGGCGTGTGGGCAAAGGCCGTGGGCACCAACGGTAAGCGTGCTGCAATCATCGACTTCGCCCAGACCAACCCCGAAGGCTGGGCGCAGGACAAAGGCCCGAAAATCTCCCACATCAACGATGCGGTCATCTATGAGATGCACCACCGCGATTTTTCCGAACATACCACCTCGGGCATAGTCAACAAAGGCAAATTCCTCGCGCTGACAGAGTCTGAGACAACCAACGGACAGGGCGACGCCACCGGTATCGACCACCTCAAGGAACTCGGCGTGACCCACGTACATATTCTCCCGTCCTACGACTACAACAGCGTGGACGAAGCCAACCTCCCGGCCAACACTTACAACTGGGGCTATGACCCGCAGAACTACAACGCCCCTGAAGGTTCCTACTCGACCAATCCCGCTGACCCCTCCGCAAGAGTAATCGAGATGAAGGAGATGGTCAAGAGTCTCCACGACAACGGCATAGGCGTAATCATGGACGTGGTCTACAATCACACGGCTGAAAACGACGGCTCAAACTTCTCGCTGACCGCTCCCGGCTATTACTACCGTCACCGTCCCGACGGCTCCTACAGCGACGCCTCGGGCTGCGGCAACGAAACTGCCTCGGACCGCCAGCAGATGCGCGATTTTATCGTAAATTCAGTGAAATACTGGGCCAAGGAGTATCATATCGATGGTTTCCGTTTCGACCTCATGGCCATCCATGACATCGAGACAATGAACGAGGTGGCCGCTGCCCTCAAGGAAATCAACCCCGACATTTTTGTCTACGGCGAAGGCTGGACGGCAGGCGACTCGCCTCTGCCCGTCGAAAAGCGTGCCCTGAAGGAAAATGTGTCTAAAATGCCGCAGATTGCAGTGTTCAGCGACGACATCCGCGATGCCATCAAGGGCCATTACACCGATGCCTCCGACCGCGGTTTCGCCACCGGCAAGCCCGGCCTTGAGGAGACGGTGAAAATCGGTATCGTCGGTGCTACCGACCATCCGCAGGTTGATTACTCGAAGGGAAATAACTCCAAATTCCCCTACGCCTCGGCTCCGACACAGATTATCAACTATGTGTCGTGTCACGACGACCTCATGCTCACCGACAAACTCCGCAAGTCGATGCCCGATGCCACTGAAGCCGAGCGTCAGCGCGCCGCCCGTCTCGCGCAGACCATCGTGATGACCTCGCAGGGCACACCCTTCATCTTTGCCGGTGAGGAAATTTTCCGCGACAAGAAGGGCGTCCACAACTCCTATAAGTCGCCCGACTCAATCAATGCCATCGACTGGAGCCTCAAGCACGACAACGCCGCTCAGTTTGAATACTACAAGGAACTCATCAAGCTCCGCAAGTCGCATCCCGCCTTCCGCATGACCACCACAGAGGATGTGAGCAAGCATCTGAAATTCGACAAGGTCAGCGAGCCCAATCTGATTTCATATTCGCTCACTGACAATGCCAACGGCGACGAATGGAAGGAAATCAAACTTGTGTTCAACGGTTCCGACGATGCCCGCACGGTCAGCATCCCCAAGGGTGACTGGATTGTGGTGGCTGAGGATGGCCGCATAAAGGCCGACGGCCTCGGCACAGCCAAGGGTGGCAAGATGACAGTGGCTCCCCGCTCCGCGCTGATTCTCGGACGGGTGAAATAAGTCGCGCCCCTATACCTGATAATATCCGTTTAAAATCCGCTGATATACGCGTCCGCGACAGCTCCGGAATTGCATCCGGGCTCCGCGGACGCGCTTCGTATGCGGGGCGTACGGCGCCGGATTCTGCATTTTTGTTGCCGATTTATGTATCCGTAACGCATTATGTCACGGATTTTGCGGTTTTATGAATAAAATTGCATAATTTTGCGGAATATTATAACAAAACGCAACTATTAACTGAAAGTGGAAAATAAAAAGAAACCGACGGCGATACTGAGGATGCACTGTCCGGACCAGCCGGGCATTATTGCCGTGATTACTGAATTTATCACTACCAACAGGGGTAACATCATTTACCTTGACCAGTATGTGGACCGCGTCAACGGTATTTTCTACATGCGTGTCGAGTGGGAGCTGGAGGATTTCCTGATTCCGTCCGAGAAAATCGACGAATACTTCAACACCCTCTATGCGCGCCGCTACGAACTGACATACCGCATCAGTTTCTCGAAGCGCCGTCAGAAAATGGCGATTTTCGTCAGCAAGATGTCACACTGCCTCTACGACATGCTTTCGCGCTATGTGGCGGGAGAGTGGGACGTGGACATACCGGTAATCATCAGCAATCATCCCGACCTCGCCATAGCCGGAAAACAGTTCGGCATCCCCTTCGAGCATATTCCGGTCAACCGCGACAATAAGGCCGAGATGGAACAGAAGGAATTCGAGCTGCTCGACCGCTACGGCGTGGACTTCATAGTGCTCGCGCGTTACATGCAGGTGCTGTCGGAGGAGTTCATCAACCGCTATCCCAACCGCATCATCAATATCCACCACTCATTTCTGCCGGCCTTCGTCGGCGCAAAGCCCTATCATCAGGCCTACGAGCGCGGTGTGAAACTCATCGGCGCCACGAGCCACTATGTCACCGCCGACCTCGACGCCGGCCCGATAATCGAGCAGGACGTGGTGCGCATCAGCCACAAGGATACCATAGACGAGCTTGTGAAAAAGGGGCGCGACCTGGAGAAAATCGTACTTTCCCGCGCGGTCGAGAAACATATCCAGCGGAAGATACTTACCTACAATAACAAGACGGTAGTTTTTAGTTGAGTAACTCTTAAAAATTAAACGCAATATGTTTTTTACAAAAGCAACTCCGAAATGCTTTTATACTTTCTGCGGTTTTATTCCGGTAAAAATCAAACTGTTCATCGGTCGTTTATAACTATAAACTCCCTCTTCACACTTCGATTTTTCCTCGAAATAAATCCCGCATCAAGTATAAATTAATTTTTAAGAGTTACTTGAGAATTTAACTATTGTTATTAAATTTCGGGCAAATTTTCACGGAGATGTTTTAGGTCGGAATAAAAAATAATCGCTAAATTTGCACATGAGTTAGAGGACTGTCACGACTGATAGCCCGCGACTCTATCCGATAGGAATAATCAGCTTTTACAAATCAAGTTTTTTCAAACATAAGTTCGATAACAAAAATCCAGAAGTCAGCCGGTAAGGTTGACGCAAACCACAAAAAATCAACCGTAACAGACAGCCGCGAGGCATGCAAAATTATCAACCAGTATCTCATCTCAAAAAATTAAATCTTTCATGGACAGCAACGAAAAGAAAAGCAAACGCCCGCGCATCGGAGTGCGCCCGGTGAATCCAGACAGTGCCGATAACCGCAGTGAGAACAGCGATTTCAACACACAGGAGGGAGGACATCACACTGATTCCCAGGAACGTCATCAGACTTCTTACAACTCCTATGGCAACAATCGTCCTTATCAGCCCCGTCCATACAACAACAATCGCCAGGGAGGATATGGCAACAACCGCTACAACAACAATCAGGGCGGTTACAACCGTTACAACAATAACAATAACCGCTACGGCAACTATCAGCCCCGTCCCCAGGCCAATCCTCAGGTAGAGGGTGAGCCTCAGACCACAGCCGAAGGCACAACCGCAGCGCAGACCGAAGGAGAGAACACCGGCTATCAGCCCCGTCCCTCCTACAACCGCTACAACAACCAGGGCGGTTACAACAACGGCAACCACTATAACAACAACCGTCAGGGCGGCTATAACAACAACCGTCAGGGTGGCTACAACAATAACCGTCAGCAGGGCGGCTATAACAACAACCGTCAGCAAGGCGGCTATAACAACAACCGTCAGCAGGGCGGTTACAACAACAACCGTCAGGGCGGCTACAACAACAACCGCCAGCAGGGAGCCTACGGACAGAACCGTCAGCAGGGCGGCTATAACAACAACCGTCAGGGCGGCTACAACAATAACCGTCAGGGCGGCTACAACAATAACCGTCAGGGCGGCTTCAAGAAGCAGCAGGGTCCCCGTCAGAATCAGTACGGCATGCCGCAGGGAGGCCGCAGTTTCACTCCGCGTCCCCGCCGCATCGAGTATGAGGTACCCGTGCCCGATCCCAACGAGCAGATTCGTCTCAACAAGTTCATGGCCAACGCAGGTCTCTGCTCACGCCGCGAAGCCGACGAATTTATCCAGCAGGGTCTCATCAAGGTCAACGGCAACGTTGTCACCGAGCTCGGAACCAAGATTTCACACAACGATGTTGTGGAATACAACGATAAGGTCGTAACTCTCGAAAGCAAGTGCTACATCCTTCTCAACAAGCCGAAAGATTGCGTTACCACCAGCGATGACCCCAACGGCCGTCTGACCGTGATGGATCTCGTGAAGGGCGCATGCGAGGAGCGCATCTATCCCGTGGGCCGTCTCGACCGCAACACCACCGGCGTGCTCCTTCTCACCAACGACGGCGACCTCGCCTCGAAGCTGACTCACCCGAAGTTCGTGAAGAAAAAAATCTACCACGTGTGGACCGACAAGGATATCGCCGAGGAGGATATGCAGCGTATCGCCGACGGTATCGAGCTTGAGGACGGACCCATCCACGCCGACGCCATCTCATACGCCACCGACACTGACCGCAACCAGGCAGGTATTGAAATCCACTCGGGCCGCAACCGCATTGTCCGCCGTATCTTCGAGAGCCTCGGCTACCATGTGACCAAGCTCGACCGCGTTTACTTCGCCGGCCTCACCAAGAAGAATCTTCCCCGCGGCCGCTGGCGCTATCTCACCCAGGAGGAGGTCAACTTCCTCAAGATGGGTTCATTCGAGTAATCCGATAATTAACCGTATAAACATAGAAAAGCCGGAGTTGCAGAACCTGTTTTGCAACTCCGACATCTTAAAATCTTGCAAATGAAAAAGACCAAAGTAGTCGACCTGCTCAAAGACGCTTCGCTCATAGGCACCGAGGTAGAGGCCAAAGGCTGGGTGCGTACCCGCCGCGGCAACAAGCATGTACAGTTCGTGCAGCTTAATGACGGTTCGACCATAAAGAATATTCAGATTGTGTTTGACATGGCCAAGTTTTCCGACGAGGAACTCAAGCCTGTCACAACCGGCTCGAGCATCTGCGTCAAAGGCACGCTCGTGGAGTCGCAGGGCAAGGGTCAGACCTGTGAGGTGCAGGCTGACAGCCTTCACGTCTACGGCACTGCCGACGTGGAGACCTATCCTCTTCAGAAGAAGGGCCATACCCTCGAGTTTCTCCGCGACATAGCCCACCTGCGTCCCCGCACCAACACTTTCGGCGCCATCCTGCGTGTGCGCAGCACCCTGGCTTTCGCAATCCACAAGTTCTTCAACGAGCGTGGCTTCCAGTATCTCAACACTCCGCTTATCACCGCAAGTGACTGCGAGGGTGCAGGCGCCATGTTCCAGGTGACAACACTTGACCTCAACAATCTTCCCAAGGATGAGGAGGGCAAGACTGACTATTCGCAGGATTTCTTTGGCAAGCCCACCGCTCTGACCGTCTCGGGCCAGCTTGAAGGTGAGCTCGGCGCAACGGCTCTCGGTCAGATCTACACTTTCGGCCCGACTTTCCGCGCTGAGAACTCCAACACTCCCCGCCACCTCTCGGAATTCTGGATGATTGAGCCCGAAATGGCGTTCTACGACATCACAGACAATATGGATCTCGCCGAGGAGTTCGTGAAATACTGTATCAACTACGCTCTCGAACACTCGCTCGACGATATCACCTTCCTCCAGGAGATGTATGACAAGGACCTCATCGAGCGTCTTAAATTCGTGGTCGAGAATGATTTCGTGCGTCTCAGCTACGGCGAGGGCGTGAAGATTCTCGAGGAATCAGGCAAGAAGTTCGAATTCCCCGTACATTGGGGCACCGACCTCCAGAGCGAGCACGAGCGCTATCTCGTGGAGGAGCACTTCAAGAAGCCCGTAATCCTCACCGACTATCCGAAGGAAATCAAGGCTTTCTACATGAAGCAGAACGAGGACGGCAAGACTGTCCGCGCAATGGATGTGCTCTTCCCCCACATCGGCGAAATCATCGGCGGTTCGGAGCGCGAGGAGAACTACGACAAGCTGCTCGCCCGCATCGAGGAGCTTCATATCCCGATGAAGGATATGTGGTGGTATCTCGACACCCGTCGTTTCGGAACCGTGCCTCACTCTGGCTTCGGCCTCGGTTTCGAGCGCCTCGTGCTCTTCGTGACCGGCATGACCAATATCCGCGACGTGATTCCCTTCCCCCGCACCCCGGGCAAGGCTGAATTCTAAAAGACTTTTTCACGACAGGAGTAGCTCTTCTGTCCGACATAGCTGTCAGCCAGATGGCGACAGCGTTACCATACAGGCGAAGCGCCGGATTCCAGATGAAAGAATCCGGCGCTTCGTTTATGTCGCATACAGACGGGGCTCTTGAAGAGCCGTCCGCACTATAACGACCGGGCAGGTCAGATTTTATTGGTTGGAGAGGTTGTCGCCGAAGAATTTTTCTCGGTATTTTCGAGGCGTCTGAGCATACCTTTTTCATCGCCCTTGCGCTCGTAGGTACGGCCTATGAGCATAAACAGGCCGCCGATGAGAATGAGTCCGCAGAATGTGAGGGCTGTGACCCAGGATGCGAAAACTACGGCACCGGCAAACATCGTAATCATATAGGCTATCACAACGCCCATCAGGATGATGAATCCGACCCAGAAGAGGCCTTTTCCAAACGATTTCATAATACAAAATAGTTAATATGTGAGTTTCTTATAAATTTCCTTTATTATATAAGGTCTGCGCTATGAAAAAAGTTCTGGAAAAGTTGGAATATCACGTAGGAACATAAATATATACGGACGTTTTTTTCAAACGCCCGTACACATTAATATAATATGCTTGTCCGGTTTCAGTCGAATACCTTGTCCCAGTCTTTCCAGACAGCCTCGTAACCGAGACGACGGATGTCGGCTACGACGGCCTCCGGCGAGCGGGGGTCGGAAACCTCGAACTGCTCGAGAGCGTCGGGGGTGGAGACATAGCCTCCGGGTTCAGTCTTGCTGCCGGCGCTCATGGAGGTGACGCCGAGCTTCATCATGTTTGCGCGGAAGGTCGGGTCCTCACGTGTCGAGTAGGAGATGTCGACGTCATGGTCGAAAATTCTGAAGGCGAAGGTGGCTTGCGCGAGCTCGCGGTCGCTCATCACCACTTTGGGCTGGTAGCCTCCCTCGGCCGGACACATGCGGGGGAAGTTGACGCTGTAGCGTGTGCGCCAGTAGTTTTTGCGGAGATACTGCAGGTGTCGGGCGAGCATGGTGAGGTCCGTGCGCCAGTCCTCCAGTCCGATGAGCACTCCCATGCCGATTTTGTGGACTCCGGCCTGCCCCATGCGGTCGAAACCGTTGACACGCCAGTCGAAAATCGACTTCATTCCCTTGGGGTGATACTTCTTGTAGTTGGCGGCGTTGTAGGTCTCCTGGAAGCAGACCACACCGTTGAGCCCGCTCCTGACAAGACGCGCGTAGCTCTCGCTCTTCATAGGCATCACCTCGATGGTGAGATTGTTGAAGTAGGGGCGGCACACGTGGAGCACCTCTTCGAGATAGTCGACACCGTTGAGCGTCGGGAACTCGCCGGATACGATGAGGAGGTTTTCGAAGGGCCCGAGGCGGCGGATGGCCTCACACTCGGCCTTGACCTGGTCCATCGTGAGGGTGACGCGCTCAAGCGGATTGTTGTGGTTGAAGCCGCAGTAGACGCAGTGGTTGGTGCAGGCGTTGGAGACGTACATGGGTATGTACATTGATATAGTCTTGCCGAATCTCTCAAGAGTGTAGTGGTGGCTGAGCTGCGCCATCTGTTCGAGAAAGGGTTCGGCCGCGGGGGAGATCAGAGCCATGAAGTCCTCGACGCTAAGATGTTCTTTACGCAGGGCAGCGCGGACATGAGCGGCCGTGCGCGACTGGATGAAGCGCGTGGTCTCATCCCAGTCATATTTCTTCAGTTCGTCAGAAAACATTGTCGGAATTTTGTGGTAGGGGCGCGGTGTGACGCGCGCCCCTACAGGTTATCAGTTTTTAACGCAGTCGTCGACGAGCTGCTGGGTGATGCGCATGGCACAGAAGTTGGGGCCGCACATGGTGCAGAAGTGGTCGTCGTCCTTGTGGCTCTCGACATAATACTGCTTCGCGCGGGCCGGGTCGAGAGAAAGATTGAACTGGTCCTTCCAGCGGAATTCGAAGCGGGCCTTGCTCATGGCGTCGTCGCGCACCTGTGCGCCGGGATGTCCCTTGGCGATGTCGGCGGCATGGGCTGCGATTTTGTATGTGATGACGCCGTTGCGCACATCCTCGAGATTCGGGAGGGCGAGGTGCTCTTTTGGGGTGACATAGCAGATCATCGCAGTGCCCATCCATGCAATCTGAGCGGCGCCGATGGCCGAGGTGATATGGTCGTAGCCGGGAGCGATGTCAGTGGTGAGCGGGCCGAGGGTGTAGAAGGGAGCTTCGTGGCACTTGTCAATCTGACGGTCCATGTTCTCGCGGATTTTGTGCATGGGCACGTGGCCGGGGCCTTCGATGAGAACCTGGACATTGTGTTTCCAAGCGATTTCGGTGAGTTCGCCCAACACGTCGAGTTCGAGGAACTGCGAGCGGTCGTTGGCGTCGTGAATCGAGCCCGGACGCAGGCCGTCGCCGAGCGACACGGCTACGTCGTAGGCGGCGAGAATCTCGCAGATTTCGTCGAAGTGGGTGTAGAGGAAGTTTTCCTGGTCGTGGATTACCGCCCAGCGGGTCATGATGGAGCCGCCGCGCGACACGATGCCTGTCAGACGCTCCTGAACCATATCGGCATGGGCACGCAGGGCGCCTGCGTGGATGGTGAAATAGTCAACTCCCTGTTCGGCCTGCTCGATGAGGGTGTCGCGGTAGATTTCCCAGGTGAGGTCCTCGACCTTGCCGTTGACTTTCTCGAGAGCCTGGTAAACGGGGACTGTGCCGACGGGGACGGGACAGTTGCGGATAATCCACTCGCGGGTTTCGTGGATGTTGTCGCCGGTCGAGAGGTCCATCAGTGTGTCGCCCCCCCAGTAGCAGCTCCACACGGCTTTGCTGACCTCTTCTTCGATGCCTGAAGAGAGGGCTGAGTTGCCGATGTTGGTGTTGAGCTTGACGAGGAAGTTGCGGCCTATAATCATAGGTTCGGCCTCGGGGTGGTTGATGTTGGCGGGAATGACGGCGCGTCCGGCTGCAACCTCGTCGCGGACGAACTCGGGGGTGATGTGGCTCTTGATTCCGAGTGCCTCGGCGTTGTTGTTCTCGCGGATAGCCACATATTCCATCTCGGGGGTAATCACTCCCTGACGGGCGAGTGCCATCTGTGTGATCTGGCGTCCTGCGGCCGCACGGCGGGGTGCGTAGCGGTGGGAGAAACGGATTGAATCGAGGCTTTTGTCGGCTTCGCGCATGCGGCCGTAGTCGGATGTGATGTGCGGGAGCTGTTCGAGGTCGTCGCGGCGCTCAATCCACTCTTCGCGCAGGCGGGGAAGGCCCTGGTTGATGTCGATTTTCACATTCGGGTCGGTGTAGACGCCGCTTGTGTCGTAGACATAGACCGGATCGTTGTGTCGGGTCATTCTCTCGCCGTCGATGATTTTGACGGTGGGAGTGAGGTTGACGCGGCGCATGGCCACCCGGATGGGATGGAGCTTGCCGTCGATGTATATTTTTTCGGACCCGGGGTAGGAGTTTACGTCAATGTTTTCGATTTCCATTGTAGAGGATGTGAATTGGTTTCGTTGCTGTTAGCTGATGATGAGGCAGCGAAGATTTTTATAGGTTGAGAAAAGAGGTGAGAGGGCTGGTGGCCGATGCTGAATCGGATACTGTGCCGAGACCTGCGATGTAGGCCTTGCGTCCGGCCTCCACAGCGAGTTTGAAGGCCACGGCCATTTCCACCGGATCGCCTGCCACGGCGATGGCTGTGTTGACGAGCACTGCGTCGGCTCCCATCTCCATTGCGTCGGCTGCATGTGATGGGGCGCCGAGGCCGGCGTCGACAACCACAGGCACGCGGCTCTCGTTGATGATGATTTCAAGAAAATCGCGGGTCTTGAGACCTTTGTTGGTACCGATAGGGGCTCCGAGGGGCATCACGGCGGCTGTGCCGACTTCTTCAAGACGTTTGCAGAGCACGGGGTCGGCCTGGATATAGGGGAGCACCTTGAAGCCCTGCTTTGCGAGAATTTCGGTGGCCTTGAGGGTCTCAACGGGGTCGGGGAGGAGGTATTTCGGGTCGGGATGGATTTCGAGCTTTATGAAATCCGTGCCGAAGCAGTCGCGGGCGAGGTTGGCGGCGAGCACGGCTTCGTCGGCGGTGCGGACGCCGGAGGTGTTGGGGAGAAACTGGACGTGGTCGCGGTTGATGTGGCGGAGCATATCGTCCTCCTCCTCATGTTCCATGTCGATGCGCTTCATGGCCACAGTAATCATCTGCGAGCCTGAGGCGATGATTGAGTCAAGCATCAGACGGTTTGAGGAGAACTTGCCGGTGCCCACGAAGAGGCGCGAGGTGAACTCCTTGCCGCCGATGGTAAGAATGTCGTTCATATATATTTATATGTGATTTGGTTTGGTTTATTTGCCGTTGATTTTGCGTGATGTTTCCTGAAGCGAGGCGAGGACGCGGCGGGTGTAGTCGACAGGGTCGGTGGCGTTGATAATGGCGCCGCTCATGGCCACACCGTTGACACCGGTCTCCATGATGGAGGGTATGTCCTCGAGGGTTATACCTCCGATGGCCACTATCGGGAGCAGAATGTCGGCGTCGCGCACCTCCTTGACTATCGAGCGGTAGCCGTCGAGTCCGATTACGGGGGAGAGATTGGCTTTGGTGGTGGTGTAGCGGAAGGGACCGAGACCTACATAGTCCACATCCCAGCCGCGGAAGGCTATGATGTCGGCGGCGGTGTTGGCCGTGCAGCCGATTATTGCTTCCGCTCCCATAGTCTCGCGGGCAACAAGCGGGTTCATGTCGTTTTTACCGAGGTGTACGCCATGGACCGAGAGCTCCATGGCCAGTTCTACGCGGTCATCGAACACGAGGAAGGCTTCGTTTTCCTTGCACATGGGGATGATTTCGAGAGCTGTCTCGCGAAATTCCTCATCGGAGGCTTCTTTCATGCGGAGCTGAATCCATTTGCAGCCCCCTTCGAGGACCATCTGGACTTCTTCCGGGATAGAATATTTGTCGGAAGGGTGGGTTATGAACTGTAGCATATCTTGAAAGTTTATATTTTTCTTATTGATTCGGCCGTGAGGCGCATTTCCTCAGGGGTGCCGCGCCAGGGCAGGGCGCCGAGCATGGCGAAGCCCCTGAAATTATAATCGCTGAGAGCCGGAATCTGTTCAGCCGTCACTCCGCCGAGTGCGATTACCGGGGTGGAAATATCGTCGAGTTCCCGGAGCTCTGCGGGAGTGAAACGTGAGCCGTAGCCCGGTTTTGAGATACTGTCAAAAATCGGGCTGAGAGTGACGTAGGCCATCCCCTCACTTGTCCGTAGCTCCGCGATGCTATGGCATGAACGACTCAGCGGGCCGCTGTAGAGTGCAGGCGGGACGGGACAGCGGTGGTTGAGGTGGAGACCGCCGAGGTTGAAGCTGTTGGTGAGCTCGAAATGTCCGTGCAGGACGAGGTGCCGGTGATAGCGCTGCGGGATACGCTCGATGAGCCTGCGCATGTCGGCGAGCGATGCCGAGGGGTGGCGCAGGTGGACGCGATCCCACCCAGCGTCAAGGATGGCGCGGACGTGAAGATGTTCTTTCGCCTCGTCGATTGCCTCGGGAGTGATGGCGATGCGGAGCATAGTATTACCCTCCGTAAAAAGCTTTTATAATCACGATGTTGTCGCCCTCAGCGAGTGCGCGCGAGGCACGGCGGACAGCGGGAACCACGGCTCCGTTGACGGCTGTGGCTATTCCGGCCGGAGCTATCCCTTTGGCGTCGAGTGCGTCCTGAAGTGTGGCTCCAGTGGGGAGTTCGAGGGAAACTTCGTTGATGGTTATTTTCATATCATTCTGCGTTTGGGGTTGAAGTTTTTGAGTCGTCGCGGCGAGAAGAAGTGATTGACAGGGCCGTGGCCATGGCCGGTGGTAATCCAGGAACCTTCTTCGAGAGCTCGGGTGACGTAGAGTTTGCCGAGTCTCACGGCATCCGTCAATTCATTGCCGAGAGCGAGATATGACGCGATTGCCGAGGAGAGTGTGCAGCCCGTACCATGGGTGTTGCGCGTGTCGACGGCGTCGGCTCGCAGTTCGATTATCTCGTCCTCCCCCTCAAGGCTGAGGATGTCGATTTTGAAATCATTTCTGTCGGTGTCGCCACCTTTGATAAGTATATTGCGGCATCCTGCGGCACGCAGGCTTTCAATCTGTCGCTGCGGGTCTGTCTCGCCGGTGAGAGCGTGGACCTCTCGCTGGTTCGGAGTGACCAGCAGAGCCAACGGAAAGATTTTTTTTACCATGACCTCCACGGCGTCATCTTCAAGCAGCACTGAGCCGGAAGTGGAAATCATGACAGGGTCGACAATCATATTCCCGGGTCGGTAGAAGTCAAGACGGTCGGCTACGGCACCGGCTACATCTGCGTTGCAGAGCATACCGACTTTCACAGCCATCGGAGGAATGTCGGTCATCACCATGTCAATCTGGTCGGCTATCACAGAGGGGGTAACGGGCATAATCGAGCGCACGCCCGTGGTATTCTGAGCTGTGATTGAGGTGATTGCTGACATGGCGTAGCAGCCTATAGCCGACATGGTCTTTATGTCGGCCTGTATGCCGGCGCCGCCTGAGCTGTCAGAACCGGCTATCGTGAGTGTGGGGAAATATGTTCTCATCACTTAGTTTAATTCATAATTCATAATGCACAATTCATAATGCAATGCACAATGCACAATTCGCAGTTCGCAGTTCATAATGTACATCATGATGCGCTATGTCTGTACACAATATTATGATGTACGGTTTATGTGCACACTGTCTTGTGCGTGGTATGCGAATTGACATACGGCGGCTATGACCGGAGTCACGGCAGCTGGATGGTGGGTGCGACAAAGTGATGCGAGTGGAGTTATGGTGCCCTCCGCCTGTAGTGGCTGATATGCGGATGAGGACGTTTTTGCAATCCCTTCGGCGGTACTAACCGCATCAGGTTCAGAGGGTATCATCTCAGCGGCCCGATAGCAGGCGCGCACCCCTTTGTCGCCACAAAGTTAAGTTTTTATCCGTTAAAAAACAAATAAAAAATCCCGCCGCAAAATGAATTGCACCCCGGAAGTTCTGTGTCGGACTCTCGGAGTGCAGTTCATTTTGGTTTTCTTGCTGGATGTGGACAGAATATTGCGATGTGGTTTTTCAACTTTTGCCTTTGGCGTGGTTGGCGATGGCTTTGGTCTGGGCTTCTTCGGCTTCGTCTTCGGTGGGTTCGTAGCCTTCGGGCCAGTTGGAGACCTGGTCGGGGCGACGGCCCTCAATCTGCCAGTTGAAGGGGTCGAAGTGGGCGTCGGGATTACGCCACGATGGTTTGCGGCATGCGTAGACCACAAGCGGTAGGGCGATGAATATGGCTACTCCGACGATGAGGATGCCGATGTAGACGACGGGGCTGCCGGTTGAAATCTGTGACGGCGGAATGAAGCTCAGAAGGAGTGCTGCGATGGCGCCGAGTATGCCGACGCCACATACGAGCCATTTTCCGAAATCGCCGCCGGGCACTCTGAATCCTCGTCTGACATTGGGTTCTGTGCGGCGCAGGCGGAGGAAGGCGCCGTAGATGATGAGCACCATGGTGAGGTAGATGATAGTGGCCATCTGCGACATTATCTGATAGGCTGATTCGACGGAGGGGAGGACGATGATTATGAGGCTGAGGGCGGTGACCACCGCTCCGGCTATGATGAGGATGGGCTTGTTGACACCCTGGCGGTTGACTTTCTGAAGATTGCGGGGAAGGTAGCCTGACTGTGCGACTGCCATTACACCGGTCGACGGTCCATTGACGAGGGCGCTTACCTGTCCGAGCACACCGAACATGATGAAGGCGGCCATCACATTGCCGAGCCATCCGAGCCCGAAGCTATCCCACAGTTTATTGTAGGCAATAAGAAGCGCCTGGAGCAAATCGATGTTCTGTGTCGGAATCACCATGCTGATGATGAGTGTGCCGAGGGCGTAGGCTGCCAGGATGACGATAATTGCCACAAATACTGCTCTCGGGAAGTCGCGGGCCGGATTTTTCATGTCATTGATATGCACGGCTTGCATCTCCATGCCGCCGTAGAAAAGGAATATGGAGGCTGCGAGCACTATGGTGCTGAGGTGGCTGAAATTGGGGAAAAAGGGTATCTTTTCAAGTTCTATGGTATTGCCTGCGGTGAAATAAATGATGCCGAGTATCACGAGAATGATTGTCGGGATGATGGTGCCGAAGAGACCGCCGTAGGTACTCAGTTTATTGGCGGAGCGGGTGCCGCGGAAGGCGTTGAATGTGGCTCCCCAATAGAGGATGAAGGCTATGACAAGGGTGTAGATTTTGTTTGAGGCCAGTTGCTGGTCGAAACTTTCGGGCCAGAAGATATAAGCCAGTGACGCGGCGCCGAACATGAGCACCGTCGGGAACCAGATGATGATTGTCATCCATTCGAGAAACATCGCCGTCCAGCCCCATCGCGGTCCGAAGGCTTCGGAGACCCAGCGGTAGAGACCGCCCGACTTGGTGTAGGTCGAGGCGAGTTCGGCGCAGACGAGCGAGAAGGGGAGAAGGAACACGATGGCTGCGAAAATGTAATAGAAAACGGACTGGATGCCGAATTTGGCTTCGGACGGCAGTCCGCGCAGGCTTAGAATAGACGTTATGATAAGAATGGCCATGGACATCATGGTGATGGTGCCTTTGGCCGTCGACAGTTGTTTTTTTCGCCCGGATTTTGTGATTTCGGGGACGGGATGGTTTTTATTAGTACCCATGGTGAGAAAACGGTTGAAAAGATTGGAGTAAAAGGAGCTTTAATTGGAGTAAATAGTGTTTTTATATGTTGTATGTAAGTCATTTTCAAGCTGTTTGAAAGCCTGATTTATTGAATAACACGGCTTCGCCTGCTTCTGTTCGGTGAAGGGGTATGAAAAATGTCCGCACCCGGGACTGACGCTCGGATGCGGACGCTGATGGTTATCTTTATTCAGATTAATGTCTGATTCGGATTTTCACAGGATTTTTTTTGTCGGCCTGCCATGAACGGAGGTGCTTGAACCAGTCGGCGGCCGAGTGGGGTGAGGCGGAGTCGCGGACGGCACCGGAGGTAAAGCTGTAGTTGATGCAGCCCTTGGCGTCAGGGCGCAGGATGGTGAGGTAGTTCACATCGTCCTCCTTGATGGAAACAAGATTGGCGGGTGAGACACAGAGACCGAGGCCTACCGTATCGGTGATGTCGGCCATGTTTTTGTCGGGGGTGTTGGTGCCCCAGCTTCCGGCGAGTCCCTCGGGGGTGATGAAGCCCTCGTTGTCGACCGCGAGTTTCTGGACTCCGGTGCAGAAGAGCGAGCCGACGGGAGCTCCTGTGAGGCGGATTTCCACGTCGTAGTCGCGGTGACGGTCATAGACGGTGTAGCGCTGACGCATTTCTATTGGTTTGCCGTTGTAGACCCAGCCACGGTCAGAAACCTCGATAATCGAGCGGACCGGGCCGGTGGTGACAACTCGCTGTGAGCGCGTAGCTACGGTGTCGATGGTGACTGGAGTGCCGTTCTGGTATCCTCTGAATGAGGCGAGGGCCACGGATGTCCCGGCCCAGAGCACGTCGCGGCCATAGCCCTCTTCGAGCTGCTGGCGGGTGGTGTAGAAGCCTGTTTCCTCAAGTTCGAGGCGGGGAGTGTTTTTGGCGTAGAGGTCGACGCTCTGGCGGTTGTCCATGTAGACGCGGATGGCGTTGTAGAGCCCTTCCAATACGGCTCCGTGGCCGTAGATGCTGCTATACATCTGACGGTTGTCGGCGTCGCCCGGGAAGGCTATGGCCTGAATTTTGGGATGTTTCTTGTTTTTGTCGTTCAGGCGTATATAGGCGTTGGTGCCCGGGGTGAAATCCGTATTGGCCTCAGTTGTCGAGAGATCGATTTTGATGGTTTCGGAGGCGTTGGGCTTGAGGTCGACGAGAAACACGAGTTCGTCGGCGCGGCCGTCGTCGTTGAGGTCGTCAAGCTGCCAGGCGATTTCGGGATGGCCTTTGATGGTTACTGAGCGGATGTCTTTGCCGTCCTGTCCGACGGGGACTACTACGGGGACGGCTTCGCGTGACTGGCTGACCGGGTTGGTCAGGGTCACGGTGATGGATAATAATAGCGGAAGCGCGAGCATGGGTATTGAGAGTTTAAAGTTTAAAGTTGAAAATTGAAAATTTAAAGTTTAAAGTTGAGGTTTTTATAGGTATAGAGCTTTTGAGGATGGTTTATAAAGGGATATATTTAAGGCCGCGGGGCTTCCGGTGTCACCTTTAGGGATGGGGTGTGGAGAGTCCTCGCGGCCTTTAGTCAATTTTTTTGCCTTCGGTCAGGAGCGGTATCTTACTGTCCGAGATAGGCTTTGAGCAGGTGGCTCTTCTGCCCTTTGAGACGCCGGATTGCCTTTTCCTTAATCTGACGCACGCGTTCACGCGTGAGGTCGAATTTGGCGCCGATTTCCTCAAGGGTCATTTCCTGACAGCCGATTCCGAAGAACATCTTGAGGATTTCTCTTTCGCGGTCGTGGAGCTGCTTGAGAGCGCGTTCCACTTCTTTGGAGAGTGATTCCTGTGTCAGAGTGGCGTCGGCCATAGGCGAATCGTCGTTTGTGAGGACGTCGAGGAGGCTGTTGTCCTCACCCTCTACGAAAGGAGCGTCGACAGAGATGTGGCGGCCGGAGACTTTGAGAGTGTCTGCGATTTTGTCGACCGGTACATCGAGTTTCTCAGCGAGCTCTTCGGGAGAGGGCCGGCGCTCGTTTTCCTGCTCGAATTTCGAGAGTGCCTTGCTGATTTTGTTGAGAGAGCCGACCTGATTCAGCGGCAGGCGGACGATGCGGCTCTGTTCGGCGAGTGCCTGGAGGATGGACTGGCGAATCCACCATACGGCATAGGAGATAAACTTGAAACCACGGGTCTCGTCAAACTTCTGTGCCGCTTTAATCAAGCCGAGATTGCCTTCGTTGATGAGGTCTGGCAGACTGAGACCCTGATTCTGGTACTGCTTTGCCACGGACACAACGAAGCGGAGGTTGGCACGGACGAGCTTGTCGAGAGCTCTTTGATCTCCCTGGTGAATACGCTGTGCGAGCTCTACTTCCTCCTCGACGGAGATGAGCTCCTCACGGCCGATTTCCTGTAGGAATTTGTCGAGAGAGGCGCTTTCACGGTTGGTGATTGATTTTGTGATTTTTAATTGTCTCATGTTCTACTTGTAGCAGATAATTCGTGCAAAGGTAGTAATTTTCCGGCTTAATACAAAATTAAAAAATCATAAATGCTCGCGGGCCTGATATACAAGGTGGCGTGTCAGTCGAAAATTGCTCTTAAAGCACGCTTGGGGTGGGAAAAATGAAAAATATTTCGTAACTTTGCAATCCAAATCACATAACAAAGAACCGACGCGCTGAGTTCGCCCCAAAAGCCTGTTTTGCAGCTCCGGTTCGCTAAGATTAACTAACCCTGCATGGAGTCAAAAAAAGTATTATTCATCTCACAGGAAGTATCGCCCTATCTGCCTGACACCCCGATGTCAGTGCTCGGGCGGGATATTCCTCAAGGTATTCACGGCAAAGAATTTGAAGTGAGAACCTTCACACCCAAGTACGGCTGTATCAACGAGCGCCGTAACCAGCTTCACGAGGTGATCCGCCTTTCGGGGATGAATCTGATTATCGACGACACTGACCATCCTCTGATTATCAAGGTCGCCACCCTTCTTCCCTCAAGGATGCAGGTCTATTTTATCGACAACGACGATTATTTCCAGCCGATGTCGGAAAAGGGACTGGAGACCGACCTCCTTCCCGCCGACAACGACGAGCGCATCATGTTTTTCACCATGGGTGTGGCCGAGACCGTCAAGAAGCTCCGCTGGCCGCCGGCTGTCATACACTGCAGCGGCTGGGTGGCAGCCCTCGCGCCTCTGTATCTACGCCGCAAGTATGCCGACGACCCCACATTCCGCGACTCGAAAATCGTCTATGCCCTTCAGCCTGAGAAGTTCGAGGGTACTCTTGACGAGCGCTTCGCAGATAAGCTGCTCATGAACGACTTCACCCCCGACGACATTGCGGCCCTCGGCGGACAGCCCGTCGATTTCGCGGCTCTCAACCGCCTTGCAATGGAATATGCCGATGCCGTCATACAGGTGACTGCCGATGTTGATCCGGCACTCGTTGAATATGCCAAGGCTTCCGGAAAGCCGTTTCTGCCCTACGATGGCGAGGACGGACGCCCGGCCGCTTATACTGAATTTTACCGTACGCTTATCGGCGACGAAGAAGATTAATCCCATAGACAGAATAAATGAAGAAAACAGCTCTGTTCGCAGCAGGACTCGTGGCACTCTCCGCCATGTCGTCGTGCGACGAGAACACTTCGACCGCCGGCGGAAGTCTCGTGCAGGACGAGGTCAAAATTATAATTGACAGCACTTTCACGGTGTCGGGCCGCGCGGTAATGAACGACCTTGTCCAGTCGCGCACCGTCCTCCAGCTTCTCGGACGCATTGACGCCGAGGGCTATGGCTCTCTCAGCAGCGATATAGTCTGTCAGTACATGCCGTCGGCCTACGTCGACACGGTGGGCGTCACACCCGAGACCATCGACTCCGTCAAGCTTGTCCTGACCATGTTTCAGAATGGCTTTGCCGGTGACTCCATCGTCCCGATGGGTGTCTCGGTCTATCCCCTCAACCGTCAGCTGACATCGCCCATCTACAGCGATTTCAATCCAACGGAATACTATGACCACTCGGAGATGATAGGCTCGACCACCTATTCCGGCCTTATCGACGGCGCGGAGGGAGTGGCATCGGACGGTACGAATATCTACAAAGACATCTTCATCAGGCTCCCGCGTGAAATCGGTGTGAAGCTCTACAATCAGTTCAAGACAAGCCCTCAGACTTTCTCCACTCCCCAGGAGTTTGCCAAGTGGTTCCCGGGGCTCTACATCTCGAACTCTTTCGGATCGGGCCGAGTGACAAGAATCGTGAGCAATATGATTAATGTCTATTTCCGCTCCATCCAGCCTATACCAAACACCGACCCGCAGCGCGACACCGTGCTCCACGGCACAGGAACCTACATGGCGGTCACTCCCGAGATTATCACAAACAACAATATCGCCTACCGCATGTCGGAGAAACTCCGCGAGCGTGCGTCGGAGGGTGAGGCCGTCATCGTCGGTCCTATCGGCTACGAGGTCGAGCTCAATTTCCCGGCAAGCGAAATCATTTCGCGTTACAAAGCACAGAGCGGCGCGCTTTCAGTCATTAACTCCCTGTCGCTTTCGATTCCCGTCAGCGAGATTGAAAATGACTACGGCCTGACTCCTCCGCCTTACGTGCTTCTCGTCAAGAAAAAGGATAAGGAGAAATTTTTCTCCGGAACGCAGGTCAATGACAACATATCGTCGTTTTATGCCACATACGATTCGACCAACAAGCGCTATGTGTTCTCGTCGATGCGCGATTATATCGTGGATGTCATGAGCAAGGACAAAATAACCGCCGACGATGAGGAATTTGTAATCTGCCCGGCGCTTGTGGCTTTCAATGTCAACAACAATCCATATTACGGTCAGACCACCACATCTACTGTAAACTCGATTACACCCTACGTCACCGAGCCCGTAATGGGTGTTCTCGATTTGAATAAGGCGAAAATCACCTTCACCTTCTCAAAGCAGACCCAGGGAGGCAAATAAACCTCCCGCACTGGGATGTCGGGCATTGAAATCCGCTCCGATTTCAGTTCTTAAAGAATAAGTACGCTTATTTTTAGCCGTTGTTGGAATCAGGTGTACTTAATTTTTAGCCCCTCGGAGGCCTGAGAATCGAAAAAAATATGTAACTTTGCAGTCGAAATCACCGGCAGGCGCCATCAGGATAATTCCGAGCTGGCCTTCAGGTAAACAACGCCACCACTGATTTCCGCATAAAACAAAGTTGAATCAAGCCGCAATAGCTCAGTTGGTAGAGCATTTCATTCGTAACGAAAAGGTCGCGGGTTCGAGCCCCGCTCGCGGCTCCAGCAAAAAAGGCTGTCAATCTTTTGATTGACGGCCTTTCTTGTTTTTGACGGGTCCATGATTGCCAGATGAAAAATAAAAGGCATCCGGCGTGTGTGGTGCGGGGATGCCTTTGTGTGGAATTATCCTGTTGGTGAGGATTATTCTTGTGGATTGTCCTGTTGAGGATTGTCCTGTTGGGGATTAGCCGTACTGGATTGTGCCGTCCTCGTTGCGGTACTGGTCGAAGCTCTTCTCGTACTGGTCCATGGCGCGGAGGCTCATACCCATGCTTGAGAAGCCGCCGTCGTGGAAGAGGTTCTGCATAGTCACCTTGCGGGTGAGGTCGCTGAACATCACGATACAGTAGTCGGCACATTCGTCGGCTGTAGCATTGCCGAGGGGCGACATGCGGTTGGCGAAGTCCATGAGCGACGACATGCCTTTCACGCCGCTGCCGGCAGTGGTCTGTGTGGGTGACTGCGAGATGGTGTTGATGCGGACATGCTTTTCGCGGCCGTAGATGTAGCCGAAGCTGCGGGCGATTGACTCAAGGAGGGCCTTGGCGTCAGCCATGTCATTGTAGCCGAACATTGTGCGCTGGGCTGCGATGTAGCTCAGAGCCACGATGCTGCCGTGGTCTGCGATAGCGTCGAGTTTCTTGGCTGCCTGAATCATCTTGTGGAAAGAGATTGCAGATATGTCAAGGGTTTTGTTGAGAAGATCGTAGTCGATATCGTCGTAGAGGCGTTTTTTGCGGACGTTGGGCGACATGCCGATTGAATGGAGCACGAAGTCGATTTTGCCATCGAGAATTTCCATGGATTTGGCGAAAACCATCTCAAGGTCCTCGACATTGGTTGCGTCGGCGGGAATCACTTCAGCACCGAGCTTTTCACCGAGTTTGCTGACATCGCCCATGCGGACAGCCACCGGAGTGTTTGACAGAGTGATTGTTGCGCCTTCCTCTACGGCTTTCTCAGCCACTTTCCAGGCAATACTCATGTCGTTGAGCGCGCCGAAAATAATGCCGCGCTTTCCTTTCAGAAGATTGTACATTTTAGAAGGTGTTATTGTATGGTTTTATTGTTTCCGACTGCAAAGATACGGAGATTTCGTGTGAAAATGGGTATACAGAGCCGAATTTTAGGACAAATCTGTTGGATTATCGGAGTTATAGGCTTAATTTTGTACTGTTTTAACCTATTGTAATCCGCAAAATGCCTGTCATACGAATAGAATCGCTCGACCATAGCGGCGTAGCTGTCTACGGCTCGCTGACTGAGGCGCAGCTCCGCAACCGTCTTGAACCCGAGAAGGGTATTTTCATAGCCGAAAGTCCGAAAGTCATCAATGTCGCCATCGGCAGCGGCTACGAACCACTTTCGCTGCTCTGTGAGGAGCGGCATATCACGAGCGACGCCGCCTCGATAATAGAACGTTTCCCGGACATTCCGGTCTATACGGCTCCGCGCGAGCTTCTTGCCTCGCTGACGGGCTACACTCTGACCCGCGGTGTGCTCGCCGCCATGCGCCGGCGTCCTTTCCCACCTCTTGCCGGGCTACTTGCCGATGCACGCCGGGTGGTGGTGATTGACAGTGTGGTCGACACGACGAATATCGGCGCTATTTTCCGCTCCGCCGCGGCATTGGGCATGGACGCCGTGTTGCTGACGCGCCAGTCGTGTGACCCGCTCAACCGCCGCGCCATCCGTGTGTCGATGGGAACTGTGTTTCAGGTTCCCTGGGCATGGCTCGACGGGCCGGTGAGCTCTCTGCGCGACTATGGCTTCAAGACTGTGGCGATGGCGCTCACGGACAAATCTGTGTCGCTCGACGCTCCGGAACTCAAGGAGGAGCCCCGCCTTGCGATAGTGATGGGAACCGAGGGTGACGGGCTGGCTCATAACACGATTGAGGAGGCAGACTACACGGTGCGCATCCCGATGGCCCACGGTGTCGATTCGCTCAACGTTGCGGCTGCCGCGGCAGTGGCCTGCTGGGAGCTGCGTTGCCGCGACTGAGCTTTTGAGGATACACAAAGACAGAAGTCACATAAGAGACATATAAAATTCAGGGCGTTGACAGCTTGTCAAGCCGTCTGAAATGTATGTCTGTTATGTGACTTCTGTCTTTAGGAGACTAAAATACAGGTATAGCCTTAGCTTTCTACTCTATACTTTAATCTCTATACTTTCTCAGAGGAGCTTACTTCGGAAGATTGAAGGCAACGGTCATTTCGCGCATCTGCTCGTCGCTCATGCCGTCAGGCTCGAAGCCCATGTTTTTGGCGGCGATGTAGATGAGAGCTGACTTGTTGAGTACGTCGATCTGGTCGAAAGCGGCCATCACGTCCTTCTCTACAGCGAAAACGCCATGTTTTTCCCAAAGGGTCACGTCGTAATCACCGAGTTCCTTGATAGTGGCTTCGGCGAGTTCGTTGGAGCTGGGGAGCTTGTAGGGGATAATGCCGAGACCGCGGGGGCAGAAAGCCTTTGTCTCGGGAATCATGCTCCAGAGAAGATGAGTGGCCACGTCTTTGTCAAGGAATTTCTTGCAGTGGCTCATGGCTACGAGCTCAATCGGGTGAGTGTGGACAGATGCCTTGTAGTCCGAACCCTTCGAGATGAGGTAGTTGTGGACAGCGAGGTGTGAGGGAAGCTCCGAGGTGGGTTTCACAGGCTTGTCGGCGATAATCTCGTAGTGTGCGCAGTCGTCGGTGATACGGATGATTGAGCCGTTGTCCATGGGGCGGCGTGCGAGGTCACGCATGCGCATGTTTGTGCCTTTGCAGTAGAAGTAGCAGCCTTTGAGGTGGGGGAGTGTGAGGCCGATGGAAGTCACGGGGGCGATTGCGGGCATGTTGCGGATTTCGTCGTCGACATGTTCGGTGATGTTTACAGTGATGTTGCCGCCGTTGCGTTCAGCCCAGCCTTTTTGCCAGAGGTATCCGGCCACTTCAGCCACTTTCTCCACTTCTTCGCGGAGAGCGGGGCGATTGTCTAAGATAGATGCCATGTTAAATTAAAAATGTGTATGGATTGATGATTGGTTTTCAGATTAACTGAGGGAGGAAACATGATACGATGAGCACCACGATGCCGATGATGAGCACGGTGATGGTGCTTTTCGAGCAGCCCTTCCACTCCTTGAGGATGATGCCCCATACGTTGGAGAACACCACGTTGAGCGCCATGAGGATGCAGAACGAGAGGGTCATCAGAGTGGGGGAGTCGGTGAGGAAGCCTTTGCCGAGTGCGAGGCCGAAGAACTGGCTGTACCACAGAGCGCCTGCGAGCAGACAGAACACGAGGTTGTTGGCGAGCACACCGGTCTTGCCGTAGTCGCTCCAGGTGTGGTTCTTCTGATTCTGATAGAAGCAGTAGACGGCGTTGGTCACAAAACCGCCCAGTGTCACAAGGAAGGTGGCGGGGAGGGTCTTGTAGATGTCGGGGGTGAGGTCGCCGAAGTTGATTCCGCTGCCGAATTCGAGGCCGACGTTGAAGCAGCCGCTCATGAAGCCTGCGAGCAGGGCGATGGTGATGCCTTTGGGGAAGTTGAAATCCTTGACGGCGGCTTTCTTCTCTTCCTCGCTGAGCGATGAGGCTTTCATCGAACCGGCTACGCCGATGATGGCGATGCCGATGAGGGTGACAACCACGCCGAGTATTACGGAGAACGTGAGCTGCGACAGCGGATCGTTTTCAGGGAAGAAGATGTTGAGCAGGACGGGGCCCATGATGGTGCCGAGACCGGCGCAGGTGCCGAGGGCTATCGACTGGCCGAGGGCCACGCCGAGATAGCGCATCGAGAGTCCGAAGGTCAGACCGCCGACACCCCAGAGTGCTCCGAAGAGTATGGTCATCCAGATGTTGAACGATGGTGCGGCCGCGAACAGCTCAGTGAGCGAATGGCCGGCGGGAACCGCCAGAAGCGCTCCGAGAAACGGAAGCACCAGCCACGCGAACACTCCCTGCACTATCCAGTAGCTTTCCCAACTCCATGATTTGATCTTGTTGATGGGGACATAGCAACTCGACTGACAGAAAGCACCGATGGCAATGATGAGTAGACCGATGAGTATCATTTGCTTGTGTTTTCAGATTCCGTGATTATATCTGTAGGGACGCGATATATCGCGTCCGTTGTCAGACCTGTTGTTGTCAGGACTGTGCCGGTACAGACTTTTTTCATCTGTCGTAGTATTGTTCCGGCTGTTGCGGACGCGATATATCGCGTCCCTACTGATATGAACTGAAATGGTTTATCGTTTTGAAGTCACCTCTGCTTCGTATTTTTCCACTTCGGGGATGAAACTTTCGCCGACGGGGACGTTGTTCTTGAGACAGAACATGTCGTAGACGGCGTTCCAGGGGAGGTTCTTGCACTCTTCGAGGAGGGCGAGGCGCTGGAATTTCTTGTCGGCGAGCTCGTATTTGCGGAGGGTTTCGGTCGGTTCGAGGAGGGCGCGGAGCATACACTTCTGGGCTGCGCGGCTACCGATGACGTATGCGCCGATGCGGTTGAGTGTGCCGTCGAAGTAGTCGAGGCCGTAGTGAACGCGGTTGAGGGCGCCTGCGCGGACGATTTCGCTGAAAAGGTCAAGTGTGGGGTCGTCCATGATGGTCACGTGGTCGGAGTCCCAGCGGATGGGGCGGGATACGTGGAGCATGAGCTCGGGCACGAAGAGAAGCATGGCTGATACCTTGTCGGCTACGCTTTCGGTCGGATGGAAGTGGCCGGTGTCAAGGGTAATCATCATGTCGTTCTTGGCGGCGTAGGAGGTGTAGAAGTCGTTGGAACCTACGGTATAGCTCTCAAGACCGATACCGAATACCTTTGATTCCACGCAGTCCTTCATCCAGTCATATTTGTGCTCGAAAATCTGGTCGAGAGAGTCCTTGAGGAGCTCGCGGTACATGTAGCGGTTCACGGTGATGTCCTTCGAACCGTCGTGAACCCAAGTGTTCATGATACAGGGATCCTGCTGGGCCTCGCCGATAGCCTGTGAGATGGCGCGGCAGCGCTTGGAGTGCTCGATCCAGAAATCGCGGATGCTCTTGTCGGGGTTCGAGAGGCTGAGGTCGCCGCTCTTGGGGTGAGAGAAAGAAGTCGAGTTGAAGTCGAGTTTGATATCGTTGGCTTTGCCCCAGTCAATCCAGCTCTGGAAATGTTCAACGGTACACTGGTCGCGGTCAACGTACTTGCCGCCGAAGTCGCCGTAGATTTCGTGGAGGTTCAGACGGTGCTTGCCGGGGATGAGGCTCATGGCGTAGAGCACGTCGGCACGGAGTTCGTCGATGTTGCGGGCCTTGCCGGGATAGTTGCCGTTGACCTGGATGCCGCCTGTGAGCGAACCGCCCTGGTTTTCAAAACCGGCCACGTCGTCGGCCTGCCAGCAGTGCATGCTGAGGTGGAAGTCCTGCATCTGCTCGAGCACCTTGTCAGTATCGACGCCAATGGCTGCATAGCGCTCCTTGGCGATTTCATAAGCCTTTTTTACTAATTCTTCTTTCATGATTAAGGTAGGTAAAATGGTTTGTTATTTAATAGATTTGTTTTTTGGGATTCATGTGAGAATGGAGAGGAGAGCCCGGGATGCCTATCGCGGAAGATAGGTTTTGGTCTCGGTCGAGCTGACAGCCACCTTGCGCATCTCGGCGAGGTCTTTCACACGGCCGTCGGCACGGAGCTGTACGAGGATATTTCCGAGAGCGGTCGATTCGGATGGTCCGGCCACAACGGGGATACCGATTGCGTCGGCCGTGAGCTGCATGAGGTGTGCGTTCTGGCAGCCGCCGCCTATCACGTGGAGCGTGTTGATTTCGTTGGGTGAAAGTTCGCGGAGCCAGCCGAGCACCTCCTTGTAGCGCAGGGCGAGGCTGCGGAATATCACTCTCATGAAGTCGGCCGCTGTCTCGGGCATAGCCTGACCGGTCTTGCGGCATGCCTCCTTGATGGCCTCGGTCATGGATGCGGGGTTGGCGAAAGCGGGGTCATCGGGATTGATGGTGCTCTCGATATCCGACTTCGTGTAGAGAGCGCAGAGGTCCGCCACATTTTCGGGCGCGTCCTTCAGCTCAGCCCTCGAGCGCTCGAGCAGCCAGAGGCCGCAGATGTTCTTGAGGAAGCGGATTGAACCGTCGATGCCACCCTCGTTGGTGAAGTTGTAATCAAAAGCCTTTTTGTTGATAATCGGGCCGGGAGCCTCGATTCCGAGGAGTGACCATGTGCCGCAACTGAGATATGCGAATTTCTCGTCCTTGGCTGGCACGCCGATTACTGCCGAGGCGGTGTCGTGACCGGCTACGGCTATCACGGGCACGGCTCCGAGACCGGTGAAATGCTGCACTCCGGGAGTGAGTGTGCCGATTTCGAAACCGGGGTTCACGAGTTTGCCGAAGCGCTCGGGGGTGAGACCGACTTTCTCAAGCAGTTCGGCGTCGAGCTGTCCGGTATTGGGGTTGAGAATCTGCGATGTCGATGCCACGGTGTATTCTGTCACGGCATTGCCGGTGAGCATATAGGCGAGGGCGTCGGGCATGAAGAGAATCTTGTCGGCGGCCGCAAGCGCGTTGCCATCTTTTTTGTTCAGGGTGTAGAGCTGGAAGAGGGTGTTGAAATCCATGAACTGGATACCGGTTTTCTCATACACCTTCTCGCGCGGCATTTCCTCGCAGAATTTGTCGACCGCACCGGTGGTGTGCGGGTCGCGGTAGCAGTAGGGGAGACCTGCAATCGAGCCGTCGGCGTGGAAGTAGGCCACGTCGCAGCCCCAGGTATCGATGCCGATAGAGCGGGCTTGGGCACCGATTTCACCGAGTTTCACGGAGGCTGTCCGGAGGCCGGTCAGGATTTCGTGATAGAGACCGGGGAGGTTCCAGAATATGTGGCCTCCTATGGGAAGCATCGGATGCTTGAAACGGTGGATTTCTTCAGTCTCGACCTTTTGGCCGTCAAATGAAGCGAGAATCACTCGACCGCTTGTCGCACCGAGGTCGACAGCGATATAATAGTTCTTTTCGTCAGCTTTCATGGCGAGTGTTAGCGTTTGATATTTTGATTGGTTAAAGTTTGTCAGTCAAGATGCCACACTTCCTTTACGGGAACCGTGACGGGTGAATTGTCGGGGTTGACCTCCATGATGTCGGCCATGTGGTCCCACCAGCGGTGGGTGATTTCGTCGGCGGCCTCGACATCCTGTGAATTGGCCTCCCCCTCCACTTCCTGATAGGAGAAGAGGATATTTGTGTCCTTGTCCCAGAATATGGAATAGTTTCTTATTCCGGATTCCTGGATGTGTCTGCACAGTTCCGGCCAGATGGCTGCGTGGCGGCGCTGATACTCCTCCTCGCAGCCAGGCTTGAGGAACATTTTGAAGGCAAATCTTGTCATGGTGCTTAGATTTAAGGTTATAATAAAAATAGTAATTGTTATGATAGGTTTTTGTTATTTCGGGTTACTATGGTGGTATGGGGAGGAGGGAGTTTCATACATGTCATTTCTCACGCATGAACACGTTGATTGGCGTCCCGTGGAAGTCCCACGTATCCCTGATTTTGTTTTCGAGATAACGGCGGTAGGGTTCCTTGACCCACTGAGGCAGGTTGCAGAAGAAAATGAAGGTGGGAATCGGAGAGCCTTTGAGCATGGTGACATACTTTATTTTGATGAACTTGCCCTTGTTGGCTGGCGGCGGATAGGCGGCTATCGCTTCGAGCATCACGGTGTTGAGCTGCGAGGTCGGGATGACGCGCTTGCGGTTCTCGCAAACATGAAGGGCTGTTTCGAGCACCTTGAATATGCGCTGTTTTGTCAGAGCCGAAGCGAAAATAATGGGGAAGTCCACGAATGGGGCGAAGCGCTCGCGGATGGCCTCCTCGTAGTGCCTGATGGCTTCCTTCGATTTGTCCTCCACGAGATCCCATTTGTTCACCACTACCACCAGACCCTTCTTGTTGCGCTGGATAAGCGAGAAAATGGCCACGTCCTGGGCCTCGATGCCACGGGTGGCGTCAATCATGAGGATGCACACGTCCGACGCCTCGATTGCGCGGATGGAGCGGATGACAGAATAGTATTCGATATCCTCGTTGACTTTGGTTTTCTTGCGGATACCTGCTGTGTCGACCAGATAGAAGTCAAATCCGAACTTATTGTAGCGCGTATAGATTGAATCGCGTGTCGTGCCGGCGATGTCGGTGACGATGTGGCGTTCCTCCTCCATAAATGCGTTGACAAGCGAGGATTTTCCTGCGTTGGGTCGGCCGACTATGGTGATTTTCGGGATGTTGTCGAGCTCTTCCTCGTCATCCTCGTCCTTTACGGGCATTTTGGCCACCACTTCATCGAGAAGGTCACCGGTGCCGTAGCCGCTGACGGCCGACACACCGATGGGGTCGCCCAGTCCGAGGCTGTAGAATTCGGCGATATTGTAGAGCGAGTCGCCGGCGTCAACCTTGTTGGCCACGAGAATTACGGGCTTGGTGGAGCGGCGCAATATTTCGGCCACCTGGTCATCGAGGTCGGTGACACCGTTTGTCGCGTCAACGACAAACAATATCTCATCTGCCTGCTCTATTGCAAGCTGAACCTGCTTGTTGATTTCGTTTTCGAATATATCTTCGCTGTTCACCACCCATCCTCCGGTGTCGACAAGCGAAAATTCCTTGCCGTTCCAGTCGACCTTGCCATACTGTCTGTCGCGTGTGGTGCCGGCTTCGTCGTTGGTGATGGCGGTGCGGGTTTGTGTCAGTCTATTGAATAAAGTGGACTTCCCGACGTTGGGTCGGCCCACTATTGCTATCATTTGTCCCATACTATTGATGATTGTTGCGGTATAAGACCATAAAGCATGGCTTATATCATGCAAATTTAACCAATTATTTCTTAACCCGCAACAATAAGCGTGCCTTTTAAGGCCTTTGTGTAAACTTAAATTAGCGGGATAAGAAATATTTGGTTAAATATTGTTAATCCAAAGAAATTTCTTTCGAAATTATTTGGAGATATTTGTCGGAGTCGCTACTTTTGTAACAAGTTTTTCATGGTATTAGATTTAAGGTAAAAAAGTTATTCGTCGTGATGACGAGTAATTTTTTTTGTCCCGCATTTTGCGGGACAAGTTCTAATAGGTTCTCAACAGGTCTGACGATCCATGTAGGGGTTGAGACGGTGCCAGTCCGCGATAGGAGGCATCACTCCCATTTCAATCACCTCATCACGAAGCTTGCAAAGATGCTGATAGCTCTTTTCAAGCTCTTTTTGTTCTTCAGGGGTACCGTTGACGAGATGACACTCCACACCGTTCTTGCCGATGGTGGTCTCCATGGCCATCATGATGTGTTTGAAACGGTCGTTGTTGACGTATGTACCTGCAGGCCAGTTGAAAGGTTTGCCACCCATAGCCGCTGCAATCATCTCGATGGAGAGGTAGGCCGGGCTCTGGAATGAAGAACGTCCGCGGAGCTCGATGATGTTCTTACCGCCCTGGATGACTTTCTCCTTGATGGTAATCCAGTCCTCGAGAGGAAGTTTCGGAGTTCCGATGATGTCGGTCAGAGGCTTGCCGTCAATTGTTGTGGTCGATGCGAACACTGCCATCTGCTCGCCGTGACCGCCATAGGTACGGCTGTTGACGATTTCGTCTGCCGGAATCTTGAGATACTTCGAGAGCTCGCTGCGCAGACGGGTGCTGTCGAGAGCGGCGAGGGTGGTGACGCGCGAAGGCTCGAGACCTGAGTAAAGCAGTGCGATAAGACCGGTGATGTCGGCGGGGTTAAACACTACTACGATGTGCTTTACATCCGGACAGTATTTCTTCACGTCCTTTCCGAACTGCTCGGCAATCTGAGCGTTGCCCTTGAGAAGATCCTCGCGGGTCATTCCTGCTTTACGGGCTGCACCTCCTGACGATACGATATATTTTGCTCCGGTAAGAGCCTCTGCCACATCAGTTGTATATGTGAGGTTCATTCCTTCGAATCCGCAGTGGAAAAGTTCTTCGGCCACGCCTTCGAGAGCCGGACCGTAAGGATCGTAAAGACAGATATTGGGAGTAAGGTGCATCATTACGGCTGTCTGGGCCATGTTTGAGCCAATCATGCCGGCGGCGCCGACGATAGTCAGCTTCTCATTGGTTAGAAATTCCATGATTCTGATTTTTTTGTTAATGACTTGGTTAAGAAAAATTCTTATAGATATATACTTTAAAGATAACGCTACTGCGGCAATAAAAGTTGATTGAACGCCGTTTTTCGCATGCCGTCTGAAAAAATCTCACTAACTTTGCCGAACTGTTTCCGGGCCGTAGCTTATATGTGTTGTTTCCTTTTCCCGTTTGCGGCCGGTTCCGAAAGTAAAAAAGATGTTTTGACTAAGTAACTCTTAAAAATTAATTTATACTTGATGCAGGATTTATTTCGAGGAAAAATCGGAGTGTGAAGAGGGAGTTTATTGTTATAAACGACCGATGAACAGTTTGATTTTTACCGGAATAAAACCGCAGGAAGTATAAAAGCATTTCGGAGTTGCTTTTGTAAAAAACATATTGCGTTTAATTTTTAAGAGTTACTTATGAGTGATTCCAGTTCTTCGTCAGAGAATAAGGCAGTGAGCCGTGTGGCGGCAAAAGAAAAGCTGTGGAACTCCAACTACTGCAAGGCCATGGCCGGCAACTTCATGATGTTTTTCTCGTTTTATCTTCTCACGCCGTTACTACCTATATATCTTGATTCGCAGTTCAAAGCCGACAAGGACCTGATAGGCCTCGTGCTTTCCGGCTATGTGGTGGCAGCTCTTATTGTCCGTCCCTTCAGCGGTTTCATAGTCGACAGTTTCAACCGCAAGAAGGTGCTGATGCTCTGCTTCTTCTCATTCTTTATCTGCTTTACCGGCTATATCGGCGCCGGAACCATACTGATGTTTGCCATCGTCCGTACAATCCACGGGCTTCCATTCGGCGCCACCACCGTGGCCAACAGTACCGTGGCCATCGATGTGCTCCCGTCGTCGCGCCGTAACGAGGGTGTAGGCTTCTATGGTCTGAGCAATAACCTCGCCATGGCCATCGCGCCCTCGGCAGGTATCTATGTCTATTCACTTACCGACAACTTCAAACTCCTCTTCTGGATTTCGCTCGCCGTGGCCTTCATCGGTTTCTACCTCTCGTGCACAATCAAGCTTCCGAAGCGCGAGATTGTGGCCGATAAGCCTAAACTCAGTATGGACCACTTCTTCCTCTCCCGCGCATGGCTCATGGCCATAAACATCCTCCTTTTCGGATTCTGCTGGGGAGTGATGAGTAATTATGTCGCTCTTTACGGCAAACAGGAACTCGGCATAACCGACGGCACAGGTCTCTTCTTCGCGCTTCTCTCGGGGGGACTTTTCGTGTCGCGTCTTTACGGCGCCAAATCGCTCCGCGAAGGCAAACTCACCGAAAACGCTCTCCAGGGCGCACTCATCAGCTGCGTCGGCTTCACGCTCTTCGCTCTCTCGCCCGGAATATGGGCCTACTACGTTTCCGCAGTATTGATAGGCCTCGGCAACGGCCGCATGTATCCCGCCTTCCTCAACATGTTCATCTCCGTCGCTCGCCACGACCAGCGCGGCACCGCCAACTCCTCCATCCTCACCTCCTGGGACTCCGGCATGGGCCTCGGCATCCTCGTCGGCGGCGTCCTCGCGGAATACATCGGCTTCTCCGCCTCCTTCTGGGCCGCCTCCATCTCCCAGATCACCGGCACACTCCTCCTCATCCTCGCCACCCGCCGCTTCTTCCTCACCCGCCGTCTGAGTTAGCTTGCGGAAAGTCGGGCCCGATAGCAGATTTGACTTGCAATATGGCTTTTACGTGAACAATCGCGATAAATAGTTTTTATTTTTATTAGAGGTGTGTGGCAAAGTTTGTAATTTTGCACTCAGGTTTCAACAAGTGGCCTGTTCCCTGTATGTTGTGGACTCAGGTATGATTGACATACACGATAACAGGTACAAAAATAAATAATCAAGTACAATAAAGTACAATCAGGTACAATAAAGTACAATCAGGTACAATAAAGTACAATCAGGTACAATAATAACAGGTACAATAAATAAGAAAGGAGATTTTAATGGCCGTAAATGCAAGTTCATCCACTGAGGATCTGGGCGTCAAGTCGGTAGGCAAATTGCTCGCACAATATTCTGTCCCGGCCATTATAGCGAGTGTTGCGACTTCGCTTTATAATATCATCGACAGTATCTTCATCGGTCGCGGTGTCGGTCCTATGGCCATTGCCGGTCTTGCCATCACTTTTCCGCTGATGAATCTCATTGCGGCTTTCTGTATGCTCATTGCTGCGGGCGGCGCCACGATAGTCTCGATTTTTCTTGGGCAGAAGAACTATTCGCGTGCCACGGATGTGGTCAACAATGTGTTCACGCTCTGTATAATACACTCCATCGTATTCGGCGGACTGACACTGATATTCCTCGACCCGATTCTGCTTTTCTTCGGCGCCACGGCCGACACAGTCAGCTATGCGCGTGAGTTCATGCAGGTGATTCTCATGGCCACGCCGGTATTCTTCGTGTTCATAGGCCTCAACAACCTGATGCGAGCCACCGGTTATCCGCGCAAGGCCATGATTTCGGCGCTCATTTCGGTGCTTGTCAACCTCATTCTTGCCCCGATTTTCATATTCGTGCTTGACTGGGGAATCCGCGGAGCGGCGTGGGCCACTGTCGCCGGTCAGTTCTCGGCTTTCGTCTGGGTCTTGTCACACTTCCTCTCGAAGAAAAGTTCCATCCGTTTCCAGCGCGGGAACAAATGGCTGTCGTGGACTATCGTAAAACGCATCTACGCCATTGGCCTTTCTCCGTTTCTGATGAATGTGTGTGCCTGCGTGGTGGTGATATTCATCAACCGTGCGCTGCTCGATTACGGCGGAGCCGACGGCAATCTCGCCGTGGGCGCCTACGGTATCCTTAACCGCACGACCATGTTCTTCGTCATGATTGTATTTGGTGTCACGCAGGGTATGCAGCCGATTCTCGGCTACAATATCGGCGCCAACAATTTCGGTAGGGTGAAGCATGTGCTTCGTCTCGGTATATGGATCGGAGTGGCTATCACTTTTGTGGGCTGGGTCATCAGCGAGGGCTTCCCCGACAGGGTTTCAGCTCTTTTCACCACCGACGAGACTCTCATAGGCATAGCGCGCGAAGGATTCCGCATCTACTTCATAGCTTATCCGGTCGTGGGGTGTCAGATTGTGATTCAGAACTTCTTCCAGAGCGTTGGCAAGCCGCAGATGTCGATTTTCCTCTCGCTCACCCGTCAGCTTCTCTTCCTCATACCCTTCCTCATCATCTTCCCGCGCTATTGGGGCGTTGACGGCGTCTGGGCTTCTATGGCCGGTTCCGACATCATAGCCTTCGTTTTCGCGGTCGTCACACTCTGGTGGTGGATGCGACACACAATGCGCCGCATGGAAGAGAGCGCCGGCTATATAGAGAAACATTAACCGAACATCAAACATTTCACCTTATAATATATGCAGGAAAACATCGACGTAAGGGTGACTCCGAAGGTTGCCGGAGAGCCTATGCTGCTCAAAGCCTATCTCTCAGACCGTCTCGGAGTCGACGCCAACGCCATAGAGCATATCACCGTGGTCCGTCGCTCAATTGACGCCCGCCAGCGCCAAGTGATGGTCAATCTCTCGCTCCGTGTCTACATCGGAGAGAAACCTTCCGATACGTCGCTCATTGTCCCTGTGGACTACCGTCCGCTGTCGACCGACCGTCAGGTAGTGGTGGTCGGAGCCGGTCCCGCCGGTCTCTTCGCCGCCCTACGCTTGATAGAACTCGGGGTGAAACCCGTTGTGGTCGAGCGCGGCAAGGATGTAGACTCGCGCCGCAAGGATATGGCCGCCATAGCCCGTGAGGGTGTTGTCGACTCCGATTCCAACTACTGCTTCGGCGAGGGTGGGGCGGGGGCCTATTCCGACGGCAAGCTCTACACCCGCTCGAAAAAGCGCGGTTCGGTCGACAAGATTCTCAATATCTTCGCCCAGCACGGCGCTTCTGAAGATATTCTTGTTGACGCCCATCCGCATATCGGCACCGACAAGCTCCCGGGTGTGATTAAGGCGATGCGCGAGACAATCATCCGCTGTGGCGGAGAGGTGAGATTCGGCACTCGCGTCACGGACCTGATTGTGGATGGCGACGAGGTGAAAGGGGTGGTGACTGCTGACGGTTCACGCATCGACGGCCCCGTGATTCTCGCCACAGGCCATTCGGCGCGCGATGTCTACCGTATGCTCCACTCGCGTGGCATCGCAATGGAGCCTAAAGGTCTTGCCATAGGAGTGCGCCTCGAGCATCCGCAACATCTTATCGACTGCCTGCGTTATCATTCGAAAGATGGCCGTGGAAAATATCTTCCGGCCGCGGAATACACCATGCTCTCCCGTGTCGACGACCGTGCGGTCTACTCGTTCTGCATGTGTCCCGGCGGTTTCATCATTCCTGCCGCAAGCGAGCCGGGCCAATTAGTGGTCAACGGCATGTCGCCCTCCAACCGCGGCACCCGCTGGGCCAATTCAGGCATGGTGGTCGAGATTCTCCCGGAAGATGTGCCCGCGTCGGCCGACGAGGACCCGACTCTGAAGATGATGCACTTCCAGGAACGCATCGAGAAAGCCTTCTGGGAGGAAGCCGGGCGCACTCAGAACGCTCCGGCACAGCGCATGGCCGATTTCGTGGCCTCACGTCCATCGGCCGACCTTCCCGCAACCTCCTACGCTCCCGGTATCCATCCGGCGCGCATCGACCGTCTGCTTCCCAAAGGCATAGCCCGACGGCTACAGCAGGGATTCAAGGATTTCGACCGCAAAAACCGCGGCTTCCTCACAAACGAGGCCGTGCTCATAGGGGCTGAGACACGCACTTCATCACCGCTGCGCATACCGCGCGACCCCGAGACGCTCGCCCACATAAAACTCCGCGGGCTTTTCCCCTGTGGCGAGGGTGCGGGCTACGCCGGAGGCATCGTCTCGGCCGCTATCGACGGTGACCGTGCCGCCGACGCCGCTGCCGCATATCTCGGCTGACACACAGACCGACACATACAGTCTCACATGGGGTCATCGCTTGCGGTAGCCCCATGTTTTCAGGGTATATTTTACCCGCTCTGACCGGTGGAGCTAATTATTTGTGATTATGAGGGTAGATTTCGGGCGTCAAATATCATTATTTTTGAGTATTTCCAAAAAGAGCTTACGGTAGTAATTTTGTATTAGAAAACAATAGAGAACACTACCTTAATGGATAAGAGGCTCAATCATATCTTCTGCATCATAATAATTTTCATTTTCATTCCCCGGCACCTTGCCGCCGACGCCCCGGCCTCCACGACTATCGTGCGTGACAGCGTGGCTGCTCCGGCGGGTTCTGCCGCAGCCCCCGCCGATACGACTGACCTGGACTTTGACAGCGACATAAAACTCGGCGAAGTCGTGGTCACAGCACGCGAAAGCCGCCGCGCCACCTCCGCATCGCTCATCGACACTACCGCGATGCGCCATCTCCAGCCGTCAAGCTTCTCCGATCTCCTCTCGCTCCTTCCCGGCGGCGTCACCAAGGACCCCGACATGGGCAGTTTCAACAGCATAGCACTCCGCGAGGCCCAGGGCATCACACCTGCTTCGGACTATGCCACTTCCGCCCTCGGCACCTCCTTTGTCATAGACGGAGTTCCCGTAAACACCTCGGCAGGCATGCAGACCAGTCCCGACTACAATCAGGCAACCCGCATAGGAGTTGGAAAGGGTGTGGACATGCGCGCCATCTCCACCGACGATGTGGAATCGGTCGAGATTGTGCGCGGCATCCCATCCGTGGAACATGGAGAACTCACCTCAGGTCTTGTCAACATCAAACGCAAGAACTCGGCACGCCGCTTCGAGGCCCGTTTCAAGGCCGACACACAGAGCCAGCTCTTCTATGCCGGCAAGGGATTCGCGCTGAAGGACAACGACTGGATTGTCAACGTCAGCGCCGGCTATCTCGATTCGAAAATCGATCCCCGCGACAATCGTGAGAACTTCAAGCGTGTCAACTCCTCGCTCCGCAGCATCCGTCGCTGGGCTCCGGGTGGCGCGCGCTTAGAGTGGTCATCCTCGCTCAACTACACCGGCACTTTCGAGCGCGACGAGGATGACCCCGACCTCAATGTCAACAACACTATCGACTCATACCGCAGCGACAAGCACTCGCTGTCGTTCAACAACTCAGTGACCCTGCGTCCGCTTTCCGGCTCGGTTCTCCGGTCCGTATCGCTGACCTCGGGCCTGAGCTATACCGACGAGAAGCTGAAACAGCAGAAACATGTGGCTTCCTCCCGTGTGATGCCCCTTCCAGTCTCTCTCACTCCCGGAAGCAACTATGTGGGCTTCCTCCCGATGCTCTACCTGGCCGACTACGAGGTCGACGGCAAGCCCTTCACCTCGTTCCTCAAGGCCGCAGCCAATCTGCGCTTCGACGCGGGCGACTTCGTGTTCAACGTGAAGTCGGGCCTGGAGTGGGACCTCAGCAAGAACTACGGCCGCGGCGCCGTCTACGACCTTGAGCGCCCGCTCACCGCCGGCAACAACACCCGTCCGCGCGCTTTCAGCGACATCCCGGCAATGAACCAGCTTTCGGCATACGCCGAGGCGGAGACAAAGCTCTATGCCGGACGTCACGTCATCAATCTTACCGCCGGTCTACGCGAGACCCAGCTGCTGAATCTCGACAGCCGCTACACACTCTCAGGCAAGGTCTATCTTGACCCCCGCGTCAATGCGGTATGGGTCGGAGCTCCAGTCAGTGTGGCCGGAAAGCCGCTGACCTGGGAGATTGCGGGAGGTTTCGGCTGGCACACCAAGATGCCTGTGGCCGCCTATCTCTATCCCGACCCGCTCTATTCCGACTTCGAGCAGCTCAATTATTTCCACAACGTAGAGGACTACAGAACGATGAACGTGATGACCTACGTCGAGGATATGACAAACTACGGCCTTCGCGCCGCACGCAATTTCAAGTGGGAGGTGCGCGGCGACATCACCTTCATGGGCAACCGCCTTTCGGTGACATACTTCCGTGAAAACATGACCGACGGATTCCGCAGCACCGGTTTTGTCCACCGCTACACCTACAACCGCTACGATGCCTCCGGTTTCGACCCCTATGCCGTGGACCGCGCCCCGACAATCGACGAGCTCCCCTTCACCGAGGAAATCTATCAGACGGTAAGAAGCAAAACCACCAACGGCAGCCGCACTAAAAAGCAGGGTGTCGAATATACCCTCCAGTCGCGCCGCATACCCGGCCTGCGCACACGAGTCACTGTTTCCGGTGCATATTTTGTCACCACAAACTCCAACAGCCAGCCCCTCTGGTACAAACCCTCCATAGTGGTCAATAACCGCGAGCTCCAGTATATCGGACTCTACGACGACCTTGACGGCAGCCGATACTCCAGTTTCAATACAAACATACTTTTCGACACTGACATCCCGCGGCTCAATCTCAACTTCTCGCTCGGAGTGCAGAACCTGTGGTTCACGGCCCGTCAGACTCTCCGGCGCGACGGTATCCCCGTCAGCTATATGGATCCCGACGGCGTGATTCACCCCTACACCCCGGAGTCGATGACCGATCCCTATCTCAGCCAGCTCATACGCCACTTTGCCGCGAGCTCTTTCGACAGGCAGACCGTCCCCTCGTCTACCACATTCAATCTCAAGGCCACGAAATCGTTCTGGAGAAACCGCATCGGCCTCGCCGTCTATGTCAACCGCCTCCTGGCAATCGAGCCGGACTATGAGCGCTACGGCGTCACCGTGCGCCGCTACTCTTCGCCCTATTTCGGCATGGAACTCAATCTGAAATTATAAGCAACAACCATCATAACACTTACAATCATTATGACAATCAAAACCAATCTTCTGAAACATCTCTTCCTCTCGACGGCTCTCTGTATGCCGATGGCGGTCATCATGAGCTCATGCTCCGATGACGATGATAAAGTTGAAATCACCTATCCCGTGGCTGTCACCGAGACTCTTCCCGCTGACCTTCCCGCAGATTATCAGGTGAAATCAGGTTCACTTGTCTACAACGAACTCAACACCGGCAATACCTACACCTTCAACCTGCCGCTGACAGGCACCGAGACCATCAGGACCGGTACATACAACATCGAAGGCAACATGGTTGTGGCTTTCGCCGGCGAATCAGGCGAGACCGAGCTCACCCTCCGTGCCGTCGCCACTCAGAAGGTAATCACCGAGACAACTCAGAATGTTCCTCTCCAGTGGTTCTTCTACAATCCCGACAACACTCTCGTGTTCGGTGAGATTTACTTTGCAGGCTCACGCAACGCCGCCGGCACAAACGGTCTCTACGACACATATTTCACCATCTACAATAACACTGACTCCGTGATTTACGCCGACGGCATCGCAATCGCCGAGAGCAAGTTCGTCAACACCATCACTGACAAAATTCTCACTCCGGCCAATGAGCCCGAGGCCAACTTCACCGCGCAGACAATATATGTCATCCCCGGTTCAGGCAAGGATGTTGCCATCAATCCCGGTGAGTCAATAAAGATAGTCGACCAGGCCATAGACTGGAGCGCTCAGGTTGCCGGTGCTCTCAATCATACTGACGCTGACTTCGAGTGGTATGATCTTTCGTCAAGCGCAAGTGTGGTTGACACCGACAATCCTGATGTGCCCAATCTCGACAAGTGGTTCTCCTACAGCCCGACAATATGGATTCCCTCGAACCAGTGTAACCGCTCATACGCACTCGTGCGTTTCCCCGAAGGCATGACTTCCGAGAAGTTCCTCGCCGAGCAGGACGGCACCTACAAATATGTCAACGCAGCCACCGGCCGTGAGATGACCGGAACCAAGTGCTATCTCATCAAGAATGAGTGGATTGTGGACGGTGTTAACCTCTGCCCCGACGAAGGCTTCACCCAGGGCGCCCTCAGCGTACGCATCGATGCCGGTCATGCCGCAATCTCTGAAATCAAGGTCGACAAAAACCGTTTCGGCCGCAAATTCGTGCGCAAGACTTCCGGTGTTTCTGCCGCAGGCCATACAATCCTCCAGGACACCGACGATTCCGGCGCTGATTTCAACGTGGTTTCCGCAAACTAATCTATTTTTATGATGAATAGCACCGCACGCAAAATACTCGCACTCACAGGCCTTATTGCAGTCGTGACATCCTTTTCGGATGTCGCGGCGCAATCCGGTCAGCTTGTCCGTGAGGTGCAGACGCGCTCTCTTCCGGTGGCCGAGCGCAGGATGGCCGAATTTCAGGCCAATCCCGCCGCCATGAGCTACCGCGACAGCATGGCGCTCTCCGTCCTTTCTGCTTCCGGCGACTATCTCCATGAGGAGAAAGCCGCCATGGAGCAGCTCGGCCGCGGACATTCGCTTTTCGCTCTCGGTGCCCGCTCCTATATGCCCGTGGGCAGTGACGGTACAGCCTGGGGTGGCGCGGAGTTCGTCACCGGACTCTACCGCGATTTGCGCTGGACCGACTGTATCGATTATGAGCGCGTGGCTCCCTACGTGCTCGGCGATGAGGTGGGCGGAAATCTCAGTACGCGCCGCTATTCCTTTTCCGGAGGCTATGCCCGCGTAGCCGGAGCCTGGAGCTTCGGCGCTCATGCAGCCTATCGTGCTGAAATGGCCTACCGCAACCGTGACCCGCGAGTGAAGACTGTGGTATCAGACCTCGATATCGACCTCGGAGTGACGCGCAAGGTATCCCGGACCCACGTCGCCGGACTCTCCGCCGGTCTCAATGTCTACCGTCAGAACTGCGACCTCGATTTCTACAATCCTGTAAATCAGATTCAGACCTACACGCTCACCGGTATGGGTACATATTACCGCCGTTTCATGGGCAACACCAATAAAAACAGCGGTTACGAGTCAGTCGGTTACCGTGCGTCGCTCCAGTTCCTGCCTGTCGGCGGCTCGGGCCTTTCCGTTTCGGCCGGATTCAGCCACTACCGCATGGAGCAGCGTCTGAGAAACTTCAACAACCTGACTCTCGGATTCACCGGCAACGACATCGTGGATTTCTCCGCCGCCTACAGCATGGTGCTCGCTCCGTCGCTGCTCTTCGCTCCGCGTGTCAGCGCAAGGCTCTTCAGTCGTGACGGAACCGAAAACCTTTTCGGCACATCGGCCGGCGCGAGCTACGAGAAAATCGGTTCCCGCAAGCCATACGCCCACAAAATCACCACCGTGAGCCTCGTCCTTCCGCTCCAGATAGGTACCTCGGACAGATACCTGACCCTCACACCTTCGACCACCTACTCGAAGAACCGCGAGACCTACAATGACCCCGTCAGACTGCTCTCCGTGTCGCAGCTCACTCCGCGACTCGACATCGACGGCTCGCTGCTCTTTCAGGGAAAATGGCTTCTGCGGGCCACTATCGGCGGCGAATATCGCACATCGCACTCGGAAACCTCCGACCTCGGCGATCTCGATGTGTCGACATCGCTCGGACAGTGTGTGGTCAATAATTTCGCAATGCTCAAGGCCTCGCGCCTGGGACTGGACGCCGGTGTGAGCATGAGCCGCGAGATAGGTCGTATTCTCTACGGTCTCTCGCTCGGCTACAGCATGGCCGACTACCGCGACCACGGTACAGCTCATGGCGCCATCGTCACTCTCTCCGCCACTTTCTGAAACACAATATTCCAAAACATAACATCTTAATATAAAATATGGCTACAGATTCGGTCATATCCGTCAAAAATCTCACCCAGCGTTACGGCACCGGCAGAGTCATCTACCGCGACCTTAGCTTCGAGGTGCCCAAGGGACGCATCCTCGGTCTGCTCGGCAAGAACGGCACGGGTAAGACAACCACTATAAATATACTCATGGGCTATCTCAAGCCCCAGGCCGGCGAGTGCCGGATTTTCGGTGAGGATATCAACAGCCTCTCGCCCGTCACACGCTCGCGCATCGCGCTGCTCATCGAGGGTCATGTGCAGTATTCGTTCATGACCATCGCGCAGATTGAGCGTTTCTACTCGAAATTCTATCCGAACTGGAACAGCGCTGCTTACTATGAGCTGATGGCTAAACTCCACGTGTCTCCCGGACAGAAAATCTCGTCCATGTCCTGCGGTCAGCGCTCGCAGGTGGCTCTCGGCCTCATCCTTGCTCAGAACGCCGACCTGCTCGTGCTCGACGATTTCTCGCTCGGTCTCGATCCCGGTTACCGCCGTCTGTTCATCGACTATCTCCGCGAGTTCGCCAAAGCCGAGGAAAAGACCGTGTTCATGACCTCACACATCATCCAGGACCTCGAGCGCCTGATTGACGACTGTATCATTCTCGACTACGGCAAGATTCTCACTCAGATGCCTGTGGGTGACCTGCTGCGTGATTTCTCGCGCTACACTCTCACCACCGAGGCCGGTGCGGAGGCTTTCGCTTCGGACGACACCTTCATCAACCCCGGCAAAATCAGAAATGAACTTGAGTTTTACACCTTCGAGCCCCTCGACTCCGTAAAGGCGCGTCTCGACCGCCTCGGCATTTCTTCAGGCGACCTTGCCCGTCAGGAAATGTCGCTTGAGGACGCTTTCATAGGTCTGACCGGTAAATATTGAAAAAGACATGGAAAAAGCACTGATATTCAAAGAATGGGTGAAAACACGCATGGCGTTTTTCATCTGCCTCGCGTTTGCCGTCTGTGTGACGCTCTATGCTGTCCTTATGATGAAGCGTCTGATTGAGCTGAAAGGTGTCGAACACCTGTGGCTCATCATGCTCCTCAAGGACAATACGTTTATCGATATCATAAAGTATGTTCCGATGGTTGTCGGGCTTGCTATCGGTGTGGCTCAGATGGCTCCCGAAATGGCGCAGAAACGTCTCAAGCTCACCCTCCATCTCCCTTATCCTCAGATGAAACTCGTCGGCCTCATGCTCCTTACGGGCCTGATGGAGCTGCTGGTTATCTATCTGGTTCAGGGTGTGATTATCGCCGTGTTTGACTCCACGGTAATCCCTTCGGAGCTTGTGTCGAGAATCATGCTGACCACTCTTCCCTGGTTCTTCGCCGGTTTCACGGCCTATCTCTTCGTGACAGCCATCTGTCTGGAGGGCACATGGCGTCGGCGCGTCATCATGGCTCTTCTCGGCATAGCCGTGCTGATGGTCTATTTCCTTCAGCCTGTCCCCGAGGCCTACAACGGCATGCTCTTTCTGCTCATCGTGGTGACTCTTCTGCTGTCGCTGCTTTCGTTTGGTTCAATAGTCCGGTTCAAGGAGGGCCGTCAGGATTGATTTCATGAAAAAGATATATCTCATTATATTAGTAGCTCTCAGCATCTTTGTTCTGTCATGGTTCCTGCCGTGGCTCTATTCGATAATTTTCCCCGTTGGCGGCTCTGATCCTTTCGTGGCCTATTCGCCTGTGAGCAATCAGATGATTGTCAGCGAAATCGGAGATGGGAGCAAGACTGAAATCTATGCCGTCGACAGCGAGGGCAATCCCACCGGCGAGGCCTACACCAAGAGTGACCGCGATTCCCTTCTGCCGCAGATCTATTTCACCCAGCTCATGGCCCAGGAGCGCATGCCCGACACAATCGCCGGCATAGAGATGACTGTCCCCGCGCTCAAGCATGGCCAGTGGGTGTTCTCCTCGCTTCCCCGCGACATCAACAAAGTGTTCCCCGACGTCTATCTCATCATGGAGTCGATGCCTGAGCGTATCGACCTCGAGGACCCGACGGAAGTGTTCCGCTTCCGCAACGGCGAGGTGGAGTTTGTCGACATGGCTACCAATTCCGTTGTCGAAGGCCGCTCGCGCCGCTTCACGGAGATTTTCAAATCGCGTGATTTCAAATTCCCGCTGAAGAGCTTTTCGGCAAACATCACAAGCCGCAAGCCTTACGATGAGGGCTATCTTATGGTCGATGACGCAGGCGACATATATCACCTTAAGATGCGTGCGGGTCGCCCCTACATGATGAAGGTTCAGAAGCCGGATTCAGTCCGTGTCGCCCATGTGTTCGTGATGGAAAATGTCGACACACGTCATCTTGGTCTTGTCACCGACGAGGCCAACCGTCTCTACGTGCTTGAGCATGAGGGATACCGTCTCATTCCCCTCGAAGTAGGGGAGGTCGACCCCCGGAAGGACAGAATATCCGTTGTCAAGAACCTCTTCAACTGGGTGGTGAAGATTACCGACAACGAAGGTGTCCGCTGGACCGCTCTCGACGCCGAGACCTACGCGCCGCTTGCCCGCTACTCGCGCGCCTACACTGAAAGCACCTCCGAGAAGGTGGCATCTTTCATCTTTCCCTTCACCCTGTCATTTACCGACATCTCCGACTGCTATGCTTCTCCGCGTTTTGCGGATGTGTCCTGGCGTGCATTTTTCCTTAACATTCTCCTCTCTCTCATTCTCCTGGTGAGCCTCCGCCGGGGCGGTTTCCCGTGGCGTTGTTCGGTCGGAGGTGCCGTCATCACTCTTTTTTGTGGAATATTCTCCTTCATACCGATGATGCTTATCAGAAATTAATTAACTTTGCCAACAATTAAAAACAGTAATAACAATGAAAAAGACCTCACTATTTACATTCCTTGCAGCTATCTGCATCATGCTCGCTTCTTGTGGCGGCAACTCTGCCAAATCCGGTTCTGAATCAGCTCCTGCGGCCATCAGCGTCGACGAAGTGCTCGCCAATGCCGACAACATGCTCGGCGACACTATCGTCATCGAGGGCGTATGCTCTCACCTTTGTGCCCACGGCGGCAAGAAAGCCTTCATCGCCGGTTCAGCCGACAGCATCATGCTCCGCTGCGAAGCCTTCCCCCTCATGGGTGAACCCTTCCCGAAAAATGTTGTCCGTCGTCCTCTTCAGGTCAAGGGAGTTCTCTGCGAGGAGCGTATTGACGAAGCTGCTATCCAGGAAATGATCCGCCAAAACAACGAAGCCATCGCTGCTGCCGAAGCTAACGGAGCACTCAACGACTCCACCAAGACTGAAAAGGAAAGCGGCTGCACCACAGAGCGCACAGCCAAAGGTCAGCGCAACCTCACCACCTTCGACGAGCGCATAGCCGACTTCCGCGCCAAAATTGCCGCCCGTCAGGAAAAAGAAGGCAAACCCTACCTCTCCTACTACTACCTCCAGGCCGTCTCCTACGACGTCCTCCCCGAATAAACCTACGGATAGTTTCTATAACATCAATTGCAGAGTCATCCCAGACGGATGACTCTGTTTTTTATATCCAAAAGGCTTCTATTCCTTTAAAATAAGATCATTGCCCTGTCCTATATTAGAAAAAGGGGAAACGAGTGATATTTATGGGGTGGGTTGGGGAATATTTATTAATTTTGTGTCGCAATATAGTGGAGGATGACAGGATGCGTCGGAAATGGCGCTGCTTTTTCATTCTCAAAATGGAATTGCCTGTGGATAGAGCGATGTGTGCGCAGAAAATAATAAAGTGAAATATGATAATAATGGTAACAGGAGGACAGCGCTCGGGCAAAAGCCTTTTTGCCGAAAAGCTTGCTCTGTCGCTTTCGGACCGTCCCGTATATCTTGCCACCGCGCAGGTCTGTGACGATGATTTCCGTCACCGCGTGGATGTCCACCAGGCGCGCCGCGGACCGCAGTGGACCACCATAGAGGAACCTTTGCATGTCGACGAAGCCGGTGTGAAGGACGGTGACGTGGTGGTGTTCGACTGCCTGACGCTGTGGGCCACAAACTGGTTCTTCCAATCAGGCGAAGATGTTGATGCGGCTCTTGCCGAGATGCGGCCGCGTCTCGACTCTCTTTTCGCTTCCGGAGCCACCATAGTGTTTGTCACCAACGAAATAGGTCTCGGCGGCATCTCCGAAAACGCTCTCCAGCGCCGTTTCACCGACCTGCAGGGGGCCATCAACCAGTACGTCGCCTCCCGTGCCGATGAGGTGCATCTGATAGTCTCGGGAATAGATGTCAGAATCAAACCGTAAGAAATCTAATCATCAATACTCTGCAATATACAGCTCATGAAATTCTCAATAAAACCGGTCGACACTTCGATGGAAGCGGCTGTGACAGATAAAATAGACAATCTGACCAAACCCAAAGGCTCACTCGGACGACTCGAAGAGCTCGCGCGCCGCATCTGTTTTATCCAGCGGACACTTACGCCCGAACTGCACGAACCACATAATGTGCTTTTCGCCGCCGACCATGGCGTCATAGAGGAGGGAGTGAGCGTTTCGCCGAAAGAGGTGACATGGCAGCAGCTCGGGCATTTCTCGAAAGGTGGTGCGGGCATCAATTTCCTCTGCGAGCAGCATGGTTTCCGCCTGGTGCTCGTGGACGCCGGTGTGGACTATGATATTCCCGCGGGCCACGGCATCATCGACATGAAAGTCCGCAAGTCGACGCGCAATTTCCTCCACGGCCCCGCCATGACAGCCGATGAATTTGACCTCTGCCTTGAGCGCGGCGCCGCCGTAATCGACGAAATCCGCCGCACTACCCGCTGCAACATCGTGAGCTTCGGCGAGATGGGCAGCGGCAACACTTCGTCGTCCTCCATGTGGATGCACCTCTTCACCGGCATACCTCTCGACCGCTGTATAGGCGCCGGTGCCGGTCTCGACACGACCGGAATCCGCCATAAATACGATGTCCTTTCCAGCTCGCTCGCCGCATATTCCGGCGACCTCTCGGTGGAGTCACGTATGGCATGGTTCGGAGGTTATGAGATGGTTATGGCGGTGGGCGCCATGCTTCGTGCGGCTGAACTCGGCATGATTATAATCGTTGACGGATTCATTATGACAAGCTGCATACTTGCGGCCTCGAAGCTCTGTCCCGCCGTGCTCGACTATGCTGTTTTCGGGCATCAGGGCGACGAAAGCGGCCACAAACTCATGCTCGAGGCTCTCGGCGTGAAGGCTCTACTGCATCTCGACCTGCGTCTCGGCGAAGGCTCGGGCGCCGTGTGTGCCTATCCGATAATCGAGTCGGCCGTGAGGATGATAAACCGCATGGATTCCTTTGCTGACGTTGCGGTGACAAAATATTTCTGAAATTTCTACCGAACTACAGATGAAACGAGTGGCCGCAGCCTTCATACTCTTCACCCGTCTCCCGCTCTGGCGATGGGTATCGCCTTCGCAGGAAGCCTATTCCGACGCCGTGGTTTTCTGGCCTCTGGTCGGATGGCTCACCGGCGGTGTGACCGCCCTGTGTCTGCTGCTTTTCTCCTGTGTGATGCCCTGGCTTCCGGCTGTGGTGCTGTCGATGGAACTACGACTGCTGCTTACGGGCGCTCTCCATGAGGACGGCCTGGCCGACTTCTGCGATGCTTTCGGCTGCGGAGGAGACAAGGCGAGGATTCTGTCGATAATGAAGGATTCCCACATTGGCACTTACGGAGTTCTCGGGCTGATTTTCTATGCCCTGATGATGGTGAGCCTCCTCGCGTCCCTTCCTCCGTATGTGGCTGCATGTACGGTATTCGCGGCCGATCCGTTCAGCAAGTTTTGCGCCGGTCAGCTCACGAATTTTCTTGACTATGCACGTCCGGAAGGGGCCAAAAACAGGATTTCGTACTCGCGTATGGACTGGTCGCGCCTGCTGGTTCAGGCACTTTTCGGCCTACTTCCGCTCGGAGTGCTCTGCTCCGTCTGTCCGGAACTGTGTATCGCTGCGGTGTTGCCGGTAGCGACACTGCTGTTGCTGTCATGGATGATGAGGCGGAAAATCGGCGGCTACACGGGCGACTGCTGCGGCGCCACTTTCCTGCTCTGCGAGCTGTCGATGGTTCTCGGAATCTGTGTTCTTCTGCCTTTGATATGAAACTTGTATTTATCCGCCATACTTCTGTCGCTGTGGCTCCGGGTGTCTGTTACGGACAGTCGGATGTGCCTCTCGCGCCGACTTTTGAAACCGAGGCCGCAGAGGTGATGCGCCGTCTTGCACCATATAAATTCGACCGCGTCTATTGCAGTCCGCTGTCGCGCTGTCGTCGGCTCGCAGCCTATTGTGGCTACGAATCCCCGCAGATTGATTCACGCCTCATGGAAATGAATTTCGGTGAGTGGGAGATGAAGCGCTACGACGAGATTACCGACCCGAGGCTCGAGTTGTGGTATGCCGATTTTGTCAACGTCCGGGCCACGGGTGGGGAGTCGTCGATGGAGCAGCGCGTACGCCTGACTGATTTTATAAATGAGCTGAAGAACACAGCCGCGGCGGATGAGACTGTGGCCGTCTTCACCCACGGGGGCATAGTGATTCATGCTCTCGCTACCCTTGTCGGCATGACCGATACGGAGGCCTTTGCCGCACAGCCCGGCTATGGAGCTATAGTTGAAATAGATATCTGACACCGGCAGCGAGAGCCACGGCCATCACTTCGGCTATGCGGTTGACGCGTATCGCGGTTTCGGCGTCGGCGGTGGTCAGCCTGCGGTCGTTTGTGCCGATGAAAGGTTTGTCGACCTGTTCGCCGAAATAGTCGTGCGGCCCTCCGAAGCGGCAGTCAAGTATGCCTGCGAGTGCGGCTTCGGGATAGCCGCTGTTGGGGCTCGCGTGGCGGTGGCCGAAGCGTCCCACAAATTTTATAAGCCCCGGCCGTCCGGCTGCGATAACCATCAGCAGCGCTGTCAGACGCGCCGGGATATAGTTGGCTACGTCGTCAATGCGTGCGGCCGTGCAGCCGAAATCCCTGTAGCGCAGATTCCGGTAGCCGACCATCGAGTCAAGAGTGTTTATCATTTTATATGCCACCATTCCCGGAACGCCTAAAATGGCATACCAAAACAGCGGAGCGACTACTCCGTCGCTCAGATTTTCGGCAAGAGTTTCGAGGGCAGCGGTGCGAATCTCATTTTCCGAGAGGTACATGGTGTCGCGCCCTACAATTCTCGCAACCTGCCTGCGCCCGTCGTCGAGTGACCTGTCAAGAGCCTCGAACACCATACGGACCTCGCGGATAAGCGTGGTCCCCGCCAGGCAGTAGAATATCAGCACTGTCTCGACGGCGATTTTCACCCACGGGAATGGCGAAAGTGCTTTCAGTCCGAACCAGGCAATCAGAAAGACAGCCAGTATGAGCCCGACGGCCGTGCACGCGCCTTTGACGTGACGGTGAGCTCCTTTGTTAAGACGGTGTTCGAAAAATCCGATAGCTTTTCCGAACCATACAATCAGATGCGGCAGGCGCGGAGGGTCGCCGAGCGTGAGGTCGAGAATCCAGGCAAGGAGAAGAGGCAGAAGAGTTATAATGATTCCATCCATTGTCTTATGGCGTTGATGAGCATATCGTTTTCAGCGGGTTTCTGTGCGGCGATACGGAAATTGCCCTCTCCGAGCCCTTCGAAATTGGAGGCGTCGCGGATGAGGATGCCGTGGTTATTCACAAGATACTCCTTGAGCTCCGCGGCACTTCCGGCAGGAAGTTTGCAGAGGATGAAGTTGCAGTCCGTGTCGCTGACAGCGATTCCCAGTGCGCGCAGGCTTTCAGCTATTCGGAGCGCCTCGCGGTGAAGCCCGTCGGCGTCGATATGATAATTGCTTTTGTTGTCGAGCAGATACTTCGCGGCTTCGATTGCTAACTGGTTCACAGACCAGGGCATGCGCAGTTCCCTCATGCGGCCGATAAGCCGTGGACTTCCGATGGCGTAGCCTATGCGAAGGCCCGGGATAGCGAAGCGTTTGGTGAGAGAGTGGAGTGTGATTACGTTATCCCTTCGGGCGACCTCCGGTGCCATCAGAAGCGGCAGAGCGGTATAGTCGGAATAGGCCTGATCTATTATGAACACCGTCTGCGGCATACTGTCAATCAGACCAAGCAGTTCCTCTTTGTCATAGACCTTCCCGGTAGGATTGTTCGGATTGCAGAGCCACACCGTCACTGAATCTTCCGGAATATCGGAAAGCGCTCCGATGTGTGTGACCCTGTGGCCGTGGATGCGGCATGCGTCCTGATACTCTCTGAAAGTCGGCCCCACAATTACGGATTTTTCGCTTCCCGACGACATCTGGGCTATGAGATATATCGCTTCGGTTGCCCCGTTGGTGACTGCCACACATTCTTTGTCGATTCCGGTCTCATCCGCCAGCATCCTCCCGAGCGACAGTGGTTCCGGCTCCGGATAACTCTTGATTCCCTCACCGACCGATGCGAGATAAGCCATCAGCCCCGAATGGTCGACATCAGAGCAGATATTAGTGCTGAAATTATGGCACACCCTCGTGCCGTAACGAAACGAATCGTCGCCGTGTCCCTCAATCATTTTCGCGTCGCATGATGGAATAAAGTCTGTCTATGTCGACATACTGCTTAAGATGTCTGCGGCAGTAATTTTCCACGCACATTATAGCTGGCAGTGACATGTATTTCAATAAGTCTCAGCAGTAATTACACCAGTGGGTTTGTCCAGGATTCTCGCCTGATTCTCATTTTTTTATCGCACAGGGGCGAAATCAAAACATGGCGTAAAGGTAAGAATATTTGCTAATCTGACAAAATATATCCTTCTGCCTTTCGTTGTGGCTTGTCGGACAACTTTTGTATTATCGCAGCTTTTTCGCATCATGGCGGATGTAAATTTGTGGAAACAAATTTAAAAACCGACTTTTAAAAATCAGGATTATGAAAAAGCAAGTGACTGAACTCGTGATGAATGTGACAAATAAATCGTATGACGCTACTTTCCGGTATGAAGGGGTGCCTGGGAGGAATGTTTCGAAAAAGTTTTATGCAGATATCTGTCAGCGGGTGGCGGAGAGTGTGATGGTAACCGGTGGTAATGAGTCGGTGGTGGAGAGGACTATGGCCGTGATTGACGCGTATATTTCAAAAGGAATCAAGCCTGACGAAGAGACTGAAAGCGTGGGCATACTCATCATTTTTCATATACTCAAGGCGGAAATCGACAGAGCAATCACCCGCTCCTGCCTCGCACGTCAACGCGCCCTCACGCGCCGCAATTCGCATGATTCCACCAATTCCATCATAAAAACAACTTCAGATATGCCTCAAACAAAATACAAAACACCTCAAACGACTTCTGCTACGTCCCAAATAACTCATGTCAATAAAGATGGTTCAATCACTACAGATGCCTCACTAAATAAAGCTCCTGCACTTATCTCCGAACCTCCCGCTGCAACTATCTCCGAACTTTCCGCTGCGCCTACTCCGAGTCTCAACCCTAGGGAGCGCCGCAAAATCGTGCGCAGTCAGCAGCGGTTACTTAATAAAATCGGGAAGGGCCATAATATATTAATGTAGTGTAGAGCTCTTTAACAGAGCTTTTTAACCGTTAAATCCTTGATTTTGTCGACCCCAGGGGTTGGCTCGTATGGGGATAAGTTGTAAATTTGCGATAAAAAGCTATGATTGAAACTGACAGACTGATACTGAGGCCGTGGCGGGTGGAGGATGCGGGGGCGCTTTTCAGGTATGCTTCCGACAGCCGGGTGAGCGAGCTTGCTCTGTGGCCCTGTCATACCTCGGTAGAAATGAGCAGGATGGTGATTGAGGAGATTTTCATGCCCAACCGTTTTTCGTTTGCGATGGCGCTCAGGGAGACTGATGAGCCTGTGGGGTGCATCGGTCTTGTGCCTCAAGGCGACGAGCACCACGAGACGGTATCGACGGAGCGCGAGGTTGGGTATTGGATAGGTTATCCGTATTGGGGCCGGGGACTAACGTCGGAGGCGCTCGAAGGTCTTATCGGCTATCTCCGTGGCGTCCCCGGAATTGAATCCCTGCTCATCACGGCCGACAGCCGCAACACGGCCTCGCACCGCGTAGCCGAGAAATGTGGTTTCAGCCATGTCGAGGACTATACGCTCGACGGTATTCCGAGCAGGGCGTTCAGACTGAGAATTTTATAAAATCGGCTGAAAGGAATCCTGTATGACAATGAAATCGTATGACATCGGCCTTGCGAGGATGGCGGCGGTGATTATCGCGCTTATCCTTACGGCCTTGGGCCTGACGACTATGGCGCAAGCCGCTGTCGTGGCCGACTCCGTCACGCGGCAGCCGTTGCCGGGGGCCACGGTGTTTGACTGTAGGGGAAGCGCTGTAGGTATGTGTGGCGCAGACGGGCGACTTCCGTATATCCCTGCGGCGGCTTATCCTGTGACCGTGCGCTATTTAGGTTTCGGAGAAAGGACACTGGCCACGGCGCCTTCCGACACCGTATTCCTTCAGGAAAATCTGCTCGAATTGCCGGAGGTGGTGATTGAATCGCGCCAGCACAAGGTATTGCACATATTGGCATACGTGAGGGAATACTCCACGCTCACCTCCTACACCGATACCGTGTTTCTCTTCCGGGAGAAGATGGTGGACTATATGCTTGTGCCGGACCGTAAGATGAAATTTCGCGGCTGGTCGACTCCGAGGATTCTGAAATGTAAGTCATATTACCGCTTTACGAATGACCTTGGCCTCGACAGTGTGAGCGACAGGAGCAACCATCATTTTTCATGGTCTGACTGGGTCGGCGTGGTGCCGGTGAGGAAGATGCCCGGCGGTCTCGAAGCGACGGAGCGCGGCACAAGGACACACTACGGGAAATATAGCCCGAAGGAGGTGTGGACACGAAACGACGGTCGAGTGACCGTGGATGTCAATGTGCTTGCCGATACCACGAGTCGGAAATGGGTGCCGGGACTTGCGGGATTTTTCAGTGACGGACTTGATTTCGAGGAGTTCAGAATCCGGTTCAACTACGACAATGTGGTGGGTGACACCGTGACTCCTCTTGACCTTACGGGCTATTCCTTCAATATCGAGTCGGCCGGCCGCGGACACGCCATGTTCCGATTCAACCGACCCGACGAGCGCTTTTTCGTGAGCACCTATGCTGAGGTCTATATGCTCGACAAGGAGTATATCACCGTGAAAGAAGCTAAAAAATGGGAAAAGCATAATTTCAACGACGACAGGATTGAAATATATGAGCCCGCGAAGGCGCCTGAGTTGCAGCCTGCTATACTGGCGCTTATCGGACGCGTGGAGAGCATAGATAAGGAAACCGACAGAATGATGCTTGCTCCCGACTACAGGCTTGCTATGGGCGCAGGGAAGAAGGGAAGGCGCAATTTCCGCCTTGACCGCAGGGCGTTGCTGATGCTGAAACAGGCGACGGGAATCACTTATTTCAGGTCGCACCGGAAAATCAACCGCGAGTGGAAGGATTTCAAAAAGAAAGTAGTTGACGGAAATGAAGCTCGCAAAAAACGGATAGAGGGGAAGGATGAGAGGTGATACCCCATTAACCATCTACCCGTAACAATTATTGGCAATCACTTGTTTTAGTAGAAGATAAATTGTAAATTTGCGACAAAAGACAAAGCTATGACTCAGTTGATACTTAATATTTCGGACCCGTCGATAGTGCCGAGCCTGCGGAAAGTTCTTGGGGCTATCGATGGTGTGACCATCGCCCGTCAGAAAAGGTCGTCACGCAAATGTGGCCTTGACGAAGCTCTTGAGGAAATCAAGAAAGGCGATGTGGAGCGCTATGATACTGCCGACGACTTTTTTAAGGCAATGGGAATATGAGTTATACTCTTGAGGTTCCCAAGCGTTTCAAAAAGTCGCTGGCGAGATGTCTGAAGCGCGGGCTTGATGAAAACAGGTTCAAGGAGGTAATCAGAACCTTGGTCAACGGCGAGCCGCTCCCTGACAGAAACAGGGCGCACAAACTGTCGGGTAAATATGCAGGATGCTGGGAATGTCACATCCAACCTGACTGGCTTCTGATATGGATGCAGAACGACGAAAAGCTTATCCTCGTACTTATAGATACCGGTAGTCATAGCGATTTATTCTGAAAGATAGATAGTTAGAAAGAAAAATGAAGCGTAATATACTCATAACCGGCGGTGCCGGATTTATCGGCAGCCATGTGGTAAGACTTTTTGTCAACAAATATCCGGACTACCGCATTGTCAATCTTGACAAGCTGACATACGCCGGCAATCTCGCAAACCTCAAGGATATAGAGGATAAGCCAAACTATACCTTTGTCAAGGCCGACATCGCCGACCTCGAAGATATGCGTCGCATCATCCGGGAATATGAAATCGACGGAATAATCCATCTCGCCGCCGAAAGCCATGTGGACCGCTCCATCAAGGATCCGTTTACCTTTGCGCGCACTAACGTGATGGGAACACTCGCGCTACTCCAGGCCGCGAAAGAATACTGGGAGTCCCTTCCGGAGAAATATGACGGCAAGCTCTTCTATCACATCTCGACCGACGAGGTCTACGGCGCCCTTGAACTCACTCATCCCGAGGGCATCGAATCTCCCTTCACCACCGCCGCATCCTCCGAGCATCACCACGCCTATGGAACGGAATTTTTCCTCGAGACCACAAAATACAATCCCCACAGCCCCTATAGCGCCTCCAAAGCATCGTCTGACCACTTCGTCCGCTCATACCACGACACCTACGGCATGCCGACGCTGGTGACAAACTGCTCCAACAACTATGGCCCTTACCAATTCCCAGAGAAGCTTATTCCGCTGTTCATCAATAATATCCGTCACCGCAAGCCCCTCCCGGTCTATGGCAAGGGAGAGAACGTGCGCGACTGGCTCTATGTCGTAGACCACGCACGCGCCATCGACACCATCTTCCACAAAGGTAAGGTTGCCGAGACTTATAACATCGGCGGCTTCAACGAGTGGAAAAACATTGACATCATAAAGGTCGTAATCCGCACGGTCGACCGTCTTTTGGGCAACCCCGAAGGCTATTCCGACGAGCTAATCACCTACGTTACAGACCGCCTCGGCCATGACATGCGCTACGCCATCGACTCCCGCAAACTCCAGCGCGAACTCGGTTGGGAACCCTCCCTCCAGTTCGAGGAAGGCATCGAAAAAACCGTCCGCTGGTACCTCGACAATCAGGAATGGATGGACAACATCACCTCCGGCGAGTACGAAAAATACTACGACGACATGTATAAGAACAGGTAAGTATCATTATTGTTGACTGATTTCGGTTTAGAGCGGTTTATGGCATTTAATATCGTGAATTTCTTATTGAGGATTAGGCTAAAATGATAAAAATAGCTTGATTTGGATTTTGTTAACTTATTTTAACTAATAGGGGGGGTAATTTTGCTTTTTTAGTTATCTTTGCCGTGTATTACGTAAATAAATGTAAACGATTCGGCTTGACTCTACACATGTACCGCCACCTCATATCAGTAATGATTCTGCTTATTTCCGGCTCCATCCATGCGGTCGATGATACGGCATGCGTAGGATACATCGGTAAATCCGCAGAGACGGTTGTGAGTAAACCTTTCTACATGTCGCTGAGCACTAATATGCTTTACGATGTTCTCCTTGTTCCGAACATTGCTGCTGAATTTTATCTCGGGCACAGATGGAGCATTGCTGCCAACTGGATGTATGGTTGGTGGAACACTAATCGCCGCCATCGCTACTGGCGAGTCAACGGAGGAGAAATCGCATTGCGCAGGTGGTTTGGCACACACTCAGGATGCAAACCGCTTACGGGGCACCACATCGGGGCTTATGCACAGGCCGTCACCTACGATTTTGAGTTCGGAGGCAAGGGCCAGATGGCAGGTAAACCAGGCGGTACACTATGGAATCAGTGTAGTTTCGGAGCAGGCATTGAATATGGCTATTCGCTTCCCGTAGCTTCGCGCGTCAATATTGATTTCTCTGTTGGTATCGGATATTTCGGCGGCAAATATTATGAATACATCCCGAGTGACGGTCATTATGTCTGGCAGAGCACTCACCGACGCAATTGGGTCGGACCCACAAGGGCTATGGTGTCGCTTGTGTGGCTTATCGGCCACGGCAACCGCAATGCGAAAGGAGGTGCCCGATGACTTCCCCTTTCCGTTCCCGCCTGCTGGCGCTCGCCGTGTTGTCGGCTCTTATGGCATGCAACCATAAGGAGCTCTGCTTCGACCACGACAGTCATACACCTCGTTTCGCAACGAATGTCACGATAGAACACTCCCTCGAATGGGAGCAGCCATACGAAAACCGTACCGACTGGGCTCTCAACTGGCCCGGACTCGGACTTGCTTTTGGCTACGACGACCTGCGTCCCGCTATTCCGGAGGGGATACGCATGAAAGCCTTCAATGTCGGCGGAACACGTATCGAGACCAATCTGTCCCCCGCAGGTCAGGAAATCTACCTGCCGCCGGGCGAAAACTCGCTTCTTTTCTACAATAACGACACTGAATATATAGTGTTTAACGACATGGGCTCTTACGAGGAAGCCTCGGCTACGACCCGCAGCCGCTACCGTTCATCATACAGCGGCAATCCCTATTATGCGCCGGCGCGCAGCGGTGGAGAGGATGAGGAGACAGTCAACGCGCCCGACATCCTTAGCGGCTATTATACAGACAGCTATGTGCAGAACCGCGATACACGTCCTCAGCAGCTTTGTGTCACTATGCACCCACTTGTTTTCACTTACGTTGTGCGCTATCGCTTCGAGAAAGGCTATGAATATGTGGCGCTTGCCCGCGGAGCTCTCGCAGGTATGGCCCGGTCGGTCTATCTTCACAACGGACGAACTTCCGCCAAAGCTGTAACAGTGCTTTTTGACTGCACTCTTGAATCCTGGGGCATACAGGCCATCGTGAAATCCTTCGGTATTCCCGACTTCCCCAATCCGTCATATTCACGCGGCAGCAATGATTTCGCCCTCACGCTCGAAGTGAAGCTAAGAAATAGCAAGATACTTAACTTTCACTTTAATATCACCGAGCAGATGAGCATACATCCGCATGGAGGTGTCATTACGGTCGACGGCATAAAAATTTCGGAAAATGATGGGGCGACCGGAGGTTCCGGCTTCGATGTTGACGTTGATGACTGGGGTGAATTTGAAGATGTCACCATTGATTTTTAATAATTAATATTTATAATACATAATTCTTTATTTATGAACAAATTCCACTATCTCGCAATTGTCGCAGCAGGCGCCATGACGCTTGTCGGCTGTTCGAATGACGAGATCATCTCCTCATCCGAAAACTCCCGTGCCATCGGCTTCAATGCCATGGCCAATAAAACGGGCCGTGCCGATGTCACGACCAACAACATAGAACGTTTCCGTGTATTCGGATGCACTATGGACAATGGCACAACAGCTAATCATGCAACTATCTTTAACAATGTAACTGTGTCCCGGACAATGGAACCTCTGGGGGATTGGGGATACACGAATACCCAATACTGGGCTCCTAATAAGGATTATTATTTTGTCGCTATTTCGACAAATGTAGGAGCTCCTAAGTGGACCTATACAGTTCCGGAATCACATGACACAAATCTCCAGGTCGGCGATAATTTCAAAGGGTACGGAACTGTGACTATGGACGTCAGCGAAATTGGAGCAGGAAACGATCTTGTCTATTCATTTGCTTCCCGTGCTACCGATGCAACTATAACAGACGCCTCGAAAGTATCTTTCACATTCTATCACATGCTTTCACGTATAGGTATGAAATTCACTAACGGAATCGAAACCGCTGGATATACTTTCAAAATTTCTAATGTTAAAATAAAGAATATTGCGAAATCCGGATCGGTTGACCTCGGAGCTGACCCAGCAAACATTACGTGGAATTTAGGCACAGAAAAAATTGAAATAGGTATTGTGGTTCCTGACAATAATGAAGCTACACAAAATGCCAGTGTTGAAACAAGTGAGCATAAATACATTATCCCCGGCACTCAGGAATTGTCTGTATCGTTTGACGTAGAGGTTTTTCTCAAGAATGTGTCTTACAGTAAACGTTCCCTTGAGGGCACCATTGCTTCCAAGGAATATAAACCCGGTGTCAGCTATATGCTTAACGCAAGCATAACAGCCGACAATATCGTCCCCGGCGGTGCCAAGCCTATCGAGTTCACTGTCTCATCGGTCAACGGATGGGGTACAGATGAAGACTCCGACATAACCATCAAAAATGAGTAAATCACAAAGCCGTGCGTCCATGATGTTCAAGAGGCAGTTCCGGCTTAATTCGTAACAATATGCGTGTCCCTGCTACGGCAGGGCGCGCATATTAAACACTTTCGATCCTGAAAATCTTCAATCCAAAATATTTTCATTATTCATTCTGCAATGCAAACACTACGCTTAGGCATAACTCTCACCGTTTCAGCGGCCCTGATGCTTGTCTCTTGTTCGGAAGAGGACGTGAAGACGTCTCCGGACGCTATCAGTGGCAGGCAGATCTGTTTTGACACCGGGGTGATACCTGTGTCGCGCGGCGAAGCCGAATCGGTGCCGGCCGACACATTCTGTCTTGTCGCCGATTGTGCCGACATTCCTGTGTTGCATTGCACAGGCGAAACAGAGCCGATGAGCGTGGCCGCTCCCTCCCGTGCCTCGGACGCGACTCTGGGCGACATCGAGCAGTCAGGTTTCGGCGTCATAGCCTACGCTTCGTGGTATGAACCGCTGCTGATGGACAATGACCACTATAAGCGCAACGCCTCAGGCATCTATCAGTCGCAGAATGTCAGATACTGGATTGACGATCACGATGCTGAAGTAGGTTTCTATGCTTTCTTCCCTCACAACACCAAAGGTTTGACGCTGCCCGACGACAAGGCTTCGACCGACCTATCATATACCGTCCCGGCGACTGCATCCGAACAGACCGATATACTTCTTGCCGTCAGCAAAGGCATTGTCAGTGACTATATAGGGGCCGACAATCAGTATCAGCCTGTGCCCCTGACTTTCCGACATCTGCTCGCAGGTGTCAGAGTCCGCTTCGCCGACATCCCCGACGGGTGGAAGATAAAGTCTGTTAGTTTCAGTGGGCTGCATCTCAGCGGCACACTCGACTTTGCCGCCGACAATCCACAATGGACATACACTGATGCTGCCGGGGGTGTAATTTCCACAGACAATCCATCGGCTGAAACGCTATTCACCGCGCTTCCCACTGTCACGGCCTCGCAGACTTCGCAGGAGGTCACGCTGACGGTGGTTGTCGACGACGGCACACCCGCCGGACGCTCATACAGCAGCAGACTGACGGCTGTCTGGAAAATGGGCAACAAAACTACATACACTATAAACATCAACAACTATCAGTTCTCAATCGAGAACACCACTGATATTGACGCCCACTATGTCATACTCACGACCGACATCAAAGCTGAGGGTGTGCGGGCAGATAAAAACTGGACTGTCACCTGCGAGACCAGCGGGGAGCCGTCGGATGTTTCTATTCAGTTGCAGAGCGAGATGAACGAATATTCCAGACTGGGGTTCTGGACTGATAAGCTGTATGAAGAGTCGACAAACTCTGAGCCTAAGGGAAGCGCACGTGGTGCAAAAACACTGGAGCTGATAGGTTCAGGCTCTTTCCCGGTCGCTATATTCGTGCCTGAGAATACAGGCGAGGTGACACGCGACATTAGGCTCACTGTAAAAATCGACGGCAAAACGGAAAAAGAGCTGCTCATCCGGCAACTCTGCCCTGCATGGGCCGGTAGTGGCGATGACCGTATCGGTTGGGAACAGATTGACGATGACGTAATAGCACAATATGGTTTCAAATGGAATCGAGTGGCATACTACGCTTATTTGTATACAGCAGATACCCGTGCTGAAAGAGAATCTTATTCTTCATATTGTCAGAGCGTTATAGATAATAATCAAGCCGGTAATTATGCGTCAGTCGATTACTTTTCTTATAATTTTCTCGCCAGACGTTACTGTATTAAAATTGAGTATGGGAAACTTAATACATACGTGGGCAATGCAAGTGATAGAAATGAGGGTCAGCTAAATACAAAGAATCTATTGAATTTAATAGGCTCGGCAGCGATAACTGGTGCTTTTGAAAAAGTCGTCAGTGAGATAAAGAAAACTGAAACCGGCAAGGAAAACCAACCGGCGTTTCGATTAGGAGATGGTGGATGGAATGAGGCCCCCATGTGGACAGGCGATGTCATCAACGGCTCCCCGGCAGTAGGTGATTGTGTTAAAAAGAACAGATATAATCTGTTACAAACGACAAAAACAGTTGCAGGTGGTGATACAATGTTGGAATTATCACCGTTCATAAATGACGAAGATATCGTGTGGTTTTTACCGGCGGTCGACCAGTTTTCAACTCTTCCCTCTGCTGTGGCCTCATCCATTGTACCGGGTGATTGCTGGTCATCGACAGCCGTTACCGATGGCGAGAACGCTTATCTGGGAAACGGAAGCACGGATGAACGCCTGATAGAGCATAAAGTCCGCGCAGTACGCAAATAGCCATGACAGTATTTGAGTAATTGTCAAAATACAGAAACAGGCTTTGCATCATCTGTCTGAACTCTTGTTCGGACGTGAGGCAAAGCCTGTTTATTTATGGGGGATTATCCATTCCTTAATTTTTGGGACAGGCGGTGTATGTCTGACGGAATTTCCCCAAGTGGGATGAGACGCTGACGGATGAGACAGTGTCTTCCCGGTCAGAAAGTCGGTGTCAGGGAAGTTTGTCGTATTCCTCGTCGGTGACGGGTTCAAGCCATACGTTTTCGGTCTTTTCACCGGGGATCTCGAAGGCGAGGTGAGAGAACCAGCTGTCGGCCGCTGCACCGTGCCAGTGCTTGACATTGGCGGGGATGTGGATTACGGTGCCGGGAAGGATTTCCTGCGCGGGCTTACCTTCTTCCTGATACCATCCGCGTCCGGCCACTCCGACGAGCATCTGTCCTCCGCCCGAAGCGGCTTTGTGGATGTGCCAGTTGTTGCGGCAACGGGGCTCGAAGGTTACGTTGAAGAATGGTACTTGCGACGTGGAGACGGGAGCGAGGTAGCTCTGTCCGATGAAATATTTCGCATAGGCGGTGTTGGGCTCGCCGATGGGGAAAATCATTTCCTGCTGGAACTTCTCGCGTGCGGATGAGGCGGCGGTGTCGTCTTTCCACACCTCCTTGGCCTGACGGAAAGCAGCCCAGGCCTTGGGCCATCCGGCATAGAAAGCCACATGGGTGATTATTTCGGCGATTTCGGTGCGGGTGATACCGTTTTTGCGTGCTTCCTGAAGGTGGTAGGTGAGCGAGGAGTCGGTGATGCCCTGGCTGATGAGCGAGGTGACGGTGACGAGGCTGCGGTCGCGCAGGCTGAGGAGGTCGTTGCGGCTCCACACTTCACCGAAAAGTATATCGTCGTTGAGACGGGCAAATTCCGGGGCGAAATCTCCGAGGGCGTCGCGTCCGGCGGTCTGCACAATCTTCGTTCCGTGTGACGAGGGCTGTGCGTTCTGTGTCTGTGATTGTGCCATTAGGGATGAGATTAGTAAAAGGGTGACAAGTATGGGATTCTTATGTTTCATATACGGGGATGTTTGTTTCACTCTGCAAAGTTATGACAGACAGAGGCGGGAATCCATACACATATTCTCCGAATACTTACCAATATTACAGATTTCAAACGGCGGGAAATCCGGTGCCGGTTATTGAGGCTGTTTTGAAAAACGGCACTACAACAAATCATGGGGGTGAAAATTTATGATTCTGCACCGTCCCTCTGCCGGTCAGTCCCTGATGCGGTGGATGATGTCGGTGAGAGTGTTGCCGAGTCCGATGGTGTAGCCCTGGGAGACAAAGACCACGCGGTTGAAGGTGTCGGCGACGATGAATACCGGGCGCTCCGAGGTCGGAAGGTTGAGTGAGGCTACTATCTCGGCGAGATTCGTGCCGTCGATGTCGGTGCCGAACACCACATTGGAGGGAAGCGAGGGGAAGCGGCTGCGGTCGAAGCGGGCGGCCTCGTCAGCGTCGGCGAAAAGGAGTATGATTTTCTTACCCCACTTCTCAAATTCGGAGGCCACGGCGGAGATGTCGTTCAGATTGTGGCTCGTAGGCTCGTGGTTGGGCTGGATGAGACCGAGGATATAGTAGCCGCGTCCGGTGGTGGAGAGCAGGCTGCGGTCGGTTCCGTCGGCGAGGTCGTGGTAGAGATTTTCGGAGTTGAATGAGCCGAGTACCTGAATCTGAGTGCTGTCCTGACGGATTACGAGCGGCCGACGTGTGGGTTCACCGGCTTCGATATTGAAAAATTCGGCGCGGGCGAGCACCGAGCCGTCCGACATTCGCTGTCCGCTCACCAGCGCGTAGCGGCCGCAGTCGAGAGGTTCGTTTTTGGCGTTGATTCCCGATGCCGTTTCTCCTTCGTCAAATTCAAGGAGCGCGGGGAGGCCTCCGCGGATGGCCGAGAGAGAGAACTGAGAGTAGTATTTCGGGTCGACGGTGCATCCCACGGGGGTGAAGTCGAGAATGAGCGAGCCTTTGGGCCGGGCGGATGCAGCCGCGGGCTCATCGGTGAATTTCACGTCGGTCCAGCTGCCGTTGGCTCCGGCATACTGGGTCTTGCCCGTTACCGGGTCAATGCGCGAGGGGATGCCCATGCTGCGGGCGCCGGCCACGAAGAAGATGTCGCGTGAGCGGCTGTCGGCCCGGCGCAGACGCCACACTGACTCAGGGCTCATGCGGATGCCGAGCTGATTCCAGACGGTGTCGACGGCGATGCTGTCGCGGCACCATCCAACCCACTTCGCGGGGTCAGCCTTGCTGTCAGCTTTTAGCTTCGCCGGAATCGCCGAGGCGAAAAAAGATTTATAGGGGGTGAGGCCCTCGTTTTCGACGCGCGGGTTCATCACGTAACGGTCAAAAAGCGCTGAGTCGGTGTCGGGGGTGGAGAGATGGTCGGCGAGGACTTCGGCGGTGATGTCGCGGCGGTCCTTTTCGGATACGGCCTGCAGTAGACGCAAGGCTTTTTCGCGGCTGGCGGCGGGAAGGCCGCGCAGGAAGGCGGCTATGCGGGAGTGGTTGCCGCGCGACTGGACGAGGATGTCGGTGAGGCGCCCGGGGTCGACTCCGAGCTCCGCAGCGAGAGCGCGGGTGCTTTCCGGAGTGGCGAAAGTGGCGACGTAGGCCATGCGGATGGAGTCCTCAAGGGATATGCGGCGGTTGTTTGCCTCGCGCTGCGCGGCTGTGGGCGTCGGGAGTGAGGCCGAGGGCATGGGAGGCACGATGTCAAACTCCATGACTCCGGTCCAGTCGGGGCCCTTGTCGAGCGTGACGGTGACGGGCGACTTGTCCGAGGGGCTTGCCTGAGCTATGCCGAAATTGGTGCCGTCGGAGGCCCAGACTATTAAGTCGCCCATGCCGCCGTTGAGACTCGCGCGGCCCGAGGAGTCGGTCTTTTTCTTTGCGACGGGGTAAAATTCGGCGTAGTTATAGAGCGAGAAGTTGACCGTGGCGTTTTCGACGGGGGTACCTGATGTGTCGCGGACCACCACGTCGACCGTGCGCACGGGAGCATAGTTGGAGGTGACGTTGATGATGGTGTTAGTGGGGGTGCGCTCGAGCACTTCCTCCGGGCCGTCGTAGTCGCCGAATACCTTGGTGTTCATGAGCATACCGCGTGAGGCGGGGGAGTTGAACCACGCGAGATTGAGTATCGGCTCCGGTTCGCAGGCCCCGATGAAATACCAGCGGCCGTTGGCCCAGGCCTCGACCCAGGCGTGGTTGTCGTCGGTGTGGGCCCAGCGGGGAGTGTAGACCTGACGCGCGGGGATGCCGACGGAGCGGAGGGCGGCGACTGCGAAGGTCGACTCCTCACCGCAGCGTCCGATGGCCTGACTGACGGTGCTCAGCGGGCTGCTCGTGCGGGCGTCGGAGGGCTGGTAGGTGGCTTTCTCGTGACACCAGTGGTTGACTTCAAGTATGGCTTCCTCCAGCGAGAGACCTCTGACGCGCTCTTTCAGCTCCTCGTAGAACACGGGGCGGGAGAGGTCGAGGTTTTCATTGTTGACGCGGACGGGGAGGACGAAATGGCGAAATTCGCGCTCGGGCACCGTTTTGCCCCAGGGCATTTCCTCGCGGGCGCGGAGCGACGAGCGCACGTTTTCGAGGTAAAATTCCGGAGTGTAGCCGCCGCGGTCGGCGAGAACCATGTAGGAGTAGAGAAACTTCATGGCGTCGCGCTCGGCAGGTGTAAGCGACGTCTGCGATTGCAACCATTTTTCAGGGGATTGGGGGCTTTTGGCGGCTGCATTAACCGGTGTGGCGGTCTGTGATGCGGCGGCATTAGCCTGCTGAGCCGGGGTGATGGCCTGTTATATGGCGGGCGAGGCGAGCAAGAGCCCGAATGTGAGAACGTGGTGAGTCAGTCGGATTGGTTTCATGGGGAATGGAAGGATGCCACGTCATGGCGACCGAATGGCATAAACTGTGAGAATAATGAACGCGTGAGGAGATAATGATTTGACAGAGTGTAAAATTACAGATAATTTTGAAATTTGCGAAAAAACAGATGAATTTTACTAAAAACATTATCCGCCACTTGTTTTATAATTTTGTTGTGACTATCCATACACTATTATTTCAATAGTTTTCTATCGTTGTCGCCGCTTTCCAAGACGCTCATCTGGTGAATGGCTATTTGGTTCAGCTTTACAAGCCGCTCGCCTTGCGTCATTCCCTGATCAATGAAAACCGCATTGAGGTTTTCCATATTTGACAGGCAAATAAGTTCGTTGATAGTGGCATAGTCGCGTACATTCCCTTTGAGGTCGGGATTGGCTTCACGCCATTGTTTTGCCGTTACACCAAACATCGCCACATTCAGCACATCGGCTTCATTGGCATATATGATACTTGCCTGTGCCGGAGTAACCTCCGCAGGGACAAGGTTCTGCTTTATGGCATCTGTATGTATGCGGTAGTTGATTTTCGACAGCTCACGTTTCGCTGACCAGCCCAACAGCCGCTGTTCCTCCGTTTTTAGTCGCTGAAATTCCTTGACGATGTAGAGCTCAAACTCAACGGATATCCAACTTGCAAACTTCAACGCAATATCTTTATGCGCATAGGTGCCGCCATACCGTCCTGATTTAGCTATTATACCAATGGCATTTGTCGCATCCGTCCATTTCTTTGGGGAGAGCGTAAATGCATTCAGTCCGGCCTGTCGTCTAAACCCCTCGAATTCGGTGGGTTTAAAATCAGGATTATAAAGCTGTTCCCAAATGCCTAAATACTCTATTGTGTTGCGGTTGCGCAACCAATTTGCAATCACGGCGTTAGGTTCATCGCTTTTATGTCGTGCCAAATCGGTCAACGAAATGTAATCATCCCCATTGACAGCGATAATTGTTATATCGGTATTCTGAACTGTAATTTTTGCCATTGATTTATCATCGTTTAAGAGGGCGTTGAATAACAACCGTTAAAACCTTCGGAGACGACGGTATTGTCTTTTTTTGCGTGTATGGTTTCTCAGAAGTACAGTCTTTGAAAGGGTTTACAAGTTATTGATTGCCCGGATGATGCGGGCGACTTCGGCGGGGTCGGTGACGGGGCGCGAGTATTCGTCGGCGCCGGGGGCGCCCATGCTGACGTTGGAGCGGCGGAAACGCATGTCACTGCCGACGGTTTTCTTGGCAGAGGCATGGATTTCGGTGAGACCGGCGCCGGTGAGGACTGCCGCTGCGTTTGAGGATGTAATGCCTCCTCCGGCGAGGAGTATGATGCGTCCGGCTGCGAGGGAGTTGAGGTGGCGGAGTGTTGCGATCCCTTCCGTGGCAGCGGGAGCGAGGCCCGAGGTGAGGATGCGGTCGCAGCCGAGGGCTATGATGTCCTCAAGAACTTTTTCGGGGTCACGGCAGAGGTCGAAAGCGCGGTGAAAGGTCACGGAGGCACCTTCGGCGGCCTCAATCATGCGTCGGCAGGCGTCGGTGTCGATGTCGCCCTCAGGGGTGAGCGCCCCGATGACAACTCCGGCAGCTTCGGCACGGACGGCGTGGCGGATGTCGCTGACCATCATGCGGATTTCATCTTCGGAGTACAGGAAATCCCCCTTTCGGGGACGGATGAGGACATGAACGGCGGGGATGCCGCTTGCGACGGCTTCCTCAATCAGCCCGAGCGAGGGGGTGAGCCCCCCTTCGGAAAGAGCGGAACAGAGTTCGATGCGCTGTGCGCCTCCGGCTTTGGCTGCGAGGACGCTCTGAAGGTCGCCGCAGCAGACTTCAAGTATCATCGGGAGGTGGAATTATTTCAGCTCGAGTTCGACGATGTGGTCTATCCCGTCTGGGATTGCGGGAAGATGAAGGGTGACACCCTCGGGCGTGGTGCTATAGTTGACCTTGGTGCGGTCGGCGAAAGTGACGGCGTTTCTGACTTTCAGTTTTGCCGGGAGCAGGATGTCGGTCGATGCGGGGGTGAGCAGATGGACGAAAAGGCGTTTTCCCTTACGTGTGCATGTGCCCCAGTCCTGGGCAGGGAAGGGACCGGCGGTGGTGCCGTAGATTGTCTCGCCGTTGGCACGCATCCACACGCCCATCTCTTTCAGACGTTCAAGTGCGGCGGCGGGGAGTTCTCCGTTGGGCTGCGGGCCAATGTTGAGGAGGAGGTTGGCTCCCATTCCGGCTGTCTTGACGAGATAGTGGATGAGGGTGCGGGTGTCCTTATAGTCGGTATCCTCGATTTTGTAGCCCCACATGCCGTTCATGGTGTTGCAGGTTTCGAGCGGGAGGGGGCTGATGGTCTGTCCGGAGAGGCCGGCGGTGTTTTCGCCGGGGATGTCGCGCTCGAAAATCTGAATGTCCTCGCCGGGGAAGGGTGTCTGATGGTGATTGTTACCGACCAGGCATGAGGGCTGAAGGCGGTGAATCATGGCGTATTGCGGGGGGAGCTGCCAGTCGAAGGGAGTCTTGTCCTCGTCGTGGTCCCACCATCCGTCGAACCAGATTGCGCGTACGGGGCCGTAGTTGGTCAGCAGTTCGGTGAGCTGACGGTTCATGAAGTCATAGTAGTGCGGCCAGTCGGCTTTGAGCGAGTCCTTGCCGGTGGTGCGGCCCGTGCGTCCCCAGGGGTAATCGTCGCGCGTCCAGTCGATATGGGAGTAGTAGAGGTGGAGGCTCACGTCCTGACGGTGGCACTCGTCGGCGAGTTCCTTGAGAATGTCGCGTTTAAATGGGGTGGCGTCGACGATATTATAGTCGGATTGGGCGGTGTGAAACATTGAGAAGCCGTCGTGGTGGCGCGTGGTGAAGCAGATGTAGCGTGCGCCGGCGTCCTTGATGGCTGAAATCCACTCGGCGGCATTGAAATCTGCAGGATAGAAGCCGCGCGCGGCCTTGGCATATTCGTCGGCCTTGGGGCCGTAGTTGAGATACCACTCGCCGCGGGCAAACATGCTGTAGATGCCCCAGTGGATGAAGATACCGAAGCGGTCGGCCGCGAAATCCTTCTGCGACTGTATGACCTCGGGGGAGGGAAGGTAGGCACCTGGAGCCTCCGCACTCGGCTGCTGTTCAGCGGATTGTTGCTCCGCGGTCTGTACGGTGGCTCCTGTTAACGCGTCAGCACATACACTGGGACTGGTTGTAGCTTCGGCTGTAGCATCGGCGGCAATCCCGGCGCCCGAAGTTCCGACCGTCCCGGCCGCAACGATGGTTCCTATTATGATTTTATTTATGAGATTCATGGGTGACTATATTTGTGTGACTATTATTTTAAATTTTAAGGCATTATATATTAAGAGATTCAATAACAATTCCAGAACCATTTGAAACTTAAAAGTTGCTTCCAGGTTGAATCTGGATAAAAAGATTCGCTCAATGCAGAGAAGAGATGGATTTTATTCTCCATACCCATGAGTGCCGGCAGCCGGTCGAACAGCTCTTTTCTGCTTTCTTCATCGTTGGCATTTTCAACATCCTCGACACTGATACCTGCCAATTTGATGGCTCTCCAGATCCTGCGGATAGTTATATAACGGTCATTATTCAGCCTTGATTTAAGCTGGGTCGGGAAAGTGTCGGAGGGAGTGAAAGTGACAAGCCCTTTTTCGTTATAGGACAGGTGGGTCGGCGGATTTTTGAAGAAGGCGGGTCTGATGAGTTCATTGTCTTTGGTCGAATTACATTCCTCACATGCGCAGACGAAATTTCCGTAGGCAAGCGAATGAGGATAATAGTGACCGACAGCGTGAGGAGTGTACTTTTTGTCATAGATAAAATCTTTTCTGTAAAGACCCTCCCCCATGTGTCTGAGAGCCTTGCCGTATCTTGCCTCGTCAATGTATTTCGGAATGACATGGTCGGAAGTAGCCTGCGAGAGTTTCCGCATACAGTAGGCACACATCCAGTCCTGCTCGTCGGCGATAATCTTACGCAGATTTATGCGGTCAGATTCCGTCAGGTCATCGTAGCGATAACGGCCACTGGCTACATACGGATTGACTATCGCGTTGAAAGCCGTTTCGGATTGCTTGTCTGTCTTGTCAATATAGCGCATGGCTAACGGCTGTTATTTGAAATCTTCCCAATCTCTGATGATTCTGTCAGCGACCTCTTCAGTGCTGTTGAGCTCACCGATGAAGGCTGTGAGCTCCCTGCGTATGTTTTGCATTTCCTCGTTCTTACCTTCGTGTAAGGCATCAAGATAATGCTGACGGAGCCGCTGCGTGTAGCGCATGGAGTTATATGCACCCATCGCCATCACAAGAGTGGTGCCATAATCCGCCTCGAAACAATCTTCGGCCAGCATGAATTCGTGGTTGTCAGTGAGGCGGATGACGCGGACTTTCTCTCCGTCGTTATAGACGGTACTTATAACAGTGGGAGAGTGGGTAGTGATGATAAACTGGATGTCGGGAAAAGTTTTGCGAAGTCTTGCAATAGCCTCTTCTGCCAGTATGGGATGCAAATGAAGCTCGATTTCATCAATTATCACGATTCCCTCCGGACGGCAGTCAGGATTTTCAAGAATAAGATTGCGGTTGAGTACGAAATGACGGTAGATGATTTCAAATGCTATCGAGAGCAGGCGTTTATAGCCTTCGGGGAGCATATCGAAATATCTGGTCTCGCCGTTGGTGAATGTCAGTTTTATTGCATCCACTTCCTTTCCCGAACTGCTGAGATGATGCCCGGCCGTGATGGATTCGATTTCAAAAACAGAGGAATCGTAGGCCGACAGTGGGCGTGAAAACTCTTTCAGGAGGTCGCTGACGTAGGTGATTTCATTCTGACTGCGCTGGAGGTTTTCCCAACGTTTATTCAACAGTTCTGTGTTCTTGTTTGTGGATGAGTTTAATTGTATTTTGGTAGGGACCAGCCCCGTGACGGTATCGTTGAGTTTTTTATATGACTTAATGAACATTCCGCTCCAGAAATGAAAATCGGAATTGTCATCATCCCAGTTATAGTAACCTGCACGGCGTTCAGGATTCTCGGATTTGTTTGAGAGTATTTCTTTTTCGTAAGAAGAAAGGTCGTTTCTGACATGAGGGAAACTGTCGGAGAAGAAACTCAGTACGGGGAGTTTGGGATAGATGCTTCCGTTGTTGAAGGGTAAGAGAAACAGGTCGAGAGCCTCACGGAAGGTCATCACGAATTTCGCTCCCTTGTAGGGCTTATTGAGATTCCATTTGATGTTTTCGCCACGGATAGTGCCGTTGCATTTTAATTCAACCGGAAATTCATAGTCCTCGCCACCTTCCGAATAGTCAAAATTATACCTTGCATCGGCATCCTTGATGGTATTCTGCCTGATATATTTAGCATCGCCGATAAATCTGACATCCTTTCTACGGTCACGCGCGAGGATGATGCTGACAGCCTTTTTGACAGCGTTGAGCAAAGCAGTCTTGCCGGCTCCATTCCTGCCGATAATGACTGTAAGCTCCTCGCCGAACTTTAGAGTATGGCCGTTGTCACCATAACATTTGAAGTTCTTTATGGTCAAATCATGGATTGAATATATGGTGTCCATTTGAAATAAGGCGGATAGAATCAGAAATTGAAATAATTGCAAATATACACTTTTTATCTTTTATCACAAAATTGATTATGTGAGATGGTATGCAGACGCCTTAAACCGTCAGGGATAAGGTATCTTTATATTTTTTGTGGATTTTTTTGTTAAATCGGGATTTTTGGATTAACTTGCGGGGGAATTTCGATGGCGGTTGAAATTCCGGGTCACCATGGGCCCGTATCATTCAGAGATTATTCAGATAATCTATTATTTTCAATTTTTTTTATTTTTATTTTTTTTAATTCATCAATTTATGAAAACCTACAAATTTTTAATTGTAGCGGCGGGGTTGCTTTTCGGAGCTTGCAGCAATGACAGTGACGACATGGGCTCCAATGAGCGTAAAGAAATCGAACTCAGCCGGGCGGAGAGTGGTATCGTCAGTATGCAGAACGGCACTGCCTTCAGTATGCTGGAGTATTTCAACGAAAATTCTGAAGTGGACAATTTTATGGTGTCGCCTCTGAGCATGCAGTTTGCACTCGGGATGCTGGCCAACGGAGCTGACGGCAATACTCTTGCGGAGCTTGAAAAGGCGCTCAGCGAGGGCTCGCTCAGCGAACTCAACTCACTTAACTCCAAACTGCTCGCTGAGTTGCCGAAGGCCGACAAACGGACTACGGTGGAACTGGCCAACTCGATATGGCTCGACAGGAGTTTCAACGTCTATCCGGAATATTCGAAATCCCTGACTGATTTTTACCGGGCGGAATCAAGGAGCGTCGACCTTCCGACGACGGAGGCAATGAATGAAATTAACCGCTGGGCTTCGGCGAAAACCAAGGGACTCGTGCCTCAGTTGCTTCAGCAGCCTCTTCCCTCCGACGCTGTAGTGGCGCTTATCAATGCGTTGTATTTCAAGGGGGAGTGGGCGGATGCTTTCAAGCCAAACCTCACAACCAAGCAGAAATTCACCAACTGCGACGGGACGACATCGTTTGTCGAGACCATGCGGCGTGATGACGCAACCCTTAAATATCTCCATACCGACAAGTATGAGCTTGCCAGTCTCGACTACGGAAACAAGACCTATTCGATGACCATAGTGCTTCCGGCCCGCGACAGCTCGCTTGACGAGGCTTTAGAGATGCTCGACAGCAGCGCGTGGAGCGAATATAAGGGTCGTGCGTATGAGAGGGAATGTAATATACGGCTTCCGAAGTTCAATATCGAGACACGCTTCGACCTAATACCTTATCTGCGATATATGGGCATTAATGATACTTTTGACCCTTTGGACGCCGATTTCTCCCTCTTGTCCGACAAATCTATTTTCATTAATATGGTAGAACAGGTGACAAATATCATGGTGGACGAAAAGGGCACGGAAGCTGCTGCCGTAACGATTGTCGGTGGTTTTACTTCCGTAGCTCCGGAAGTGAAAACCGTTGATTTCTTTGTTGACCGTCCGTTTGCTTTCATAATCGACGAGCAGTCGACAGGCGCAATTCTGTTTATGGGACGAGTCAACCGCCTGTGAGCGGATTCAGGGACGGATAGTCAGACAAAAACTAACACCGGAGGGTGGCATCGTGGTCGCCTTCCGGTATTTATGTTCAGACGCGTATGCGAATATTTTATCTCATCGCGGGAACTTTCAACGGACAGCCGATGGTGCAGCGGGAACATTTGAGGCAGTCGGGATGGATGAACCCTTCTTCCTGATTTCTGCTTTCATGCGGAGTGAGCTGCATGGGGCATACGGCGGAGCAGAGTTTACATCTGGTGGTGCATTTCTCGCCGACAAAAATGCGGCGGTAGCCGGCAGGCAGATTACCGCTGCGCGGTGTGACCCACGAAGAGAGCGTACCCATAGGGCAGAAGGAGCACCAGGTGCGTGGCGCATACAAGAATGAAAGGATAATGCCTACAATAGTCGTTATCAGGATGATGGTCCAGAATACTTTGCCCATAGCGTTCCAGTCGCCCCAGGCACGATACATCTGTATGCCGAACATGGTGAAGATAAACATTACCATGAATATCCTGAATCCGCGGGAGCGGACAAATGCGGGAATAGGTCGGTGGGGAGAGTAGCGGGAAAGGATTCGGTCGTAAAAGCTACCGCGCGGACAGGCGTTTCCGCACCACCAGCGCCCTCTCCGCACTGCGAATGATACCGGCGCTATCATGCAGATCAGGGCGAGAAAGCCGATTACTGGATAGAAGTAACCAACCACAAGATATATGAGCAATATCCAGTAAAGCGGGAAGCCGTCGGACGGAATAGAGCGGAAAAATTGTTTTTTAGCCATCTGATTTTATTGTTCTTGATTTCGTGATGCAAAATTATGCAAGCGATTGCATAGATACAAACGATAAAACAGATTCGGCAATCTATTTTATCAATCAGAGCGTGATGGGGAATCTTTTGAGACGTTCATTCACCATGCCAGCGGGGATTACAGACCTGATGGCGTCGGCGAGGATATTGAGGAGGCGTTCACGCACGAAATTGCGGTGGACCACGAGCGCGATTTCACGCGTGGGTTCGGGATTGGTGAGCTGACGGACGTTGGTGCGCTGGTTTTCGTGTAGCAGAGGCACGTGGAGCTCGGGTATGATGGCATAGCCGCCGTTTTCATCAACGATTCTGATAAGAGTTTCCACACTTCCGGCCTCGTAGATGGCCCGGCGCTCCGTGACTCTGTTGCAGAACGGAAAAACGCCATGATTCGGACAGTAGCCTTCGCGGAGCGCCCACACGCTTTCCACCGGAAGCAGTCCGGTCTGAAGGTCCGCGGCATCATGAATCGGTTCATCGGGGGCTACGTAGGCCATCAGACGTTCACGATAGACGGGTATTTCAAGCAACTCATTGTTGCTGACCGGTGTGGCCATGAGCGCCACATCAAGCTCACCGCGTTCAAGTCGGGAAATAATGGCGGCTACGCGTGCTTCCTCCACATGGAGCTGTATGTCGGGATGGTTGGACGATAGATACCTGAATATTCCGGGGAGCAGATAAGGCGCTACGGTCGAGATGATGCCCAGTGAGACTTTGCCAACGGACTCACCCTTGCGTGCGGATACCAGTTCGCGGACTTGCGCGGCATTGAAAAGCACCTTCTGTATGCGCCCTATGATTTCTTCACCGATGGCCGTGGGCCTTACGGGATGGCTGTTTCTGTCAAATATGGTCACATCGAGCTCAAATTCCAGTTTCTGAATAAGAGATGACAATGTGGATTGCGAGACGCCACAGGATTCCGCAGCCCTCGCGAAATGGCGGTACTTATCAACCGCCACTATATATTCCATCTGCTGAAGTGTCATGATATTTGCGCTATGTTCGATATTTTCGATGCAAAGATAGATAAAATCTGTTTTGTGAAACAAAAACGGAATCTTAATTTTGCATCAAAAAAATTACGAATATGATAAAGGTTGATAAGAATATATGTCCGCATGACCATGTCTGTCCACTCATTCAGACCTGTCCGGTTGGAGCGATTTCACAGGATTCAGAAGGATTCCCGGTGATAGACCACGAACTCTGTATCGAGTGTGGAAAATGCGTCAGGAAATGTCCGAAGAAAGCGATGCGGCAAATACTGTGAGTGTTGCATAGGGATGCCTGTATGAAGTGAAACACGGTGAAACAAAGTAGGTGTGCCGGCACCGGAAGCAGTTTGCTTCGGGCCGACACACCGTCCGTCCTGACTATGTCTGAAAGTGTGATTTCAATAGTATGGTTTATACAGCATCGGACCTGATTACAGAGCCTTACGGCGGTCGACTGTGTGGAGGATGTTGCCGTCTTTGTCAATCATGTGGAGGCGGAGGTTGTCTTTTGTGGCGGAGATGACTGAGAAGCCGGTCACGCCGCTTTTGAATACGGTGCCTTCAACGTCGTTGACTTTGGGGCGGGAGAGGGCGCCGGCGCTGTTGACAATGTAATCGATGGTGGAACCGGCGGGGCGGATGTGCTGGAAATTGTGGATGTGGCCGCAGACATACATGTCGACATTGTGCTTTCTGAGAATCGGGTCGACGCGCTTCTGCAAATCGGTTCTTTCCTCAGAACTTTTGGAGGTGTCGGCGTAGATAGGATGGTGTCCGGCCACTATTGTCCAGTCGGCATCGGATTCGGAGAGTTCGCGGTCGAGCCATGTGAGCTGCGCGTCGATGTCCTGACGCACGGCATCGGGGTATTCGTCGGATTCGCGGCGGTATTTGTCGATGAGGGGAGTCGTGTCGATGAACACCACCTTGACCGAGACACCATCCTTGTCGGCGAAGGTACGGGAGTAGTAGCGGGCGGGCATTTCCCAGCGGCGGCTGACGGAGGAGTAGTCGATTACGGCCTGGGTGTTGCCGCGATATTCATGGTTGCCGCACACCGGGAGCCAGGGAATCATGAGCTCGGGGTGGGAGTAGATGAGCTCATAGTTGGTCATCCACAGCGGGTCGCTGACGCTGCCGACACCATCGAAGTGATGGATGTCGCCGACGGCGAGCACCGCCTCCGGGCCGATTTCGTCGGCCATCTCGCCCATGAGTGCGGCAATCGGTTTCTGGTCATAGTAACCGTTGCGTCCGGTGTCATTGGCCACGAAAAGACTGATGTCACCTTTCATTGATTTCCATGCGCCGTTGTCGCGGGCTGAAGTTGAAAGGCAGAAGATGAGCGAGAGGAGTCCGAGTAGGATACGTTGAGTCATAATGAAGTTGGTTTAACAGTTTTATTTTTTAGATGGTGTTTAATAAGAGCTAAACACCATCTTATTTTCGGATTAAAAATTCACTTTTATGCCGGCATTGGCCTTCACGCCGTAGTATTCGGCCTGCATGGTGCGGTTCTTGGTGCCCTGATAGTAGCGGAGGGGCTGGTTGAGGATGTTGGTGCAGTCGGCGTAGATGGTGAAACGTGTCTTTCGGCCGAAGGTGTAGGAGATATTGGCGTCCATGTAGTTGACCGAGTCGTAGTAGCGGTCGTAGAAAGCTGTGGCGCCCATTTCGTCGATGAAGCTTGAGGCGTGGTTGTAGGAGAGGCGCAGGCTGATGCCCCATTTGTCGAAGTAGAGCGAGGCATTTGCGGTGTGGGCCGGAGAGCCGGGGAGCGAAAGTCCCTTTTCGTTCTCGCGTCCGGCGAAACTGAAATCCGAGATGCGCGAGTGGGTGTAGGTATAGGTGGCGTAGAAGCCGAGACATTTGAGTGACTTGTGGATGAAGTCGAAATCGCGGCGGTAGGAGAGCTCGACGCCGAAGAGGTTGGCGTTACCGCCGTTTTTAGGCTGCGTGAAGCGTGACCAGAGAGTGCCCTGATATTCCTTGTTGAAAGTTACCTCGTCGACAATGAAGCCGTCGATTCTCTTGTAGAACACTCCGAGTCCGGCGAGACCTATGGAGCGGAAGTAATATTCGCCGTTGATGTCGAAATTGTGGGCGCTCGTGGCCTTGAGGTCAGGATTGCCGATAGTCACTTCATTATCCGAGCGGCTGATTTTCATGCCGGGGACGATGGCCGAGTATTTCGGACGTGCGAGCGACTGGTTGTAGCCAACGCGGACGAGGAAATCCTTGTTGACTTCCCATTTGAGCAGGAGCGAGGGGAGGAAGTTGACATAGCTTGACTTGGCAGGGTCAGTCTTTGTCACCACGTCGAGCTCGTCGTCATAATCACGGCCGGTGTAGTTGAGCGAGGTGTTTTCCATGCGCAGGCCGCCCATGAAATCGAGATTGTCGCTCAGTCGGGAGTCGATGCGGGCGTAAACGGAAGTGACAGACTCGCGTGCGCGGTAGTTGCCGGCCAGTTCCTCGGCCACCTGCGCGCTTTCGAAAAGTCCCGAGTCGGCAAGATCGAGTGAGCCGAGAAATTTTTTGTCGACATACAGTCCGGATTTATATCCCGCGGAGGGCATGAAGCGCGATGTGGTCTGGTCCGTGAGATGGCTGAAGGCATCAGTGTCGAAGTTTTTCTCGTCGAGAGGTGTGTATTCATAGAAATCAATATCCTTTTTCTTAGTCTTGCGGACAAATTTGGTGCCGAATTTCAGCTTGGCGCGGGAGGAGAGGGGGAGTTTGAAGTCGATGGCTATCTTGAGGTCCTCCTCGCTGATATCTTCCTGCTGCTGGGTGAGCTCCTTGAGCGAGAAACCGTCGTCGAGCGTCATGGTAGAGCCTTCGAGAGGAGTGGCGAGCGGGATGCGGGGATTGGTGATGTCGATGTCGAATTTCTGCTTCTTGAGCTGATAGTCGATATAGCGTTCATTGGGGCGCTCCTCCGAGGCGCGGGCGTAGCCGGCCTTCCAGTCGATGTCGAGACGGCCTATAGTGTGGTTGCCTCCGAGGGTGAAATCCATGGTGCGCTGGCGCTCGAGGCGCGCGTCGCGGTTGTCGGGTGTACCACCCTTGGTCTGCACGCGGACAGTGGCCTTCCCGTCGGGCGAGATATCCTTGAGAGTGGTGCGGTAGCGGTTTTCCCAGTCGTTGCGGTTGTTGTAGATGCCGCGGAACCATATCTTGTCCTTATCGTTAAACTTCCAGTCGAGCGAGAGGGAATAGCTCTGACGCTCGCGGGTCACGTAGTAGCGGCGAATCTGATAGTCGTTGATATAGACGTTGCCGTCATCGTCCTTCTCCCATATAAACTCGGTGTCGTAGGAGCCGGAGGGATTGTTGCTGTAGGAAGCGGCCGCCATCACTCCGAGGTGCTCCCCGAAGGATCTGTCGCCGAGGGTGAGACCGAAAGTCGACATAGGTCTGCGGCTGATCCAGTTGTAGCCGGTGCCGGCGGTGGCGTTTATCACGCGGCGGTAGGGTGAATTTTTGGTGACGAGATTTATGGAGCCGCCTATGGCGTCGCCGTCCTGGTCAGGCATGAGGGTCTTGCTGACCTCGATGGTCTGAATCATGTCGGCTGGGATGAGGTCGAGCTGCACGTTGCGGACATCGCCTTCGGCCGAAGGGATGCGGCTGCCGTTTACGGTGACAGAGCTGAGGTCGGCCGAGGTACCGCGCACCTGTCCGAAGCGCGCCTCGCCCTGGTCATACTGGACGTTGATGCCGCTGATTCGCTTGAGGGCGTCGCCTATGTTAGAGTCCGGGAATTTTGTAATCTGGTCCGCGGATACCACATTAGTTATATTAAGATTGCCTTTCTGCATGTTGACGGCTCTCTGCTGGTCGGAAAACACTCCGGTCACCTGGACTTCGCCGAGCATTTCGGCCGAGGAGGTCATGGTGATGTTCTCGCTGAGTGATTTGTCGGCCCTGATGACCACCGACCTGCTTACCGGAGAAAATCCGATGTATGAAATGCTTAGTGCGTGACTGCTCGGGATGACGTCGGTGAAAGTGTAGTAGCCGTCGGCGTCTGTGATGGCTGAATGGCGGTTGCCGTCGAGCATGACAATGGCGCCGGGCAGAGGGTTGCGCTCATCGTCCGTGATACGGCCGTTGATGATTCCGAGGCCCGGGGTGGGATCTGCAAAAAGCATGCTCTGGCAGGAAGAGGCCAGAAGTGATGTGATGATTAGTTTTTTTGCGGTATTCATACGTTGTGATTTGAAATTCCGCTGCAAAAGTATTCAGAAGATATTTCCTTAATATTTCATAAAAGTTATCAAGTTGTTAAAGATTCGGTGGGTGTTAAGTTTTTATTAAAGATGAGCCGCGGTGTGGAAATTTAGATGATTTAAGCGTATTTTTGCGGGCGTGAAACTGTTTATAAGATATATTATCAAAAACAATTAGCTTCATTATGGCTGAAAGAATACTCGTTGTCGACGATGAAGAGACACTCTGTGAGTTGCTGCGTTTCAATCTTGAGACGGAAGGCTATGAAGTGGATACAGCTCACAGTGCAGAGGAGGCCCTGACTCTCGATCTGCAGAACTATTCGCTTATTCTGCTTGATATCATGATGGGTGACATCAGCGGCTTCCAGATGGCATCGATTCTGAAAAAGAAAGAGGCCACAGCCGGAGTGCCGATTATCTTCTGCACGGCCAGGGAGTCGGAGGACGATATGGTGGCCGGACTCAATCTCGGTGCCGACGACTATATAGTCAAGCCTTATTCCATCCGCAATGTGATAGCGCGTGTCCGCACCGTGTTGCGACGCACCTCGCACCAGCATGGCGACGCGGCCAAGGCGCCGGCCGATATGCTTGAATACAAAGGCCTCCAGATCGACACCCGTCAGAAAATCTGCAAGGTCGACGGAAAGGAAATCAAGATGCCACGGAAGGAGTTCGAAATACTTCTCACTCTTCTGAGCCATCGTGGGCAAGTGTTCACGCGCGAGGAGCTGCTGCATCTCATCTGGCCTGACGAGGTGATTGTGCTCGACAGGGTAATCGACGTCAACATCACGCGCCTGCGATCGAAACTCGGCGTCTACGGCAGGAACATAGTAACCCGTCCGGGCTACGGCTACGGATTTTTTGCAGACTGATGGGAAAGAATAAATTCACATACCACAGGCGCCTATTCACCGGCCTGGTGGTCTATTCATGGCTTTTAGTGGGGTGTTTCGCCGCCTTCCAGTATCACAGAGAGAAAGAATTCAAGGCCGACGAGCTCAACGCCCAGCTCCAGCTCATCAATGAGCGCATACTCTACGACATGGCAGAGGGTGGCGGCGTGTTCGATCCGAAATCAATCAATCCACACCCCTTCGACGAGCTGCGTGTGAGCATCATCGGCGAGGACGGCAGAATAATCTATGACAATTCGATTGATTCGCTCCCCGACAACAACCATCTTGACCGCAAGGAGATAGCCGCGGCAATGAAAAACGGAGAGGGATTCGCCGTGCGTCGCCACAGTCAGAGCACCGGACAGACATATTTCTATTCAGCCAAGACTGGCGACGGCTATATAGTCCGCACGGCGGTCCCATATACGAATCCTCTGCTTGCCTTCCTTGAGGCCGACTATGGTTTCGTGTGGTTCATGATAGGGGTGACGGCGCTGATGTGTGTGATAGGTTATTTCGTGACCCGCCGTGTCGGAATCAACATTTCGCGCCTGCGGCTCTTCGCTGAGAGGGCTGAGCGAGGGGAGCGCATCTACGATACAGAACCCTTTCCTCACGACGAACTCGGAGATATATCCAACCACATAGTCCGCCTGTATGCCCGGCTTCAGCAGGCCATCACCGACCGTGACCGCGAGCACCGCAGCGCCCTCCACGAAGAGCAGGAGAAAATCAGAATCAAGAAGCAGCTCACCAACAATATAAACCATGAGCTGAAAACCCCTGTGGCCGCCATGCAGGTGTGTCTTGAAACGCTTATCGACCATCCTGACCTTCCCGCCGCGAAGCGTGAGGAGTTCATACGCCGGTGTTACGACAACAACCAGCGTCTGCGGAGGCTGTTGGCCGATGTGTCGCTCATCACGCGCATGGAGGATGGCGGCAATGTGATAACTCGGGAGACGGTGGCACTTGACGAAATAATAACCGATGTGTGTGACGACGCTGAGCCCGCTGCCGAGGCAAAGGGGATGAAGATAATAAATAATGTGGAAGAGGACATAGGCATCCGGGGAAACACCGGGCTGCTGATGTCGGTGTTCCGCAATCTGCTCGACAATGCCATAGCCTATTCCGGAGGCAGGACGGTGGAGATAAAGAGCCGCCGCGGGGCCGACGGCCGCGTGACAGTCACTGTGGCCGACGATGGTCGCGGGGTAGGGGAGAGTGACCTGCCGAAACTGTTTGAGCGCTTCTACCGTGTTGACGACGGGCGCTCACGCCAGTCGGGTGGCACCGGATTAGGGCTCTCGATTGTGAAAAACGCCGTTCTGTGGCACGGAGGCGACGTGTCTGTAGCAAACCGCCGCGAGGGGGGACTTGAGGTGGCAGTCAGGCTTCCGCTCGACTCCACGTCCGCGTGAATGACGCGGAAACAATGATGAAAAACGCCGGTCACAGCTGAACAGCCGCCGAATGACGGATGTTTAAAATGTGACCGGCTACATTTTTAATAATTGCTTAAAGTTTATGAAACATTTATGAAATAAAATGTGGCTTACTTTGTGTCAGGAAAAACAAAACTGATATAACGCATACATACGGTTATGGACATTTTATTTTTAGGTGTAGTCGTTTTCTTATTCCTTCTGGCGATATTCGACCTCTCGGTGGGAGTGAGCAACGACGCTGTCAATTTTCTCAACTCGGCCATCGGGTCGAAAGCAGCTTCATTCAAGAGGATAATTATTGTGGCGTCGGTCGGCGTGTTCATCGGCGCAGCCATGAGCAACGGCATGATGGATATTGCCCGGCACGGAATATTCCGTCCCGAGCATTTTTCTTTTTATGAGATAATATGTATAATGATGGCGGTGATGGTGACTGACATCATACTGCTTGATATCTTCAACACCATCGGACTCCCGACATCGACCACCGTCTCAATGGTTTTCGAGCTGCTCGGAGCCACATTTGTCGTGGCGCTGATAAAGATGGCCGGCGGAGTCGACTCGCTCGGGTTCAACGACCTGCTCAACACCGAAAAGGCACTCTCGGTAATACTCGGCATATTCCTGTCGGTGGCCATAGCCTTTTTCTTTGGCACACTCGTGCAGATGATTTCACGCATGGTGTTCACCTTCAACTATAAAAGCAAGCTGAAGTGGAAAATCGGCATCTTCGGAGGCATCTGCGCCACTGCAATCATCTATTTCCTTCTTATCAAGGGTGCTAAGGACCTCACTTTCATGACCCCCGACGTGAAAGCCTGGATTGCCGGACACACATGGCTCATAATAGCAGGGTGCTTCGCGGTGTTCACGCTGCTCATGCAGCTTCTGCACGCTCTCGGAGTCAATGTTCTAAAGGTCATAGTGCTGATGGGCACCTTCGCACTTGCCATGGCCTTTGCGGGCAACGACCTTGTCAACTTTATCGGTGTGCCCCTCACGGGCCTCTCCTCATGGCAGGATTATGCAGCCAATGGCGGAGGCGACGCCTACGGATTCCTCATGGGTTCGCTCAACGGCCCTGCCAATACTCCATTATGGTTCCTGATTGGTGCCGGTGTGGTCATGGTGGTCTCACTGGCCACCTCATCCAAAGCCCGCAATGTGGCTAAGACCGAAATCGGACTCGGCAGTCAGGGCGGTGGCGACGAGATGTTCGGTTCCTCTCGCATAGCACGCCGTCTTGTGCGCTGGACGCTCTCGATGATAGCCGGAGTGCGGCGTATCACCCCTCCAAAGGTCCGTGCATGGCTTAACCGCCGTTTCAATGTCGATGAGACTATAATGGAGCAGGGGGCTGCCTTTGACCTTATCAGAGGGTCGGTCAACCTCGTGCTCGCCGGAGCGCTCATAGCGCTCGGCACATCGCTCAAGCTCCCTCTTTCAACCACTTTCGTCACCTTCATGGTGGCGATGGGTACCTCGCTCGCCGACCGTGCGTGGGGACGTGAGAGCGCCGTGTTCAGAATCACAGGCGTCATCTCGGTAATCGGCGGATGGTTTCTCACCGCCGGAGCAGCCTTCATCGGCGCGGGCATCATCGTAGCGATAATGTACTGGGGCGGCCACGCGGTCATGTTCGTGCTCGCAGTGGTGACGATAATCCTTATTATCCGCAGCAACCGCCGCTTCCGCAACAAGCAGGCCGAGGAGACAGGCGACACCCTCTTCCAGACTATTCTCTCTACCGAGGATAAGGCCGAGGGCTGGAAGCTATTCCTTCTCTATATGACCGAAAACGAGCGCAAGTTCATCTCCTACACGGCCACTAACTACGACGCCATGACCACGGCCTTTATCAAAGAAGATATAAAGACTCTCGGCAAAATCGACAACAGCCTCCAGCGTCAGAAGCGCGAGCTGAAAAACATACGACGCAAGGAAACACTCTGTCTGCGTGAGGCCGACTATCAGACGGCAATTGCCAACAGCACTTGGTTCCATCTGGCCAACAACAGCTGCATGTCGATACTCTATAACCTCCGCCGTATGAATGAAATCTGCAAGGAGCATGTCGATAACAATTTCCGTCCTCTCCCGAAGCCATACGTGGAGGATTTCGAAGTCATCCGCACGATGGTCATGACTCTCTTCAACGACACACTGACCACCATGGACACCAATCAACTCGAAGTCATCCCGACGCTGCGTCGCCACGGCGATGACATAAAGGATGCCATAGCAAAACTCTATTACAAGCTCTACGACCATCTCCATGAGGGCGACGCATCGGCCATGACGGTGCTCTATGTCTACCTCAACATGCTCCAGGAGACCCAGGAAATGGTGTCGATGCTGCGTAAGTATCTCCGCGCATACCTGAAACTCCACGGCGGCAACATGATTGGCGGCAAGTTCGGCGCTACACATGAGTTCGTAGCGAGCTGAGGCAATACCGCCCTGACACGGGCACGCACACATTATATTTTCCCGCCGTAAGGCACCCCTCCAAACACGCCCCCGACAGCACTGCTGACGGGGGCGTGCACGCAGGGACTTATTGTAATGAGATAAATATGCGGGGTGAAACTTTGGTAGTGTGGGTTTATTTTTATATCTTTGTAATCCAATATTCTTATATCTAATCCAACTGATTATGTTTCATAGATTTAATACCATCCTAAGCTGTGCAGTGCTTTCGTTGTCGGCTTTCGCCCAGAACGGGGGACTTACTGATACTTCCGCGAGCAATCATGCTGTTATGGTAAATACCCCTGTCGGTGCGGTGAAATGGACCGGCGGATTCTGGGGTGACCGCTTCAATGTGTATAGCGGCACATCGCTACAGAGCATGTGGGATACCTGGAACAATCCCGACATCTCTCATGGATTCCGCAATTTTGAAATCGCGGCCGGAACCTGCGACGGCGAACACTGGGGACCTCCCTTCCACGACGGCGACATGTATAAGTGGCTTGAGGCCGTGGCTGCGGTCTATGCTGTCAACAAAGACCCTAAACTCGACGCCCTGATGGACAAATTCATCGAGCAGGTTGTAAAGGCGCAGCGCGAGGACGGCTATATACATACTCCCGTAATCATCGACGAGCGCAACCGCGGAGTCGATACCCACGCCCACCACAAGGAGCAGACCGTAATCGGCACAAAGGTCGGAGCCGAGGACGAGAAGGGTGCCTTCGCCAACCGCCTGAACTTCGAGACATACAATCTCGGTCATCTGATGATGGCCGGAATCATCCATAAAAGAGCCACCGGAAAGACCACCCTCTTCGATGCCGCCGTCAAAGCCACCGATTTCCTCTGCGGCTTCTACGAGACAGCATCGGCCGAGCTTGCGCGCAATGCTATCTGCCCCTCGCACTATATGGGCGTGGTGGAGATGTATCGTGAAACGAAAAATCCCCGTTACCTCGAACTTGCCAAGAATCTCATCGACATCCGCGGCCTTGTGGAGAACGGTACCGACGACAATCAGGACCGCATCCCCTTCCGCGACCAGTATAACGCCATGGGCCACGCCGTCCGCGCCAACTATCTCTATGCCGGAGTAGCCGACCTCTACAACGAGACCGGCGAGGAGCAGCTCATGAAGAACCTCACAAGCATCTGGAACGACATCGTGAACCGCAAGATGTATGTCACCGGCGCATGCGGCGCGCTCTACGACGGCACCTCGCCCGACGGCACCTGCTACGAGCCCGACAGCATACAGAAAGTTCACCAGAGCTACGGCCGCCCCTATCAGCTCCCCAACAGCACCGCCCACAACGAGACATGCGCCAACATCGGCAACATGCTCTTCAACTGGCGCATGCTTGAGGCTACGGGCGACGCAAAATATGCCGACATCGTGGAGACCGCGCTCTACAACAGTGTGCTCAGCGGTGTCAGCCTCGACGGTAAGCGCTACTTCTACACTAATCCTCTCCGCATGAGCGATGATCTGCCATATACTCTCCGCTGGCCGAAAACCCGCGAGGAGTATATCAGCTGCTTCTGCTGTCCGCCCAACACACTGCGCACAATTTGCGAGGCTCAGAACTATGCCTACACCGTGAGCGACAACACTCTCTGGTGCAATCTCTACGGCGACAACGAACTCCGCACCACTCTCGGCAAGAAGAAACCTCTCGTGGTGACACAGCACACCGGTTATCCCTACGACGGCAAAGTGGTCATCGATATGGTCGAAGTGCCTAAGAAAGAGGCTGTGGCCGTTAAACTGCGCGTGCCCTCGTGGTGCGACAAGGCCACTCTGACCGTCAACGGCGAGCCTGTCGAGGTCAGTGTGAAGCCCGACACCTACGTTACCGTGGACCGCGTTTGGAAGCCCGGCGACGAGATTGTGTTCGACATGGAGATGAAAACCAGACTGCTCGAATCTAATCCTCTTGTGGAGGAGACCCGCAACCACACCGCCATCAAGCGCGGCCCGCTTGTCTATTGCCTTGAAAGCATCGACATCGAGGGTGGCAAGGCTCTTGACGACGTCCTCATTCCCGCCGACGCCAAGTTCACAACGAAGGATGTGACTATCGACGGCGCGAAGATGACAGCGCTCGAAACCACGGCTCGCCTCGTGGACGGCGGCGACTGGACCAGCAAGCTCTACCGCGAGGTAGGCAGCGCCGACAAGACTGTGAAAGTGACATTGATTCCGTATTTCGCATGGGGCAACCGCGACAAGGCCGAGATGAGCGTCTGGCTTCCGCTCGCACGCTGAGACCGCATGTGAAATCAGAAACTCAAATTAAGAGAGAAGTATGAAAAGACTTATCGCATCAGTCGGTATGGCAATGACCCTCGTATCGGGATTCGCAGCCGACGTATATGTATCTCCGACAGGAAATGATATGAACGACGGCTCCAAGGCCGCACCAAAGGCGACTTTAACCTCCGCTCTGCGCCAGGCCCGCGAAATGCGTAGGCTTGGCGCCGCGGGTGTGGAGTCGGGAATAAACATACATCTCGCAGGAGGTGACTACTATCTTTACGAACCGGTGTTCATCCGTCCGGAGGACAGCGGCACGGCAAGCTCGCCGACGGTAATCACCTCGGCGGGCGACGCACGTCTCAACGGCGGCGTCAGAATCGAGGGCTGGAAACGGCAGGGCAAGCTACTCGTGGCCGATGTGCCTCACTTCAACGGGCGTCCCCTCGATTTCCGTCAGCTTTATGTCAACGGACATAAGGCTGTACGCGCGCGCGATGTGGAGGATTTCGAGAAAATGTACCGCATCATCGGCAATGACACGAAAAACGAAGTGCTCTGGGTTCCGGCCGAGGCTGTGAAGAAAATCAAAAACGCTCCGTATGCCGAGATGGTGCTCCACGAAATGTGGTGTGTGGCCAATCTCCGCATCAAGTCGATAGAGATACAAGGCGACAGCGCCGCCGTCAGATTCCATAATCCCGAGAGCCGCATCCAGTTCGAACATCCCTGGCCGCGCCCCATGGTGACGACCGACGGCCACAACTCGGCTTTCTATCTCACCAACGCAAAGGAACTCCTCGATGTCCCCGGCGAGTGGTATCACGACATCGACAGCCGGAAACTATACTACTATCCCTTCGATGGCGAGACCGTGAAGGACGCAGTTGTCCCCGCTATAGAGACACTTGTCAACATCGAGGGTACTCTCGACCGCCCGGTGGAAAATGTCAGAATCGAGAACATAGCTTTTGAATACACCACCTGGATGCGTCCCTCGCTCATGGGTCATGTTCCCCTTCAGGCTGGCATGTTCATGACCGACGGCTATAAAATCAATCCCAAGATGGAGCGCTATCAGAACCACAAGCTCGACAATCAGGGGTGGCTCGGACGTCCGGCCGCGGCCGTGACCGTCAGCGGCGCCGACAATATCGACTTTATCGGCTGCCGTTTCGAGCATCTCGGCTCTTCCGGCCTTGACTACGAGTGGGGAACCCGCGGCGGTCTCGTCGAAGGGTGTCTTTTCCGCGACATAGCCGGCAACGGCATCGTGGTGGGCAGTTTCAGTCCCGCATCCCACGAAACCCACCTGCCCTATGACCCCGCTGACGGACGCGAGGTATGCTCCGGCCTCACCATTGCCAACAATCTCATCACAAATGTGACCAACGAGGACTGGGGCACGCTCGGAATCTGTGCGGGATATGTCAGGGACATCAACATCGAGCACAATGAAATCAACGATGTGTCATACAGCGGCATAAATCTCGGCTGGGGCTGGACACGCACCGTCAACTGCATGCGCAACAACCGCGTGCACGGTAATCTCATCCATCACTACGCCCGCCACATGTATGATGTGGCCGGGGTATATACCCTCGGCGCACAGCCCCACAGCTTCGTGACTGAAAACTGTGTGCGTGACATCTATGTGCCCGGCTACGCCCATGATCCCAACCACTGGTTCTATCTCTACACCGACGAGGGCTCGTCGTTCATCACCGTGAAGGACAACTGGACGGAAGGGGAGAAGTATCTCAAGAACGCAAACGGCCCCGGCAACGTGTGGGAAAACAACGGTCCCGCAGTCAGCGATTCCATCCGTGCCAATGCCGGACTCACAGAAAAATTTCAGCACCTTAAATCATTATAATCATCCATGAAAAAAAGATTTTTCACTATCATAGGCGCTGCCGCCTTCGGCCTCGCTGCTTCGGCTCAGACATGGATATGGTATCCGGGAGACTATGAGATATGGCTCGGAAACCGGATGAATAATAACCGCACCGAGCGGGGAGCCTTCTTCCCGCCTTTCTGGAAAACCGACAGCCATTTCGTCGTGGTGGAGTTCAGCAAGCAGCTCGACCTCGCCGAGCCGGAGGAAATCACCATAGCCACCGAGGGAAAATATAATGTGAAGCTCGACGGAAAGCTACAGTTCGGCATGCCCTCGACCTTCAAGCTCCCCGCTGGGAAGCATAACCTTAATATAAAGGTATGGAATCAGGCCACACCTCCGGCGCTCTACATCAAGGGAAAGACCGTGAACACTGATCCGACATGGAAGGTGACAAACGAGGACAAGGAGTGGATTGACGAGAGCGGCAAGGCGAGCGACACCTCCGCAACCGTCTATGCGCCCGCCGGATACTGGAATTTCGATGACATAGCTACCCCGCCGTCGGCTTTCAGCCTGAAACTTGAGCCGATGAACTATGTGGCTGTCGAGAAAAAGACCGCCGACGGTGGCCGACTCTATGATTTCGGCAAAGAGACATTCGGACGTGTGGTGCTGAAAAATCCTGTCGGCAACGGCATTGTCAATATATATTATGGTGAGAGTCCCGAAGAGGCTCTCGACCTGGAATATTGTGAGACGCTGGACAAAATCCGTTTTGACGGCGACAAGGTGACAGACCTCGCCACAAACGCCACTCAGAAACGAGAGGGCGACTATACGCTCGACAACACCAAGGCGTTCCGCTATGTCTACATGGCACCCGAAGCGGGTGTCAATGTGGGCGACGTGGCCATGCTCTATGAATATGCCCCGGTGGAGTATCGCGGCTCATTCAAATGCAGTGACCCGGAGCTCAACAAGATATGGGATATAGGCGCCTACACCATGCACCTGACCACACGCGAGTTTTTCATCGACGGCATCAAGCGTGACCGCTGGGTGTGGAGCGGCGACGCGGTGCAGAGCTACCTGATGAACTACTATCTATTCTTTGACAGTCCCACCGTCAAGCGCACCACCCGTCTGCTCCGCGGCAAAGACCCCGTCACCGCCCACACGAATACCATCATGGACTATACCCTCTATTGGTTCAACGGTATCTACGACTACTATCTCTACAGCGGCGACAAGGAGTTTGTAAAGGAAATCTATCCCAAGATGCAGACCATGATGGACTATGTGCTCGGTCGCACCAACAAGGACGGTATGCTCGAGGGCATGACCGGCGACTGGGTGTTTGTGGACTGGGCCGACTTCCCCATGAGCAAGCAGGGTGCTCTCTCATTTGAGCAGATACTTTTCTGCAAGAGCCTTGAGACCATGAAGCTCTGCGCCGACATCGTGGGCGACAAGGCCGACGCCGCGCGCTACGGCAAGCTCGCCGGCGAACTCCGCGCCAAACTCATGCCGACATTCTGGGACGAGAAGCGCCAGGCGCTCGTGCACAATGTCGAGAACGGCAAGCAGAGCGAACAGGTCAACAAATTCGCCAATATGTTTGCCATTACCCTCGGCTATCTCGACGACGCGACAACCGACTCCGTGATGAAAAACGTGATGCTCAACCCCGAGGTTCCCGCCATCACCACTCCCTACATGCGTTTCTACGAACTGGAAGCCCTCTGTTCGCAGGGTATGCAGAAACAGGTGCTCAAGGAGATGAAGGACTACTGGGGCGGTATGCTCAAGGAGGGCGCCACATCCTTCTGGGAAAAATACAATCCCGGCGACAGCGGCACGCAGCATCTCGCAATGTACGGCCGTCCCTACGGCAAGAGCCTCTGCCATGCCTGGGGAGCGAGCCCGATTTATCTCATTGGCAAATATTATCTCGGCGTGAAGCCCGTCAAGGAAGGTTACAAGGAGTTTTCAATCACTCCCGACCTCGGCGGACTGAAATGGATGGAGGGAACCGTCCCGACTCCCAACGGAGAAATCTCGCTCTATGTCAATAATCACCTTATCCGGGTGAAGGCCACTGAGGGTCAGGGATATATCTATATCAAGTCCAAAAAGACACCGAAATCGAGCTACGGCAAGGTTGAAAAGACCGGTGACAACAGCTATCGCCTGTGGATTGACACAGACAAGGAGATAGCCATCAATTACAAGGAAGTCTAACCTCTTCAAACTCTTACTTTAATGAAATCACTGATCAGATATATACTTATCGCGGTAATCGCTGCTGTCACATGGAGTTGTGAGAGCAAGAAAATAGCCATCGAATATCCCGAGGACGGTTCGAACCGAGTGAAATTCGCCGCCGAGCATCTGAAATCGGCTCTCGAGGCAAAAGGATACGATGTGCTCGACAAGGCTGCCGACGGCGTGGAACTCATACGTCTCTCGCAGGCCACTGACAGCGTGGGCCCGAAGGAGGGTTTCACCATCAAATCAGTCGACGGCGTGATTGACGTGGTGGGTAACGACGGTTCCGGCGTAATTTACGGTTGTCAGGAACTCGTGGACCGTCTTGAAATGGACGGTAGCTTCGAAAAACTTCCGGCATCGTTCAGCGACGCACCCGAGATGGTGCTTCGCGGTGCCTGTGTGGGTGTGCAGAAGCCATATCTTCTTCCCGGACGCGCCGTCTACGAATATCCCTACACTCCCGAGAATTTCCCGTGGTTCTATGACAAGGAACTGTGGATCAAATATCTCGACATGCTTGTCGAGAACCGCATGAACTCGCTCTATCTTTGGAACGGTCATCCCTTCGCATCGCTCGTGAAACTTGAGGACTATCCTTTTGCAGTTGAGGTTGACGAGGAAACCTTCAAGAAGAACGAGGAGATGTTTTCATTCCTCACCACCGAGGCCGACAAGCGCGGCATCTTCGTAATACAGATGTTCTATAACATCCTGCTCTCCAAGCCCTTCGCCGAACACTACGGCCTCAAGACCCAGGACCGCAACCGCCCCATCACTCCCCTCGTGAGCGACTACACGCGCAAGAGCGTAGCGGCCTTCATCGAGAAATATCCCAATGTGGGTCTGCTTGTGTGTCTCGGCGAGGCTATGGATACTTACGAGGACGACGTGGTGTGGTTCACCGAGACCATCATCCCCGGTGTGAAGGACGGACTTGCCAAGCTCGGCCGCACCGACGAGCCCCCGCTGCTCCTGCGTGCCCATGACACCGATTGCAAGGCCGTGATGGACGCTGCGCTTCCTCTCTACAAAAACCTCTACACCATGCACAAGTACAACGGCGAGTCGCTCACCACTTACGAGCCCCGCGGCCCGTGGACCGAAATCCACCGCGGACTCAGCTCGCTCGGAAGCGTGCATATCAGCAACGTTCACATCCTCGCCAACCTCGAACCCTGGCGCTGGAGTTCTCCCGATTTCACGCAGAAGGCTGTCAAGGCAATGCACGACATACACGGCGCCAATGCGCTCCACCTCTATCCGCAGGCATCGTATTGGGACTGGCCCTATTCGGCCGACAGCATAGCAGGCGGAGAGCGCGAGCTCCAGCTTGTGCGCGACAGCACCTGGTATGAGGGCTGGGGCCGCTATGCCTGGAACTGCCGCCGCGACCGCGAGGATGAAATCAGATACTGGAATCACCGCTTCGCGCGCACTTACGGTCTCAGCGACAAGAAGGGTGCCGACATCCGCGAGGCTTTCGAGGAATCGGGCGAAATAGCCCCGAAACTTCTGCGCCGCTTCGGTATAACCGAGGGCAACCGTCAGACCCTTCTTTTGGGTATGTTCATGAGCCAGCTCGTCAACCCGTATAAGTACACCATCTATCCCGGCTTCTACGAAAGCTGCGGGCCGGAGGGTGAGAAACTGATCGAGTATGTCGAGAAAGAACACAAGGGACAACCCCATGTCGGAGAGCTTCCGCTTGACATCACCGCCCAGTGTGTGGCCCACGGCGACAAGGCTGTGGCAGCAATCGAGAGAATCGGAGGCAAAGTCAGAGCCAATCAGGACGAGTTCGAGCGCATGAGCAACGACATGAACTGCTACCGCACATTCGCCTACTTCTTCGACCGTAAGGTCAAGGCCGCACAGCAGGTGCTCAACTACCAGTGGACCAAGGATTTGAAATATCTCGATGCCGCCGTGCCCCTGCTCGAAGAGAGCCTCGACTACTACAGACAGCTCGTGGAGCTCACCAAAGGCCATTACCTCTATGCCAACAGCATGCAGACAACCATGCGCCGCATACCGATTGCCGGTGACGGCGGCAAGAACAAGACTTGGGAGGAGATGCTCGTACACTATCAGACCGAACTCGATAACTTCAAGAGCAACATCGCCATGCTCAAGGACAAGGCCGCCGGCAAGATTTCAAACAATGAGGGCGAAATCAAAACTCTTACTGACGCAGGCGTGATTGTCAAAGGGCCGTGGAAGCGCGTGAAGCTCGCCGAGGGCGCTTCGCTGCTCGAGAATATGCCCGAGGCGAAGATTGACGGACTCGCTCAGGAGCTTCAGGGGCTCAACGCTTTCAGAGTCAACGGCGATGTGCAGCGCAAGGAAGGCACGACCATTGAATTTGACTGCAAGGAACCCGTGAAACTCCTTGTGGCCTACTTCAAGGATGACCAGAAGAAATATGCCAAGGCGCCCAAACTTGAGACCGATGCCTCAGCTAACGAGTACGGCCAGGCCGAGCCGGTGCTGACCAATGCAATCCATCTCTCGAAGATGCCGCTTGCCAATCTGCATGCCTACAGTTTCAAGCCCGGCCACCACAGTCTGAATCTTCCCAAGGGCTATGCTCTCGTGCTCGGGTTCACTTCCGACGATATCAAGAGCCGCAATGTGGCTCTCGCCGGAGCCGACGAAGCCATGGACTGGCTGTTCTATTAAACACATCATCAATCACTTTGACATAAGTAATATTTTTAATTGGTTATTATTTCCGATTCGTCTGCACGGGACGCGATATATAGAAGGCGCGTCCCGGCAGTCGGGTTATAAAAATGAGAAAACCGAAATCAGAATCCGTATGAAACGACTGTTTTCCATGATATCCGTGGCCTTGCTGACGTGGGGGGCTGTGTTTGCCCAGCGTCATGTCAGTCAGGAGCGCATGGCAGAGGTTTACCGTGAGTCAAAGACACCATATAAATATGGTCTTGTTGTAGCACCGACTGATAACAACCATAAGATAGATTGTCCGACGGTGTTCCGCGAGGGCGACAAGTGGTATATGACCTACGTTGTCTACAACGGACGCAGCGGGCAGGACGGCCGCGGCTATGAGACATGGCTGGCCGAGAGCGACGACCTGCTCCAATGGAAAACACTCGGTCGCATCCTCTCGTATAAGGACAAAGGCTGGGACCGCAACCAGCGCGGCGGCTTCCCCGGGCTCATAGATATGGAGTGGGGCGGAAGCTATGCCATAGGCCGCTACAAGGGAAAATGCTGGATGACTTATATCGGAGGCGAGGGTACCGGCTACGAGGCTGTCAACGCACCGCTCTATGTGGGTCTCGCCTGGACCAAGGGCAACCCGGGCACAGCGCATGAATGGGAGTCGCTCGACCGTCCGATTCTCTCCATCAAGGACAAGGATGTGCAGTGGTGGGAGGCGTTGACGCAATACAAGAGCACCGTCTACAGAGACCCGGGCAAGACACTGGGCACACCTTTTATAATGTATTATAATGCCGGGGGTGTCAATCCCGAGACAGGCATGAAGGGCGAGCGTATTGGCATCGCGCTCTCGGACGACATGAAGAAATGGCGTCGCTACGAGGGTAATCCCGTATTCACCCACGAGGCGCAGGGCACCATCACCGGCGACGCTCAGATTGTGAAGATGGGCGACGTCTATGTGATGTTCTATTTCTCCGCCTTCAACCCTTCGCGTCCCTATAAGGCTTTCAACACATTCGCGTGCAGCTATGACCTCGTGAACTGGGACGACTGGGAGGGCGACGACCTGATTTATCCTACCAAGCAATACGACGAGCTCTTTGCCCATAAAAGCTACCTTGTGAAGCACGACGGAGTGGTCTATCACTTCTACTGCGCCGTCAACAATGCCGACCAGCGTGGCATAGCGGTGGCCACAAGCAAGCCCATGGGCCGCTCCGCGGTCCGTTTCCCCGAGCGTCCCGCCACCGGCCGTCGCGGTCATATCAGTCTTAACGACAACTGGACTACCTGGCTCGGCGACGACCGCTCGTCGGCCATAAAAGTGAATGTGCCCCACAACTGGGATGACTATTACGGCTACCGCCAGCTCACCCACGGCAATCTTCACGGCAACGCCGGATATGTCAAGGAGTTCAAGGCCCCGGCGCGTGTCGACGGCAAGCGCTATTTCATCACCTTCGAGGGTGTGGGAACGTATGCCGGTGTGAAGCTCAACGGCCATGACCTGGGGCGCCATCCTTCGGGGCGCACGGTGCTGACTTTCGATGTCACCGACTATCTGAATTTCGACGGCGACAACACTCTCGAAGTGCTCGCCGAGCATCCCGAGATGATTTCCGACATGCCCTGGGTGTGTGGCGGCTGTTCCTCGGAATGGGGATTCAGCGAGGGCTCGCAGCCCCTCGGCATATTCCGTCCGGTGGAGATGGTGATTACCGACGAGGTACGTGTGGAGCCTTTCGGAGTGCATGTATGGAACAATGCCGCCTGTGACTCGGTATTCATCGAGACCGAACTTAAAAACTACGGCTCAAAGCCTGCCGAATTTGATTTCATCAGCAAGTTCAGCAATGCCGACGGCCGTCAGATATTCCGCCTGACTGACAAAATCACTCTCCGACCGGGTGAGACCCGCGTCATAAAGCAGGCTTCACCGATAGAGAAACCGGAGCTGTGGAGCCCGGAGTCACCTTACCTTTATAAACTATCCACAATGGTCAAGCGCAACGGCAAGACCACCGAGGAAGTGACGACACCTTACGGTATCCGCAATTTCAGCTGGCCCGTGAAGCGCAATGACGGCGACGGCCGCTTCTTCATCAACGGCAAGCCGATGTTTATTAACGGTGTCTGCGAATATGAGCATCAGTTCGGCGCTTCACACGCTTTCAGTGACGAACAGGTTGAAGCACGGGTGAAACTTATTAAAAACGCTGGTTTCAATGCCGTCCGCGACGCCCATCAGCCCCACAATCTCCGCTATCAGGAGTATTGGGACAAGGAGGGCATACTTTTCTGGCCGCAGTTCTCCGCACATATATGGTATGACACCCCCGAATTCCGCGAAAATTTCAAGACACTCCTGCGCCAGTGGGTGAAGGAGCGCCGCAACTCACCCTCTGTGGTGATGTGGGGCTTGCAGAACGAGAGCACCCTGCCGAAAGACTTCGCCGAGGAGTGTTCGGAAATCATCCGCGAGATGGATCCGATGGCGCGTGAAATGCGTGTCATCACCACCTGCAACGGCGGTGAGGGCTCCGACTGGAATGTGATACAGAACTGGAGCGGAACCTACGGCGGCGACGTCAACAACTACGACAAGGAACTTTCGCGCCCCAACCAGCTGCTTAACGGCGAGTATGGCGCATGGCGCACATTCGGATTCCATACCGAACCCGGCGAGTTCCAGACCAACGGGCCTCTCAGCGAGGAGCGCATGTGTCAGCTGATGGAAACCAAGGTGCGTCTCGCCGAAGCAGCCGCCGACAGCGTGTGCGGTCACTACCAGTGGATTCTCAGCAGTCATGACAACCCCGGACGCCGTCAGCCCAACGAGGCATACCGTATGCTCGACAAAGTTGGTCCTTTCAACTACAAGGGGCTCGTGACTCCGTGGGAGGAACCGGCCGATGTATATTATATGTATAAGGGAAATTATGCCGATGCAAAGACAGATCCTTTCGTATATATAGCATCGCACACCTGGCCCGACCGTTTCAAGGGTCCGCGTGAGGCCACAATCGAGGTCTACAGTAACTGCGACTCCGTGAAACTCTACAACGATGCTCTCGAGGCCAATCCGCTCGGTACCCGTGTGAAAGGGGGCATCGGCACTCACTTCACTTGGGAAAATGTTCCGGTCAAGTCCAATGTGCTTCGCGCGGTGGCCTATAACGGCGGCGAACCGGTCGCCGAGGACCTGATTGTGCTCGACAATCTTCCCGACGCACCGAATTTCGCGGTTCTCAAGACTCCCGGAAGCACCGCGCTGAAAGGGGAGAAGGACTATAACTATCTCTACCGCATCAACTGCGGCGGCGACGAGTATGTGGACGAGTTCGGACAGAAGTGGCTGCGCGACGACACGACACTGTCGCGCTCGTGGGCGCAGGATTTCAAGGGGCTTTCGCCTTATCTCGCCAGCCAGCGCGTCACATACGACCCGATTGCCGGAACAAACGACTGGAAACTCATACAGGCCTTCCGTTTCGGACGCCATAAACTCAGCTACCGTCTGCCTGTGCCCGACGGACGCTATCGTGTGGAACTCTACTTCATCGAGCCCTGGCACGGAACCGGCGGCGGTGAGGGTACTGACTGCGAGGGCATGCGCATTTTCGACGTGGCGGTCAATGACTCTACAGTAATCGATGACCTCGACATCTGGGCTGAGGCCGGACATGACCGTCTGCTCAAGAAAACGGTCGACTGCACAGTCACCGGCGGCTATCTCAACATCTCCTTCCCCGAGGTCAAGGCTGGTCAGGCCGTGCTCTCGGCAATCGCAGTAGCCACTCTCGACGGCAATGCGCGCGTCAAGGCTCCCGCTCAGGATTTCGAATGGAGCTGGGATGCTGCCGACAAGGATGTGATCGAGAAGATGCCCGACAATCTTCTGCCGAAGGACGAGAACGCTCGTCCGGCCACGACATACGAGGCTGAGGAGGCAAAATGCGAAGGCAAGTTCACCAAAAAGGAATTCAAGAAGCAGACCGGAGTCTTTTTCACTGGCAAAGGCAGCATCGATTGGACTTTCTCGACCGGCCTCGCGCAGATTTACGCCTTCCGTTTCAAATTCATGAACTCTACCGGCAATTCGCTTCCCGTCAACCTCAAGCTCATTGCCCCCAACGGCGCCGTGCTCAAGGATGACACACTCAATCTGCCAGCAACGCCTGAAAAATGGCGTATGCTGAGCACCACGACCGGCGGCTATATCAACGCAGGCTCCTACAGACTCATTATCTCCGCTCCGAATCTCGACGGAATAGCCTTCGACTCCCTCGAAGTGCAGTAAAAGTGTGGCATGGCCTGACGGAATCACAGACAGCATAACAACTCAGAGTAACTATCTATCATGTATATAAAGCTGACATCAGCGCTTCTCCTAGTCGTTTCGGTGGCCTCGGCTGCCGGGACGCGTCCCGCGCATGACTGGGAGAACAATCATATCCTCCAGATCAACCGCGAACTGGCCCGCGCCGCCTTCATCCCCTACGGCGAGACCCGCGGCGACCGCTCCATCTCTCTCAACGGCGACTGGCGTTTCCACTGGTCCCCGACGCCAGAGGGTCGAGTTGATAGTTTTCAGAAACAGGGATTCGATGATTCCTCATGGGCGAAGCTCGCGGTTCCGGCTGTGTGGGAGGTGAACGGCTACGGCACACCAATCTATGCCTCGGCCGGATATACCTTCAAAATCAATCCCCCTTTCGTGATGGATACGCCGAAAGAGAACTTCACCGCCTACACGGAGCGCAACCCGACGGGACAATACCGCCGCTCTTTCACCGTGCCTGACTCATGGCTCGCCGGAGGGCAGACCTTCCTGCGCTTCGACGGAGCGATGAGCGCTTTCTATGTGTGGATCAACGGCGAGCTCGCCGGTTACTCCCAGGGAAGCATGGAGCCCTCGGAATTCAACATCACCCCTTATCTCCGCAAGGGCAAGAACGAGATTGCCGTCGAGGTCTACAAATACAGTGACGGTTCTTACCTTGAGGACCAGGATTTCTGGCGTTTCGCCGGAATACACCGCGATGTCACACTCTTCCATACCCCCGACGTCAGGCTGCGCGACTATGCCGTGCGCACTCTGCCCGGAGCCGACTACCGTGATTTCGTGTTTCAGCTCGACCCGCAGTTCTCAGTCTACGGCGGCGAGCGGGGCACTGATTATAAACTGCATGTGAAACTCGGACAGAAGAATCTCGCGGCTGTCGTCGACACGACAATCCTCATAAACGACATACTCGACCTTGACCACAAGGCTTCGGTGATGAACGAGTGGTATCCGCAGCGCGGACCGCGCAAACTCGGACGTGTCTCCAGTCTTGTACGCAGTCCTGAGCTATGGACCGCCGAGACCCCGGTGCTCTACGACCTCGACCTTGAACTCTGCGACGCCTCCGGCAATGTGGTCGAGCGCGCGAAGTCCAAAGTAGGTTTCCGCAGCGTTGAGGTCAGGAACGGGCAGGTGCTTGTCAACGGCCGTCCCATCCGTTTCCGCGGTGTCAACCGTCACGAGCATGACCCAAAGACCGCCCGCGTGATGAGCGAGGAGCTCATGATAAAGGATATAAAGCTGATGAAGCAGGCCAATATCAACGCCGTGCGCACAAGCCACTATCCCAACACACCCCGTTGGTATGAGCTCTGCGACTCACTCGGACTCTACGTCATGGACGAGGCCGACATCGAGGAACATGGTCTGCGCGGCACTCTCGCAAGCACCCCCGACTGGCACGCCGCCTTCCTTGACCGCGCAGTGCGCATGGCCGAGCGCGACAAGAATCATCCTTCGGTAGTGTTCTGGAGCATGGGCAACGAGAGCGGCTACGGCCCCAATTTCGCTGCCATATCTGCGTGGCTCCATGACTTCGATCCGACGCGTCCCGTCCACTATGAGGGCGCGCAGGGTGTCGACGGCAATCCCGACCCCGCCACGGTCGATATCATCAGCCGATTCTATCCCCGAGTGATGGACGAGTATCTCAACCCCGGCATCAAGGAGGGTGAGGACAAGGAACGTGCGGAAAATGCCCGCTGGGAACGCCTGCTCTCGATTGCGCAGCGCACCAACGACAACCGTCCCGTGCTGACAAGCGAATATGCCCACGCCATGGGCAACGCCATGGGTAACTTCCGGGAATACTGGGATGAAATCTACAGCAATCCCCGCATGGCCGGAGGTTTCATCTGGGATTGGGTTGACCAGGGCATAGAGCGCACTCTCCCCGACGGCCGCGTGCAGATGGCCTACGGCGGCGACTTCGGCGACAAGCCCAATCTGAAGGCTTTCTGCATGAACGGCGTGATTCTCGCCGACCGCTCCGTAAATCCGAAATATTATGAGGTCAAGACAGTCTATAGCCCGGTGGCTGTTTCGCTCGGTTCATTCGACCCGGCCACAGGAAAGGTCGTGATAAAGTTCATCAACCGCAATCATCACACAGACCTCTCCGGCTATGATGCGACATGGACGCTCGTGACCGACGGCGAAAAGGGTAAGACCGGCGTCATAGAACTTCCCGAGCTCGCTCCGGGCGAGGAGGGGACAGCCACCGTGACCCTCAAAGGTCTGAAATCCGATGCCGACCTGCGGCTGAATGTATCCGTAAGACTTAAATCAGCTACAGACTGGGCTGATGCCGGTCATGAAATCATAGGCCGTCAGCTCACTTTGCGCGACAATATGATTGATGCCGTGAAGCGCGACGCAAAGCCAGGCAAGGGGTTGAAAGTGGCTGAAAACGGCGAGACGCTCACCGTCAGCGGCCCGAAATTCTCCGCTTCGTGGAACCGCGGCGACGGCTCGCTCGTGCGCGTTGCCTACAATGGCCGCGAGATTGTCAAAGGCTCCTATTTCCAGGCCTTCCGCGCTCCGACCGACAACGACAAGAGCTTCGGCAACTGGCTCGCCAAGGACTGGACCAAAAACCGCATCGACTCGCCGGCTGTAAAGTGTGAGTCGCTCGTATGGAAAGAGGCCGACGGAAAGGTCGACGTCACAGCCGTGCAGGACTACGCATATCTCGCCGGGTCAGTGACCGTCAGAAGCGAATACTCCATCTATCCCGACGGCACCATTGACCTCACGCAGACATATACCCGCAAGGGTGAGCTCCCGGAACTTCCGCGCCTCGGCAGTGCGTTTGTGGTCGACAGGGCTTACGACAATGTGGAGTGGTTCGGCTTCGGCCCCTTCGAGACTTATCCTGACCGCCGCGAGGCCGCCGGAATAGGGCGTTGGAAATCAAAGGCAGGGGAGCAGTACACACACTATGCGCGCCCGCAGGATTCAGGCAATCTCGAATCTGTCGCCGAAATAATGCTTCTTGACGGAAAGGGACAGGGCCTCCGCGTCACAGCTCTCGAAAACCCGGTTTCAGCTTCGGCCCTCCCGTATTCCGTGGCCGACATCGCGGCAGTGAGCCACGACTGCGACCTGCGGGAGAGCGATAACATATATCTCAACCTCGATGCGGCCGTGATGGGCCTCGGCAACAGCAGTTGCGGCCCGGGCGTCTTGAAGAAATATGCCATCGCCCCCGGAGAGCATGAGCTCAAAGTTAGAATCAGTCCGGTGAAATAACACCGCGTGACTTGACTTTCGGCTCTTAGTCCGGTCATATATGATGAAAACACTGAAAATGAAAATATAATCAATCTAACGGTATAATGAAAAAATCTGTAGTAACTATCTTTTCCATGTTCACCGGTTTGGCTATGATGGCCCAGTCCGTGACCACAGAGCGACAGTATCTCTCGGGCTCGGGCTGCGACGACATGGTGGAATGGGATTTTATGTGCACTGACGGTAACAACTCAGGCAAATGGTCGAAAATCGGCGTTCCCTCCTGCTGGGAACTGCAGGGTTACGGCACTTATCAGTATGGCATGAAATTCTACGGCAAAGCCTTCCCCGAAGGCGCAGCCGATGAGAAAGGCCACTACAAATATGAATTTGAACTTCCCGAATCATGGCGCGGAAAGCAGATCGAGCTTGTGTTCGAGGCTTCCATGACCGATACCGACGTGCTTATCAACGGCCGCAAGGCGGGCTCGAAGCATCAGGGCGGTTTCTACAGATTTATATATGATGTTAGTGACCGAGTGTTCTTCGGTCCCGAGAAGAAAAACCGCCTGGAAGTGACCGTGGCCAAGGAGAGCGAGAACGCAGGCGTGAACCTCGCTGAACGTCGTGCCGACTACTGGAATTTCGGCGGTCTGTGGCGCCCGGTATTCATGCAGGCTCGTCCGGCGCTTAACCTCAAGCATATAGCCATCGACGCCAAGGCCGACGGCAATTTCACCGCCGACTGCACGCTCAGCATGCCGGTGGAGGGTGGCAAAATCACCACCGTAATCACCAACAGCGCGGGCAAGAAAGTGGCCGAGAAGGTGACTAAACTCCGTCCCGGCGCAGGCGACTGTAAGATAGCGCTTCAGGTCAACAATCCCGCCACATGGAGCGCCGAGACTCCCAATCTCTACAAGGCCGAGTTCATCCTCGCCGATGCAAAGGGCAAGGTGCTCCACAAGGAATACGAGAAATTCGGTTTCCGCACAATCGAGGTGCGCGAGAGCGACGGCCTCTATATCAACGGAAAGAAAGTGAACATCCGCGGTGTCAACCGCCACAGTTTCCGTCCCGAGAGCGGCCGCACACTCAGCCGTCAGAAGAATCTTGAGGACGTGGAGCTCATCAAGTCTATGAACATGAACGCTGTGCGTCTCTCACACTATCCCGCCGACCCCGAATTTTATGAAATCTGCGACTCGCTCGGCCTCTATGTGATGGACGAGCTCACCGGTTGGCATGGTAAACACGAGACTATTAACGGTCAGAAGCTCGTGAAAGAGATGGTGGAGCGCGATGTGAACTATCCCTGTATTATATGGTGGAGCAACGGTAACGAGAAGGGCTGGAACGACGAGCTCAACGGCGAGTTCCACAAATATGACCCGCAGAAACGCCCCGTGCTTCATCCGCAGGGCAACTTCGGTGGCTTCGAGACAATGCACTACCGTTCATACGGCGAGAGTCAGAACTACATGCGCCTCCCTGAAATCTTCATGCCTACGGAATTCCTCCACGGTCTCTACGACGGCGGCCACGGTGCCGGTCTCTATGACTACTGGGAGATGATGCGCAAAGACCCCAAATGTGCTGGCGGTTTCCTTTGGGTGCTCGCCGACGAGGGTGTGAAGCGCGTGGATATGAACGGTTTCATTGACAACTGCGGCAACTACGGCGCTGACGGTATCGTAGGCCCCCACCACGAGAAAGAGGGCAGTTACTGGACAATCAAGGAAGTCTGGTGCCCGATTCAGATTATGAACAAGACCATAGGCCGCGAGTTCAACGGTGTGCTCAACGTCGAGAACCGCTACGACTTTACCAATCTCGAAGGCTGCACGCTCACATGGCGTCAGCTCGACCTCCCCGAAGCCGGTTCGAAGGACGGCGCCAAGGTGGTGGCCGAGGGTAAGGTCAAGTTCGGCAACATTCCCGCCCACGACAGCGGCACAGTCACCATTCCCAAGCTCAAGCCCGGTGCCGAGGCTCTCGAACTCACTGTCACCGACAATCATGGCCGTGACCTCTTCACATGGTCACACCCCATTGCGGGAAGCAAGACTGCCGCAGCGCAGGCTCCCGCCAAGTCATCCGGTGCCGCACCCACCTATGCCGAGACTGCCGACGAGCTGACCGTGAGCGCCAACGGACGCACATATCATTTCAGCAAGAAAGACGGCCAGCTGAAGGGCGTGGACGTCAACGGACGTCGTATTCCTCTTACCGACGGCCCGAGAGTCATCGTGGCCAAGCGTGCCGACCGCTCGATGGACGGTTTCTATAACCATGACGACAAGCAGGCCGAGAAGAAAAAGACACAGTACACCGAATTTGACGACCTCGGCAAGTTCACCGGCATCACCGCAGAGAAGGTGGGCGACAATGTGGTGGTAAATTCCGACTATAAGCTCGGCAATTTCGACCGCGCTACATGGACCATAGGTCCCGACGGCACCGCCGCTCTCGATTTCACCTACAATTTCAGCGGGGTCATCGACCTCATGGGTGTGAAATTCGACTTCCCCGAAGAGAAAGTGCTCAGCAAGCGCTGGGTGGGTGACGGTCCCTACCGCGTATGGCAGAACCGTCTCCACGGCCCGCAGTACGGTGTATGGGAGAATGATTACAACGACCCCATCCCCGCCGAGAGCTTCACATATCCCGAGTTCAAGGGCTATTTCGCCAACGTGGACTGGATGGACATCAGAACCGAGGACGGCACTATCGGAATTGTCAACGAAACTCCCGGAAGCTACGTGGGTGTCTATGAGCCCCGCGACGGCCGTGACCATATACTCTACAACCTGCCCAAGACAGGCATCGCTATTATGGAAGTGATTCCTCCCGTCCGCAACAAGGTCAACACCACCGACCTTATCGGCCCGTCGTCGCAGCCCAAGTGGGTTGACGGCAAGCGCTCAGGCCGTATACTCCTGCGCTTTGAATAAGAGGTGTTTTGACTATTGTGATTAGACACCTCAAAGAAGTGGCATACAAAAAATTGTACTGATGAAATTACGCGATAAATTGATATTGGCTTCTGCAATGCTCTCGCTTTCGGTGTCGGCTCAGCCGACACTGGAGCGAGCTTTTGCCAATCCTCCCTTCGAGGCGCAGCCCTGGTGCTTCTGGTACTGGATGTTCGGCGCCGTGACCGAGGAGGGTATCAAGGCCGATCTTGAAGCGATGAAAAATGTCGGTCTTGCCGGCACATATCTCATGCCCATCAAATCGCCCGAGATGGGGCCGCAATACGGAGGCAAGGCTCCGCAGCTCTCGCCGGAATGGTGGCGTCTCGTGGGGCGCAGCATGGAGATTGCCGACAGCCTCGGTCTGAAACTCGGCATGCACATCTGCGACGGCTTCGCCCTTGCCGGCGGTCCGTGGATTACTCCGAAGGAGTCGATGCAGAAGGTCGTCACGGCCGACACGATAGTCAGAGGCGGAAAAATCAGCGCCCTGCGTCTGCCTCAGCCCGAAAGTTTCGATGGTTATTATGAGGATATAGCCCTCCTCGCCATGCCGGTGAAAGGGCGGAAGATAGAGCTCAAGCCCCGGATTACGGTGGGAAGCGTCGACCCCTCGGCTCCCGAGAGCAAGAGGATGAGGATGGACTCTCTCGGAGTGGTCCGTTCATCCGTGCCCGGCTGGATTCAGTATGAATACTCCGAGCCTGTTACCGTGAGCAATGTCGAGATAGTCCTGCGCGGCAACAACTATCAGGCACACCGCCTGAAAGTGCTTGCGAGCGACGACGGCAAGAATTTCCGCGAGGTCAAGCAGCTCCAGCCTGCCCGTCAGGGATGGCAGAACACCGATGCCCAAAGCACACATGCCATTCCTCCCACCACCGCACGCTATTTCCGCTTCTTCTGGACTCCTGAGGGGAGCGAGCCTGGTAGCGAGGACCTCGATGCCGCCAAGTGGAAACCGAATCTCAAGATTGACAGCATTGTGTTGAGCGGCGAACCTAAACTCAACCAGTGGGAAGGCAAGGCCGGTCTTGTATGGCGCGTGGCGCCTGCCACGACCGCAGCCGAGGTTCCCGCCGGACAGTGTGTGAAGAAAGAGGAAATCATTGACCTCACAGCGTCCATGAAGAACGGTGTCCTCACTGCCACGCTTCCCGAGGGTGAATGGCGCATAATGCGTCTCGGCCACACCGCTACCGGCCACACCAATGCCACAGGAGGCGCCGGACGAGGCCTTGAGGCCGACAAATTCAGCCAGGCGGCTGTGGCGAAGCAGTTCGACAACTGGTTTGGCCGCGTGTTCAGGGAACTTGACCCCGAGACAGTGCGCCGGGTGCTGAAATATATGCACGTGGACAGCTGGGAGTGCGGCAGTCAGAACTGGAGCGACAATTTCGCCTCCGAGTTCAAAAAACGTCGTGGCTATGACCTCATGCCTTATCTGCCCCTTTTCGCCGGTGTGCCTGTCGACAATGTGGAGACATCAGAGAAGGTGCTCCGCGATGTCCGCACCACTGCCGCCGAGCTCGTGGTCGACGTATTTTATAAGGTTCTGGGCGACAAAGCCAAGGAATACGACTGCCTATTCTCAGCCGAGTGTGTGTCGCCCACTATGGTCAGCGACGGTATGCTCCACTATCAGGCTGTAGACTTCCCGATGGGTGAATACTGGCTGCGCAGCCCGACACACGACAAGCCCAACGATATGCTCGACGCCATCCACGGCGCCCATATATACGGCAAGAACATCATTCAGGCCGAGGGCTTCACGGAGGTGCGCGGCACCTGGGACGAGACTCCGGCCATGCTCAAGACCCTCCTTGACCGCAACTACGCCCTGGGCATAAACCGCATGTTCTATCATGTGAATACCCACAATCCCTACCTTGACAAAAAGCCGGGCATGACGCTCGACGGTATCGGCCTCTTCTTCCAGCGCGACAACACGTGGTTTGCCGACGGCGGCAAGGGCCTGACCGACTATATGCGCCGTTGCCAGGCATTGCTGCAATACGGCGTCCCCGTGACCGATATCGCTGTGTTCACCGGCGAGGAGGTACCTCGCCGCGCCATCCTGCCCGACCGTCTCGTGCCATCCCTGCCCGGAATTTTCGGCAGGGAGCGTGTGGAATCGGAGCGCATACGTCTCGCCAACGAGGGCCAGCCGCTACGCGTGATGCCTGTAGGCGTGACCCACTCGGCTAATATGGCCGACCCGGAAAAATGGGTCAACCCCATGCGCGGCTACGCCTACGACTCGATGAACAAGGACGCCCTGCTCCGTCTCGCCACCGCAAAGGATGGCCGCATTGAGCTTCCCGGCGGCGCTTCATACAGAGTGCTCGTGCTTCCGCTTCCGAGCCAGCTCATGCCCGACACCACACTCAGCCCCGAGGTGCGTGCCAAGGTCGAGGAGCTGGTGAAGGCCGGGGTGGTTGTGCCGCAGCTCCCATACGTCAATGATGATTTCTCGGCCTATGGTCTTGAACGTGACCTCGCCGTACCTGAAAACATCGCCTGGATTCATCGCCGCAACTCCGCCGACAATGTAGACCTATACTTCATCTCCAACCAGGAGGAGCAGCCGCGCGAACTGACAGCCTCGTTCCGCATCGCAGGCCGTGTGCCCGAGCTGTGGAATCCGATGACCGGCGAGATTGACAAAAATCTTGACTGGACATCGGCCGACGGCCGCACTGACGTGCGCCTCAGTCTCGACGGCGCAGAATCCGCCTTCATCGTATTCCGCGAGCCTACTACAGCCGTTTCCGGCTCGGCGCCCGTGCGGAAGAGTACGGAAATCGCCGTCGCTCCCTCAAAATGGAATCTGAAATTCAATACCACAGGGCGTGAGATTGAGACCGGCGAGCTGTTTGACTGGACTACCTCGGGCGACAATGACGTGAAATACTACTCCGGCACCGTCACCTACACTTCCTCCTTCAAGGCTCCCAAGCTCCCGAAGGGCGCCCGCGTGGTTCTGAATCTCGACGGGCTCCACGATGTAGCCACAGTCCGTGTCAACGGCAAGGAATGCGGTATCGTATGGACCAAGCCTTACGCTGTCGACATCACCGACGCCATCAGAAAGGGCAATAATCAGCTTGTCATCGATGTGACAAACACCTGGGCCAACGCTTTGCTTGGCGCAGACGAAGGCAAGGCTCCTTTCGACGGCATCTGGACCAACGGCAAATACCGCCGCGCCGAGAAACCCCTGATTCCCGCAGGTCTCACCGGTCCCCTCACTTTAACTATTACTAAATAAAATTTAGAAATGAAAAACTATATGCTCAAGGGTCTCGGAGCGCTCGCCGCGCTCTCGCTCTGCCTCAACGCCGGGGCGGAGGTGAAGATGCCCGCGTTTTTCGGCGACAATATGGTAATCCAGCAGAACACCGACGCCAACATGTGGGGCACCGCCAAGGCCTCGTCGACAGTCACCGTCACTCCCGGCTGGACATCTCAGAAATACACCACCAAAGCCGGTAAGGACGGCAAATGGCGCATCTCGATACCCACTCCCGCCGCCGGAGGTCCCTATACCGTCACTGTCAGCGATGGCACCCCTCTCACACTCAACAACGTCATGCTCGGTGAAGTGTGGCTCTGCTCAGGTCAGAGCAACATGGAGATGCCGATGAAGGGGTTCAAGAACCAGCCCGTTGAAGGCGCTAACATGGCCATCCTCAAGAGCCGCAACCCCGACATCCGCCTCTTCACCGTGAAGCGCAACTCATCAACAGTGCCTGTCGACGATGTGACAGGCTCATGGGCCGAGGCTTCGCCCGAAAGCGTGCGCAATTTCAGCGCCACTGCCTATTTCTTCGGCCGTCAGATCGAGGAACTTCTTGATGTGCCCGTGGGCCTCATCGTGGTTGCATGGGGCGGTTCAGCTTGCGAGGCATGGATGAACGACGAAATGCTTCAGGCCTTCCCCGAGGCTGCGGCCAAAATCCCGGCAGTCAACGGCGAGATTCCTTCGAAAAACCGCACTCCGAGTGTGCTTTTCAAAGGTATGCTCAATCCGCTTATCGGCATGTCGATGCGCGGTGTAATCTGGTATCAGGGGGAGGACAACTGGAACCGTGCCCACTCGTATGCCGACATGTTCTCGACCATGATTAAGGGCTGGAGAAATCTGTGGGGACAGGGCGATTTCCCCTTCTACTACTGCCAGATTGCTCCCTACGACTATGCCATCATTACCGAACCCGGTAAGGAAATCATCAATTCAGCCTATCTGCGCGAGGCCCAGGCCAAGGTTGAGAACATGGTGCCCAACACCGGCATGGCCGTGCTGATGGATGCCGGCTGGCCTGAGGGCATACATCCTCCCAAAAAACAGATTCCCGGCGAGCGTCTTGCGCTTCTTGCCCTCAACAAGACCTACGGCATAAAGGGAATCGGCGCTGAAAGCCCTGTCTATAAGTCGATGGAGGTCAAGGGCGACACAGTGATTGTGAGCTTCGACCGCGCTCCCGAGTGGATTGCCGGAAAGACAAGTTTCGAGTCAAAACAGTTCAAGCTCGCCGGTGAGGACCGCGTGTTCTATCCCGCCAAGGCATGGATTTCGCGCAGCAAGGTGATGGTGAAGAGCGACAAGGTGCCCCACCCGGTAGCTGTCCGCTATGCTTTTGAAAACGCATCGGAAGGTGACCTTTTCAGCACCGACGGCCTTCCCGTATCGTCGTTCCGCTCCGACGACTGGCCCGATGCACGTCCCATAAAGGAATAATGATATGATAAGACAGACTCTTACAGGTCTCGCCCTCGCCTCCGCTCTGCTGCTTCCGGCCCATGTTCCCGCTGACTATGTGTGGGACAGCATGAGCCACGACTCTTCCGCTTCGATGCCTGTGGGGGGTGGCGACATCGGTCTCAATGTGTGGGCCGAGGATGGCGACCTTTTCTTCTATATCGGTCGCAGCGGGGCCTACGACGAGCACAGCACTCTGCTAAAACAGGGTAGGGTGAGGGTGCATATTCCCGGCGACAGCCTCAGCCCCTTCTCGCAGCGCCTGAAACTCAACGAAGGCTACTGCGAGCTGATGGTCAACGGCAATAAGGTACAGGTTTGGGCTGATGTGTTCAAGCCTGTGGTCCATGTCGGCATCGAGAGCCCGCGCGCGGTGTCGCCGGTGGTCAGCTATGAGAGCTGGCGCTATGCCGACCGTCCTTTCCGCAAGGGTGAGGGGCGTCAGAACTCATGGAAGTGGTCGTCGCCGAAGAATCTCGTCACCACACGCGATTCAATCCTCGCCGGAGAGCGCGATGTGACTTTTTTCCATCGGAATCCGGAGACCACGGTGTTTGACGTGACAGTGGCACGCGAAGGTCTCGACTCGGTCAAATCAAAGCTCTGGAATCCCCTTGCCGGACTCATTTCCGGCGGTCGGCTGAAGGGCGACAATCTGCGTTTTACCGGTGTGACCGACGGGGTGTATGATGGCACGGATTTCCGTGCGTGGAATTTCACCGCTGCCCGTCCCGCGAAGAAACTTGACTTCATCGTGACGCTCCACAACGCGCAGGCGCCCGTATCAACCTGGCAAAACTCGCTCGACAGCATCGAGAGCCTTATAAAAGTGCGCACCGACCGCGAGAAATCCCGCGCGTGGTGGCGTGATTTCTGGAAACGCAGCTATATCGCCGCTCCTGCGGAGGGTGACACGACCGTGACGAGGATGGCCCGCAACTACGAACTCTTCCGCTACATGCTCGGCTGCAATGCCTACGGCAAGGAGCCCACGAAGTTCAACGGCGGACTCTTCACCTTCGACCCTCACCATGTCAACGCGGAGCAGACTTTCACCCCCGACTACCGTAACTGGGGCGGAGGCACTATGACTGCGCAGAATCAGCGCCTCGTCTACTGGCCTATGCTCAAAAGCGGTGACTTCGACATGATGAAACCGCAGTTTGACTTCTACAAGCGCATGCTCGCCAACGCCGAGTTGCGTTCACGCGTCTACTGGGGCCACGACGGAGGCTGCTTCACCGAACAGATTGAGCTCTTCGGCCTTCCGAATATGATGGAATACGGCACGAAGCGCCCGGCATATTCCGATCCGGGTGTGGAATACAACGCATGGCTCGAATATGAGTGGGACACAGTGCTCGAATTCTGTCAGATGATGCTCGAAAGCGCCCGCTACGACGGCACTGACATCTCGGAATACCGTCCGCTCATCGAAAGCGCGCTGACGTTTTTCGACGAACACTATCGCTATCTCGCATCGCGCCGCGGAAGTAAGAGTCTCGACGGCGACGGCAAACTCATCCTGTTTCCCGGCTCCGGCTGCGAGACTTATAAGATGACAAACAATGCCGCATCTACCGTGGCGGCACTGCGCCGTGTCACCGGCAGCTATCTCGACTACATGAAGGCACAGGGCGACACCGCCACCTCGAAATGGACCACGCTCCTGAGCCGCATCCCCGAGATACCGACCCGTATCCTCGGCGCCCGCGAGATGATTGCCCCTGCAAAGACCTGGGAACGTATAAATAATGTGGAGACTCCGCAGCTTTACCCCGTGTGGCCGTGGCGTTTCTACGGCGTGACCCTCGGCGACTCCGCAGCTCTCGACGTGGCCCGCAATACCTTCCTTCACGACCCCGACGCACTGAAATTCCGCTCGGTCACAGGCTGGAAGCAAGACAACATCTGGGCCGCATGTCTCGGACTCACCGATGAAGCCTTCGCGCTCAACTCCGCGAAGTGGGCCGACGGCAAGCACCGTTTCCCCGCCTTCCTGGGCCCGGGCTATGACTGGACTCCCGACCACAACTGGGGCGGAAGCGCCATGATAGGGCTTCAGGAGATGCTCTTACAGACCGACGGCGACAGGATATACCTTTTCCCCTCCTGGCCTCTCGACCGCGACATCAGTTTCAGGCTCCATGCTCCCAGCAATACCGTGGTGGAAGCCACTCTCAGCGGCGGAAAGCTCACGGACCTCACCGTGATCCCCTCCGGACGCGCCGCCGACATTGTGCTCCCCGCCAAGCTCCAACAGAAATAACAGAATTCAACACATGAAAATACTCTCAGCAATCCTATTCTTCCTGCTCGTCCCCGCCATAACCATGGCCGAGGATATAAAGCCGCAGGAAATCTCTGTGGCCGGATTCTTCCCGATAGAAAATTCCGGCCGGCAGGTCTATGACTTCAACAACGGATGGCGTTACCACCTCGGCGATGTGGCCGACGGTGGCGCCCGCAATATTGACGATTCGTCGTGGGAAGTGGTATCTACGCCCCACACCGTCGAGCTCCTCCCGGCAGAGGGAAGCGGATGCCGCAACTATCAGGGCAAAGCCTGGTACAGAAAGCACTTCGTGATGCCCGAGGAAACCGCAGGCAAGGATGTCAGCCTTCATTTCGAAGCCATCATGGGCAAACAGAAAATCTTTGTCAACGGCAAGGTGGTCAAGGAGAATTTCGGCGGCTACTTGCCCGTGACAATCTCTCTGACCGAGGCCGGTGTGCAGCCCGGCGACAGCTGCGTGGTCGCAGTCATGGCCGACAACAGCGACGATAAGAGCTTCCCTCCCGGCAAGCCGCAGCACTCTCTCGACTTCGCCTACCACGGGGGCATCTACCGTGATGTGTGGATGATTGCCAAGTCCCCCGTGGCCATCACCGACGCTGTCGAGGCCAACAAGGTGGCAGGCGGAGGCGTCTTTGTGCATTTCGACAAGGTGTCCGACAAGAGCGCCGACGTGATTGTCAATACCGATGTCGCAAACAATGACAAGCAGTCACGCAAGGTTTATGTGCAGACCTCCCTTATCGGGCCTGACGGCAAGCTCCTGCAGGAACTCAGCAGTTCCGCAGTGACTGTTAAGCCCGGCGAGACAAAGATGGTGTCACAGACTTTTCATGTCAAGAATCCCGAACTGTGGGAACCTGACCGCCCCACGCTCTACCGCGTGGAATCACGCATAAAGGAGGGTAAGGAAACCGTCGACGGCGGCGCAACCCGTATCGGCATACGCTATTTCGAGTTTGACGGCGACAAGGGCTTCATTCTCAACGGTAAGCCTTTCGGTCAGCTCGTCGGTGCGAACCGTCATCAGGATTTCGCATACGTCGGCAACGCCGTGCCCAACTCGCAGCAGTGGCGCGATGCCAAGCGTCTGCGCGACGCCGGTTGCCGCATCATCCGTGTGGCCCACTATCCTCAGGACCCGTCCTTCATGGATGCCTGCGATGAGCTGGGTATGTTCGTGATTGTGGCTACTCCCGGGTGGCAGTTCTGGAACAAGGACCCGAAATTTGCCGAGAAAGTCCATCAGAATACCCGTGAAATTATCCGCCGTGACCGCAACCATCCCTCGGTGCTCATGTGGGAACCCATCCTCAACGAGACCCGCTATCCGGAAAATTTCTCACTTGAGGCGCTTCAGATTACAAAGGACGAATATCCCTATCCCGGTCGTCCCATCGCAGCCGCCGACATGCACTCGGCCGGCGTGAAGGAAAACTATGACCTCGTCTACGGCTGGCCCGGCGACGACGAGAAGGCCGACGCTCCCCGTCAGAACATCTTCACCCGCGAGTTCGGCGAGAATGTCGATGACTGGTATGCCCACAACAACGACAACCGCGCCTCGCGCAGCTGGGGCGAGCGTCCCATGAAGGTGCAGGCTCTTTCGCTCGCCAAGACCTACGACGGTCTCTATCGCACCACAGGCAAATTCATCGGTGGCGCCCAGTGGCACCCCTTCGACCATCAGCGCGGCTATCACCCCGATCCGTACTGGGGCGGTATATACGACGCTTTCCGTCAGCCGAAATATGCCTATCACATGTTTCGCAGTCAGACCGCCCACGACCTTGACCACCCCACGGCCGAGTCAGGTCCGATGGTCTACATCATGCACGAGATGACGCAGTTCTCCGACCCCGACGTGGTGGTGTTCAGCAACTGTGATTCCGTGCGCCTTTCAATCTACGACGGCGCCAAGTCCTGGACTCTTCCCGTCGTTCACCGAGAGGGTGGTATGCCTTCGGCTCCCGTAGTGTTCAAGGACGTGTGGGATTTCTGGGAAGCCCGTAACTACAGCTACACAAACAAGAACTGGCAGGCCGTGAATATGGTGGCCGAAGGTATCGTCGACGGCAAGGTGGTGGCCACCGAGCGCAAGATGCCCTCACGCCGCTCGACCAAACTCCGCCTCTATGCCGACTGGGAGGGCAAGCCTCTCGTGGCCGACGGCTCGGATTTCATAGTCGTTGTTGCCGAGGTGACTGATGACAACGGCAACGTGCGCCGTCTCGCCAAGGAAAACATCGTGTTCGAGGTGGAAGGCGAGGGCGAAATCATCGGCGACGCATCAATCCACGCCAATCCGCGTCCGGTAGAGTGGGGTTCGGCTCCGGTGCTTATCCGCTCTACCCGTACTCCCGGCAAGATAAAGATTAAGGCCCGTGTGGAAGCTCCGGGCACTCATGCGCCCACTCCCGCCGAGCTCGTGATTGAGAGTGTGCCGGCCACAATCACGCCTCTCTACAGCGACGAAAAGAAAGCAGCCTCAGCTGTCAGCCGTAAGAGTGCGGGCGAGACCGCTCCGTCGCTCAGCGAGGAGGAGAAGCGCAAGATTCTTGAGGAGGTCGACCTCCAGCAGCAGGAATTCGGAATTCAGAAATAAGAGGCTGTTTAAAAACAAAAGAGAAATGAGGGGCAGCGAATTTTTTAGATAAAA
>DXXM01000030.1 GCA_019416285.1 Bacteroidales bacterium
GGGTGGTCCCCTTTTCAATTGCTATCCGGGTCCCTTTTCAAATGTTAGATGCAGTTGCCGACAACTCCCTGCACAGGTTCCTGTCTGGTGAACATCTGACCACTGAAACGGCGCACACCGCGCTTGCGGGCATTTTCGGGTGTGTCAAGGTGCCACTCTGGAATACCTTCCAATCCCTCACGCTCCAGACGTGCGGCCTCCTCGCGGGCTTCGCGCTCGGCTTTCTCGGCCTCGGCTCGTTCTGCGGCTCTTTGTCGGGCCTCTGCCTCCTGCTGTGCGCGTATGGCATCCTGTCTGCGTTGCTCGACACCCGCCATCTGCTGCCACAGGTTGTATTCCTGCTCGGCCTGTGCGAGTCCTGCGGAGATTGCCTTCTTCGATGCAAGTATTTCGGTCGGGGTCTTGCCCTTCGGCTTCTGCTTCTGGGCTTTCTCATACGCCTTGCGCTTCTCCTCGGCCATTGTGTCGGCAATCTCTTTGGCGGTGGCTGCATCACCCTCGGCAAATTCCACAAGGGCATCCCAACCATGCTCCGGGTTCTCGGCCTGTTCAAAGATAGGCTCACCCTTTGCATCGCGGGGGATACGTTGCAGGGGTGTAGGCTCTGCGGTCGGGGCCGGCGTTTCGTGTACGTTCTCTACAGGAGCGGCGGGATTGGGAACACTTTCAGCAGGTGAAACGGCGTATTCCGTAGGATTTTCGGGCGTTTCCGTAGAAGTGGGAACGTTTTCGGGCTGATTGGGAACGGTGGCCGGCTGCTCGTTGGAGGGTTGAACCGCACCCAATTTAGAGAGCTGCTCATCGGTCCATGTCGGCACGTTGGCTCCGGGCGAGTATGGCTGCATGGCATTCCCGTTGCCGTCATGCGCCCACATGAAGCCTCTGTCATCAATAAGGACATTCTGACCCTCGGCATCCTTGCCAACGGTGAATGTGCGTGTGCTGCCGTCATGTTGAGGCACGGCGATAGTGCCAATAGGATTGACACCTGTCGGCATCGTAACCTCACCCTGCGGAGCCTCAGCGGGTGTGGCTGTCGGTGTAGTTGTCGGGGCAGGTGTAGGCTCAATGGGAGCAACCTGTTCGGGCTGCTGAGGTTGTGCGGGTTGTGCGGCCTGTATTCTGCGCTGCTGCTCCTGCTTGAGTCCTTCAACCCAACCACGGCCATAGTCAGTAAGGCTCGACACCTCGCTCTCATCACTAAACCTCTCAATGTTTCTGTTGAGTTCTTCATCAGACATTGAGGTGGAGGCGGCTCCATCCTCAAGGCCGTTGTCGTATGCCTCGGTATCGGTCACGCCTTCCGGGTAAACGCGCTCTGCGGCTTGTGGCTGTGCGGCTGTCGGCTGCTGCGGCTCGTCCGGCTGATACTCAGACAGGATATTGTTAAGCTCATGCTCCGATGCGTAGTGAAGATGTTGCAGGTCGCCCTCAACATAATATTCATGGTTGCCATTCTCATCGACATAGCCTGTGAGGACACCGCGAGTTTCTGTACCGTCAGAGTTGCGTATCTTAATTTGGCCGGTGGTGTATTTTGATTGAGGCTCCACCTCCGGGACTTCGGTGGCATCACCAGGCATCGTCGGCGCTTCCTCGGTTGAGGCCGCATATTCTTCGTAGGATAAAATGGCCTCGGGCGATACCATTTCAATCTTGCCGGTTGCAACATCACGAATGACAATAGAGGCATCGCTGCGCTCGCTATCAACCATGCTGCCGTCCTCCATCATCACCACGCGGCCACTCAACACCTCAACAGGTCGGTCTTGGTATTTCATAACCGCACGGCCTGTCGGCCACAGGTCGCCGTTGAACTGATGCGGGTCGAATTCCTCTGAAGGTGTGGAGTTGTCGAAACGCGGGTCAATCGGCTCACCCTCGGCTGGGCCTTGCGGCTCTGCGGGTTCTTCGCTCAGTAGTTTCTGATTGGTGATGTCCTCGGCCTGTGCATCCTCAACGGGATTAGGCTCCTTTGCTTTGTCGGGGATAAGTTCAGCAATATATTCGTCAATGGCCGTCTGCTCTTGGAGTGTGCGGCGGTTGGCCTCCTTGCGGATAGCTCCGTCAATGTCAACACCGTATTTCTCATTTATGCGGCCTCGGATTTCATCGGTGGCTCCTGTCTCCTCAAACTCGCCCATAGCGTCAGTGACCTTGCGGAGAATGTTCTGCTGCGCCTCGTCAAATTGCTTGTCGCCGCCACGGAGGTGGTTGCGCCGTGCTTCTTCGCAGGTGCGATAAACCTCTACCATGTCCCAACCGTTCTCAGCGGCCACAGTGCGGCAAGCCTCCTGTAAGCGGTTCTCAAAGTCGGCGGTCTGCTGATAACGCTCGCCGATTTCGATGCTGTTAAGTTCGGTCTGACGCTTGATGCGCTCCAATTCAAGGTCAGCGGCCTTGCGGCTCTTGAATGAGCGGGAAGTGATAACGCCGTTGGCGCCCTGCGACTCCACAATGAAACCTCCATCGCCATCTTCAATAAGCTCACCTCTCATCACGGTTGACATGGGGAGCCTACGGCCCGTAGCAAAGTAGTACATCTTTGCTCTTGCGGCCTCGCTGACACGCGGGTCTGTCACCATATCTGTAAGGCGGCTGACGATTTCCGGGGCGTTCTGCGCTATCAGACTACCCTCGGCAGGGTCGCCTGTGCGCTCTGAACTTTCAACGAGGTCGCGCAGGTCGTAGCCATATCGTTTCAGTTCTGCCTTCTCATCCTCGGTCAGACCCATACCTCCATCAGAAGGAGCGTCCATACGCTGACGCAGACGGCTCTCAAAGTCGAGGCGGTTCTTCTGGCCGTTGGTCGGACTGTCGAATGATGCTTTGAGGTCGGTGAGGACACCGCCGGCACTCTTGAGCATGTGCTTGGCCTTGAAGCCTACCATCATGGCCATGTTGTCATTCCACACGTCCATTGCATCGCGCTCTCCCTCTATCCATTCGGGAACAGAGAAGATTGTGCCCTCGGCGAGAGTGGCACCTGTATAGACACCTGCACGAGTGGCAACCTTGCCTACGGTGCTTGATGTGGCCCGCACAAGTTTGTCAGACACATTACCAGATACAGGGCCGAGCCAACCAACGGCACCACCCATAAGGAGGCCGTGGCCGAACTGACCCGCAACGGCTCCGGCTGAATATCCCTCGTTGATGTATCGGCCTGTTTCGTCCTGTCCCACGATATGACCACCGTGGGCGAATTGGTTCTCCATCTCCTTGACACCCTCGAATGTTCCGAAGTTGGCTGCACCACCGGCGATACCTCCGACAATGCGGCCTGTCATGGATGTGGCGAACTGACGTGTGGCGGCTTGAGTGACTGCCGCGGATGCACCTCTACCTGCCAACCAACGACCACCGAGCCACATTGTGCCACGAGTCGCAGCACTGCCCACACCTGCGGACAGCCATGTAGTAGGGTCGAGGGCGAAACCTGCTACCATACCTGTTACGTCAAGTATCTTATGGCCGTCCTGCCTGTATATCTCGTTGGCGGCTTCGTTGGCGGCCATGTCGCCGGTCTTGCCGTCTGCGCTCGATACGGCCAAGCCCTTGCTGACGTTCATTAGGACGTTCATGTCGCCAATCTTACGCATGAGGTATTCCAGATTGCCCTTCGGCATATTCTTCTCAACCGCGAGATTGTAGAGGCGCAGGTCTGACTGCTGACGGGCGAACTGCTTGGCTTGATTGTACAGCACAAGTTCATCGGCACCGGGATTGCGGTAACGCAGCATCTGATAGCAATCGTCAATGAGAGCCTTCTGCCCGTCCTCGCCCAGATTGTCCCACGACTCGTTCATGAGGCGGTCGAGGTCGAAGTCGGTAAAGTGGGCTACCATGCTGCGGTGGCTGTTCTCGGCGGCGTTCATGATGTGGTTCTCACGTCCACCGAGGAAAGCGGCGTTAGACATGGCATCGCCACGGTCATGGTAAATATCCTCCGCAATACGGTTGCGGTCTGCCTCCTGTCGCTTCTCGGCGGCTGACCATGCCTGTTCAGCGGCGTTTTCACCCTCTTTGGGGTTATGTCGCTCCCACAGATGGAAAAGCCTGTCATCAAACTCACGCTGCAAACGCTGTTCCTTTGACCTCCTTCCTGCCTCGGTGTTATTCTCCCACCACTGATGATACTCGCTGTCAGCCTTGATTTTCTGTAACTGAGTTGGCACACGTTCGCCCTGTGTGGTGTAGAACACCTTCTCCATTTGGCCGGACTGAGGATTAAACTCACGCTCACCCATGAAGGAGCCGGGGCGATTGCCCTTCTCAATACCTTCCATGCGCTGATGAAAATCCTCGCCCATCTTCTTCAGTCGGGCGTTGGCTTGGTCCATCTGGAATTGCATGTACTGCTGTTGCACGGGAGAGGGCTTCCAACCTGTGGGTTGTGCCGGCGTTGTGGCACTCTGGACGCTCGCCTGTTGTGCGGTGTTATCCTTAATCGGCTGAACAGTAGTGGGAGCGGCCTGTTGCTGCGGCTGAGCCTGTGCCGCCGGTTGTGCCGGGGATGCGGCGGGAGGCGGGGCAACCGTGCCTATGTCCTTTGAGAATGTATCGAAGTCGGGCAGAGAGTAGGCATCCTGCATATTGTTGTAGAATCGCCTACGCTTCTGCTCGTCCATCATATCTTGCTTGAATGTATCGAAGTCGGGCAGAGAGAAATGCTTCAACCCGTTCTGATACAGCCTGTATAAATTATCGTTGGGATTAGCCATATTGATGTGATGTAATCTGGTTAATAACCTTTGGGTTTCTTGCCTGTTTCAAGCCCTGCAACCTGCTTGATGGCGTTCTGGGTGGCCGGTGAACCTTCTACGTTGGCACCGATGGCGATAAGCATAGCCTCGGTTGTGGGCGGCTTGTAGCCGACAGTAAAACCATTCTGCACAATCGGGTCGCCATGCACTTGCGCACGGACACTCTGAGGCAGAGTGCTGAAGATACGAGATACTGTCTGGGCGTTGAGCTTGTCGATAGTCAGAGTAACATTGCCGTTGCCGGAGCCGAGGTTGAAAGTCATTTGGCCCTGCTTCATGGATTGAGCGAGCTGTTGAGCGGATATGTTGATGCGCTGACGCTCCAGAGAGGACGTAACATTGAATTGTCGGATGCTCTCTTTGAACTGACGCTCCCAACGCTGTGCCTCCTCCTCATGCCATTCTCCTTGACGGTCGAAGTTGGCTTGCCACTGACGAACACGCTCGTCATAGTCCTTATCACGGAATGCCACATCGTCTGCGCGGTCTTGACGTCCTGCATCATAAGCACGGTCTTGACGTGCGAGGGTCTGCTCGGTTTTCCATGCCTGTAATCCTCGCTCCTTGTCGGCATCCTTCATCTTGCCTATGGTGAGCGCATATTGCAGATACTTGTCGGCATCGGCCTCGCGCTGTGCCTTCTCCTTATCGAACCGCTCTTTGGCCTTGGCCGACATGCCCTCTTTGGGATTATACATGTTGGGCGCATACTGAGAAGTGAACCAGAGGTTAGACACGGCCTGTGCTGCATCCGATATGCCGCTGATAATGCCCTCAATCTTCTGACGGCGGCGCAGCTTCTTCAGTTCCTCCTCGGAAAGCGGCTTATATTCGGCCATGCGCTTTTCAAGCTGAGGAATGAGTTCAGCATAGCTGCTCGCGGTGTATTGCTCCGGGATGCTCGTTGCGATAGGAACAGTGGAGGTAGTCTTGACCGTGGTGGATGATGAGGAACCGGCGGGCGTGATTGGCGCAGGTGTCGGTTGTGCCGGTTGTGCGGGAGGTGTCGAGCCTCCACTGCTACCCGCAGGAGCGGCGGCGGGCTGTTGAGTGCCTACCATCGTTGTACGGGTATCTATGATTGGATTGTTAGGGTCTATCATCGTGAAATGGATTTAGAACACACTCGCCATGTTAGAACCGGCTTGGGCTACACCCTGCACAGCCTGTGAGATTGCGCCGGCCTTAGCCTGTTCCAGATTGTTGAGCTTGTCGTTGAGTTCTGATTTGGTGTTGAGATACTGCGACTCTATCTGGTCCTTGCGGCGTTCACCGTTGACGGCAATCTGTGAGGTTGCATCCGCGAGGGCTTGATTGTTGGCCGCTTTTGCCGCCGCCACACTCTCCTCGGTACCTCCCATGACGGCCTGTGCCCCTGCCGCCGCTTGGTTACGCTGTCGGATATTGTCATTGGTAATCGTGAGGATGCGCTGTGCATCGGCACGTTGTGTCGCGTCCTCATTATATCTGCGGTCATACCAATCTTGATTATCCTTCATCTGGCCCTCAAGATTTTTCTTGACCTTCTTCATCGCCTTGGATGCACTGATACCACCGAAGATACTTGCTCCGATGCCCAATGCTCCACCAATTGCGCTGCCTATAATGCCCATGTCGTTGTATGATGTATGAGGTTAAACTTATTTTGCTCCCTGTGCGAGTCCTATAATGCCCATGTCGGCAATGTCCTTTTCGTCTTTCTTATCATCAGTGGGCACAGGTGCGGGGGCAGGTGTCGAGGGCGTTGACTCCTCCTTTTCCTCCTCCGGCTCCTTGACCTTTTCTTTCACGGTCTCTTTTTCCTTGACTACTTGGGAGGGCTTTGCGTCACCCGTCCAACTACCTTGATTGGCCGTGAGCTGCATCTGGGTCTTGAATCCGTCATGCAACCTGTCCATAGCCTTATCGCCTTGACGTTCTTTCTCTTTGATGAGTTCCATCGCGGCTGATATGATGCCTCCTTGTGCTGCCATTGTGATGTAGAGATTAAAAAGTTATAATTACGGAGCAAAGGTAAACTCATACCTTTGCATCACATCTTTAACTTATTAGTCACATGGCACAAGGAAGAAAAACAGGTGGCCGTCAGAAAGGCACACCCAACAAACCCAACCCGCTCAAAGAGCAATTACGCGCTCACTCGACTGCGTATTTTGAGCCGAAGCCACAGACAAACATGGACGGCTCGCCACGCACGATTGAGTTCAGAGATAAGGAAGGAGTAGTGTATAACTCAGTTGTATTGGCAGACGCGGACGGCAACCCGCTCGTTATTTCCGATTTCGACATAGATATGATGATGATGGAGCCGAAGGACCGCGCCACGATACAGGAGAAACTGTTGCGGTACCACACACCGCAGATGCAGTCCGTGTCTGCTGAGGTGTCGTTGGCCGGTGAAATCACCACCACGATAGAACAGCGTCTTAAAGACCTCGCCGCTGACAACGACAACTAACCGCAGCCGTCTATTTTTCTCTACTTTTAGAACCCTGCCGGGCCTTGCAGCTCGGCATTTTCATTTCCGAAATTGTTTCCCCAATAATCCCTATTATTTCCCCAATAAAGGTTATTCTTTCCGAACTTTGCGGCATTTCTTCCCCAATAATTCTTATTTCTTCGGAAGATAAGCACTTTCTTTCGGAAGTTATTGCTATTTATTCCGAAATTAAGGGCATAAATTCCCTTTTTGATTTTTTATTGCGCAATAAGTGAAAATACGGTGATTTTAGATGTCTGAAAAGAGGCTGATTTTAGGGCGTTTTTGGCCGTTTTTCGGTCAAAATTCCTTACCCATTTATGGCTATTCTTTCCGAATTTATTCTTATTTCTTCGGAAGATAAGCACTTTCTTTCGGAAGTTATTGCTATATCATACCCAAAGTTCGGAATTAAAGGGCATTTCTTCCGAAACCTTTCTTTTGATAAAAAAGAAATAAAAGAAAAATAAAAAGAAATATATATATTGATTCGTTGATTCGCGCGTACATACACGCGAGAAAAAATTTTTTCTTTTTTGAGGCTTCGCCAATCAGAGGACGGGAGGGAGAAAAAGAAAAAGTTGCGCGAAAAAGAAAAAGAGCCACGCCAAAGCGTGACCCTTGAATAATTATTACGGAGCCGGGCAAAAGGTCATTTGAAACCTTTGCCTTTCTGATGCTCGTAAACGTACACTTTGCCGTTGTCGCAGTTGACAATCTTGAATTGTACCATCGAGCGGTCGGGAATGTCGGCAGGGAATTGTGCAACCAAAGCCTTTGTTACCTCCTCGATGTTGGAATAGCCGATGTCCTCAAAATTGGCCAGACACTTGCCTTGGAAAAATGCCGCCGCGCGGATGAGCATCTTTGGCGAAAGACGGAACAGTCCATCTTCTTCCGGCTGCTCCTGTGCCACGCGCCGTGAGGTAGCATCACTGAAGAAAATGAAATCAATTACCTTCTCGTTCAACTCCCATGCCGGTGTGAAGTCCGGGCGCACATATCCGCGAGTGATTGTGTAGCCATGCGAGTGGTTCATCGCAAAGCCAACCTCCGCGAGAGTGGCCCCGCAGTCGTTCTGGGCCGTGGTCGCCCATGTGTGGCGGAACGTATAGACGCAGTAGCGTTTCTTCGGGTCGGTCATGCCCATGTCCTTGCAGATTTTCTTGATGCCTGTGTTGACGTTGGCACAGAAGCTGTCCGAGGTCGAGAAGCGGTCGCAGAAACGAAACAGGCGGTCCGTGTGGTCACCGGCCCTGTACTTGTCGAACAATGGCTTTATCACCTCCGGCACCCTCATTTCGATGTAAGCATCATCGCGGCGGCTCTTGGTGGTCTTGGCTCGCTTGTAGTGGATGATGCCTCCGTAGTAGTCCTCCTTTCGCAGGTTGAAAATGTCCACGGTGTTCATGCCGGCCAGACATAGAGACATCATCGCAACATCACGGCCTAACTCCGGCAGGGGGTCAGTCATTTTGCTTTCGGGCAGAGGAGCCGCAAAGAAGGCTCGGCAAGCCTCGGCGGTGATTGCCTTCTTGTTGGGCAGGTCGGCGGCGGGTATCTTGACCTTTCCCCACGGATTGGTCTTAACTCGGATGATGCCGTTGTCGTAGTCGTTCAGCTCATCAATGGCCGCACGGAATATCTGACGGATGCACACAGGATACATCTCCTTCGCCCTCGCCGTCCCGCTCAACGTGGCCAACCACTTGTTGACGTTCACGCTTGTGAGCTGCGCAAACTTGATTTGATTTGTCCCCATATATCGCTCCATGTGTTGCAGGGCGAGTTTATAATTCTTCGCGCTGCGCTCCTGTCCGTTGTCGATTAGCCGGTCAATGTGCTTGCGGGCATAGTCGGAGAATGAGATGACCTCATCGGGCGTTGTAAGAAACTCCACAACCTGTGCGCCGGTCCACCGCGATATGTCATGCCGGTTCAGTCGCTCTTGGTATTCCAGAATTTTCTGGGTGCAGAACTGCAACACGAATGCGTCTGCAATCTCGCCCTTGCGGGTCAGCTCACGTTTGGTGAGCATCTTGTCGGTCTTGATGAATAGCGTCTGACGGCGGTGCGTGACACGGATATAGACCGAGTAAAATCCGTCCGCTCTGGGCCGTCTGACAACAGCTTTGAATGTAGCCATAGCAAAATTATATGTTATTGTTTGTTTATCATTGTTTTACGAGTGGACAACACGCGGACAACATAGCCTCAAAAATGGTGCTGATTTTGGACAACATTTCCGTTCATTAGTACAAATTATCGTGTTCAAATGCACATACCGTCTTAAAATACCTTAGGCGATAAGCCTCTGTGATAGAGGGCTTACCGCCTAAGTAACTTATAATAAGGGGTTATCTATTAATCTTCGATAGCAGCCTGGGCCGCAGCTACGCGGGCGATGGGCACGCGGTAGGGTGAGCAGCTTACATAGTTCATGCCGAGGCGGGCGCAGAACTTGACAGACGAGGGTTCGCCGCCATGTTCGCCGCAGATACCGACTTTGAGTTCGGGCTTGGTTGCACGACCCTTCTCAACACCCATCTTGACGAGCTGACCTACACCTTCCTGGTCGAGAACTTCGAAGGGATCGGTCTTGATGATGCCGTGTTCCTTGTAGAATTTGAGGAACTTGGGAGCGTCGTCGCGAGAGAAGCCGAAGGTCATCTGAGTAAGGTCATTGGTACCGAATGAGAAGAAGTCGGCTACCTCTGCAATCTGGTTTGCAACGAGAGCTGCGCGGGGCACCTCAATCATTGTACCGACCTTGTAGGGTACGCTGCAACCTGCTTCTTCGAATACCTTGGCTGCTGTGATGTTGATGACGTCGGCCTGGTTCTGAATTTCCTTGAGTGAGCCGACGAGAGGAATCATGATTTCGGGGTGAACGTCGATGCCGCGGGCCTTGACTGCGAGGGCTGCCTCGATGATGGCGCGGGTCTGCATCTCGGTGATTTCGGGGTAGGTGATACCGAGACGGCAGCCGCGGTGACCGAGCATGGGGTTGAATTCCTCGAGTGAGTCAACCTTGGCCTTCACTTCTTCGAGAGTGATGCCCATTTCCTCGGCCATAACCTTCTGGGTTGCGGTCTGATGGGGTACGAACTCGTGCAGAGGGGGATCAAGGAGACGGATGGTAACTCCGTAGCCGTCCATAGCTTCGAAGATGCCTTCGAAGTCGCCGCGCTGCATGGGGAGGAGCTTGGAGAGGGCGTGACGACGGCCTTCGAGGTCAGATGCGAGAATCATCTCACGCACGGCCTTGATGCGGTCGCCTTCGAAGAACATGTGTTCTGTGCGGCAGAGACCGATACCCTGAGCGCCGAAGTGACGTGCCTGCTTAGCGTCGCGGGGTGAGTCAGCGTTAGTGCGGACGAGGGTCTTGGTATATTTGGCTGCGAGGTTCATGATTGCGCCGAAGTCGCCGCCGAGCTCGGGCTCGGTGGTGGGCACCTGGCCGTCGTAAACCTCACCGGTTGAACCGTTGAGTGAAATCCAGTCACCTTCCTTGTAGACTTTGCCACCCATTTCCACGGTCTTTTCCTTGTAGTCGACGTGGATTTCGCCGGCACCTGACACACAGCACTTACCCATACCGCGGGCAACTACGGCTGCGTGTGAGGTCATACCGCCGCGCATTGTGAGGATACCCTGGGCAACAGCCATACCTCGGAGGTCCTCAGGAGAAGTCTCGATGCGGACGAGTACGACTTTGCGTTTCTTCTCGCTCCATGCCTCGGCTTCGTCGGCAGAGAATACAATCTGACCTGCGGCAGCGCCGGGAGATGCGGGAAGACCCTTGGCTACGACTTTGGCACGCTTGAGAGCAGCCTTGTCGAATACCGGGTGAAGAAGCTCGTCAAGTTTCTGAGGCTCCATGCGGAGGAGGGTAGTCTTTTCATCGATTTCGCCTGCGCGGAGGAGGTCCATGGCGATTTTCACCATAGCTGCACCTGTGCGCTTGCCGTTACGTGTCTGGAGCATCCAGAGCTTGCCGTCCTGGATAGTGAACTCCATGTCCTGCATATCCTTGTAGTAGTCCTCGAGACGTCCTGCGATTGCGATGAGCTCGGCTGCGCAGACGGGCATAGACTCTTCAAGTGAAGGATATTTCTCGGCGCGTACTTCCTCGCTGATGCCCTGGAGGGCTGCCCAACGGCGTGAACCCTCTACAGTAATCTGCTGTGGAGTGCGGATGCCGGCAACGACGTCCTCGCCCTGAGCGTTGATGAGGTATTCACCGTTGAAGATGTTTTCGCCGGTAGCGGCGTCACGGCTGAAGGCCACACCTGTAGCGGAGTTTTCGCCCATGTTGCCGTAGACCATAGCCTGTACGTTGACGGCTGTTCCCCATTCCTCGGGAATCTGGTTCATGCGGCGATAGATGATGGCGCGCTCGTTCATCCAACTGTCGAACACAGCGCAGATACCGCCCCAGAGCTGTTCCCAAGCGTCGTTGGGGAAGTCCTTGCCGGTGTAGTCCTTGACAGCTGCCTTGAAGAGCTTCACGAGGGTCTGAAGATCCTCTACTGAAAGTTCGGTGTCAAGCTTGACGCCCTTCTCTTCCTTGACTTTGTCCATGATTTCCTCGAAGGGATCGATGTCGGTCTTGCTCTTGGGCTTCATGCCGAGAACAACGTCGCCATACATCTGTACGAAACGGCGATAGCTGTCCCATGCGAAGCGGGGGTTGCCGCTCTTCTTGGCGAGAGACTCTACAGTAGCGTCGTTCATACCGAGGTTGAGGACGGTGTCCATCATGCCGGGCATAGAGGCGCGTGCGCCTGAACGTACAGATACGAGAAGGGGATTTTCGGGATCATTGAAAGTTTTGCCGGTAAGTTTCTCGACGTGTGCGATAGCTTCCTTGACATCTTTTGTGAGATCTGCAACCACTTTGTCGCGGCCATACTGAGTGTATTCGGTGCAGACTTCGGTAGTGATTGTGAAACCGGGAGGCACGGGCATGCCGAGAAGGTTCATTTCGGCGAGGTTCGCACCTTTGCCGCCGAGGAGATTGCGCATTGAGGCATTGCCTTCTGCTTTGCCGTCTCCAAAAGTATAAACTCTTTTCATTCTGTAATTAGATATTGATAATATGAAATTGTGTATTCAGTTTGTATTTGATTTGAGAAGAGAGATGGTTGTTAAGGTTAACTTTTTGATTTATCTGTTGCGGAGGCCCGCAGTCGATAGCAGGTCCGCATTGCATTATGCAAAGATAATGATTTTTTCGCCTAATCCCAATCTTTTCCGTATCTTTTAGCAAAAAATATACGTGTTTTGTTTCCCGTCGCCCTGCGGTCGGCTCCGCGGGCCTCGGTTTTCAATCGTAATTGATGACTCTCGACGGAGGGATGGTCGTTATGATGGCCGACGGAAGTATCAGCACCAGAAACGAGATGAGAATGATTGCGGCGTTGAGGATGACGAGGGCCGGAACCGACAGGAGCATGGGTACATGGTCGAGATAGTAGGCTTCGGGATTCAGCGGAATCAGTTGCGCGTAATGCTGGAGCAGGATTATACCCACTCCGAGCGCATTGCCCGTCAGCAGTCCGATTGCCAGTATGCGCATGGTGAGATAGACGAATGAACGGCGTATGAGTCCGTCGGTGGCGCCGATGGCCTTCAGGATGCCTATCATATTGACGCGCCGCAGAATCAGTATGTAGAGCGACGACACGAGCGTAAGGCACGATAGCAGCGACATGAGTGTGAGGATTACCACTACATTGGTGTCGAGCAGCTCGAGCCAGTTGAAATAGATGGCTGCCGACGTGTGGACGTCGGTGACGTTGTAGAGCTTCGTGCTTTTGCCGGTATAGATGTCGTCCATGAGACTCGACGTGAGCCGGTTGCCGCACTCGCTTATCTCCCTGTCGCTTCCGAGTCCGTAGATTTCCACCTGTGTGCCCATGTTCTCGTCGAGACCGGCGAGCGCCGATATCATCGGGAGGGTGGAAAAGACGTAGCTGTTGTCGTACTCGCTGAAATGCGTGTCGTAGATGGCTGCGATTTTCAACCGTCGGGTGCGGTAGGCGTCGTTGCCGAGGAAATACGCGTCAATCTTGTCGCCCAGCTTTGCCGAGAGATTGCGCGCCATGTCGCGTGAGATTATAATATGGTAGATGGTGGAATCGGCTGTGAAATCCGGTATGGCGCCTTCGACAAGATTCTTCCTTACGAAATCCCAGTCGTAGTCGCGGCTCATGCCTTTGACTATGGCTCCTGTGAAATCCGTGGGTGTTTTCAGAATAGCAGGCTGGCGTATCGTAAGGGTTGAGGCCGCTCCGGAAGGGAGCAGTCTGAGGGTAGAGGTGAGGTCATTGATGTCTATCAGCGAGGCTGTCCCCTTGGAATCACTGCTGTGGACCGACACGGTTAGCTGCGCGTCGAATCCCATAATTTTGTGGCGTATTTCCTCCTTGAAACCCATCATCACTGCTATGGATATGAGCATAACAACCACCGACAGCGCTATGCCGGTGACAGCTATGACTATTCCTGTCTGCATTTTTCCTGAAGAGGAACGAAGGGACAGTCGGTTGGCTATGAAAAGGGCGAGTGACATTACGGGGAGCAAAGTTAAGCATTTTCCCTGATTTTTCCTCCATCACCGCGCATCTTGGACGGACACAATTCCTAAAACAGCAGGGCTATCCGGTAGACTATGAAGGCCACTATCCAGGCGAGCGTCGTATTGTAGACCACCGAGAAGAGTCCGTAGCGCGGATTGCCTGTCTCCTTGACTATAGCGGTGATTGTGGCGATGCAGGGGCAGTAGAGCAGCACGAAGACCATGAAACTCAGTGCGGCAGCAGCCGTGAAGTCGGGTTTGCCGGTGATTTTCGACGGAGCGGTGAGTCGGGCCGACAGGGTCTGTTCCGATGCCTCCTCATCGCCGGTGTAGAGCACTCCGAGAGTCGACACCACAATCTCCTTAGCCGGGACGCCTGCAAGAGCCGCCACCGAAGCGCGCCAGTGGAAGCCTATCGGTTCCATGAGCGGGTTGATGGCCTTGCCAGCCATTTCGAGATAGCTGTCGCGCGAGGGGTCGATGGCATTGTCGTCGGTCACGGTTTCGGCCGATACGTCCTGAGCCGGTTCGCCGTCGTGGAGGGGGAAATAATTCAGCGCCCAGACTATGATACTTGCCACGAGGATGATGCCGCCCATCTTTCTGAGATACTGCTCTCCCTTGCCCCACATGTGGCGCAGCGTGGCTTTCATGGTCGGGATGCGGTAGGGAGGGAGCTCCATAACGAAGGGAGTCACATCCTCGCCGAAATGGAAGCGGCGCAGCAGGCGTGCGGTCACTCCGGCCATGAGTATGCCGAGAAGATAGACACACATGAACACCAGTGTGGCATGGCTTGGGAAGAATGTGCCGATGAGAAGCACATAGATCGGCAGACGCGCGGAGCAGCTTATGAACGGGTTGATAAGTATGGTGATAATCCGGCTCGACCGGCTTTCAATCGAGCGCGAGGCCATGATTGCGGGCACTGTGCAGCCGAAGCCCATCACGAGCGGAATGAACGATTTGCCGTGGAGTCCCAGCCGGTGCATCACCTTGTCCATGATGAAGGCTGCTCGCGCCATATAGCCCGAGTCCTCCATGAAAGATATACACAGATATAATATAAGGATGTTGGGCAGGAACACAATCACGCCTCCTACACCTCCAATGATACCGTCGGCTATGAGATCCTTTATGGGACCGTCGGGCAGATATTCGCGGGTGAGGTCGCCGAGCCATCCCACGAGCGCCTCAATCCACTCCATCGGGTAGGAACCGAGCTCGAATGTGGCCCAGAAGATGAAAAACATTATGCCGAGGAATATAGGGAAGCCGAAAAGTCGGTTTGTGACTATCGTGTCGATGATTTTCGTCGAAGTGATTTCCTCCTTTTTCGATTCCTCCATCGTTTCGGCGAGCGCGCCTGCTATGAAGCCGTATTTCGCGTTGGCGATTGCCATGTTGATGTCGTCGCCCTCCGGTTTAAGGCGCTCAAGCAGCGAATCGCGCAGTTCAAGGATATTTTTGCCGTTAGGGAGACGTGCTATATTCTTTTCTACCTCCGCATCCTTTTCGAGCAGCTTGATGGCGAGATAGCGCGGTGAGAAGTGGAGTCCCACGTGCGGGTCGGACTTGAGAGTGTCTTTTATCTCGCTGACCGCATGCTCTATGTCGTTGCCGAGGTTGACATGGATATGTCTGACGGCGGGGTCCGTCCCCTCATAGACGCGTATCACCGTGTCGAGCAACTCATTGATGCCACGGCCTGTGCGGGCGGCGGTCGGGACGATGGGCACGCCTATCATCTCCCCGAGCATTTTGCAGTCGAGTTTCACACCTGCGCGGTCGAGTTCGTCGATCATGTTGAGCGCTATCACCATGCTTCTGTCCATGTCGATGAGCTCTGTGGTGAGATAGAGGTTGCGCTCGAGGTTTGAACCGTCGACCACGTTGATGATTACGTCCGGAGTTTCATCGCGCAGATAGCGTCTGACGTAGAGCTCCTCGGGCGAGTAGGAGGCAAGCGAGTAGGTGCCGGGGAGGTCGACAATGTTGATGTGGAAATTTTTGTACCTGACACTTCCGGCTTTGGCGTCGACAGTCACGCCGCTGTAGTTGCCTACATGCTCGCGGGCGCCTGATACTATATTGAAAAGCGAGGTCTTGCCGCAGTTGGGGTTGCCGATAAGAGCCACATTGATGGTGCGTATGGGGTGTATTGTGTCGTCGTGGTCGTTTCCATCGGGTGATTTCTTTGCAGTTTCGCTCTCGGAGTCGGGGGCCTGACTCGCAGAGGCCTTTATGCCTTCGGTCTCGTCGTCGTCAACCGAAACCTCCACCAGCTCGGCCTCAGAGCGCCGCAGTGAGACTTCATAGCCCATAACTTCATATTTCACCGGGTCGCGCAGGGGGGCATCGAGGAGCACACTTACTTTTCTCCCTCTGATAAATCCCATTTCGAGCATCCTTTTGCGGAAAGCTCCGTGACCCACAATCTTCACAATTATGGCGCTGTCGCCAGGCTTTAAATCTGAAAGTCTCTTAAGCATATTCGAATCGCTTCTAATTTTGAAATGCAAACTTACGCATTATTTGATTAATGTGAAATACCTAATAATAGTGATTTTTACATGATGCCGTGCCGCAGGTATTAAAATTGCTCTCCGGGGCAATATTCCGGCATAATTCAAGTTATAGATTATGTAGACATTCACATGATTCTATCCTGATATGATTTCCATAAGACATATAGTAACTGTTTTGGTTGTCGCCGTGTGCGGCACCCTCGTTTCATTCGCTCAGAAAGACGAATTCAATCCGGTGCAGACCGGTGTCACCTCACTCGGCATAGCACCCGACGCCCGCGGCGCCTCGATGGGCGACCTCGGCGCGGCCACCGACCCCGACGCCAACAGCCAGTTCTGGAATCCGTCGAAATATGCTTTCGCCTATTCCAAGGGCGCTGTCTCACTCAGTTACACTCCCTGGCTCCGCAATCTTGTAAACGATATATTTCTTGCCAACGTTGCCGGCTACTGGAAGTTCGGCTCTGAGGACAATCAGGCGGTTTCGGCTTCTCTGCGTTATTTCTCGCTCGGTGAAGTGTCCTCTTCTATGGGACAGGAACTGGCCCAGACACTGAATCCGTATGAAATGAGTTTTGACATAGGTTATTCGCGCAAGCTCTCCGAAAAGTTCTCGATGGGTATCGTGTTCCGCTACATCTATTCCGACCTCGGCTTCAGCGACAGCTATGCCGGTGACCAGTCCACGGGTGCTTCGGCATTCTCCGCCGACATCTCGGGCTATTTCACCTCATATCCCATTATCGGTCGCAACGAGTGCCAGTGGTCATGGGGTTGGGACATCTCGAATATCGGTTCCAAGGTGAGCTTCAACCACGGCGACAATCCCGCCTTCCTCCCGACCAATCTCCGTATCGGCACATCCTTCACTTTCCCGCTCGCCGATTACCATAACCTCGCGCTCAACCTTGACCTCAACAAGCTCCTCGTCCCGACGATGCCCCGCCGAATCGACTATGCCGACGATACCGAGGGTGAGATTGAGTATGTGAAGGCATACGAGGACTGGCAGAACATGTCGTCGATTACCGGTATATTCAAGTCATTCTCCGATGCCCCCGGCGGTTTCAAGGAGGAGCTCCGTGAGATTTCATTCTCTCTCGGTGCGGAATACAATTATAACCAGCAGTTCTTCCTTCGTGGCGGTTACAACTATCAGAACCCCAAGAAGGGCAACCAGCAGTATTTCGCTCTCGGTGCAGGTTTCGCTCTCAATGTGCTCCGTCTTGATGCAAGCTACATGATTGCCACCGCGCAAAACTCGCCGCTCGACCAGACTCTCCGTTTCTCGCTTACTTTCGACATGGACGGCCTGAAAGAGATTTTCGGACGCCGATAGACATATTAATACACTAACAGCACAAGATATGATACGCACTGGAATGGGCTATGATGTCCACTGTCTCGTCGAGAACCGCGATTTGATTTTATGCGGTGTAAGGATTCCCTACGAAAAAGGATTGCTCGGCCACAGCGATGCTGACGTGGCGCTCCACGCGCTCTCCGACGCCATACTCGGAGCCGCCGCCCTGCGCGACATAGGCTATCATTTCCCCGACACTGCAGCCGAATATAAGGGCGCGGACTCGCGTGTGCTCCTGCGCCGGGTGGTTGAGCTTGTGGAGGAAAAATCCTGCTCGATAAACAATGTCGATGTGACGATAATAGCCCAGCGTCCCAAGCTTCTCGGCTTCATTCCGGAGATGATTACCAATATCGCCGCCGACCTCCGTATTCCGGTCGATTGTGTGTCTGTCAAGGCCACGACCACCGAGCGCCTCGGTTTCGAGGGCAGGGGAGAGGGTATATCGGCGATGGCCGTCGCCACATTGACCGACAGCCGTTACTGACACCTCTATCGGGCGGCTGCATTTTCCGTCTGAGGACCCGCGCGGGGAGGGTCCGGGCTTTGTCAATTGAAAAAAATTGTCTAATTTTGCGTCTGTATGCAAACCTTGACCCGTAGACAATGGCTTAAGCGTGTCGGGAGCGCCGCTCTTGCTCCTGCACTGCTTTCTTCGTGCCGCCCCGATATCTCTCGTCGTGTCGAATCTGTCGGGAGCCGTCTGGCCGACGCCTACGAGCCCCTGGTGCAGAACGATTGTGTGGCGTGTGAGAACTGTATGCCCTGTCCCTACGGTATCGACATTCCCACCAATCTTATTTTCGTGGACCGTGCCCGTGAGTCCGGCTATCTTCCCGGCGCACTCTCGGATGCCTCTTTTGCCGAAAAGGGACGCGAGTTCCTTTCGCGCTACGAGGCCGCGGTGCCCGACCTGGCTCAGACTCAGCGCTGCATCTCCTGCGGCGAATGTCTCGGCACATGCCCTGTGGGTATAAATATTCCTCTTCAGATGTCTAAAATCACCGCGCTCACCGATGTGTTGCGCGATTTACGTTGTAAGCAGTTGTGATGGGAAAGGCTACGATACTCCGGTCCGTGCGGGTGATAGTCTCGATTGTCTGTTTCTCGCTTATGACATCTCTTTTTGCCGATTTCGGCATGGAGATTCCCGCCGTCGCGTCCTGGCTTGCCAAAATCCAGCTTCTGCCGGCTGCTATGGCTTTCGCGCTGACGGCGTTTGTCTCATGGCTGCTCGTCACTCTGATTTTCGGACGCGTCTACTGTTCGAGCGTGTGTCCGCTCGGCGTGTTTCAGGATATCTGCGCGCGCCTGCCGCGCATGGGGCGCCGTCTGAAGCCGAAATGGTTCTATCATTACAGTGCGCCGATGACCCGCCTGCGTCGCATCATGCTTTTCATTGTCGCCCTCTCGATTCTGCTCGGAGTGTCGGCCGTGACCACTCTTCTCGACCCCTACAGTATCTTCGGCCGTTTCGTCCTTGATGCCGTCCGCCCGGTGTGGGGCGCGGTCGTGAACGTGTGGAACGATGCCAATTCATATCCTCCGGTCAAAGTCGGCATCGCCTCCATGCTTGGCCTTGTCATCTCGCTTGTGACCATGATTGCCATAGGCGCGCTGGCTTTCAGAAACGGCCGTACGTTCTGCAACACGGTCTGCCCCGTGGGTACGACTCTCAGCTTCATCTCACGTTATTCGATTTTCCGCATCGACATCAACACCGACAAATGTGTGCAGTGCCGCCGTTGTGAGCATGTCTGCAAGGCGTCATGTATCGACATGACCAGCCATGTGGTCGACACCTCCCGCTGCGTTGTGTGCTTCGACTGTCTGTCGGATTGCCCTAACGATGCCATTCACTATACCTACAACCGCCATCAGCTCTCCATACCGCTTATGCAACGGGTCAAGGACACTGTGGCTGGTCAGGCCGCCGGAATGAGTGACACCGCTGTCCGCATCGACACCGGCAAGGAATCATCGGGTAAAAAGATGTCGTCCACCACCCGCCTCCTTGACCGGCGACGCTTCCTTTCGGCCGGTGTGATAGTGGCGGCTGCTCCCGTTGTGGCTCGTGCAGCAAAACTGACCGACAGTATTGACCGTGCCGCACAGCCGCGGCGAAACCGCAGTCTCCTTGCGGTGACACCTCCGGGCACACTCGCGCGCCGTGAGTTTCTCGACCGCTGTACCGGCTGCGGCCTCTGTGTGGACCGCTGTCCGCAGAAAGTTCTGAAAGTCTCACTCGACGAATACAGCCTGCTCCGCGCGCTTCACCCTGTCATGGACTATGATACTTCCTGGTGTGTTTATGACTGCACAATCTGCTCCAATCTTTGTCCTACCGGGGCCCTCCATCCCCTCACCGTATCTGAAAAGCATCGTTCACCTGTCGGACTTGCCTATACCGACAGGGATATATGTATCTCATACTCGCATGGTGTGAGTTGCGGAGCATGTTCGCGCCGCTGTCCCACCGGCGCTATAACCATGACAGAGCCCGGCGAGGGAGGTCAGGGGCCGTATCCGACTGTCGACACTCACAAGTGTATCGGTTGCGGTGCCTGTCAGTATGTCTGTCCGGCCGAGAGCAAGGCAATCCGTGTCGGAGGCATGGCATAGCCCATCCTCACGCCACCGCCGCAGTATCAAAACTTTGAATCAACCACTTCATCATGAAGCAATATCTTGAACTTCTGAATAAAATCATGACCGAGGGAGTCGACCGCGGCGACCGCACCGGCACCGGCACCCGCAGCATCTTCGGCTATCAGATGCGTTTCGACCTCAGAGACGGTTTCCCGCTTCTGACTACCAAGAAACTGCATCTCAAGTCCATCATCTACGAACTGCTCTGGTTTCTGAAAGGGGATACCAACGTCCGGTATCTTCAGGAACACGGTGTCCGCATCTGGAACGAATGGGCGCGCCCCGACGGTGAACTCGGCCCGGTCTACGGTTATCAGTGGCGCTCGTGGCCCGATTACAACGGCGGCCATATTGACCAGATTTCGGAAGTAATCAGGTCCATAAAGGAAAATCCGGAGTCGCGCCGCATCATCGTCAGCGCCTGGAATGTGGCCTCATTGCCCGACATGGCTCTTCCGCCATGCCATCTGCTGTTTCAGTTCTATGTTGCTGACGGGCGCCTGTCGCTCATGCTCTATCAGCGCAGTGCCGACTGTTTCCTCGGAGTGCCTTTCAACATCGCGTCCTATGCCCTCCTGCTGATGATGGTGGCTCAGGTGACAGCTCTTGAGCCCGGGGAGTTCGTGCATACGCTCGGCGATACCCACATTTATCACAATCATTTCGAGCAGGTAAGGACACAACTCGCACGCACTCCCGGGAAGCTCCCGACAATGCACATTAATCCCGAAGTGAAAGATATTTTCGATTTCAAATATGAGGACTTCGAGCTCCGCGGCTACGAAGCCCAGCCACACATCAAAGCCGAAGTTGCCGTATGACCGGAAAAGAACTACCCTCGCTTGCAATAATCGTCGCTACAACCCGTGATTTCGCCATCGGGCGCGGGGGCGACCTCCTTTTTCATATCAGCGATGACCTGAAACGTTTCAAGACCCTCACGATGGGCCATCCCATCATCATGGGCCGCAAGACCTTCGAGTCATTTCCGAAAGGCGCTCTGCCGGGACGCCGCAACATAGTCATCACACGCAATCCCGATTATTCGGCCCATGGAGTCGAGACGGCCAAATCATTAGAGGAGGCCCTGGCTATGTGCCCGGCCTCCTCGGAATGTTTTGTTATCGGTGGTGGCGAGATTTATGCTGCGGCTCTCCCTCTCGCCTCAAGGATTGAGCTGACGCTGATTGACGCTGAGGTTCCGGATGCCGACACCTGGTTCCCGACACTTTCAAAGAGAGTGTGGTCTCTCCCCGAGAAACCGCGCTTTGACCGCACGGATCCGGAAACCGGCGTGGCCTACACCTTCCTCACCCTATTTCCCTCTGTACTGAGGTAATACCGGCACGGGGAATTTCGAGAAAAGCGTCTGCACGGCTTCGGCTATGCCCTGCAGGTTGCGGAACTGCGTGTCGCCGTTGTCAAGTATAGTGCCGACTGATGCAGAGAAAAGGGGCACTTTGTCGGTGATGTTGACCATATCCATGGTCAGCACGCCTTCTCGGTATATACCGGTGATGACCTGAGCGTTGGAGTAATAGCCGGGCCAGTAATAGCCGCGCGGATACATGAACCAGGGAGCATAGCCGCCGTAGTATGGACCCCATGCGTAAGGATAGGCTCCCGGGGGAATGGCGGGTTCGGTGGCAATCTGCTGCTTGACAGTGAGACCTATGTTGATGAGGAGCGGTGAGGTGGGTGATTCGGTGAATCCTCTTTCAACCATCTGTTCGCGGATGGCGGCCGCGATGTTGTAATATGTTACCATTGTCATGCCGGGAGGCACTTTTCCCTCGTCAGGCGTCACGATTCTGAATGTGGAGTAGTCACTGAGGTCTGCGTCGTTGTAGGTGGTGCTTGTCACGAGATTGAACGGACTGCACGCTGTCAGGAATGACGCAATGACAATCATTAAGCCTAATATCTTCTTCATAGTTAAAACTTTGTTTATGGAATATTTATGTATTTAAAACATAATTTCGGGCTAAAAGGTTGAACGTTTGGCTTTTTAAACATCCAAAATTTGTTTTATTCGTTTCTATATCCTATATTTGACCTGTGAAACGACCAATTGTTAATTTTTAAGTAACGACGTTAAAAGTTCTAAGCGTCTGTGGTCTTGACGGATGTTGATTCAGTTAAAATCATCTTACCCTAAAACTAATTGAAATGGAATATATTACCGACCTTTTCAACGATATGCTCCAGCATTATGGAAGCGCTGACATCGCCGAGGCGGAATTTAAAAAACAGATTCACGAGGACCCTGAGCTTCGCGCCCGCTATCGTGAGTGGTGCGATGAGGTGGGGAGTTCTGAAAAACGTGGTTTTCTTGACTATTGCGAAGAGTATTTCGAGTCGCAGGATTCTATCTGGGACAATCTGAAAGAAGATTATGAGGATGAATGACAATGAACAGGAGGCGCCGTCGTCGTTGCGTCGGTTCCCGGCCGAATGGGAACGTCATGATTGCGTGCTTCTCGCGTGGCCGCACGAGGAGACAGACTGGGCTTATATGCTCGATGAAGCCCGCACATGTATCGCGCGGATTGTGAAGGCTCTCGCGGAAGAGGAATGTGTGCTGCTCGTCGGTCCCGCCGACCTCTGTCTCCCTTCTGTCCGCGACCAGGGTTTCGACCCGAGGAGAGTGAAGTTCGTCGACATACCCACAAATGACACCTGGGCACGAGATTTCGGCGCACTGACCGTGGAGGCCGATGCTTCCCTCAGGCTTCTCGATTTTAAATTCAACGGCTGGGGACTGAAATTCGCGGCCGACAAAGACAATCTCATCACCTCGCGGCTCGCCGCCGGCGGCATCTTCTCGGCGGATGTCGAGAATCATCTGAATTTCGTGCTTGAAGGTGGCTCGGTTGAATCAGACGGCGAAGGTACGCTGCTCACCACTGCCGAGTGTCTGCTCTCGCCCAACCGCAACGGCGGGTCGAATCAGGAGCGGATTTCCGAATATCTCGCGGACTCATTCGGTTTCATCCATCAGCTGTGGCTTCATCACGGGGCTCTTCTCGGCGATGACACCGACAGCCATATCGACACTCTCGCGCGCCTCGCCCCAGGCGACACCATACTCCACTGCGGCTCAGGCGACCCCTCCAATCCCAACCATGCGGGGCTGGAGATGATGCGGGAGGAACTTTCAACCTTCCGCACTCCCTCCGGACAGCCCTATAACCTCATTGAGCTTCCTCTGCCCGACACAATCGAGATGGACGGCGAGATTCTCCCCGCCACCTATGCGAATTTCCTGATTACACCAAAGCGCATATTGCTTCCGGTCTACGGGCAGCTGCGGAAAGACCTGCTTGCCTCGCAAATAATGAAGATAGCTTTCCCGGACCATGAGGTAGTGGGCATCGACTGCCGTGCGCTCATCCGTCAGCACGGTTCGCTCCACTGCGTCACCATGCAGTTTCCCGCAGGTGTCATAGCCGGGATTGAAAACGGATACTGGAAAGATCAAACTACACTCTAAGAATCATTTAATATTCTAAGAATCACTTTTATATTATGAAAGTCGGAATTATTCAGCAGCATAACATTCCTGATATCGAAAATAACCGCCTGCGTCTGGGCGAAAAAATCATGAAACTCGCAGCCGAGGGCGCTCAGCTCGTGGTTCTTCAGGAATTGCATGATTCACTGTATTTCTGTCAGGTAGAGAGTGTCGATAATTTCGACCTTGCGATAGCTCTTGACTCGTCGGTGACCGAGTTCTATGCCGGCGTCGCCCGCAGTGCGGGAGTGGTGCTTGTCACATCGCTTTTCGAGCGCCGCGCCGCCGGTCTTTACCATAATACATCTCTCGTTTTCGACACCGACGGTTCTCTTGCCGGAAAATATCGCAAGATGCACATCCCCGACGACCCCGCCTACTACGAGAAATTTTATTTTACTCCCGGCGACCTCGGTTTCCGTCCTATTCAGACCTCGCTCGGCCGTCTCGGAGTCCTCGTATGCTGGGACCAGTGGTATCCCGAGGCCGCACGCCTCATGGCCATGGGCGGCGCGGAGATGCTTATCTATCCCACGGCGATAGGATGGGAGAGCAGCGATACATCCGAGGAGAAAGCGCGGCAGCGCGAGGCATGGATGACGGTGCAGCGCGGTCACGCCGTAGCCAACGGTCTCCCTGTCGTGACCGTGAACCGTGTGGGCCACGAGCCTGACCCCTCCGGTGCCACAAACGGCATCTCCTTCTGGGGTTCGAGCTTCGTCGCTGGTCCGCAGGGTGAGCTTCTCTACCTTGCTCCCGACAATGAGGAGGCTATGGCGGTGATTGATGTCGACATGAAGCGCTCGGAGCAGGTGCGCCGCTGGTGGCCTTTCTTGCGTGACCGCCGCATAGACAGCTATGGCGACCTCACACGCCGCTTCGCCGACTGATTCCGAACTGACATTCCTGCCTCACTGCACTTAAACACGCATCTAAACCCTGCCCCTTGAAAAAGACCACACCTTTCGTCACCGCTTCCGGCGACTATCTCTCGGTTCTCATGTCGCTTTGGCTGCCACGCTACGGCTGGACAATACTCATTCCGCTCATTGTGTGCGCGGCCATAGGAGTCGTGATTGACGAGCGCTTCCTGCTCATAGCCCTGATGCTGCTGTTCATCGTGGTGCCGATGCTCATGTCATTTCTCTATACCTATTATATGCTGACTCCGGAGGCGCGTCGCGCGGTCCTGAGAAAAGAGGTAGAAATCCGTGACGGCGAGTCCCTGCGCCTCATCTACCTCCCGCGTGAAAAGACCGGAGAGGACGAAAAGTCGGCCTCGCGGCGCATGCTTCTGCCGATTGCACGCGAAGAGGAGCGTGACGAACCCGAGATTAAGGAGATAGTCCCCGAGCCGGAGCGGATTCCGTGGTCGGAGATTCTGAGGATTAAATACACTGCACGTTTCCGAGTGTATATCCTCAGAGGGCCGCGTCTTAACTTCCTGCTGATACCCCACGCGTCAATCCCGCGCGAGGAGCTGAATCCGGATGTGGCAAATTGAAAAAACGTCGGAAAATTAAACCGCCTGCAACGAAAAAATCATTATTTTTGCATCTATATAACACATAAGTCAACTAACCAATCAATAATCCAATAATCATCATGTCATTACCGCGTCGTAAAGTGTATGGCCTCATCGGTTTCCCTCTCACTCATTCATTCTCGATGAACTATTTCAATAATATGTTTGAGTCGGAGAACATCGATGCCGAATATGTCAACTTTGAGATTCCCGAAATCGGCGATCTCATGGAGGTAATCTCCGAAAACCCCAATCTTGCGGGTCTCAATGTCACCATTCCCTATAAGGAACAGGTGATTCCCTACATGGACGAGATGGACTCGGAAGCAGCGCAGATAGGCGCGGTCAATGTCATCAAGATTATCCGCGGCAAGAACGGTGATATTAAGCTCAAGGGCTATAACAGCGACGCCATGGGATTTCAGAATTCCATCGCTCCGCTCATCAACCCCAAGCGCAGCCGCGCGCTCATTCTCGGCACGGGTGGTGCCTCCAAAGCGGTTCGCCGCGCGCTCATCAATCTTGGTGTGGAGCCCGTGTATGTATCACGCACTCCGTCCGAAGGCCAGCTTTCATACGCCTACCTCACTCCTGAAGTGATGGCCTCACACAAGGTCATAGTCAACTGCACCCCCCTCGGCATGTATCCCGATATTGACCGCTGTCCCGATATTCCCTACGACCTTCTGACTCCCGAACATCTCTGCTACGACCTTATCTATAATCCCGATGTCACCACTTTCATGAAAAAGTCGCGTGCCAACGGTGCTGAGGTCAAAAACGGTCTTGAGATGCTGCTGCTCCAGGCTTTCGAGTCGTGGAACATCTGGAATCTCTGATTCTGTTATCCCGACGGCACCGACAGTGACCGCCGGTATCATATTCTCACCTCTTTTTCCCTCTCTTCCCGATGCCTCCTCTGTCGCTCATGCCACTCCTGCCGTTTACCGTGGTGTTCATCATCGGTATCATATTGCAGGGGAGTGGCGTGAGCGCGGGCTTTATGGCCGTACCGCTCCTCGCAGCGGCGGTGATGCTCTTCATGAAGAAGAATTATGCCGCAATTCTTTTGTGCGGACTTACCTTGGGCTATGCCGTGGCTTTCGTCCACGCCCCGGTGCCTCTTTCTGAAGATAATTTGGATGTAAGCCGCAGATATTCGGCTGTGGCAAAAGATGTGCGCCGCTACGAGCCCGCGCAGGTACTGATAGCCGAGGTGGATTCTGCGGATGGTGTGGCATGCAGGCCGTTTCTTGTAAAACTGACTGTTCCATCTTCTCTGCCCGAGGTGCTGGAGACAGACCGCATCCGTTTCTCCGCATCCGTCGCGCCTATGCGTCCTAAAACCGAGCTTCCGGAGGAGATAGACTATGACGCTCCTCTGCGGCGTCGCGGTGTGCTAGGCGAATGTTTTGTGCGCCCCGACAGTCTTGCTGTTCTCTATGCCGAACCGGGTCTGCTTAACTCTATCCGACGGCTGCGGCCCGAAATGACTCGCCGTATTGCAATCTCTCCGCTGTCGCCACGCGCCAGGGAGTTTGTCAACGCTACTCTTACCGGCGACCGCTCGATGCTTGCCCCCGAGATGCGCGAAATCTTTTCCTCTACCGGCCTCTCGCATGTACTTGCTCTGAGCGGCCTCCACGTCGGCATCCTGCTGTGGGTTGCATCAATACTGCTTTTTCCGCTCTATGTGGCTGGCATGAGGGGCACGCGGACACTACTGCTGATTCTCCTGCTGTGGACTTTCGCCGTGATGACCGGACTTTCGCCGTCGGTAGTACGCTCCGTCATAATGGCGACTCTTTTTCTGCTCGCCTACGCCTTTCAGCGCACGCGCTCTCCGCTCAATTCCCTTTGCGCGGCTGCGGTGGCGATACTCTTCGTCACGCCTCATGCCCTTTACACGGTCGGTTTCCAGCTTTCGTTTTTAGCCGTGGCCTCGATACTCCTTTTTCCCTCTGCGATTAATCCGGTGTCGCAGCGCCGACGCCTGCTCTATACTGTCGCAGCTTACCCTGCGGCAACCGTCGCGGCCATGCTCGGCACCATGGCGTTAAGCGCCTACTATTTCAATATCCTGCCGCTCTATTTCCTTCCCGCCAATTTTGTCGGGGCGCTGCTTCTGCCTCTGATACTCGGCCTGGGAGTGCTGTATCTGTTGCTTGACACCTGCGGCATTGTGTTTCACCAGCTTGCCGATGCTGTCTCCGCCCTTGTCGACGTGTTCTACAGTTCCGCCTCATGGCTCAGCGGGCTTCCGCTATCTTTCCGCTCCGACATCTACCTCACACCGCTGATGCTTGCCTGTTGGCTTGCCGTCCTTGTCCCATTGGTGCTGTGGATTTACCGGCGCCGTCCGGTTTTCGCCTGCGCCACGGGCGTAATGGCGCTGTTCGCCTTGTCCGTGACCATCTTTGCCCGTGTGCCTGACAGTATCGAGGTCTACATACCCGAGACCCGCGGCCATACGTCGCTGCTTGTGCGCGACAGTTCGCTGCTGAGTGTAGTCACGACCCTCCCGCCACACCGTCACGAGGAACTGCGCGAGAGTTTCGACCGTAAATACCGCCGTTATCTCCTCTCGCGTAGGATTGATTCCATACACATACAATCAATATCGCCCACAGAGACCGTTACGGTCAGTGTGGGCGATAGAAAATTCGCTGTTGTCTGCGACAGAGCGCACCTTGTCTCCCGGGGGACGGAACATGTCGATTATGCGCTTGTCAGTGCTTCATACCGGGGCGATATTCTTGCGGTCGCTGAAGCGTTGAAACCTGATACGGTCCTGCTGTCAGGCGACATCAATATCCGCCGTCACGACCGCTATCGGCGTGAGCTTGCCGAAGCCGGGATTCCGGTCAGGAGTGTCCGTGACGCTCCGTTTTCCTACATTATCTCGTATGCTCCCTGAGCGAGCAGCTCGCGGTAGCCGCGGTTGAAGTAATGACGCTCGAAATCCTTCGGGCGCATGATGTGTTCGTTCCATATCACAAGGTCGAGGTCAATCGGGATGATTCCTTGGGCGGTGTCGGTCATCGTGCGGCCGCACTCCGCCTCCCAATCCTTTAGGAACTTTATTACACTTTCATAATCATGCGGGGCGTATCCGTGAATCACGGCGTTCATGTAAGGCTCATCCTTGCCATTGAACGCTTCGGATTCATAGACAGACGATACGGCGCACTCGTTCAGATACCCGCATATATGCTCGATGGCCCGGGTAATCTGATACTCGCGGTCCGGCGTGTTGCTTCCGAGACCAATCGTGCATGAATTTTCTTTATCCATTATTGTAGGGGATTGATTACTTATTGAGCGACTCCTTTCATGGTGAGTGCTATGCGTCCGCGCGATGTGTCCACATCCATCACTCTCACTCTCACGTTCTGACCTATGCTAACCACTTCGGCAGGCGAGGAAATGAATCTGTCGCTGAGCTGGGAGATGTGGATAAGTCCGTTTTCCTTCATGCCGAGGTCCACGAACACGCCAAAAGCCGTGATGTTGTTGACCTTTCCGGTGAGTTCCTGACCGATGTGGAGGTCATCGATTTTCCTCACGGCGTCGTCGTAGGGAATCTCCTCGGCGGTCTCGCGCGGGTCGCGGCCCGGCTTCTCAAGTTCGAGTATGATGTCAGTGAGAGTGGGAAGGCCCACTTCCTTGGTGACATATTTATCGAGTTCTATGCTGTGGAGGAGGTTTCTGTCGCGGGTAAGACGGGCTATATCAGCTTTCGCATCGGCTGCAATCTGCTCCACAAGCGCATAGCGCTCGGGGTGGACGGCAGTGTTGTCGAGCGGATTCTTGCCGCCGGGGATGCGGAGGAAGCCCGCGCACTGCTGGAAGGCTTTCTCGCCCATGCGCGACACGTTCATCAGCTCTGCGCGCGAGGTAAAATCGCCGTTTTCAGCACGATATTTCACTATGTTGGCGGCAAGGGTCGGACCGATGCCGGAGACGTATGACAAGAGTTGCTTCGACGCGGTGTTGATGTTGACGCCTACGGTGTTCACGCAGCTTTCAACCACATAGTCAAGAGCCTCTTTGAGCTTGGTCTGGTTGACGGCGTGCTGATACTGGCCCACGCCGATTGATTTCGGGTCGATTTTCACGAGTTCGGCAAGCGGGTCGAGCAGACGGCGACCGATGGAGACTGCGCCGCGTACTGTGACATCCTCATTCGGAAATTCCTCGCGTGCCACTTCCGAGGCGGAGTAAACCGAGGCGCCGTTTTCGTTGACCATGAATATTTGCACCTTGCGCGGGAGCATGAGGTCGCGCACGAAGCGCTCGGTCTCACGTCCGGCAGTGCCGTTTCCGATGGCTATGGCGTCGATTCTGTAGCGGTCGACATAGAAACAGATGGCATCCGCGGCACCTACATAGTCGTTGGCCGGCGGGGTGGGGTAGATGACATCGTGCTGCATGAGATTGCCCTGTTCATCGAGCACCACGAGTTTGCAGCCCGTTCTGAAACCGGGGTCGATTGCGAGCACGCGCTTGCGTCCGAGAGGTGAGGCCATGAGAAGCTGACGCACATTGTCGGCAAACATCTGTATGGCTCCTTCGTCGCTTTTATCCTTGGTGATGGCGGCTATTTCGTTTTCTATCGACGGGCGCATGAGGCGGCGGTAGCCGTCCTTGACGGCGGTTCTGACCACTGCGGCAGTCTCGGGAGTGGCTCCCGACTTTACGAACATGCGGCTCAGGCGGTCTATCATCTCGTCATCGTCTATTGAGATGCTGACTTTCAGTATTCCCTCCTCCTCGCCGCGGCGGATGGCCAGATAGCGGTGTGACGTACACAGGCGCAGCGGCTCCGAGAAGTCGAAATAGTTCTGATAGTTCCTGCCCTCCTCTTCCTTGCCGGAGATGACCTTGGAGCTGATTGTGGCTGAGCGCTGGTAGCGCGAGCGCACGAGGTTGCGGGCTTTCTCGCTTTCGCTGACCCACTCGGCTATTATGTCGGCCGCGCCTTCGATGGCAGCCTGCACGCTTCCGGCTTCCTTGGCGTATTTCTTGGCCTGCTTCTCGATTTCCGACGAATTCTGCGCCATTATTATGCGTGCGAGAGGTTCGAGTCCGAGCGAGCGGGCAGCCTGTGCGCGGGTGTTGCGCTTGGGTTTATAGGGGAGATATATGTCCTCGAGCACCACGGGGTCAAGTGTCTCGGTGATGCGTTCCTGAAGTTCGGGAGTAAGCGCTCCGCGCTCCTTTATGACATCGAGGATATACTCTTTACGCTTGTCAAGCTCCGTGAGCTCCTGATGGCGCATCTGGACAGTGTGGACTGTCACCTCATCCATGCCTCCGGTAGCTTCTTTGCGGTATCGTGAGATGAACGGGACAGTGGCTCCGTCGTCAAGCAGCCTGAGACATGCTGCCACGTGTTTGCGGAGATATGTGCCGAGTTCGGCAGTGATTACATTGGCGTGAACGTTTGCCATTAAAAGTCTATTTTAGCTTTTTTAGTGTGATAAGTGTGATTTCAGGTGTAGCGCCTATACGGGAGGGGAAACCGACAGTTCCGCTGCCGATATTCACATATAACTGATGCTTTTTGTCTGAGTCGGAATACATGCCGCCCCATGTGGGGTAGCGGTATTTGGCCGGTGACCATCCGAGGATCTCAATCTGCATGGCATGAGTGTGTCCCGAAAGCGACAGAGGAACACGCACGTTGTCATGGCACGAAATCGAGTCTACCCAGTGGGCCGGATTATGTGTCAGAAGAATTTTCGCAACGCTGTCGGAAAGATTCGGGTATGCTCTGTCAAGCGAACCGTAGACTTTGAATGGCGGGTCGCCGATATTCTCAACCCCTATCAGAGCCAGTGAGTCACCGTTGTTGCGAAGCATCACGGTTTCGTTGAGCAGCAGGCGCCATCCCATCTCGCCCTGTAGTTTTTTCAGCAGATCAAGATTGGCTTTTTTCGCTTCGGGCGATTTCCACTCGGAGTAGTCGCCGTAGTCGTGGTTTCCGAGGATTGAATAAACTCCGTCGGGGGCGGTGAGTCTGGAGAGTGGGGTCACATGCGGCAGCAACTCGCTTGTCTTTGAATTGACGATGTCGCCGGTAAATACGATGGCGTCGGGGTGGAGCGAGTTGAGAGTGTCGACGAACTTTGCGACGAAAGTAGTGTCGTTGCCGAAAGTACCCACGTGCATGTCGGAGAACTGGGCTATCGTGTAGCCGTCGAATTCATCGGGGAGTCCTTCGATTTCAACCGTCACCTCATTCACGTCGATATTGAAGCGATTGATAAAGGCACCCCACCACATCGCGCCGAACAGTATGAACGCCGAAACACCGCCCGTGACCGAAAGCCATCCGAGGCGTTTGCGCCTGAACAGCTGCGGTATGCGCGCTATGAGGTCAATAATGACGAAAAGATATTTCGGAATGTAGACGGCGATATAGGTGTAGAGCATCCACATGATTGCCCGCAGCATCGAATCGGAACAGTTGCGTTTCGGCAGGCAGATGACAAGGACAATCAGTACGAACAGCGCGACGGCGCTCCACAACTGTACTCTTCTTGGCCACAGGCTTCTGAATCTGTGTTTTAGGACTTTATAAATATAGGTGTCGACCAGTATATTTATAATAAGAAAGACAGATAATAGAAGGAGTGGAAGGCGCATGACAGTTTTTATTTATGACTACTAATCATTAACAACTTCCGGATGCAAGGAGTTTATTCCGAAGCGGATTAGCATACATCATATACATGTATGTGCGCATGAAATTGCGCTCCTGAGTAGTGACATCGGGAATATCGACCTTGTCAAGCTGCCCTTCGATATAATCGGAAACCGTTCTTGCTTCGTCCGCGGAATAACGCTCGCGGTACATTTCGGAATCGAAGGCCTTGTCGTAGGCCACATAATTTATGGGGTAAATTTTATATCCGCTGTGGATGCCGCAGTCGATATGGTGGCATATCTGATGGATGGCCTCCTGCTTGTCGGTTCCGGCCGGAATAGTGTCGATGAGCGGTGTGATGCAGTTGGCAAAGGATATGTGGACACGTCCCTTGTATTGCATCAGACCGGTTTCCATAGAGAAGAGGTCGTCGTGTTGCGACTTCTTGAATTCCGGGTCGCGGTGGCGCAGCAGGTATTCCCGGGCCTTGAGATAGTCGTTGGGGTCAAATTCGTAGGATATCGCGGCCGGGAAGATGTTGATTTGGGCGAGGTTCTGAGTGATTGTTCCCCCTCCTGCGAGTCCGAGCATTTTCAGCACGCTCTCCTGGGTGTGGTCACTCGAATCCTTGGCGCGTCCCTGCCGCTGGGCAATCCAGATGCTCTCTTTCTTGTCGCAGATGGCATGGTGGATATAGCCTGAGAGCTGACGGGCGGCATCGAGAGCCTGCCGCGTGGGGAGGCCGCGTTTCACTATGAAGCTGCCGTTGAGTTTGACCAGATGTGTAATCCAGTCATATATAAGAAGGTTGTCGCCTATAGCCACTTCTGAGGTTTTCATATTGTGGCGGAGGAAAATCAGGTTGATGAATGAAGCGTCGAGGACGATGTCACGGTGGTTGGTGATGAAGGTATATGCCTTGCCGTCCTGGACTTTCTCGACTCCCGAGGCTGTCACGCCCGCGGTGGTCTTGCTTTCAAGATGAGAGAGGAAATTGCCCATTATGCGGGACTGAAACTCATGCTTGTTGTTGCAGGCTGTGAGTTGGCTGATAAATTCAGGGTAGTCTATATCGGGTAGAATCCAGCGGATTGCATGTTCGAATCCGGGTTCTGACACCATTTTTGAAATCGCTCCTTTAAACTGGCTCTCGTTGTAGGGAGCTATATCTGTGAAATCTATATTATTTGCGTCCATTACGCTTACGGGGTTTACTAAGATAAACCAGATAGATGAAACAATAGTTGTGTCAAAGGTAGATTATTTTGATAAATTTTGCAAACGATTTAAACTTTTATTGGATTTCGGCGCTCCTAATTAAGAAATTTTTACCCCGTTCAGCATCCTTTATATTATCTAAGATGGATTTATGGTCTTCCAATGGGGGTGAATGGCCTCAAAGCATGGGTGGAGTCGGGGCAATTCATGGCAATTTTGTGGAAAAATGTTTTTATTTTGACTATTTTTGAAGAAAATTGATAAAATATTTGTTGGTTTATGAACAAAATGCTACATTTGCGATGTTTTAAGAGAAATTTAAGATTGTTTTAGTTTAGTTTTGTTTTTCAGTAATAAAAATTTCAGGTATGATTCTCAATGGTAAAAAGGTCAGTGCAGGCTGGCTGTTCGTATTGGTGGCGCTCATCGCACTTAGTGTCATGGGGCTGCAGACAGAGTTTTCGGATAATCTGTTCGACCTTCCAGGCGACCATCTCTGGGCTAATGTAGCCTGGATGATAACCGCCACGATTTTTGTGCTGATGATGACTCCCGGTCTATCGTTTTTCTACGGCGGCATGGTGCGTCCCAAGAATGTCATTTCGACCATGCTTCAGAGCTTCATCGTGATGGGCTTCGTGAGTGTAATCTGGGTGATTTTCGGTTTCGGTCTCGCTTTCGGCGATGACATAGCCCACGTCATCGGCAATCCCACAGACTTTTTTATGATGAGAAATGTTGGTGTCAACAATGTCACAGAGGCCGGCGACTCGTCGCAGATAGGTCTCGTCACCACCACCATACCTCTGGCGCTTTTCGCACTCTTTCAGATGAAATTCGCCATTATCACCCCCTCGCTTATCACCGGTGCTTTTGCCGAGCGCGTCCATTTCTCGGGCTATCTGCTTTTCATGGTGCTCTGGACCATTGTGGTCTACTGCCCGCTCGCACACTGCACATGGCACCCCGAAGGACTTTTCGGCATGATGCACGTCCATGACTATGCCGGCGGCATCGTGGTCCACGCCGCTTCCGGTATCGCCGCTCTTGCCGGAGCTATGTTTCTCGGGCGCCGTCGTCCCAGCACCGACAGCAACAAGCCTGCCAATGTGCCCTTCGTGCTCCTCGGTGCGGCTCTTCTTTGGCTCGGCTGGTTCGGATTCAACGGCGGAAGCTCCCTTGCTGCCGACGGCATAGCGGTGTCCGCCTTCCTCAACACCAACACCGCCGCAGCTACCGCAATGGTGGCGTGGATTGCACTCGACGCCATCCGCGGCCACAAGCCCTCGGCCATGGGTGCGGCAATCGGCGCCGTGGTCGGTCTCGTGGCCATCACTCCCTGTGCCGGATGGGTCACTGCCGGACAGAGCATTTTCATCGCGCTTTTCATCACTGTGTGCTGCAATATGGCAGTGGCATGGAAGGGCTACAGCAATCTCCTTGACGATGCCCTCGACGTATTCCCGACCCACGGTCTCGGCGGGATCATAGGCACGGTGCTTACCGGTATCTTCGCCTACGACTTCTTTGCCCGCACCGATCCTGACATGATTTCACGCAGCGAATTTTTCTGGAACCATATCATCGTTCTTGCGATAGTGTTCGTCTACACCTTCATCATGAGCTACGGTCTTTACTGGCTCACCGACAAAATCATCCCTATGCGCGTTTCGGGCTGGAACGAGAAGGTCGGCCTGGACTCGTCGCAGCACGGCGAGGAATACGGCAACGAAGGCGCCCTCGAACTCCCAACCGACAGCGACTGGTTCAAAGGTGTCGAAGAAAATTGATTCATTGCTCTTCTCCATTCATCAGATATTGATAATCCATTACACATATTGATATATGCAGATGTTATCCCCTACAAAAAAAGGACTCTATGACCCGCGCTTCGAGCATGATGCTTGTGGCGTGGGCCTACTTGTGAATGTGCGTGGCATCAAGTCACATCATCTTGTGGAAAAAGGCTTGCAGGTGCTCGAACACATGGTTCACCGCGGGGCCGAGGGCGCGGATCCAAAGACGGGCGACGGTGCGGGTATCATGGTTCAGATTCCCCATGAGTTCATACTCCTCCAGGGCATCCCCGTCCCTGAGAAGGGGCGCTACGGCACCGGTCTCGTGTTCCTTCCGCGCAACGAGGATTCCAAGCAGATAATCCTCGGCATCATCGAGCGCGAGGCGGTGGAACTCGGGCTGAAACTCATAGCCGTGCGCGATGTCCCCACCAACAATGAGCAGCTCGGATCGGTGGCTCGCGCGGCCGAACCCGTAATCAAACAGATTTTCGTCTCCGACGAGGAGAGCGACGAACCGGTGGAGATACGTCTCTATCTTCTTCGCAAGGCCGTGGAGCGCAAGGTGCGCTCGCTGTCGCTCGAAGGCAAGGATGATTTCTACATCGTCTCGCTCTCGTCGCGCATCATCATATACAAAGGTATGCTTTCGAGCCTGCAGTTGCGCTACTATTTTCCGGACCTCATGAATCCGCGCTTTACCACTGCCATGGCTCTCGTACATTCCCGTTTCAGCACCAACACCTTCCCGACATGGTCGCTCGCGCAGCCTTTCAGAATGTTGGGTCACAACGGTGAGATTAATACCATTCAGGGCAACCGCCTGTGGATGAAGGCTCGCGAGTGCATGCTCCGTCCCGCCGCTTTCGGCGACCGCGACATGACTCCAATCGTGCAGCCCGGCATGAGCGATTCGGCCTCGCTTGACAATGTGCTCGAATTTTTCGTCATGGCCGGCATGAGTCTGCCGCACGCGCTTGCGATGCTTATTCCGGAGTCATTCAACGACAAGAACCCGATTTCGCCCGAGCTCAAGGCTTTCTATGAATACAACTCCATTCTCATGGAGGCATGGGACGGTCCTGCGGCCCTTCTTTTCAGCGATGGCCGCTATGCCGGCGGCATGCTCGACCGCAACGGCCTGCGTCCTGCCCGCTATCTCATCACAACCAACGACACCGTAGTGCTCGCCTCGGAAATGGGTGTGCTTCCCTTCGAGGCTTCGGAGGTGAAGGAGAAAGGGCGTCTGCGTCCCGGCAAGATGATGATGGTTGACATGGAGAAGGGCAAAATCTATCAGGACGCGGAGCTGAAAGAGGCCCTCGCATCCGAGTTTCCTTACCGCGACTGGCTCTCGCGCAACCGCATCAGCCTCGACAATATCAGCAGCGGCCGCAAGGTCGACAATACCGTGGCCGGTTTCAGCCGGTTGCTCCACACTTTCCTCTACAACCGCGAGGAGGTCGAGAAAATCATTACTCCGATGCTCACCGACGCGAAAGAGCCCGTCAATTCGATGGGCAAGGACACGCCGATAGCTGTCCTTTCCGACGAACCCCAGCTTCTTTTCAATTATTTCCGTCAGCATTTCGCCCAGGTGACCAACCCGGCCATCGACCCGCTCCGCGAGGAGCTCGTCATGAGCCTCGACAGCTACATCGGAGCCGTGAAGCTCAATCTTCTCGATCCCTCGCCAGAATTGTGTAAGATGGTGCTTCTCAAGCGCCCCATCATCACCAACCGCGAGCTCGACCTGCTCTGCAACCTGCGCTACAAAGGCTTCAACACCCGCAAGCTCTCCATGACATTCCCCGCCGCCGAGGGACACGAAGGGCTCGTCAAGGCCGTGGAGCGTCTTTGCCGCGAGGCTGAACAGGCCGTCGACGAAGGCTGCAACTATGTGGTCCTCTCGGACCGCGGAGTGGATGCCGAAAACGCTCCCATCCCCTCGCTGCTCGCTACCTCTGCCGTACACCATCATCTCATCGACTGCAAGAAGCGCGTGCAGACGGCCCTCATCATCGAGACTGCCGATGCCCGCGAGGTGATGCACTTCGCGCTCCTCACCGGTTATGGCGCCAGCGCGGTAAATCCCTATCTCGCTTTCGCCGTAATCGACAACCTTGTGAAGCGTCATGACATCCAGCTCGACTTTGACACCGCTTCCAAAAACTATATCAAGGCCATCGACAAAGGTTTGCTCAAAGTCATGTCGAAAATGGGTATTTCGACCCTTACGAGCTACAAGGGCGCCCAGCTTTTCGAGGCTGTGGGCCTTGCCGACGGGGTTTGCAGCGAATACTTCGGAGATACAGTCAGCAAAATCGGTGGCGTCGACATCCGCCATATCACCGCCGACATCGTGGGCGCGCATGCCGAGGCCTTCGACGAGGATTTCGATACCGAGGCTCCTCTGCCATTCATCGGACAGTATTCTTTCCGCAAGGACGGAGAGTCACACGCCTGGAATCCCGAGACTATCGCCACACTTCAGCTTGCCACCCGTCTCGGCAGCTACAAGAAGTTCAAGGAATACACTTCGCTTGTCGACAACAAGCCCAAACCCATCTTTATCCGCGATTTCCTCGATTTCCGCAAGGGTGAGCCGATTCCGGTCGACGAGGTCGAGTCGGAGGAGGCCATCATGAAGCGATTCGTGACCGGCGCCATGTCATTCGGCTCCATCAGCCGTGAGGCTCACGAGGCTCTCGGCATCGCCATGAACGCCATCGGAGCCCGAAGCAACACCGGCGAGGGTGGCGAGGATCCCGAGCGTTTCAAACCGCGTGCCGACGGCTCTTCGGCCCGCTCTGCCATCAAGCAGGTGGCTTCGGGACGTTTCGGCGTGACGACAGAATATCTTGTCAATGCCGACGAAATACAGATTAAGGTGGCGCAGGGTGCCAAGCCCGGCGAGGGCGGCCAGCTTCCCGGCTTCAAGGTCGACAAGATTATCGCCAGGACCCGCCACTCCATCCCAGGCATCTCGCTCATTTCGCCTCCCCCTCACCACGACATCTATTCCATCGAGGACCTCGCGCAGTTGATTTTCGACCTCAAGAATGTCAATCCTTCCGCCAATGTCAGCGTGAAGCTCGTGTCGGAGAGCGGTGTCGGCACGATTGCTGCCGGTGTCGCAAAGGCCAAGAGTGACCTTATCACCATTAGTGGCAGCGACGGAGGCACGGGTGCGTCTCCCGCAAGCTCCATCCGCTACGCCGGTGTGCCGGTTGAAATCGGCCTCGCCGAAACCCAGCAGACTCTTGTCATCAACAATCTCCGCGGCCAGGTGAAGCTCCAGGCCGACGGTCAGCTCAAAAGCGCCCGCGACGTCATCATCATGGCCATGCTTGGCGCCGAGGAATATGGTTTCGCAACGAGCGCGCTCATCGTCCTGGGCTGCGTTATGATGCGCAAGTGTCACAAAAACACCTGTCCCGTCGGTGTCGCCACTCAGAACGAGGAACTGCGCAAGCGCTTCACCGGCCGCTCGGAATACGTCATCAATTTCTTCCGTTTCCTCGCCCGCGAAATCCGCGAGACCCTTGCCGAAATGGGAGTCCGTAAGATGGACGACATCATCGGCCGCGCCGACCTCCTTTTTGTCAAGGAAGATATGACGGCCGACAAGACTTCCGGACTCGATTTCAGCCGCATCCTATATATGCCGGAGGAGTGTCAGACAAACGCGATTATCAACGTGACCCGTCAGAAACACGACATCGACCATGTGCTTGACCGTGAGATTATCAGCCGCGCATATCCCGCCATCGAATCCGGCATGCCTGTCGAGCTCGAATTTCCGATTACCAACACCGACCGTTCTGTCGGCGCCATGCTCTCGGGCGTGATAGCCAAGAAATTCGGCGATGCCGGACTTCCCGACAACACTATCAACTGCACTTTCAAGGGCGCCGCTGGTCAGAGCTTCGGAGCCTTCCTTGCCCACGGAATCACTTTCCGTCTCGAAGGTGACGCCAACGACTATGTGGGCAAAGGTCTCTCGGGCGGCAAGATTGTCATCGTGCCCCCGGCCGGGTCGGTGTTCGCTCCCGAAGCCAATATCATCGCGGGCAATACTATACTCTACGGTGCCACTGCCGGCGAAATCTACATCAACGGTCGTGTAGGCGAGCGCTTCTGTGTACGCAACTCAGGCGCTACCGCCATTGTCGAAGGCGTGGGCGACCACTGCTGCGAATACATGACCGGCGGCCGCACCGTGGTGCTCGGTACCACAGGACGAAACTTCGCGGCCGGTATGAGCGGCGGCATAGCCTACGTCTGGAATCCAGACGGCAATTTCGACTACTTCTGCAACATGGAGATGGTCGAGCTCTCGCTCATCGAGGAGATGGCCGACAACCGTGAGCTCTACCGGCTCATCGGCAACCATTTCCGCCACACCCACAGCCCCCTCGCAGCCGCGATGCTCGACAACTGGGACAAGTATGTCGACCAGTTCATCAAGGTTATACCCATCGAGTATAAAAAGGTGCTCCATGACGAAAAAGTAGCCAACCTTGAGCGTCGTATAGCCTCCATGCAGGTAGACTGATGGCGAGTGTCTGATACACAACTCTTAAAAACTTCAACAAAACAACGAAAAATCATGGGAAATCCCACTGCATTTCTAAATATACCGCGCAAGGAGGCGGGCTATCGTCCCGTCCATGACCGCGTCAACGACTATGGTGAGGTAGAGCAGACTCTCAACACCGAGGACCGCCGCCTGCAGGCTTCGCGCTGCATGGAGTGCGGAGTTCCGTTCTGCCACTGGAGTTGTCCGCTCGGCAACCGTCAACCCGAATGGCAGGACCGCCTTTACAAAAATGACATCAAGGGCGCTTACGAGCTGTTGACTCAGACCGACGACTTCCCTGAGTTCACGGGCCGCGTCTGTCCCGCTCTCTGCGAGAAGGGCTGTGTGCTCAACAAGCAGCATGAGCCCGTAACCATCCGCGAGAACGAGGCCGCTATCGTGGAGCGCGCTTTCAGCGAGGGCTATGTCAAAGCCCGTCCTCCCAGGAAGCGCACCGGCTTCCGTGTGGCTGTCGTGGGCTCGGGACCAGCCGGACTCGCCTGCGCCAATCAGCTCAACCGCCGCGGCCACTCGGTCATTGTGTTTGAGAAAAACGAGGCACCCGGCGGACTTCTCCGCTTCGGCATACCCGATTTCAAGCTCAACAAGAGCGTGATTGACCGCCGTCTCGACCTTCTCCGAGAGGAGGGCATTGAGTTCAGATGCGGAGTGAAGGTGGGTGATGACGTAGCTATCGAAAGTCTGCTCGATGAATTTGATGCCGTCTGCCTTGCGATGGGAGCCGAGGTGCCCCGCGATCTCAAGGTGGAGGGACGCGAGCTGAAAGGCGTGCATTTTGCCCTTGAGCTTCTTCAGCAGCAGAACCGCGTCAACGCCGGGGCCGAAGTGAGTCGCGCGGACAGAATTTCGGCCAAGAATAAGAATGTACTTGTCATAGGTGGCGGTGACACCGGCAGCGACTGCGTCGGCACCGCCCGTCGCCAGGGGGCGCGCTCGGTCACTCAGATTGAAATTATGCCAAAACCGCCGGTAGGCGAAAATCCGGCCACCCCCTGGCCTTATTATCCCATGATTCTCAAGACTTCGAGCAGCCATCTCGAAGGCTGCGAGCGCCGATGGCTTCTCGACACCCGCCGTTTCGTGCCTGACGAGGAGGGACGTGTCAAGGAGGTTGTCGTGGAAGAGGTCGAGTGGGAGAAAGACCCCGAAACCGGCCGCATGAATCTCATACACACGGGTAAGACGGAGACCATCAAGGCCGAACTCGTACTTCTCGCCATGGGTTTCACAAATCCTGTGCCTGAGGGCGTAATTGACGTGCTCGGGCTCGAAAAGGATGCACGCGGCAATGTCAAGGTCAACTCTCTCGGCCAGTCGAGCAACCCGAAGGTGTTCGCCGCCGGCGACGTCTCTACCGGCGCCTCCCTCGTGGTCCGTTGCATCGCCTCCGGTCGCCACGCCGCCCAATCCATATACAACTACCTCACCGGTAAGTAATTCGTTCATCCAATTTCGGCCTGTAGTATGAACTATCTGCTACAGGCTGAAATTATTAGGTACAGTTCCTAAGTCTGCATTTCCATTGCAAACATAGGAACTGTGCCTAATAATTCTCTCATGATAATTCCCTAAAGGCCAATCATATCAAAAATATTGTAAAAAATTTTTACCTTTGGGGTTAGGTTTTTGCCGATTGGCGTGTCTTATGGGTGTATGACGAACAAAAATGACATAGAAAAGCTCTTCCGGACGCATTACGAGATGCTTCATCGCCTGGCCAGGATATTGCTCCACGATTCTGACCTCGCTCACGACATCGTCCATGATGTGTTCGCCTCACTCATCAACAGCGGCGACGACTGCTCGGGCATCACAGGCGCCTACCTTCTCTCGTCGGTGCGCAACCGCTGTCTCAACCACATCCGCAACGCGGGTGCCCGCGAGCGCATCCACTCGCTCTACCTCCTCGAACAGAGCGAATATGATACCGACGACTGGCCCGACGAGGAGACAGTGGCCACTGTCGACCGTATCATGGATGACTGTCTGACCGACCGTTGCCGCCTGGTGGTCGACATGCGCTTTACCGGCGGATTGAGCTACGCGGCGATTGCCTCGGCATTGGGAATAAGTGAGGTTGCCGTCTATAAACATCTTCGTCATGCCATCGAAACCATACGCAAAAACCTAAGAGAAAATGGATAAGTACGATTTAGTCCTTGACATCATCGGGCATCCGGAGAAATATTCTCCGGAACAGCTTGAAAAACTCCTGTCCGACCCCGAGACAAAGAGTATATATGAGATTGTAAGCCTCACATCCTCGGCAGCAAACTCCACAAACCTTGTCACGCCTGAAGAAATCGACCGGGAATGGCGCCGACTCGAAAGCAGGCTGCAATTCACGGAAACGCCGGTCGCAGATGAAGAGGCCGGAAAGAGCCGGTCAGCGCAGCCCCGATTCCTCTACTTCTTCCGCAGTCGTGCGGCCGCAGTCGCCGCCGTTACGCTGACTTCTCTGGTCGCCGTGGCTATCGGTGTCGGCATGAAATACGGTTTCGGAGAGAAGGAGAGCACTGCATCCGTGACCGGAGAGTATCAGCGTGAGGGTGCGGTAATCTCTGCTGTGGCAGGTGATAGCGCTGTCAGCACTCTCGCCGATTCTGTTGCGGCAGACCTCACTCCTGTGGTGTTTGAGAACGAGACTCTTGAGACTCTTCTCTCGCGCATTGCTTCGGCTCATGGTGCAAAGGTGCTCATAACTCCATCCAAGGCCTCACTCCGCCTCTATTTCAAGTGGAATCCGGGGGAACCGCTTGATGAAGTGGTGGCCCGGCTCAATAATTTCGAGCAGATTGATATAACCCTCGAGGGTAAAACAATAAAAGTAGACTGACAATGAAAAGGACTGTTATTGTTTTGGTGGCCGCGGCGCTTATGCTGTGTGCCGAGGCTCGCACATTCGAATATGTTTTCAAGGACACACCGATTTCCCAAGCTCTCACCCGTATTGTCAGAGAGCATCCTGAGCTCGATATCAGTTTCATTTACAATGAACTCGACAACTACAAGACCAACACTGTGGTCCGCGCCGACGACCCCTCCGATGCCGTCCGTCAGCTTGTGAGCTACAATCCCGTGTCGGTGATGACTGTCGGCAACCAGATTTTTGTTGAAGCGCTTCAGAAGGGTAAGTACAAATACACCGGCCGCGTTGTCGACGAGCATGGCGAGACCGTCCCCTTTGCTTCGGTGATGCTTCTTGCTCCGCGAGATTCAAGTGTCGTTACTTACGGCACGACCGATACCGAAGGCCGTTTTTCAATTCCCTGCGACCGCCGCAATGTGATTGTGAAACTCAGCGGAGTAGGCTATCGGGTGGGATACCGCACTGCCGACAGCTTCAATCTCGGCGACCTCCTGCTTGCATCAAACTCAATCGACCTCAAGGGCGTCACTGTCGAGGCCAGCAGTTCCTACGTGGCCTCCGACCGCTCGGTCTATACTCCGACATCCCGTCAGAAACGCGTGGCACAGGACGCTACCGACCTGCTCAAAGTAATGGCTATGCCTGAAATCAATATCGACCCGTCGTCAAATTCAGTGACAACAAATACAGGCCAGTCAGTTCCCATATAAGTGAGTAATCAAATTTATTTATTGTAAAATATCTTCATGACTTATACGTT